>CAJTMY010000001.1 GCA_910577355.1 uncultured Muribaculaceae bacterium
TTTGTGCAAAACAAACCTTTCGGTAAGGGTCAAACCAATCGGTAAGTTATTGCTTTGCCGCTGATTCTCACTTAATTTTGCGTCGTAAAATTAACAAAAATTATTGAGATATGATGTATCCGCAACTCCATTTTGATGGACAAGTATGGCGACCGCCATACGAAGCCAACTCGCAGCTTCTGCAACTGACCTCAGGTTGCACATGGCACAAATGCAAGTTTTGCAGCCTCTACCACGGCACACCGTTTCATATGTCGCCAATGTCCGAAATTGAGGAAGATCTGAAAGTGATACGCCAATGGCAGCCTCGCGCACGACGTGTCTATCTCACGGGAGCTAATCCATTCGCATTGAGCTACAACAAGCTGATGGATGTGGCATTGTTGCTCCGTAAGTATCTGCCTCACATGGTATCTTTCGGAATGTTTGCCCGTGTGACCGACATCACGTCCAAATCGGTGGAGGAATTGAAAAATCTCCACCACCTCAAACTCGACAGCATCAATATCGGCATCGAGACTGCCCATGACCCGACACTTGAACGGATGAACAAAGGATACCATGCCTCCGACATTCTGCAACAACTGTCAAATCTTGATGAGGCAGGAATCCGCTACAATGTCTTTTATCTCAACGGTCTTGGTGGAAAAGGCAACGGTATGGCAAGCGCAACAGCGACCGCCGATGTGCTGAACCGGCTTCACCCCTGCATCATAAACATTGTATCGCTGACAATATTCCCGGAATCGCAACTATATCAGGAGGCGATTGACGGAACGTATGAGGAGGAACCGGAGATTGAACGTCTTGTGGAAATGCGGACACTTATAGAGCGGCTGAAAATAAAGACCAACTTACTCGGTCACCATGTTTCCAACACCGTACCGATAACCGGAGCATTGCCGAATGACAAGGCGGCTATCCTTGCCGAATTTGACAAGGCTATCGCATTCTTCCCGGAGAAGGAGCTGAAAGCCTACCGTGACAGGATATGGCATCTGTGACAGACACCTGTCCCGTCTTTCAGTCTACTCGTTTCGGGTAGGCTTTCTTCTTTTTGAAAAAGTTTATACGTTTTAGTGTGTGCCCGATTACCAATGCAAGGAAAACAAAGCTAATCTTGCCATGTATGCCTCCGATAGGTGAATGCGTATAGGTGCCAACCCAATGGAAGAGGGTGACAAATGTACTTATAATTGTGAGCAGTGCGAAAATGGCAAGCCAGCGTGTGACAGGTGATTTTTGTTTCCGCAATTTTTGAATCCACGATTTCCAACCGAAATGGAGATAAAGGTGCCATACGATATTGGCGAAGAACAGGCTGCCTATAATCATATGAATCAATACCCAGATAATATTACGGCTATCAGTGACTTCAAGTTGTATGCCGGATGCAAGAACTAATGCTGTTGCATAAATAAGCATCCAACTACATAATCTGAGTTTTTCAGCCTTCGTCATTGGTTTTTACTTTATTGATTATAGCTTTAATAAAGTCTGATTTAGCCTCGGTATATCCCTCCCGATCATTTCGATATTGAGCCAAAAGGCTAAGTTTCAAAGTCTCATAATCTTTGGCTATTGCCGGATGGCTATTAAGATAGTCGCGAAAAATAATTTCGTCATTGTCACCAATCGTATGGACATGAATATGGAATACCTTTTCGGCATAACCATCCGGGGTATAACCTTTGTTGAAACTCATACGATTTCCGGTTGATGACATACAGATATATCCTGCGGTTTCCATTTTAGTTTTCACTCGTTGCCAATCGGCATCGGGCGTAATTTCAACAAGAATATCAATTATAGGCTTGGCTTGAATATCGTTAATCGCCGTGCTACCGATATGATTTATAATATGGGTGTGTTCGGATAGGATTACCGATAGACTTATAATCTCATCTTTCGCCCATTCTTTCCATTGTGGCTTATGTGGAGTCAGAATTATCGGAAAGAGTCGCCATAACTCATCCAATGTCATCTCACAAATAGGCTTTTTCTCTGTATGTCCCAACCTTTCCATCTCAATACAATTCCATGTTTCGCCAAGGCATTTATAGCATTCTGTCTCTTGCCTGACAACTCGATGAAATCCAACCGATTCATAGCACCGGATAGCCGCCGGATTATTTTCAAATACTCCCAGCGATACTTTTGTAGCACCGAGTTTACGGAAGGCATAATCAACCGTCATTGCGACAAGGGCTTTCCCTAATCCTGTGCCACGTTTGGAGTCATCAACAATCACAAATCCGAGACGTCGCTCTGTCGGATTGTCGGCAGGGATGCGCAGGGTGGTATATCCAACTATCTCTTCACCGTCAACCATAGTCAGAGCAACAGAGTTATGTCCGTCAATGTATTGCTGATGATAAGAGTTCATATTTTCCGGCGTGACAGGAAACCGCTCATATCGGTCAGCACACCATTGGCGCATAAGGTATTCACTCTTAAGCCAAGCCGTGACTATGTTGGCATCTGTGGGCTGATATGGTCTGATAGTAAGGCTCACGGCTTATAATATCATTAATTATGAAGCAGGTTGCAGAAACCTTGCTTATTGAACTGATAGTACATTTCGATTCGTTCCGGCGTATCGTTTTCGAGCAGCATAAGTAGTTCTCTTGCAAATTCAAGGGTTGCAGAACCGTTTGCAGTCACGATGTTTCCATCGCTTACGGCTTGCGCGTGTATATACCCGTCGGGATTAGTGTAACTCTCTCCGCCCCAAATTTTCAGTTGCTCCAAACCATTGCCGGTATGTTTCACCGTATTGAGGAAACCATGCTTTGCCATAAATGAAGCCGCGTTGCAGATAGCACCGACAACCTTTCCTTTCTCTACAGTTCTTTTGACAATCGGCTCGACTTGTTCAGCGACAGGCGTATTCCAACCGAAACCACCAATCAGCACCAGCGCAGCATAATCATTGGGCATCGTATCAAACGAATAATCCGGCATTGTGCGGAATCCGCCGATTGATTTTACCGGCTCAAGTGTCGGGGCGACAATTTTATTGACATACTTCGGATTTTCCTTCAGGGCATATTCATCGGAAGCGACTGCCTGCGAGAGATACACCGCCTCATGCGCTGCATAATCGGGCAGGATGATGTATAGAATTTCGTTACTCATAATCGTTTTTACTTTTTCCAGCGTTTGAGGTGTGGAAAGAACTGGCGCATCATTTCTTTGGCCTGTTCCGGGGTCAAGTTTTGGCCTGAATGCTTGTTTATCTCGTCGGTGAACTGGGCGCAGTGGTCAATCATCTGCTCCATCGTCATATCCTGCGTGAACTTGCCATCCTTGTAGCAGTAGATGCAATAATCACCGTTTTGTGAGCCGTCGGCATTTGTGCCTTTGTTGTCGTCAGTCAGCGGCATTCCGCAACTTTGACAGAATTTCATTTCCATTGTTTTTTCTTGTATCAAATTCGAAAGGTTCTCAGGTTCTTGATTTACAAGAGAGCATATGCTTCTTTTTATCCAAAATGTCGTTATCATGACTTGCGTCAACCTAATCACAAAATTAGCTATAAATTTCGGATTACAGCCCTAATGCTGAATATTTTTCGTAATTTTGTACTCATGAAACCGGCAAAAAGTAAAAACGAAATACAGCTGCCTTCCGGCTACAATGAATGGCGCAAGAAGATTGAGGTGATGATTGAAACCTCGAAACTTAGTTCGGCACTCCATGTCAATGTCGGTTTTCATCCGGTTTCAGATAGATTGTATGCGGTATTGGTTTGGTGTGGCGCCGGTCATTTTCTTGAACCATCGGCTGAAGTGCTGTGGGTATGGAAAGCCGAGGCCGTAGGATATCTCGCTGATTGATTGCCGGCTTCCTGCGATGCGGTCTTTTGCTATATCCATCATTTTCTGTTGTATATGTCTCAATGCGGACAGGCCTGTTTCTTTTCGCAGCATATCGCTGAGATAGTTGGGCGACATGCATAGTTTGTCGGCGCAGTATTGCACTGTTGGAGAACCGTTTTCGGCAGGGGCGGAAGATGCGAAATAGTTGTCGAGCAATTCCTCGAAGCGGGCCATTATGTCGCTGTTGGTGTTTTCGCGGGTTATGAACTGGCGGTCATAGTAGCGGACGCAGTAGTCGAGCAGCAACTTGATTTTATCGGTTATCAGCGATTTGCTGTGCTTGTCTATCGGGTGCTGAAGTTCTTCCTTTATCCGTCTCATGCAGTCGATTATGGTTTCCCGTTCCTGTTCCGACAGGTGCAGGGCTTCATTTGCGTTGTAGGAGAAGTAGGTATAGACTCTGGTTATTTTTGCCAGATGAGTGGTGCGTAGGAAGTCGGGATGAAAAGCGACGATCCATCCGCGGGGTTGGTGCAGCTCTCCGTCATCTTCTGTTCCGAGAACTTGCCCCGGCGCTACGAACACCATTGTCCCTTTCTGATAGTCGTATACGCTTCGGCCATATTTCAATGTGCCGCAGTCAAGATCTTTCAGAAATATGGCGAATATGTTGAAGAATTTCATGCCGTATCTCAGGGGCTTGGCTTCGCGGCAGTCTATCACTGATACCAACGGATGCAAGGTCTCCACACCGAAATAATCGTTGTACTCTTGTATTGTATTTACTTGTTTGATGCTGTCCATATGCAAAGTTAATCATTTTTGTGCAAAATTATAATGAAGGGCATAGTTGAGATGTATCAAAATCACTGTATGTGCTACCTATATCACCGGCGCAGGTGAAATTGGTAGTTCAATCTGCGATTCTGATACCCGGTACATTCATCGTAGACCGTAATTTTGCATCGGACAAAAAACGTAAAATACCATAATCATATGAAGAAATACATCATTCTCTTATCTCTAATATTCATCGTCATGTCGATTCAGGCAAAGACTTTGGTAGCATATTATAGCTACACCAACAACATCCACCGCGTCGTAAATGAACTGACCGCGCAGATCCAAGCTGATGTAATCAGGGTTGAGCCGGCTGAAAAGGATCTTGACTATGCGGCAAACAACTACAAGTTAGGAAGCGAGTTGATATCGGCAATCCGGAATAATCCCCGCGATGCTTCCTCTTATCCCGCCATTGATCCCGTACAAGTCAACTGGGATGAATACGATACGGTTATAATCGCCGCTCCGCTTTGGTGGAGCAACATGGCGGCGCCCATGCAGACATTTCTGTTCCATAACGGAGAGTCGTTGGCCGATAAAAACATCGGGCTGATAGTGTCGAGCGCAAGCAGCGGAATATCGGGCGTTGTAGCCGATGCAAAACGGCTTACCCCGGAGGGTAGATTCCTTTCACCGAGTTTGTGGATACGTTCCTCTCAGACTTCTTCGGCATCATCGCTCTTGTCGGCATGGCTGGATGAAATAGATTATAATAATCTCACACAAAATAATATGGACGACAGATTATCAATAAGTGCAAACGGGCACACCCTGACTGCCACGCTCGTTGACAACAGTTCTACGAGGACATTGAGGGATTTGCTTGCCGCCGGGCCTGTGACCATACACATGTCGGATTACGGCAATATGGAAAAAGTAGGGCCATTGCCACAGTCGCTTCCTACCAATGACGAGCAGATAAATACTGTAGCCGGCGATCTGATACTTTATCAAGGTATAAATTTCGTAATTTACTACGATACAAACTCATGGAATTTCACGCGGCTTGGTAAGATAGACAATGTCACATCCGGGGCTGCGCTTAAAGGCATACTTGGAAACGGTGATGTGGATGTCACGCTTGCCCTGTCCGGGTCATCGGGAATAAAGGATGTGATTGCCGACGGCAGCCATATCACAAGCCTTTATGACCTGAAAGGTGTCCGTGTAACTCCACCCGACAATGACCCCGACTTGTTGTCCGCCGGAATCTATATTGTAAATGGAAAGAAAACAATCATACAATAGGACACACAAATGAAAAAACTTGCAATAATACTGACTGCAATTATCTCTATAATCACAAACACAGATGTTATGGCACAGCAGAAGATAACCCAGACCGCCGGGCGTACCGTGCTCGGTGATTTCGCTCCTAAATTCGCGGAGCTTAACGATGATGTTTTGTTTGGGGAGGCGGTATGGAATGATTCGACTCTATCGCTCCACGATCACAGTATGGTCACTATCTCGATACTTCTAGGCAAGGGGATGATCGACTCGTCGTTCCGCTCGCATCTCGAGATGGGTAAAAGGCATGGCATCACCCGTAATGAAATTGCCGCTTTGCTCACGCAGGTCGCCTTTTATGCCGGATGGCCCAACGCGTGGGCAGGTTTTCGTGTGGCCAAAGAGGTATGGGCCGATCCGGCAGATGCTGCAACTGAAAAAGAACGCTTCCAGCAGGAAATGATATTCCCGATTGGAGAACCTAACACAGCATACGCCGAATATTTCCAAGGCAAAAGCTACCTTGCCCGCATCTCCGACTCGCAGATACCATTCTCAAATGTCACTTTTGAGCCGGGATGTCGCAACAACTGGCATATCCATCATGCCACAGCCGGCGGCGGACAGATGCTTGTAGGCGTTGCAGGCCGCGGATGGTATCAGGAGGAAGGAGAACCTGCGCAAGAGATATTGCCCGGCACGGTAATCCATATCCCCGCCAACGTGAAACACTGGCACGGCGCGGCCGCCGACAGCTGGTTTGCCCATCTCGCTTTCGAGATTCCTGGCAAGAACGCCTCGAACGAATGGCTTGAGCCTGTGACGGACGAAGAGTACGATAGACTCAAGTAATTCGGCATCAGAATGTCAGTGCCATCTGGCATTGCAGCCGGTTGGCATGCAGGCTGTGGCCGTCGAGATCGACTCGGCGTCCATAGTCGTATTCTATACCTGCCGACATAAATTTATTGATGTTCCATATCACATTGGCGGCCATATAATCGCCATATCTGTATACGTCGTCGGAAATTGTGGCATCGCCGGGCATGAAGTTGGCAAGATGGCTGTATACTAGATTGGCGGATACCCGGGATGAGAAGCTGTAGTTGAGTCCGGCGGTAAGACCCAGTGATCTTACTGTAGATATTTTGCCGGGTACGGCTGTCGCTACGGCGTCGAGTCCCAATCCGTTGTCATCCTGAAGGTATGTGCCTATGCCGCGTCCGTAGGCTCCGCTTAAGCTTGCACCCAATCCGCCGGCTATCGCAGAGATACCCGATAGCTGTATGCCATATCCGGCCTCGGTCTTGTTTGCTTCGTCAACAAGGTCTCTATATTGTATAGGACGGAAGATTCCAGACAGCCGCACGTGGGAGTCACCGCCGTGCCATGCATATTGCAGATATAGTGGTATGGCCGGTATGCGCTGATTTACCTGTGTGGCAGTGGTGCCGGGAGTTATGGATGCTGTGGGCGCGTCAATACCTATCGCGCCCGATAGGTGGCCGGTGAATTTCTGTTCCCAATATGCTGTGAACAATGTTAAGGACGGAAATCCGTTGGGTCCTTCGTCGTCTATTGTCATAGGCTGGGCGTCTCCGTCTTCAAACAGGCTTGCCGTGCGGCCGACGGTCAATCCACGATATTTTGCGTAGAAATGCTGGCAGTGGAAAGCGTTGTTGTCGCCGTTGAAGTTGGCTTTGAAGAAAAGTCCGATCTGATTTCCGGTACCGGGCATGGCCACGAAATTCATGTATATGGAGGATGTCTGCCAAGCGAACTGGGTAGTGCTGCCATTTCCGGGTGTGGCGGGTGTAAGCGATGAGGGCGTGAAACTTACGGTCGAAGGCATGTTGTCGCCCCAGGTGAAAACGCCCTCTCCGAGAAACTGGCCGCCTATGCCCAGATAGAACAGGCGATCTTTTCCTACGATTGCAAATCGGGGCAGGCCGTTGTCGTTGGGCGCTTTGGGTGCGTTTTTCTTAAGCGTTGTCTCTACGTGCAGGCTGTCGGCCTTGTCGTTGAGCAGAACGGTCGTGACGCCTGATTCCATATTGCGGTTGTCGCGTTGGGCCGAGATGCAGAAAGTCGTCGCACAGATAACCGTGAATGATGCGGCGAGTAATAAACGTGGATGCATTTTATTAAGGATTTTTTGTTAGATTCATCAACGTGTGAAGTATATTGTCATCATTATAACAATCCGGGACAGTTTTTGGCGTGATCAGGTAATATAAAATTAAATAATTTCTAAAAATCGCCAAATGAACTTTAATATCCGTATATCTGTTTAAGATACATGTAGATAAACGATTTAATATGGATAAAACTCTCACACACTCACAGATAAGGCATGCGGTACAGGATGCCTATGATGAATGCAAGAATATGACAGGGGGCAAAAACGCCGACTATATTCCTTTTCTGGCAAATATCGACCCGGATCTTTTCGGCATCAGTGTCGTCTTGACCGATGGCACCACATTTGATGTCGGCGATACAGGCTATAAGTTTGGCATCGAATCAGTATCCAAAGTGCTTACGGCGATTTTAGTCATGAAACAATTTGGAGCGGAAGCTGTTCTGAAGCAGATCGGGGCTGATGCTACGGGACTTCCGTTCAACTCTATTTTTGCCATTCTTCTTGAAAACGATCATCCATCCACGCCGCTTGTTAATGCCGGTGCGATAGCCGCTTGCTCGATGGTGGAGCCCAAAGGCGATTCGTGGGGCAAGTGGGAGGCCATCATCAACAATATTGCCGACCTGTGCGGTTCGGAGGCACAGGTGCTTGATGAGCTTTACCGGTCAGAGACCGAGACTAACTTCAACAACCGTGCGATAGCGTGGCTTCTGAAGAATTACAACCGTATTTATGATGATGCGGATATGAGTCTGGATCTGTATACGCGGCAGTGCTCTGTCGGAATAACGGCATCGCAGCTGGCGATATGTGCCGGCACGATAGCCAACGGAGGGATCAATCCCGTTACGAAAGTCAATGTATTCGACCGTAAGCTCGCATCGAAAATAACCACGTTGATCGCGGCTGTCGGATTCTATCAGAATACCGGCGACTGGATGTACACTTCAGGCATTCCTGCCAAGAGCGGTGTCGGCGGCGGGGTACTGGGCGTTTATCCCGGTGTAATGGGTGTGGCCGCTTTCGCACCGCCGCTGGACGAAGCCGGAAATTCAGTCAAGGCTCAGGCTGCTGTCAAGGCTATTATGAAAAAACTCGATATAGGCGTTTTCAACGGCGACAGTATAGCTGTTGTGGCTGATTGATGGCAGGTATGTGATATTTTTATCAATGAATTCAGGAAGATCATGCAGGTGAACACAGGAAAAGGTTCAATATCGGCGATGGTGGTTGTCGCCATCTGGTCATTGTCGCTTGCTGTCGATCTTCCCGGATTGGCGGTGACGCCTATCGAGGGTCAGTTGCGTTCGATATTTCATGACGCTACTGATTTCAAGATTCAGCTGCTTACGGTTCTTCCAAATCTTGTTATTATTCCCTTTGTGTTGCTTTCTGGCCGATTGTCCGAGTCCCGGCATAAGATATCCGTGATCGTGGCAGGCACAGCGTTGTATGTGGTCGCCGGCGCGCTATCGATATTCTCGGGCTCTTTAAACATGTTGATTTTTCTCAGCTGTCTCCTTGGTGCGGGATGTGGTCTGATATTGCCTTTTTCCACAGGCCTGGTCGCCGATGTTTTCGTAGGCAAATATCGCATGAAGCAGATGGGCATCGTCTCGGCTATCGGCAATGTGGCTCTTGTGCTTGCCACGTTTGTCGTGGGCTTTTTGGCTGCCGTGAGCTGGCATCTGCCTTTTCTGGTATATCTGTTGCCGTTGGTATCGCTTTTCCTCCTGCCGTTCTTGCGCAGGATTCCGCAGGGTGGTGTAGGGCAGTCCTTGGAAGATATTAAGGTGAAGCAGCAGGATGTGCCGGTTGCAGGGATACATCCGGGACATGGGCCTGCAGTAAAAGGCGGATTCTATATCGGACGGATGATATGGCTTCTGCTGGCATATTTTTTCTTTGTGTTCGCGACTACCATACCGTCATATTATCTTCCGGATATAAGCTGGATAGATGCAGAGTCGGCTTCTACCATGACATCGGTGATATATTTTGCGATGTTTGCGATGGGTATGGCGCTTACGCCTTTCATGAGGTGCTTCCGCAAGATGACTTTTGTAGCTGCGGCGGCATTTCTTGTAATCGGGTTCGGCATATACATATTCACGCATTCGTTTGTGCCTTATGTCATAGCTTCCGCCATAACGGGGCTTGGCAACGGTATAGCGCAGCCTATATTCTATACAAAGGCCACTGAGGTGGTGGTGAGCGAGAGCAAGGCGACGCTCTCGTTGGCTTATATTCAGGTTGCCAACTATGTGGCGATATCGCTTGTACCGGTAGTGATAGACTCTGTGGGTAGTGTTTTCAATCGGCATGGGAGCTCGTTGTTTCCGTTCATATTTGCCGGTATCGCCGCCGTGGCGGTGCTTGCAGTCGTCATTGTCCGTTCGCGTCATTTCGTTTTCGGGATGAGTGAGAAATATTATTGATATAAGAGGAAGGGCGGATTTGCGTTATATTGCTGTAAAAAAATATATCGCAAATGGTTTCAGTCAAAGTAAAGTTTCGGCCTTCCTCAGTCGTGGATATGGAGGGCTCGATCTATTATCAGATTATCCACGAGCGCAAAGTGCGGCAACTTCTTACAGACTACAAGATATTTCCGGCGGAGTGGAATGAAAAACGTTCGGCAATAGCGATTGGGTCGGTGCCCGAGCGAAAACAGGTTCTCCTCTCCATCAATGGCCAAATCCGTAGGGATGTGGAACGTCTGATGCGTATCGTGATGAGATTCGAAGATCGCAGAATGCCTATATCAGGCGATGTCCTGATCGACGAGTTTGAGCGATATATGGCCGAGTATTCCTTATTCAATTACATGGAATCGCAGATTGCCGACCTGAAACATAGGCATAAAACAGGTACCGCGTATACTTATCGTGCGACATTGAACAGTTTCAGGAGTTTCCGGAAAGGGTATGACATAATGCTTGATGCGATGGATTCAAAACTGATGCTGTCTTACGAGTCTTTTCTGCAGGACAAAGGAGTGACACCCAATACCTCGTCGTTCTACATGCGTAATCTCAGGGCTGTGTACAACAAAGCGGTGGATGCCGGTATTATCGAGGATTGCAAGCCTTTCAGGCACGTATATACGGGAGTCGATAAGACTGTAAAAAGGGCGCTCCCTCTTGCTGTGATCAGGAGAATCAGATCTTTGGATCTGTCGGCGTCGCCCAAGGAAGATTATGCGCGCGACATGTTTCTGATGAGTTTCTATCTGAGGGGCATGAGTCTGGTTGATATGTCATATCTGCGCAAGTCAGATCTAAGAGAAGGTCATGTCAGTTACCGGCGCAGAAAGACGGGCCAGAAACTTGAAATAGAGTGGCGTAAAGAGATGCAATGCATTCTTGACAAGTATCCTGAAAATGATACAGAGTTTCTGCTTCCTATAATAACCGGCAGGGCAGTGAATAAGAGAAGCAGCTATAAAAATGCCGGCTACAGGATAAACCGGCATCTTAAGGCCATCGCATTGAAAGTGAAGGCTCCTATAGGTATCACATTATACTGTGCCAGGCACAGCTGGGCTTCGGCTGCCAAGAATATGGGAGTGCCGGTAAGCGTTATAAGCGAGGCTATGGGACATGACTCCGAGGCCACTACACAGATTTATCTGGCTTCGCTGGAGACATCTGTGGTCGACAAAGTCAATTCAATCATTATTGCCGCAATAAAATGATGATGGGGTAATAATGTCTCTGTTTCTACAATGTGGTATTAAGACATTTTTTCCAGGATATATTGCAAATCTCTTGAAGAGAGAGACTTTCTTGCTTTCGGATTGCAAAATTAAGAAATTTTTATGTGATAAGTATTATCTTACATGAAGATTTTTATCGTAAAAAATTTTTCAAGGTCATAGACGATTCACAAATGTTTAGCAATCGGATAAAATTGCATCAGCTAAAATAGCCCATCTCAGGCATATGCGCCAATCACAAATCTCTCTTCAAGAGATTATTGGAGGGGAGACTGTATAACTTGCCTGTTTCATAGCTGTTAGGCGCATGCCGATGATTTTCTTATCGCTAATCCGCTGTGCATTATTACCTCGGGGTATCTGTTATCCTCGGGGGAGGCAGAGGATTGTCTGAAAATCGGGCTGTGTAAATTTTACAGTTAAAGATTATCAATGCCTGTCGTAATCAACACAGTTGCACTGAAGCGGGATGTCGCCAAAACAAAGTCGGCATCCTCAGTGCGGCTTTACAACGCCGTGATAGGCAGGCTCGAGGAGTATGCCGGCCAGTCGGAGATACCTCTCGACAGGGTAGATGCCGGCTTTGTATCCGGTTTCGCCGGCTTTATGCTCCGGAGAGGGCTTAGGCCGTCGTCGGTAAGGCAGCGTCTTGTGACACTCAGAGCGATGTTGAAGCCGGTATTCGGGACGGAAAGGAAAGATTGGTTTGAAAATGCTTTCGGTGTGATTGCCGCGCCTGAAAAAATCAATACGAAGGTTCCGACCTTGGCCGATATAAGGTCGTTGTCCAACGACAATCTCGGCGGCAGAGTTTTCTTTCAGAAGGTGCGCGACATATTCATGCTTACGTTCTACGAATGTATGTCGGTGGATGATATACGGAAAAATAATGTGGATTTGCGCTCGTCGCAGATACAGCAGACGGTATATACAGCCGAACGTTTTGAGAGTGTTTATGGGGGCACACCGCAGCAATTTGTCGCAAAGCTCACTCCCGCGAAATATGCCGCGGCATTGGACTCGATAGCATACGTTCTCGGGCTTAAGTCGAGGCTTCTGCCCGAAAGCGCCGTGACGAGCTGGCAGGAATGTGCACGCTGCTGTGATGTCGATCCTGAGATAATCAAGGCTGTAGCATCGGGGGTACGCGACACCGGCGGTAATATGGCGCATGCCATGTATGCAGTAGCAGCAGCGGTGAGGCCTTTGGAAGTCCGCTGGTTTGTGATGCGGTGCAAGGAGAATGCCCCTGTCGAAGTCTCATCCATGATAAAAGGAGACGTCATCCCCGCCTACGATTATTTCGATTCGTTCGCGATTCCCGAGCAGAAGATACACCGCGGCGGCGATGGCAGCTTTGGCATACTGAGGCCGTTGCTGTTTGTGCGCTGCACACCCGAAAATGCATTGAGGATAAAGAAGCGGTTCATGCAATCGGCCTATATGTATTCATTGGCAGGGTCGGGCATGCCCGTGCATATCCCCGACGGCGAGATACAGGACTTCATGCTGCTGTGCCGTGTCGGCGAAGATATGATAGCCCGGTATTTTCCGGAATATGCCATTCCCGAAAGCGGCGACTATCTTGGGCGGAAAGCGAGGATAGCTGTCGGCGATATGGAAGGCCGTGCTTGCCGGGTGATACAGAAAGGCAAGGATAGATACAGCGTGGTGGTCGACATCACCCTTGATGGCTCCGACGCCGTGAACGCCAATATACGGATATCGGCCACCGTGCCATATTCATTTCTGAGATTCGAGGATTAGTCCGATACTTAATGACTGTCAATTACACTTTCTCGTCGTATCCCCGCCCCGCTGTGGTGGTTACAGCCACCGACGGTCGGCGCCGGCTGTCGGTCACCGAGCCGGTCGACGGTATCGCCGAGCAGGCATGGAAGGATTTCGAGCAGTCGGGCTATGCCGATGCCGAATGCTTTATCAGTGGCAACTCGCTCCTGCAGGAGAAACTCCGTCGCACCGAGCGTATCATGGCCGACACCCTCGACCGGATACACCGCGACAGCCGAGCCATCGCAAACGGACAAGGTATCGCCGAGTATGCCGCCGGACTTATCGCCGCCATGGAAGCCGGCTCACGAGCCACAAAATACCGCAACGCCTTGAGCGTACTCCAAAAATACCTTGCCGCCGCAGGGCTGCCCGACATCAGCCTCGCGCAGTTCGACACCGAGGCCGTCGACGCCCTGTGCCGGTATATGCGCGGCCGCGGGCTCAAAGAGTCCACCGTGTCGTTCTACTGCCGCATCCTCGGAGCCATCTACCATACCGCCGTGCGTCAAGGCCTCATCAACGACGCCGCGCCCTTTGCCGCCGCGCCCATGAACGTGAGCCGCTACAAGAGCGAATCCACAGTGAGCCCCGCCGACCTGCACCGGCTCATCACCGCCGACCTCACCGCGCGCCCCGACCTGAGCACCGCCCGCGACATCCTGCACCTCGCCTACCTCACCGGCATGAACCTTGTGCAGATATTCAGTCTCACGCCCGCCCAGGCCGCCACAAGCCGCGCCACGATAGCCGGCAAGAGCATAACGCTCGGTGCCGAAGCCCGCGCCATCCTCAACCGCTACACCGACGGCTACTACTGCTTCTACGCGCCCCGCCCAGGCTCCACCCGCCCCCGCAACCTCCGCTCCCTCCGCAACCGCTTCCTCCGCGACAAGAAAGCCCTCGCCGTCTACCTCGGTCTCACCGGCGACCTCTCCATCAATACTCTCCGAGCTTGCCGTCGGAGATAGTTTCAAGTATAATAATCAACATACAATATAATGGAAAAAGAAATTAAAATCTGCGTTATCGGCCTCGGATACGTAGGCCTTCCGCTCGCACGTCTCTTCTCGACAAAATACAAGACAATCGGCTTCGACATGAACGCCAAACGCTGCGAGGCATTGATGGCCGGCCACGACGCAACACTCGAGGTGAGCGACGAGCTGCTGCAGGACGCCATCAACAACCACGGCTTCCGCTGCACCACCGATCTCGACGAGATACGCGATTGCAACTTCTACGTAGTGGCCGTTCCAACCCCCGTCGACGACAACAACCGTCCCGACCTCAAGCCACTGTGGGGCGCCTCCGAGACTGTCGGCAAGGTGATAAGCAAAGGCGACATTGTGGTGTACGAATCCACCGTCTATCCCGGTGTGACCGAGGAAGAATGCCTGCCCGTGGTAGAGAAAGTCAGCGGCCTTAAATTCAATGAGGATTTCTTTGCCGGCTACTCGCCCGAGCGCATCAACCCCGGCGACAAGCAGCACACAGTAGAGAAGATCAAGAAAGTCACCTCCGGCTCAACCCCCGAGATAGCCGACATCGTCGACGGCGTATACAACTCCGTGCTCGTCAACGGCACACACAAAGCACCCTCCATCAAGGTTGCCGAAGCCTCCAAGATAATCGAGAACTCGCAGCGCGACGTCAACATCGCCTTCATGAACGAGCTCGCCAAGATATTCAACGCCATGGGCATCGACACACACGACGTTATCGAGGCCGCTTCGTCCAAATGGAACTTCATCAAGCTCTCGCCCGGACTTGTCGGCGGCCACTGCATATCAGTCGACCCCTACTACCTGATACAGAAAGCACAGGTATACGGCGTGCTGCCCCGCGTGATGTTCTCCGCCCGACGCCTCAACGACGGCATGGGCGCCTACGTGGCCAACCAGACCATCAAAGCCATGAACCTCAAAGGTGTCAAGGTGAAAGACGCCCGCATCCTCCTTCTCGGCATCACATTCAAGGAAAACTGCCCTGACATCCGCAACACCAAGATAGTCGACATCTACCACACCCTTCAGGAATACACCCCCAACATTACCGTATACGACCCCTGGGCAAATCCCGAGGCCGTGAAGCATGAATACGGCATCGACGTGGTCAACGCCCTCCCCGCCGACTCAAGATACGATGCCGTTATCCTCGGAGTGGCCCACGACCAGTTCAAACAACTCGACGTGCGCGGCCTCCTCGCCGACCCCGCGAACGGCGTAGTCTACGACGTAAAAGGCGTCCTCGACCGTAACACCATCGACGCAAGGCTTTAAGGATTGTGAACTCATCGGTTAGAGTTGCTTTAAATACCGTTTCCCAAGTGCTCAAGACTATCGTAAGTATAGTCTTGGGCTTGTATTCCACAAGGGTAATACTTAAGGGGCTTGGAGAAAGTGATTTCGGTATATATATGCTTTTGGCCGGAATTGTAGGAATGTTGTCATTTCTAAACAATGCCCTTTCTGCAACTACCCAACGTTTTCTTTCATATAACCAAAATATATCGTCCATATCTTATATTAAAACCATATTTGCCAATAGCGTATTAGTCCATATCTCTTTGGCCATTGTATGTTTTATAACGCTTGAAATTGTTGGACTATTCTTATTTGACGGACAACTGAATATTCCTCCTGAACGAATCCCAGCCGCCAAATTTGTATATCATTGTGCGATAGTTATGGCAGTATTAACATTGCTCGCCGCTCCATTTAGGGCAATGCTGATCTCCCATGAGAATATGATATTTACCTCTTTTATTGATATAATTGATGCTGTTCTTAAATTGATCATAGCGTTTGTAGTTTTAGATTCGGAAATTGATCATTTACGCTTGTATGCATTATTAATGATAGGAATCAGTGCCTTTACGTTGATTAGCTTTTCGGTTTATTCTTTTTTCTGCTATGATGAGTTTTCATTGCCTACAAGGCGTTCGTTTCGAAAGGATATAATATCGCAGATAACGAAATTTGCCGGATGGTCTTTATATTCATCATTCTGTATAATCGGTAGGAATCAAGGTTTGGCTGTAGTCATAAATAAATTCTTCGGGACTGTTATCAATGCATCTTATGGTATAGCGATACAAGTAAGTGGTGCCGTTAACTACCTGTCATCCTCATTTTTGAATTCAATAGCTCCTCCACTTATACGGGCGGAGGGTGCCGGGAACAGGAATTTAGTAATTCAGTTGGCGATTTCAGCAAGTAAGATAAGTTATGTGATAATGGCCATGGTTGTGGTGCCTCTTATCATGCGATTGGATATAGTGTTGGCTGTTTGGCTTGGTGAGGTTCCGGAATATTCAGCCCTTTTTTGTACAGTCATAATGATTTCGGCTCTTATAGATCAATTATCCACGGGTTTATCTATTGCAAATAAAGCCTGTGGTAAATTGAAGAAATACTCGCTTATGGTTGATTCCATGAAGTTGCTTGTAATTCCGTTGTTTTTTGCCTTACTCTTATTAAGGGTACCATTATCAATTTCTTTGTGGATATATGCGGCTATGGAGATTGTTGGCGCTCTAAATCGTATCTACGTTATGAAATCATTGATTGGGATATCATTTTCTATTTGGTTTAGGAAAGTTTTTGCAGCATTGATTATTCCGACAATCGTATTGGTTGGGCTTTATTTTATTGCAATGTTATTTGTATTTGATTGGGTATTCTATATTTTACAGATTGTAGTAATAACGATAATATACCTTGCAGTGACTTATTTTGTATCAACTGATAAGTTTGAAAAACATCATATCAATATTTTACTTTCCAAGATTCATCTATAAATTATGGCCGATTTGATTGCAGAATATAGATATGGTGGTTGCACCAAGAGACCATGGCTTCACAAAGCGGCCTCTTTAATGGTCGTGATAATGTTTTGCATTGTGCTTGCTCCATATGCCGATAAATTTGTTAATAGGGTGACATTGCAAGTGTCGGCATATATTATTGCCATAATGTGTATGATGGTGATTGCATTTAAAAGCAAATCGGTTTCATATCATAATGTAAAATGGTTTTGGAGCTTGCTGTTTATATATCTTCTTTTTTTGTTTGTACGACTGTTTGTGGATTTTGTACTTCCTGATAAGGGATTTTTCATGTACAATAATTCGGAAACAGTGATGTTTTTCTATTTCTGTCCGATTCTGATTCCTGCAGTTTTCTTTTTTAAACACAAGATTGAATTTAATGTAAGAAAATGTTTTTGGGTCTGTGCAATTATTTTTGCAATCTGTATGGTCGCTTCGTATCGAGCTTTTTTGTCGGGTGATATAGAGATGTCTAATGACGGTCGATATGGCAGTGGCTTTGGCATATTTTCAATATCGTTCGGTCAATATGCGTGTAGTTTGATTCTTATTTCCATATATCTGTTGCGCGGATCCAGTATAATGCAAAAAATAATACTCGTATCATTTATCCTTTTAGGAGGTATATGCATTGCTTTGTCCGGTTCGAGAGGCCCGTTTGTGACATTATTCCTGTGCTTGATTATGTATTTTGTAGCGAACAATCCTAAATTGATTTGGGCGTTCGTAATTATTGGAATACTTGTAATGTTTGGCGATTTCCTGAAAGAATTGTTTATGGAACTTGACAGCTATCTGCGTTCCATAGGGATAACGTCTTTTTCAAGGATTGTGAATACCGTTTTTGCCGATGACGGATTGGCAAAACATTCTTCGGGTCGGGATATTCTCTATGACGAGGGCGTGGCTCTATTTCTTAAACACCCGTTCTTCGGAAATTCATTCTTGATACCCGGCAAGATATATGTCCATAATATTATACTTGAGCAATTTATGGCAACTGGTATTTTCGGAGGTCTTATCTTTATTATCATTAATATAATCGCATTCAGACAAGGAATAAAATTGATCAGATTTAATCGCAATCTTTCGATATTTCCGCTGCTTATGCTCCAGTACTTTGTTTTTGGATGTTTGTCGTTGACAATTATTGCATTAGCTCCATATTGGCTGTTTATGTTCCTTACTATAAGTAATGCAAATACAATAAAGTGATATGTCACCTCTCGTATCAGTTATAATACCGACTTATAAAAATCGGGGAGGCCTTGTCTCCTCGATAGAATCTGTTTTGACCCAGACATTGAGTGATGTAGAGATAATAGTAGTTGATGATAATGGACTTGGTTCTACCGAACAATTATCAACAGCCTCGATAATGCAGAAATATGTATCGAATCCAAAAATAGTCTATATTCCTCATGAAATAAACAAGAATGGAGCTGCTGCACGGAATACCGGTATAAAGGCTGCGAATGGCGATTATATTGCATTTCTTGATGATGATGACTGTTTCCTGCCCGAAAAATTGGAAAGACAGGTCGCGTTCTTACATGATAATCCCCGATATAGTTGTGTGTATTGTCAGGCAACTCGAGGCGGAAAATTATGTAGTGCGAAAACTTTGGCCACGGGTAATTTATCCAAGGAGTTATTGCTTGGACAAACTTGTTTGTATACACCTACATTGATGTTTACGCGACAGTCGATTATGTCGATTAATGGCTTTGACGAAAATTTCAGACGCCATCAGGATTATGAATTGATGTTACGTTTCTTTCGTAAAGGGTATATTATCGGAGCAGTGAACCTGCCATTAACAGAAATAGGCTGTAATCAAGGCGAGAACATCCCCGATTGTTATAAAATAGAACAACTTAAGGAACAATTCCTCGGAAAATTCGAGCCATTTATCTCAGATATTGATAATGATGTCAAAGGCTTTAAGAAAAAAGTGTATGCACATCATTACGGTGCGGTATTCATTTCGTATCTGAAATACAGACATTTTAAAGATGCTTTCAGAATATTGCGCAAACATTTTAAAGAATCACCACGATACTTTATTATGCCGTTGTTGAGGAGTATTAAGAATCATATATAAGATGTTTAAAAAACTAATTGATAGATATCATCGGAGCTATCGTTATTATGGCAACCGCTCCAATAATAATTATGTTAACTATCTGAAAATTAACGGTGTAAAAATTGGGGGGGGGTGTTTTATTCCGTTATCCCAAGTCTACGGTCATTGATTTGACAAGACCGTCTCTGATAGAAATAGGAGATAATGTCGATATAAATGCCAACTTCACAATAATGACCCATGATTTCGGGACATATGTTTTCCGAAATCTATATGGTGACTTTGTCGCCAGTAGCGGTCGTGTTAAGATAGGAAGCAATATCTATATAGGGCGAGATGTCACGATTCTTAAAGGAGTCGAAATTGGAGATAACTGTATAATCGGATTAGGTTCAGTAGTCACTAAATCAATTCCGGCCAATTCGGTCGCTGTTGGTTGTCCTGCCCGTGTGGTATGTTCTATTGAAGATTACTACGCGAGACGAAAACAAGAACAGATAGAAGAAGCTATTGACCTTGGAATCAGTATTAAAGAACGTTATAATCGGAGTCCGAAAATAACGGATTTCAAAGAGGAATGGACATTGTTTCTTAACGAAGATAACTGGAATGAGCATTCTGAAATTCATCAGATGGTTCAATTCCGACTTAAAGATAAATTCGATGTGTTCATGAAACATAACAAGCCTGTATTTGACGGGTTTGAAATGTTTCTGCGTGAAATAACGAAGCGAATAAACGATAAATCAAAATGACGGTAGAAGTATTATTATCGTGCATGCACCGCAATTCCGTAGAGGAAGTGATGGAATTGGTGAATCGCACCAATATAAAAGGCGCATGTGTAGTGGTAAGTCAATGCGATCGTGAAGAGATCGTACAGCATGGCCAAGTCAAAATAATCTTCACAAAAGAACGCGGCCTCTCCCGCAGCCGCAATATGGCCATCCGTAATGCCACCGGAGATATATGTCTGATCTGCGATGATGACGAAGTGCTTGATGATAACTATATGGAAATGATAAAGGCCGAATATTCATTTGATAAAAGTGACTTTATTTGCTTCTATATACAGCGCATTGCTCAAAGTTGTCCAACAAAAAAAATCAAGCTCAATTTTAAAAATTTTTGGAGAATTGCCAGTGTTGAGATTTCTTTTAAAAGAGAGTCAATACAAGCCAACGCAATAATTTTTGATGAACGCCTTGGTAGTGGTGTTTCAAATTGTGGCGGTGAGGAAAATAAATTTCTGCTAGAGTGCCTTAAACATAGACTAAAAGGATTTTATGTGCCTACTACTATTGGACGATTGATCCCTGACTCTCCTTCACAATGGTTCAAGGGATATGACGAGAATTATTTCAAAGATAAAAAGAAACATGACCGAATTGTAATGGGTGCGTGTTTCGGTCGAATGCTGTCAATTTACTTCTTAATCCGTCATCGTAAATTGATTAAAAAAAGCAATCCAAACATCAATATGTTCAAGATAGCCAGTCTATTATTAAAATAAATCAATATTTATAAATCATTTAATATCTTTTTCTTATGCATATTACTAAATCTCCGGTTAAAGGGTTATTTTGGCCGTTAATAAAACTGTGTGAGTATTGGGGTACCTATTATCCCGCAAGTTTGGTGAAAATAAGATATTTTTTCCGATTTGGTCGATTCCCCAATTTAAAAAATCCGCAGGATCTTAACGAGAAAATCTTATGGTTAAAGCTTTATTCAGATACTTCTGAGTGGTCAAAACTTGCAGATAAATACGGCGTAAGAGAATATATATCCAATATTGGCCTATCCAATATATTGGTGCCGTTGTTGGGCGTTTGGGATAAAGCAGACGACATCAATTTTGATAAGCTGCCTAATGAACTTATTTTCAAAGGTTCGCATGATCATACTTTAGTGGTAAATGATCTAAAAGTCTGGGATATGGATAAGCTTCGTTCAAAGTTGCAATCTTGGCTGAATGAAAAAAATGTGGGCGCATTATCTGGAGAACCACATTATAGACATATTAAACAGCGGATTGTGGCTGAGCGATTATTGCCAATTCCATCGGGACAGGAGTCTATCGTGGATTATAAATTCTGGTGCATTAATGGCTCCGTAAAATTTATTTGGACCTGTTCAAATCGAGTGGGTGATCATACGGATGTAATGACATATGATACAAATTGGCAAATGCATCCTGAATATTCAATATTTACATCCAATTATCGGAAAGGTGTTGGTCTTCCTCGACCCGATAATCTTGATGAAATGATAGCCGTTGCTGAAAAATTGTCTGAAAAATTTCCGATTCTTCGAGTGGATTTGTATAGTATTGAAGAAAAGACATATTTTGGTGAAATGACATTCACTTCACTTGGCGGAATGATGGATTTCTATACACAGGAATTCCTTAATCTCTTAGGTAACGAAGCTGATATATCCATGGTAGAACGGATTCACTGATTTATTAACACTGAATTGCAGATTCAATGATTGAGTTTTTTTCAGGTGAGGATTTTCGCTTTTTTTGGTTGCCAATATTTACTACTGTCCTAACTATTGTCATACGTATTTTTTACAAAGATAAGCGTATTGGTTTAGTTACATGGACGGATTTTTCAGTAGCTCCAAATCTAATGGTGACCGCAATTTTTATCTTTCTTATAAAGATATCGTTATTGGCTCTCCAAATCAAAAACGCCCCTGAATTATCAAGAATCGGGATGGATTTAATTCTATCTAAGACGTTAGTATTTGGAATATTATTGGTCGGAATGACAGCGATGACATGGATCCTAAGAGAACACGGATGGCGAAAATATATGGATCATATTGAGCTTAAACCCAAAGCAATTATTATATCGGATATTGTAGGCGCACTATATTTGATAATTGCCTATAACTATTAATCGGATGAAAAGAAAAATTTCGTTGGCTTTGGCGGTTGTAGCCGTCATTGTATCTGTCTTATATCCTTTATTATCGTACTCAAATAATGCTGGTTCATTTATATGGAAAGTATTATCAGCTCTTACGGTATTGAGCATTATAGTCTGTATCTTATCAGTTGCTATATATGGATTATCGGTTAAACGTAAGAATGGCAGTATTTTTATAGCTTACGATTTTTCAGAAGTGAACTTTGTTCAAGAGCTTAAAGTCCTCTTGGAGAAGCGACATTATGTATGTTATCCAGATATCAGTGCTTTAATAAATGGTTCGAAAATTAAAGATTTAGATTTATCTGATCAGATTAATAGATCCGATATGTTGCTTGTTCTCTTATCGAAAGAAAGTTGTGAATCAAATTACATAAGTTTCATTGTAAAAGCTTTTAAAAAATTAGATAGGCCGATACAAATTTATGCTTTCAAGGATATTGAAGAAATCCCCACTTACCTTAAACAATATATGATTTTTCCATTGACTCGTGACAAGAATGCAAATTTATCAATGGTTATTCGTTTGATCAACGGTCTTTTTTTGGGGAAACGTATTCGAGAAAATAAGATTTAAAATAATAATGACCCTTTCTGTAATCTGTCCGATATATAATGAGGAGCGGTATATAGGGGCGTGTGTGGAGTCGATTGTCGCTCAGGATTTTCCGAAGGATGATCTTGAGGTGATTTTCGCCGACGGCATGTCGACCGACCGTACGCGCGAGATTGTTGCCGGATATTCCAAGCGGTATCCATGGATAAGGCTTATCGACAACCCCAAGCGGATTGTGCCGCCGGCTCTCAATGCCGCCATTCGCGCATCGAAAGGCGATATAATAATGCGGCTCGATGCGCATGCGGCCTATCCCTCAAATTATTTCTCGGCGATAGTCGATGCACACAGGCGCATTAAGGCCGATAATATCGGCGCGGTATGCAAGACCGATGTGCTCAACAAGACGCCTAAGGCGCTTGCCATACGCGAGGTGCTGGCGCATCCGCTCGGTGTGGGCAATTCGGCATTCCGCACGGGCATCACGGTCGAGCAGGAGGTGGATACAGTGCCGTTCGGCTGTTGGCGCCGGGATGTGTTCGAGCGATACGGCATGTTTGACGAGCGCCTTGTACGCAATCAGGATATCGAGTTGAGCAAGCGCATAATAAGAGGCGGGGGACGTATTGTCATTATCCCCGATACTTATTCTACATATTATGCGCGCGAGACGTTCGGCAAGTTGGCAAAAAACAATTATGGCAACGGGCTGTGGAATATACTTACGGTGTGGTATACGCGGCAATTCGATTCGCTGTCTCTGCGTCATTTCATCCCGCTGATGTTCCTGCTGTCATTGCTGTTGCCGTTCATAGCGGGCTTTTTCTGGCATCCGCTGTGGTGGCTGTGTGCCGCATCGCTTGCGGTTTATACTATTGCGGTGTCGATAATCAGTGCAAGGATAGCGATGCGCCGGCATCTCAATTTCTTTTACCTCGTGGCGACTTTCTTTGTCCTGCACCTGTCGTACGGGTGGGGATCGCTGAGAGGATTATTTAAATTATTGTTTTTAAAGCGGTGAATATCAATAGATTAATCGGGGGAGGGTACTCTATATACAAAAAATGTCTCGTATGGAGCGGCAACCCCGACGAAGAGCGATGCCTCACACCCGATGAAGCCCGAAAGTTGATAAGTGAATCCGGCGTCTGGATGCTGCGCAACTGCTATGACTGGGACTGCGGCGAGGAGACAAATTTCTGGCATATTGTCAAGACTCAATATGATGAAGGTTTTTACAGCAAGAAGATAAGGAAATATATCGAGAAAGCCAATGCCAAGTTTATTATCGGTATAATCGGCAAGGATGTCATGGAGCGGCAAGGGTATGCTGTGTATGTGGCGGCGCATAAAGGTTATAAGATATCAGCGGGCAATATCATGAGCGAAGCCGAATTTATAAACGGTATAAGGAATAATGACGATTCTTATGATTATTGGGGATGTATCGACCGAGATACATCGGTGTTGCAGGCTTTTGCCATTGTTCGTAGACAGGATAAGCGGGCATATTTCGAGACATCAAAGGTAAATCCCGAGTTTCTCCCGAAATTTTATCCTATGTATGGTCTCTACGATGCACGAAACAGATATTATCTCGATGAGATGGGATATGAATATGTCGATTCAGGGGCAAGAACTGTGACAGAGCACAGCAATATACAGGAGTTCTTGATAGACAAGATGGGATTCCGCAAGGTGTACTGCCGTATGAAGTTGTATTATGCGCCATGGCTGGGGCTGGCGGTGAAGCTGCTGTATCCTTTCAGAAGATTGAAGGTGCTGCCTCTCGCTGTGCGCAATGTCTTGAAATTTGAAGAGATAAACAGACAATAATGTTGAAATGGATTTTTGACCGGGTGATGGCCTTGATAGGGCTGCTTGTGCTGTGGCCGGTGCTGCTCGTCGTGGCGGTTCTTATAAAGATTAAAATGCCGGGTGGCCCTGTGATTTTCAAGCAGCGGCGCGTAGGGCGCGGCGGCAGGCTGTTCACGATGTACAAGTTCCGCTCTATGACGGTAGGCCATGGCGGCTCGTCGGTATCGGTGGCGGGCGAGAGCCGCATCACCCCGCTGGGACATGTGTTGCGCAAATACAAGCTCGACGAGCTGCCTGAGCTGTGGAATGTGCTTGTAGGCGACATGTCGTTTGTAGGCCCTCGACCCGATGTACCCGGATATGCCGACCGCCTCACAGGCCGCGACCGCGATGTGCTGCGGCTGCGCCCCGGCATCACGGGGCCGGCGTCGCTGAAGTATCGCGACGAGGAGGAGATGCTGGCCAAGGTCACAGATCCGCAGCAGTATAACGACGAGGTGATATTCCCCGACAAGGTGAGGATAAACCTCTTTTATCTCGATAACTACTCTTTCATCAAAGATATTAAAATGATCTTCTGCACCGTGCTGGGGCGGCGTATGGAGTATAATGGCGAAATGATATGAGAAAAGAACGCATCTATCTTTGTCTCGCACATATGAGCGGCAAGGAACAGGATTTTATCAAAGAGGCTTTTGATACAAACTGGGTGGTGCCCATGGGGCCTAATGTAAATGGGTTTGAAAAGGATCTTGAGAAATTTGTCAACAACCGCGAGGGCGGCGAGCCTCTCGACAAGGCTGTATGCTGTCTGTCGGCCGGCACGGCTGCAGTGCATCTGGCTCTGTTGGCCTGCGGAGTGGAGTCGGGCGACGAGGTGATTGTGCAGTCGTTCACGTTCTGCGCCTCGAGTCATCCGATAAAGTATCTCGGTGCCACGCCGGTATTTGTCGATTCCGAAAGGGAGACATGGAACATGGATCCCGACCTGCTCGAAGAGGCCATAAAAGACCGCATCGCCCGCACCGGCCGCAAGCCTAAGGCTATCGTTTCCGTTGCTCTATACGGCATGCCTTATCAGATCGACCGCATCATGGCGGTGGCCGACCGCTACGGCATACATGTCGTAGAGGATGCCGCCGAGGGATTCGGTTCGCGATTCGACGGCCGCGTGCTCGGCACATTCGGCCGCTACGGGGTGCTGTCGTTCAACGGCAACAAGATGATAACCACTTCGGGCGGCGGAGCTCTTATATGTCCCGACGAGGCATCTGCCCGCGAGATACTGTATTATGCCACACAGGCGCGCGAGGCATATCCATACTATCAGCATACCGACATAGGCTACAACTACCGCATGAGCAACATCTGCGCCGGCATCGGTCGCGGGCAGATGACAGTGGTCGACGAGCACATAGCCCATCACCGTCATGTGCAGGCTCTGTATAGGGAGCTTATGGCCGATATCGACGGAGTGTCGCTCCATGAAAATCCCTCGGCACGCTACGATTCAAATTTCTGGCTCTGCGCCATAACCATCGACCCCTGCTTGAAAGTAAAAGGGCAGGAGAATGCCTACAAGGCAGCCATTACAGGTGCAGTGGGAGGTGCTGCCGGAGTGACGCATGCAGCAGCATCGGCCGTGACCGACTGCCAGCCCAACGCCAACGTCGAGGCCATGCGCATGGCACTCGACGCGGCCAATATTGAGGCTCGCCCTGTGTGGAAGCCGATGCACAAGCAGCCTGTATACAAGGATGCCCCCGCCTATGTCAACGGTGTGAGCGAAGACATATTCAGAGTGGGTATGTGCTTGCCCGCCGGGCCATACGTCACCGACGATGATGTGCGCTATATAGTCGACACCATCAAGGCCAATATCATCCGATAAGCCGATTCCCAAAGGCTGTCTAACCAATCAAATCTTTGCAAATGAGTCACAATCAAAACAGTGCATTCTTCCTTAAGCTGAGGATGGATGGATACATGCGTGCGACGGCGGTGCTGGCCATTGACATAGTGATGTCGATGATAGCATCGATATGTGTGCTGCTATTCTGTTATGTCATATCCGGTCCGGCGGTTGCCGACACACAGTTTGTATTGCTGTATCTGGGCTCGGCATTGGCGGGGTCGTGTGTGTCGTTTTATTTTACACGGGTATACCGGTCTGTGATACGCTACTCCACCTTGCGCGAGATAAGCCAGCTGTGTGCGGCGGCATTGTTCAAGGAATCGATACTGTTTGCCTCCATCGCCATGTTTGACCGCCTATACAGCTCGGGCACATTGCTCACGGTGGCGGCGATGGATTTTCTTGTCACGTTCTCGGCGCTGCTGCTTATCCGTGTGATGATGTCGACGGCATACAATATTCTAACCCGCCGTATGATGAATGCCACGCCTCTCGACAGGGTGCTCGTATACGGTGTGGGGGAGAAATCCGCCGCGGTGGTCACACGCCTGCGCAAGTCGAAGCATTATGACGTGGTGGGCTTCATAGTTCCGCGCAACAGCGTGAGTGAAAGCACAAAATTGCTCGGCTGCCCGGTATATGGTTTTGAGAATCGGCACGACCTTGAATCACTTAAGAAGAACCCCGGGATATCGGGTATTCTGTTCGCCTACGGCCGTGATGCTCGCGACGAACAGGACGGCCTGATAGACATGGCCCGCGAGGCCGGCCTCAAGCTGTTCATAGCCCCGGCAATCGATGAGTTGCCCGACGGAAAGCTGTTGGGCAACGGCATACGCAAGATTCGTATCGAGGATCTGCTCGGCCGCTCTGAGATAAAGATATCCATGGATGAGATCCGACGTAACTTCGAAGGCAAACGTGTTCTCGTCACAGGAGCTGCCGGTTCGATAGGATCCGAACTGTGCCGCCAGTTGGCAAAACTCGGTGTTGGCGAGCTGATAATGTTCGATAATGCCGAGACGCCGCTCCACAACGTCCGGCTGGAGTTCAGCGACAACTATCCCGACCTGAAATTCACGCCCGTCATAGGAGATGTGCGCCAGACGGCACGCCTTGATTTCGTGTTCCGCAAGTTCCGACCGCAGGTGGTGTTCCATGCCGCCGCATACAAGCATGTGCCGTTGATGGAGGAGAATCCCTGCGAGGCAGTGCTTGTCAATGTGATAGGATCGCGCAATGTGGCCGAGAAATGCGTAGAGTACGAGGCCGAGCGTATGGTGATGGTCTCGACCGACAAAGCCGTGAATCCCACCAATATCATGGGCTGCACCAAACGTCTTGCCGAGATATATGTGCAGTCGCTTGGCCTCGCGCTCGAGACAGGTCGCAGAAAGGGCAAGACAACATTCGTCACCACACGTTTCGGAAATGTATTGGGATCAAACGGCTCGGTTATACCGAGATTTACCGAACAGATCGAGAAGGGCGGCCCTGTCACTGTCACTGATCCTGAGATAAGGCGTTTCTTCATGACAATCCCCGAGGCCTGCCGCCTTGTGATGGAAGCGGCGACGATGGCCAACGGCACGCAGATCTTCGTATTCGATATGGGCACCCCAATCAAGATAGCCGATCTTGCCCGGCGCATGATACATCTTGCAGGATACGAGGTGGACAGAGATATAAAGATTGAGTATACCGGCTTGAGACCCGGAGAGAAACTCTATGAGGAAGTATTGGCCACCAAGGAAAATACAATTCCTACCGATCATGATCGCATCTTCAAGGCAAAAGTTCGCGAATACTCCTTCGATGACGCATGCGACGTGGTGCAGCGTCTGGAAGACCTTTCCAGAGCTGTGACCATCCCTGAGATGGTCATACTGATGAAAGAGACCGTGCCCGAATTTAAGTCGAAGCACTCGGTATTCGAGAAATACGACAAGCCCGATTAAACCATTAAGGTGTTATCCGATTAATTATCGCTATCATGAAAATATTGTTATTAGGTCTTATTGCATGCTTCGCAGTACTGTTTGTAATCTTCTTTATCATATGGCGCCATGCTGATTGGGAAAAGATTGAAGAAGACAACAAAAAGTTCATCGATCATGACGGCAACCATACTTACTACGACCGCAAGATCATAAGAAGAAACAAAGGTAAGAGATAGAGCGGTAGTTTTCGGCCTCTCGTTCTATTTCCGCATCGATATGTGGTGTGGCTTGATATTGCTGTCAAGCCACACCACATATCGTTTTTTATAGACAGGGAACAATCCGTGCCGGATCTTATTCTTAAATTGCAACGCAGTTTGTTATGCTTTTTTAACGTTGTCGGTTTGGGTGACTAATGATTTAGTTGTAATTTTGCGTGTCAACTAAATCATTAGTCACTTTTGATGTCTCATCTAATTCTGCTGTCTCATATATGAAAGCCGGACGACCGACAATGCTACTTACTCAGCGTGAGGAGGAAATAATGCATATTCTGTGGGAAAACGGCCCCATGCTCGTGCGCGAGATGGTGCGCCTGTATCCCGACCCGAAGCCTCACAACAATTCGGTATCCACAATAGTGCGGATACTCGAGCAGAAGGGTCATGTGGCGCACGAGGATATCGGGGGGGGTACATACCGCTATTATGCCGTCACCCCCAAGAGCAACATTCGCCGCAAGCGGCTCGGCGATGTTATCCGCAACTATTTCTCGAGCAGTTATCTCAGTGTGGTTTCTGAGCTTGTGAAGGAAGAGAAGGTGAGTGTGGACGAGTTGCGCGACCTTATCGATATGGTGGAGCGCGGTTCGGACAAGCAGACGGATAATAATCAATAGTCATGGGTGCTCTCCTCATCTTCATATACAAAGCGGCTGTGGTGATGCTTGCCATATTTGCCGTATACAAGCTGCTGCTTGCGCGTACGCGCAGGCCGCGTTTCTGCCGTGTGGCATTGCTTGCCACCTATGTGTTGGCGCCGTTGGCGGTGTGGCTGTCGGAAATCGATTTTGCTCCTGCTGGCGCGTTGCCGGTATTGCCTGCCGGTGAGTTAGACTACGTAGACTTACCCGCCGAGGCTGCACCGGAGCCGCTATGGCCCCGTGTGCTGATGTGGGTATGGATAGGCGGTGTTGCCGTGGCAGGCACTTTCACGTTGTTGTCGATGCTCAGGGTGTGGCAGCTTGTGTCGCGATGCCGCCGGGTGCGGGTCATAGGCCGCGCAAGGCTTGCGGTGACCGACGACAGCCGGGTGCCGCCGTTCAGTTTCGGCCGTACCATGGTGGTGAGCGGCAAGGATCTTGCCGCCGACGGCTCCATGATAATAGCGCACGAATTGCAGCATATTGCCCTCGGGCATAGCCTCGATCTTGTATTGGCGAGATTTGTGGCGGTGCTCATGTGGTTCAATCCGGCCGCGTGGATGCTTGTGCGCGAGCTCAGCAGGGTGCATGAATTTGAGGTCGACGGCCGTGTGATAAGTACCGGCATAGACCGTCGCCGATATCAATATATGCTGCTGCGGCATGCTATGGGTTGCGATAGGGTGGTGATGGCAAACGGACTCAATCACAGCAGTATAAGGCAACGTATAATGATGATGCAGCAGCCCGGCAGCCAGCCGGCATTGCGTTGGCTCGCAATATCCATGTTGCCTGCCGCGATGGCTGCGACATTGCTCACCGCCGGCCAGTCTTTCCTTGCTGAACTTGCCGAAGTCGGATTCGTGCGCGCAGAGGCAGTGGAGGTTACGGATGTATCCGATGTGCCGGAAGAAAGTTATGTGGGGCAGCTCGATGACATTGTGGTTGTTGGCTACGGTGCTGAGAAGAAGGACGATACATCTGTTCATGTGCAGGATAATGCAGACATTGTGATGGTGCGTCATGCCAAAGCTCCCGAGGCGGCAAAGCCGGCTGTTCCGGTCGAGTCTGCCGTTGAGGCGGATGCCGTAGAGCCGGTTGCGACTGTCACTGCTTCAGGAAACGGCAATGTGGGCTATACCCGAGGGCGTATACGTCGTGTGCGTACGGCCGGTACGGTATCCACGCCGTTCTATTATATCGACGGCGACCCCTACGAGCGACTGCCGGCCGACCTGGATCAATCAAAGATCGAGTCGGTGACAGTGCGCCGCGATCATCCCGCATATCCCGACGGTGTGATTTATATCACGCTCAAGCATGAATAAAGCGCGTGGCATATTGTTGTTGACGGCGGTTGTAGCCGCCATGCCGCTTGCATCGCGTGTGCTTATGCATCCGGCGGTCACTTATGCCAATTCTACGCATATCGACATCGAGCGCATCGAGCTGAGCGATACTGCCACGGTGATACACTTCTCGGCACACTATCGCCCGGGCTGGTGGGTGACCATATCGCATCTGAGCGCCATTGAAGTCGATGGCCGCATGTATCCGCTCAGGCGCTCGGAAGGGGTGGGGGTGGATGACCGCATCGTGTTCCCGCCTTCGGGTCGCAGTGAGTTTACTCTTTATTTCGATGCCATACCTGCCAGCGCTACAAAACTCAATTATTACGAAGGACCGAAAAATTCGTATGGCGGATTCCATCTCTACGATGTAGACCTTACGGGCACCGCCGACATGCAGCGGATTCCGGCCGACGTGCCGGACACCTTGCTGCGCCGCAATCTCGATGTGCCGTGTCCGCCGGCTGTATTTGCCGACGACTCCACTGTTATAAAGGTGCATATGCTCGACTGGAATCCGGGACTTATGGATCATGTTATCCTGACCTATGAATCCGCAGGCTCATATTATGTGGCGCTCGACAGCGCCGGCCGTGGCGAATGTGCGTTTAAGCCTTATTTCACCACGCGTGTCGATGTCGCGGCAGGACGTCATGTATATTTCGGCTCGTTTCTTACCGCGCCCGGCGATTCGGTCATGCTATACCTCGATGCAAAGGCCGGCGCAGACTTTCTTCACGGTGATATCGTTCCGCCGAGACGTCTGTATGCCGACGGCATGTATCGCGACTACAACTATATGTACGATACCGACAATACAGTCGACGAGCTGTATGTGAAGCACTTCGCGCCCGTATTCGCCGATTACCGGCAGTCGTCCGACAGCTATACCCGTCGCATCATCGATGCGCGTCGCGATGCATTGGCCGAACTCGAAGCCATGAATTCGCCCCGGCTTGTCTCCGAGGCAGGTCGTGCGAGGCTCGATTACGAGCTGTTGCTGTCGGCTCTGCGTCACCGCGACCTGTGCGCGCTCGAATACGAGAATTCACATCTCGGGTTTCAGATTCCGGAGGACTCGATAGTGCCGCACCTCGATAGCCGGCATTATGCCGATGCAGGCGCCATAGCCGATGCCGGCGATCCGCGCTATCTGCTGTTCGGCGCATGGAGTGCGGATTTTTACAACGGTACCTTTGACAGCCCTGTGTACAGTGACCTGAGCCTTTTTGCGCGACAGATAAAACGTGCAGGGCAGCTGCGCCTTACCGAAGCCGGCATCGACAGTCTCCGCGCGTGCGGCAATCCGTATTTCGCCACCATCTGCGAGACAATAGGCCGCAGTGTGGCCGGCAGGATAGCCGATGGACATAAGCCGCGTATCGAGCCGGTGCCTGATGTCCCGCCAGAAGATATCGTGGAGGCGATAGCCGCGCTATATCCCGGCAAGACTGTCGTTTTCAATTTCTGGTCGGGATATGGAGGCCCTGTCTTCAGGCGCGCATCCTCGCTGGTCGATGATGATGACCTGATACTGATAAATATAGCCGATACATCGACATCGCTGCCTGTATTTTACGATGTGTCGCGGCATTATGATTCGCCAAGCTATTATATAGACGAGTCGCAGGCGCTCGCGTTGTGGAAAAGGTACCGTATCGACAGCCTGCCGTTCTTCATTGTGGCAGGTCGCGACGGTAAGCGTGAATACGGCCCGCATCTGCGCAATCTCCAGCTGTTGAAGGAAATAGTCAATGGATATCTATGCGAGTGAAGCTATATGTAATATTGTTGTCCGTTTTATCGGTGCTTGTCGCGCATGCTCAGACCCCGCTTGTAGGCGTGGTCATTGAGGCCGGCTCAGGCGATGCCGTGTCCGGAGCGTCGGCTCGTGTGGTGGATGCCGCAGGCAAGATCAAACGCTTTGCCAATACCAAGGCCGACGGTATATTCCGTCTTGCTCTACCTGCCGGCAGCGACAGCATGACGGTACAGGTGGCGAAGATGGGCTATGCAACGGCCGAGTTTCCGTTGGTATCGTTCAATCTGTCCGATACGCTGCGTGTGGAGCTGAATGTACAGGCAGTGCAGCTCAGAGAAGTTGGCGTGCGGGCATCACGTATCCGCGAGAACGGTGATACTGTGACCTATAATGTTGGACAGTTTACCCGTAAGCAGGACACGAGTATCGGAGAAGTGATGAACCGCATGCCCGGCATAGAGGTGGATGACGGCGGCAATGTGAAGTATCAGGGCACGGATATCAATAAATTCTATGTGGAAGGCACCGACCTTGCCGGCGGCAGATACGGCGTTATCACCAAGGGTCTCGCGGCCGATAATGTAAAGGCGGTGGAAGTGCTTGAGAACCATCAGCCCATGCAGGTGCTCCGCGGACTGTCGTTCAGCGATCAGGCCGCTGTGAATCTCCGTCTCAAAGAGAGAGCCAAAACAAAGGTGATGACGCACGGCAATGCCGGTGGCGGCTGGGGCGACAATACGGGCGGTCTTTACGGCGGTGAACTCTTTCTGATGACCGTAAAGGGCCGTGTGCAGAATATAACACAGGCCGCATTGAACAATAGCGGGCGAACGCTCGGCGGCTCGGGCGGATTTTTCGGCACGGACGACAGCGAGCGTCTATCGGCATACACGTCGATAGGAGCGGTAGGCGGCAACGGCAATTCGCGGTTTGGGCGCTCGGCCTCGGTGTCGACGTCTACGGTATGGAAAAATACCAAGGGTGGTGAATGGCGCCTGCAGGCCGACTACGGCTACAACCATCTGTGGGCCGACCGCAGCAATACCACAACATATTATCTCGAGAACGGCGACCGGGTTATACTTGAGAACCGTCACGGCGATTCGCGCAGCCATATCGGAGCGATATCGGCCAACTACGAACTGAACGAAAAACGATACTATCTGTCAAACTCGCTCACGGCCAATCTGTCGTGGAGCGATACGAAGCTCGATATCACCGGCACGCTGCCCAACTCCCAGAGCCTCAGCTCTCCAAATCACGAGATCGTGAACCGCTTCAAGCTGATACGTCGCTTCGGCGAGCGCCATCTTGTCACTATAACGAGTGTCAACCAATGGCTCCTGCGCCCCGAGCATCTGTATGTGGCTCTCGACGGCGAGGAGCCGAAGAACGATGCGCGCCGATATGGCAGCGATGTGCGCCAACTGGCTTTCTTTACCGACGAACGCGCATCGTACGGTTTCATAATAGGTCGTGTCGTCGCTACTGCCGAAGCCGGCGTGTCTGGCTTCTTCCGCCATCTCGACACCGGCATGTACGGAGATACGGGAATTGATATAGCTGATGTGGCAAACGATATGAGCACCAACTATTTTCGCTTGTTTGTGCAGCCCAAATTCGAGCTGAATATGAGGCGGGTGAACTTAAGCCTGCGTGTGCCTGTAAACTACTACAACTATTATTTTGGCGGAGCCTTGCCCGTGCGCAACGAGGTGTTTGTGTCGCCGTCGCTGTCGGTGCAGTGGAAGGCAAACTCGAGGCATACGGTAAACTTCACCGGCTCGATAAACCGTACACCGGCAAATCTTCATGATATATTGTGCCACGATGTGCTGAGCGACTATCGCACTTTCAACGCCGGCGCCGATGATTATTACAGTACCCGGGGGCAGGGGCTTTCGGCCCGGTGGAGTTGGCGCAATCCCAGGCGGGGATGGTTTGCCGAGGCGAGCCTCACTCAGAACTGGAATCAGAGCAAGCAGGGTACTGCGCAGACCATCGTAGGCGACTATGTGATCAATTCGTTCGTGTCCGAGCCGTCTTCGTCCGAGTCCACACGGTTTTATTTTAATATCAGCAACAGCATCGATGCCATCGGCACTACCGCCAGGCTGCGTACATCGGCTTCGCGAGGGTCGGGGACAATGTTTTCGCAGGGCGAGAAGGTGGACCGCCGATATGCCGGCTTTGATGTAGCTCCGGCCATCGATATGAGTTTTTGCCGGTGGCTTAACGGCGAATACAGTTTCAGTTTCTCCCGCGACATAATGCGTCTGTCTGGCATGGCGTCAAACCATATAGATGCATATGTGCATCGCTTCTCGCTTTCGGCCACTCCCGGCAACTGGCGGTTGACTCTCGGCGGCAGCCATCGCCGCGATCAGGTGCAGCCCCACCGATATGCCAACCGTCTCGATCTCAATGCACGTGCCGTATATCGTCTGAGCAAGCGCGTCGACTTGATTCTCGATGCCACAAATCTGCTCGACCGTCGCGAGTATGCGTTGCGCACGTTCAACGGTCTCACGTCGAGCGAGACGGTGTCGCATCTGCGTGGCCGCGAGTTCATGTTGTCAATACGTATATCCCGTTAATACCATATAATTATGAGACAAATTTCCGCATGTATGCTTGTCATCGCTTCAGTAATATCTTTATCGGCTGCGGCGAGACAACACTCCGAGGCCAATATCGAGGTGCGCTATAATTATGAATATGCACGTCCAACAGTCGACTCGATCAAATACGACAGCGATGAGATGCTGTTGCAGCTGGCACCCGACGAATCACGCTTCTTCAGTGTGAAGACAGAGTTCTATGACTCGCTCGTGGCCTCACCCGGAGGATCTGAACTCGTCGGTAACATGATGATGGACGCCCTGAACAAGACCGGCAGCATAAAGAAGGACGCCGACGGCAAGATAACGAGCATCACCATAAATAAAGATGACCTGAAAGATGTGCCGCAGCGCGGCGTGCGCGTAAATGTATACAAGTATCCCGAACAGAATTCAATGACGGTATACGATGCGACGGGCGGTCAAGACAAGGTGGTCTATACATGGGATTTGCCGTTGGACGAGATAGCATGGGAGCCGGGCGATTCCGTCGCGAATATCCTAGGATATGAGTGCCAGAATGCCACGGCCGACTATCACGGACGGCATTGGACGGTCTGGTATGCTCCCGATATCCCCGTGGCAGACGGCCCGTGGCAGCTGTGCGGCCTGCCGGGGCTTGTCCTCAAGGCCGAATCGGACGGAGCGGAATACCGTTTCACGGCCACAGCCGTAAACGGGTGCAAGACCATAATAAAAGACATGCCCGGCGATCCGGACATAGAGAAAAGCACACGCAAGGATTTCCGTAAGACAGAGGCCGATATGATTGCAAACCCCGGCAAGAATTACGGATTCGGCAATAAATTCTCCACAACGGTGTATCATGACCTGATAGAGACCGATTACAAGGATTAGACATTTGTAGAAAAAGACAGGAGCATCGGTCGTCATGCGATTGATGCTCCTGTCGTTATGACAAAGTGCTCATATACGTTATTCTTCGGCGTCGGGGGCAGCGGTATGCGGCAGAGTGTAGTGCAGCCATATGAAACCGATTATGCCCGAGAGAAGCGAGCCGATGACGATGCCGAGCTTTGCATGGTCGAGCAGGTCGAGCATATGCGCGTTGCCGCCGCCGAAGCTGAGCGTGGCGATGAACAGCGATACCGTGAAGCCTATGCCGCCGAGCATGGCCACAGAGGCCATCATCGACCAGTTGGAATGTGCCGGCATCGGCGCGAGTTTCAGCTTTACAGTGAGCCACGAGAAAGTGAATATGCCTATGAATTTGCCTGCAACAAGTCCGCAGATCACGGCCAGAGATATGCCTTCAAGCGCCGATGCCGGATCGGTGTCGAGCAGGAATATGCCTGCGTTGGCGAATGCGAACAGTGGTATTATGAAATAGTTGACGAATCCGTGGAATGTATCTTCCATATCCTGTAAGGGCGAGATAACCTTGTCGGACGCACTTTCTACCTGTTTGAGCCAGTTCATCTGATCGTTGGTGAGGATGGTGCGTTCGTTCAGTTTGGCCTCCTCCTCGCTTTCGGCTTTGAAGTGGCTCATTGCAGTCTTTATTATCTTGATATACTTGCGTGGTTCGAATACAGGCTTGGCCGGTACGGTGAAGGCCACAAGCACGCCGGCGATTGTGGGATGTATACCCGAGTTGAGGAACAGGAACCATATTATGCTTCCCACAAACAGATAGAACACCTTGCTCTGTATGCCTATGATGCCGCCGAGCACCAATATGCCGAGCAGTACGGCGGCTATCAGCAGCAGGCTAAGCTCGATGTGGGTGGAGTAGAAGGCCGCTATGACGATGATGCCGCCGATATCGTCGACCACGGCAAGGGTGGTGAGAAATATTTTGAGCGACAGAGGCACGCGCTTGCCGAGCATGGCCAACACGCCGAGCGAGAAGGCTATGTCGGTGGCCATCGGTATGGCGGCGCCGCCGCTGTAATCTGTGCCAGCACTGAGAAGATAGAAAATAATCACCGGCACCACCATACCGCCTATGGCGGCCACGATCGGCAGCAGGGCCTGTCGGAACGATGACAGTTCGCCCACAAGTATCTCGCGCTTGATCTCAAGGCCGATGCTGAAAAAGAATATGGCCATGAGGGCGTCGTTGATGAATGCGAGCAGGTTCATGGGCTCGCCCGAGTGGCTGAATATGTTGAAATCACCCACCTGAAGACGTATCGGCTGTGTCCAGAACTCGAAATAATATCCGTTGATGGCCGGCATGTTTGCCACCACAAGAGCCAACACCGTGGCTGCTATAAGGATATTGCCGCCGGTGGCGTGACGTCGGATAGCCTGGCGTGCGGCATAGAATATCTTGGGAAATCCGGCGGTGTTTTCCGGGTCATTACCCGGGATAAATCCGTTTTCGCTCATAAAAATATATACCTTGATTAGAAACGTCGTAAAAAATTAAAACGCACAGGCATGTCGGATTGTTGACAGCCTGTGCGGATGTATTTTCAGTCGAGCTTGAGCACCGCAAGGAATGCTTTCTGCGGCACTTCCACAGAGCCGATCTGTTTCATGCGCTTTTTGCCTTTTTTCTGTTTTTCAAGCAGTTTACGCTTTCGTGAGATGTCGCCGCCATAACACTTGGCCGTGACATCCTTGCGCACGGCCTTTACAGTCTCGCGTGCGATGATCTTGGCTCCGATGGCAGCCTGAATTGCGATGTCGAACTGCTGGCGCGGTATCAGCTCCTTGAGTTTCTCGCACATGCGACGGCCGAATGTCACGGCATTGTCGGCATGTGTGAGTGTCGACAATGCGTCGACGCTCTCGCCGTTGAGCAGTATATCGAGTTTTACAAGCTTCGATTCGCGGAAGCCGTGGATGTGGTAGTCGAACGAGGCGTAGCCCTTGGATATGCTTTTGAGCTTGTCGTAGAAGTCGATGACTATCTCGCCGAGAGGCATGTCGAATGTCAGTTCCATACGGTGACCGCCCGATATGTATTCCTGCTTCACCAGTTCGCCGCGCTTGCTAAGGCACAGAGTCATGATTGGGCCGATATACTCGGGGGTGGTGATGACGCTGGCGCGGATGTAAGGTTCCTCGATATGGTCGATGAGCGTGAGGTCGGGCAGGCCTGATGGATTGTGCACCTCGGTCATATAGCCCTTCTTATCATATACGTTGTATGATACGTTGGGCACGGTAGTGATCACATCCATATCAAACTCGCGTCCAAGCCGCTCCTGTACGATCTCCATGTGCAGCAGCCCCAGAAACCCGCAGCGGAAACCGAAGCCCAATGCCGCCGATGATTCGGGCGTGAAGGTGAGCGAGGCATCGTTGAGCTGAAGTTTCTCGAGCGAGGCGCGCAGATTCTCGAAGTCTTCGGTCTCTATGGGGTATACGCCGGCAAACACCATGGGCTTCACTTCCTGAAAACCTTTGATGGCCTCGGCGCATGGGCGGTCGACGTGTGTGATTGTGTCGCCCACCTTCACCTCGCGCGAGTTCTTTATTCCGGAGATGATATATCCCACATTGCCTGCCGATAGTTCCTTACGCGGAGCCATGTCGAGCTTTAGCACACCGATTTCGTCGGCATGGTATTCCTTGCCTGTGGCCACGAATTTTACGAAATCGTCGGTACGGATAGTGCCGTTCTCGATCTTGAAATATGCTATGATGCCGCGGAAAGGATTGAACACCGAGTCAAAGATAAGGGCTTCGAGCGGTGCCGACGGATCGCCTGTCGGGGCTGGTATGCGTTCTATGATGGCCTCGAGTATCTCGGGGATGCCCATGCCTGTCTTGCCGCTGGCGCGGATTATCTCATCGTGGTCACATCCAAGCAGCTCAACTATCTGGTCGGACACTTCCTCGGGATTGGCCGAGTCGAGATCACACTTATTGAGCACCGGTATTATCTCAAGGTTGTTGTCGATGGCCATATACAGGTTGGAGATTGTCTGTGCCTGTATGCCCTGCGATGCGTCCACGATGAGCAAAGCCCCCTCGCATGCGGCGATCGACCTTGATACTTCGTACGAGAAATCGACGTGCCCCGGGGTGTCGATGAGATTTAGCACGTATTTTTCGCCGTTGTGCTCGTATTCCATCTGTATGGCATGGCTTTTGATTGTGATGCCGCGTTCGCGCTCGAGATCCATATCGTCGAGCACCTGAGCTTCCATGTCCTTGGCTGCGATGGTACCGGTATATTCGAGCAGGCGGTCGGCGAGAGTCGACTTGCCGTGGTCGATATGCGCTATTATGCAGAAATTGCGGATATTCTTCATTCTTGGAAATTTGACGCAAAGTTACTAAAAATCCATAAAACCGCAAAACTACCTTTGCCATGTGTCTGATAGATTGTATCTTTGTAATATGAAAACACTTAAATATTATACTCTTGTCTGTATGTTGGTGTTCTCGCTGATTGCAAGCGCTCAGGATGTAAGACGGGGATACAGGGGATTTATCGAATATGACGCATCACTCACTTCGTGGCGAGTGGCCCAAGATTATAAGTTCGACCCCGAAACCGGTGTGGAGTATACAGGAATCCATCGCAAGGCGTTCGGTGAGATGGCCTTGAGCACATCACACGGTTATCAGTTCAATCCGCGTATATTCGTCGGTCTCGGACTGACAGGAGGTTATTCCGGGATACACGACGGATGGTTTGCGGGAATGTTTGTCCATGCCCGTACCGATCAGACATTCGGCCGGTTCACTCCGTATGCCGACCTGCGTGTCGGACTTGTGACTCATGCCGAGGGTGGCCTGTATATATCGCCCACTGTTGGCTACCGGTTCAACTTCGGTCATCGGGCCAATCTTAATCTCGGCATAGGTCTTACGCTGAGACACATGGGGGAGACAGATGCGAACTCGACCTTTTACTATAATAATCAAGGAGATCTGATACATATCACTGTGGGGCGCGATCCGGTGATGAAACCATATTTCACGTTCAGGGTAGGTTTGGATTTTTAGAGGGATATTTGGCTCCGATTTCATGCTGAAAAGCAGGTTTTGCCAATGTTTTGGCTGAAAAGTTGTAGATTTTGGAAAAATATTGTTAAATTTGCAGCCTGAATTATCTATTACCGACCTGAAAACATGAAATTGAAGATAAATAAAGGCTTGAATCTCAGGCTGGCGGGGGCTTTGCCCGGTTATTCGTCAAAGGAGGTGGAGCCTGTATCCTGTGCGGTTGTCCCCGATGATTTTCCGGGGTTCACGCCCAAGCTTCTTGTCAGGGAAGGCGATACCGTATTGGCCGGGTCGGCGCTTATGTACGATAAGTTTTCGTCCGACGTATGCCTTGTATCGCCGGTGAGCGGTACCGTAAAGTCGATAGTCCGTGGCGAGCGCCGCAAGATATTGCGTGTTGTGGTTGAGAACGACCGCAAGCACGAAACACTCACATTTGATACTGAAGTCCCGCCGGCAGAGCTACTTGCCAGGTCGGGCTTTTTTTCGATGTTCCGTCGCCGGCCATATGATATTGTCCCTGCTCCCGATATACTTCCCCGCGACATATTTGTCACGGCCATGGATACCGCTCCGCTGGCCATGCCATTGTCGGCACGGCTGCCCGAGGGAGCGCAAAATGTTCTCGCACGTGCAGTAAAGGTTTTAGACTCGCTTACCGACGGCAAGGTGTATCTGAGTATAGGCGGCGAGTGGAGCTTCGGCGATATCCCGGGTGCTGAGATGGTGCATGTTTCGGGTCCGCATCCTGCCGGAAACGTCGGTATACAGATAGCCAATATATCCCCCATTTCAAAAGGTGAGAATATATGGACTCTCGATGTGGTGACGCTTTACAAAATAGGGCTGCTGCTCGAGACCGGTCGTCCTGATTTCAGCACACTTGTGGCTGTTGTGGGCTCTGAAGCCGCATCTCCTTGCGTCATATCCACTTATATGGGCGCCGATATGGAGTCGGTGACCGGCGGCCTTGTGAAAGATACCCCCTGTCATAAACGGGTGATATCGGGCAATGTACTCACAGGAACGGTTGTGTCGTCTTCCGACGGATATCTGCGGTTTCCATACCGTCAGGTGACGGTGATAGCCGAAGGCGACGATGTCGACGAATTCATGGGCTGGGCCAATCTGTCGCCATCCAAGATAAGTATCAGCCGCGCACTGCCTTTTCATGGGTTACGACGCCTGTTCAGCCCCGACGCGCGCCTGCAAGGCGGCCGCCGTGCCATGATAATGAGCGGCGAATACGACAAGGTGATGCCCGCCGATATAATGGTAGAGTACCTGCTGAAGGCTATTCTCGGCCGTAATATCGACGATATGGAGGCTCTTGGCATATACGAGGCGGCTCCCGAGGACTTTGCATTGTGCGAATTTGTAGACACATCAAAGCTCCCTGTACAGCAGATAGTCCGCGACGGACTTGATTTTTTAAGAAAAGAACTCGAATGAAACCCCTGCGAAATTTTCTCGACCGTATAAAACCGACATTCAGCCCGGGAGGGCGTCTGTCGGCATTAGGGTCGGTGTACGAGGGTATGGAATCATTTCTATTTACCCCGCGGACAACATCGGCCCCTGCGTGTGCAGTGCACGTGCACGACTGTATGGATTCCAAGCGTGCCATGATTATAGTTGTGCTCGCACTTATGCCCTGTTTCTTCTTCGGCATGTACAATACCGGATATCAGCATTGGCTGGCATGTGGTGCCGATTCATTACCCTTCTTCGACCTGATGCTGTATGGCTTCCTTGTCATATTGCCGCGGGTGATCGTGACATATCTTGTGGGACTCGGCATAGAGTTTGCCGTGGCACAGATGCGACGCGAGGAGATACAGGAAGGATTCCTCGTCACCGGCATACTTATTCCAATGATATGCCCGGTGGAAACTCCGCTGTGGATGCTTGCCGTGGCTACCGCGTTCTCGGTGATTTTTGTAAAGGAGGTATTCGGCGGTACAGGATATAATATATTCAATGTGGCCCTTGTGGCGCGTGCCTTCCTGTTTTTCGCTTATCCTGCCCAGATGTCGGGCGATGATGTATTTGTGGCTTCAGATCCCATTCTTGGCTTCGGACCGGTTGCCGCCGACGGATTCACCTGTGCCACTCCATTGGGGCAGGTTGCCGCTTCGATCGGTGTTCCTGCACCTGTTATCAGTATAGACGGCACTGTCATAAGCAGGTGGGACGCGTTTATAGGCCTTATCCCCGGCTCATTTGGCGAGACATCGCTCGCTTGTATTCTCATAGGAGCCGTTATTCTCCTTCTTACCGGGATAGGTTCGTGGCGAATCATGCTGTCGGTTGTCATCGGTACCTTGATGATGGGATGGATTGCCAATACGTTTGCCACTCCCACATATCCGGCATCGTACATAAGTCCTCTTGATCAGTTCCTATACGGTGGCCTCGCTTTTGCGGCAGTGTTCATGGCTACCGATCCGGTGACAGCCTGCCGTACCAATACCGGCAAATTTATCTACGGCTTTCTTATCGGTGTCATCGCCGTGCTGATACGTACCTACAATAACGGATATCCCGAGGGAGCAATGCTGGCGGTGCTGTTCATGAATGCCATGGCCTCGCTCATCGACTGGGTGGTGGTTCGTTCAAATATATCGCGCCGTAAGGCACGTCTAAAATCAAGTAGTGTAGCGAAGCCATGAAAATCAACAAGGAAAGTAATATTTATACCATAATATATATAGTGGTGCTTGTAGTGTTGGTCGGCTCGGCTCTGGCTTATACGTCGATCAGCCTGAAGGACAAACAACAGGAGAATATGGCGGTCGACAAGATGCGGCAGATTCTTGCTTCGATTCATGTGGTGCCCGAAAAAGGTGAGGTGATTGACGACTTCAACAGATATATCACCGCAAGCTATGTGGTGAACAACTGCGGAAAGCGTGTTGATGGCGAAGCGTTCGATATCAATGTGGCGGCACAGTCGAAGCTTCCTTCGCCTTCGCGTCATCTGCCTGTATACGAGGCTACTATGCCCGACGGTGCCCGCAAATACGTGTTGCCGGTCTACGGTGCCGGTCTGTGGGGACCGATATGGGGATATGTGGCTCTGGATGCCGACGGCTCCACTATCTTCGGGGCTTATTTCGCGCATCAGGGCGAGACCCCGGGACTCGGAGCCGAGATTGAGAAACCTGTGTTCTCCGGCCAGTTTGTAGGCAAGCATATATATGCCGGCGACCATCTGGTGCCTGTGGCTGTTGTCAAGAAGGGGCAGAAGCCCGTAGGAGGCGGTGAATACGTCGACGGAATATCCGGAGGCACCATCACCTCGAAAGGCGTGGGCGCGATGCTCTCCAACTGTCTGCTGCCATACAATAACTTTCTGAAACCAATACACGAAAAATCCTTGCGGTAATGGCTGAAAAGATATCATATAAGGATGTGTTCTTCAACCCGTTTTCCAAGAACAATCCTGTGATCGTGCAGATACTCGGTATCTGCTCGGTACTCGCTGTGACCACCAAACTCGAGCCTGCCATTGTGATGGGGCTGTCGGTGATTGCGGTGCTCGCTTTTTCCAATGTCATAATATCGCTGATACGTAATACCATCCCTACGTCGATACGCATCATAGTACAGCTTGTGGTGGTCGCCGGGCTTGTAGTGATAGTAAGCGAACTGCTCAAGGCATATGCATATGAGGTGAGCGTGCAGCTGTCGGTATTCATAGGCCTTATCATCACCAACTGTATATTGATGGGACGCCTTGAGGCGTTTGCAATGGCCAATCGTCCGTGGCCTGCGTTTCTCGATGGAGTGGGCAACGGAATCGGATATGCCTTGATACTGATGACAGTCGCTTTTTTCAGGGAATTGCTCGGATCGGGTACGATTCTCGGATTTCAGGTCGTGCCGCAGGCTTTCTACGACGCCGGATATGTCAACAACGGCATGATGATACTGCCGCCGATGGCACTTATTGTAGTGGCCTGTGTAATATGGGTACAGCGCACCATACATAAAGAACTTCAGGAAAAATAGACAAGGCTATGGAGAATCTCAATATTTTCATACGGTCGATATTCGTCGACAATATGATCTTCGCCTACTTCCTGGGCATGTGTTCGTTTCTCGCGGTAAGCAAGAATGTGAAGACCGCGTTCGGCCTGGGCTTGGCGGTCACTTTCATGCTGGTGATCTCGTTGCCTGTCAACTATCTGCTCAATACTTACGTGCTGCAGCCCGGTGCGTTGGCATGGCTCGGCGCTGAGTATTCCGATGTTGACCTCAGCTTCCTGTCGCTTATACTGTTTATCGCCGTCATAGCCTCGATGACTCAGCTTGTGGAGATGGCGGTCGAGAAATACTCGCCGTCGCTTTATGCCTCGTTGGGCATATTTCTGCCGCTTATCGCAGTCAACTGTGCCATATTGGGCGGCTCACTGTTCATGCAGCAACGCGACTTCGGCTCGGTGTGGACGGCTGTAAGCGCCGGCGCCGGCTGGGGCATAGGGTGGCTGCTCGCAATCACTGCCATTGCCGCCATCCGCGAGCGGGTGGCCTCGTACTCCAACGTCCCCGGGCCGCTGCGCGGTGTCGGCATAACATTTATACTTACGGCACTCATGGGCATAGCATTCATGAGTTTCCTCGGAATTAAAATATGACGATTATTATGACAACAGCATATCTGTCCACATCGATTGCCGGAGTCACCATGGCGGCCGGTGTGGGCATATTTCTTGCCATCACATTGTTGCTGGTGGCCATATTGCTTATCGCAAAAAGCTTTCTTGTACACAGGGGCGATGTGCCGGTGACAATCAACGGCGACCGCACGGTGGAGGCGCCTGCCGGAGTGTCGCTGCTGTCGGCCATGGCTGCCTGCAATATATTCCTGCCCTCGGCTTGCGGAGGCAAAGGTTCGTGCGGCCAGTGCCGGGTACAGGTCGATGAAGGTGGCGGCGAGGTTTTGCCCACCGAAAAGGTGCATCTGTCGCGTCGAGATATAAAGGACAACCGGCGCCTCGCCTGTCAGGTGAAAGTGAAAGATCCTATGGATATACATGTGCCGGCATCGGCTCTTGATGTAAAGGAATGGGAATGCACGGTGATCTCAAACAACAATGTGGCGACTTTCATAAAGGAATTTATAGTCGCGCTACCCGAGGGCGAGCATATGGACTTTGAGCCCGGATCATATGCACAGATAAAGATACCGCCTTTCCATATTGATTATGACAAAGATATAGACAAGGCGTCGATCGGCGATGAATACCTGCCGGCATGGCAGAAATTCGGCCTGTTCGGTCTTAAATGTGTAAATAATGAGAATACCGTGCGGGCCTATTCAATGGCCAACTATCCTGCCGAGGGCAACCGCATAATGCTTACGGTGCGCATTGCCACTCCGCCGTTCAAGCCAAAGCCGCAGGTCGGTTTTATGGAGGTGAATCCTGGCATAGCATCCTCCTACATATTCAGTCTCAAACCCGGCGACAAGGTGCTGATGAGCGGCCCTTACGGCGACTTCCATCCCATATACAATACCAAAAACGAGATGATGTGGATAGGCGGTGGCGCCGGTATGGCTCCGCTGAGGGCGCAGATAATGCATCTTACAAAGACACTGCGTACCACCGATCGTGTGATGAACTATTTCTATGGAGCCCGCGCTCTCAACGAGGTGTTCTATCTCGATGATTTCCTCCAGATAGAGCGCGAATTTCCGAACTTCCATTTCCATCTGGCGCTCGACCGTCCCGATCCGGCTGCCGATGCCGCCGGCGTGAAATATACTCCCGGCTTTGTGCATCAGGTCATTTACGATACCTACCTTAAGGATCACGACAGCCCCGAGGACATCGAGTATTATATGTGCGGCCCCGGCCCGATGAGCGCCGCCGTCAACAAGATGCTCGACTCGCTCGGAGTGGAACCGGCCAACATTCATTACGACAATTTCGGCGCGTGACCGCCGTGTAGAGATATGAAGCGCCGCAGACATCGAATGCCTGCGGCGCTTCATTATTGAGTTGTGGGGTTGTTGTTATTGTACGCCGGCGACAGTCGCGCTGCGGTCGATCTTTGAGATAAGCCCCTGAAGCACTTTGCCGGGGCCGAATTCTGTGAATTCGGTGGCTCCGTCGGCTATCATGCGCTGCACACTCTGAGTCCAGCGGACGGGAGCGGTTAGCTGTGCGATGAGGTTGGCCTTTATTTCGGCAGGGTCGGTGTGCGGCATGGCATCCACGTTCTGATATACGGGGCATGCGGGGACGTGGAATTCTGTGGCGGCGATGGCCTCGGCAAGTTCGGCACGGGCAGGCTCCATCAAGGGCGAGTGGAACGCTCCGCCCACCTTGAGCTTGAGGGCACGGCGAGCACCGGCTTCGCTGAGCAGCTTGCAGGCTGCGTCTATGGCATCTTCCTCGCCCGAAATGACTATCTGTCCGGGGCAGTTGTAGTTTGCGCATACCACTACACCGTCAACGCTTTTGAGTACTTCTTCGACTTTCTCGTCGGGCAGGCCGATGATTGCTGCCATAGTCGAAGGCTTAAGCTCGCATGCTTTCTGCATGGCGCGTGCACGGGCCGCAACAAGGCGCAGGCCGTCGGCAAAGCTGAGCGCGCCGGCTGCTACAAGAGCCGAGAATTCGCCGAGCGAGTGGCCGGCGGTCATGTCGGGAGCAAAGTCGGGCTGCGACTTGGCCACGATCACCGAGTGCAGGAATACTGCCGGCTGAGTGATGTCGGTGCGGCGGAGATCCTCGTCGGTGCCGTTGAACATAAGATCAGTGATGCGGAAACCTAATATATCGTTTGCCTGCTCGAAGAGGTCGCGGGCGGCGGCATTGTTCTCGTACAGGTCATGACCCATACCTACAAACTGCGCGCCCTGGCCGGGAAACACATAAGCTTTCATATTCTCTAAATCCAGATGTTATTATGTGATTTTCTTAAAGGTTTTTAAATTTCACGGCAAAGGTACGAATTTCCGTGGAAATTTTTGTAACTTTACAATTCAAACTTGATTTAAAAACATATAAACCTCCATAATATGACTGTTTTAGCCTTTCTCCCTGTATTTCTGGGCAATCTGCGCGGTATGCAACTGCTCATCGTAGTGCTTGTGATACTGCTGCTGTTCGGCGGCAAGAAGATCCCCGAACTGATGCGCGGCCTCGGCAAGGGCATCAATTCGTTCAAGCAGGGGCTCGCCGAGGCAAAGGATGAAATCAACAAGCCCGTAGAGACCGAAAAACAATCGGCCGAAGAAACCAAAAAAGACTGACTCCGGTAGTGGCGGACAAGCAGCTTTCTTTCTGGGATCATCTTGATGCGCTGCGGGCGGTGCTGATAAGGGCCGCATTGGCGGTGACGGTTATAGCCGTGGCCGCTTTCTGTCTTATGCCGTATATTTTCGACAGTGTGGTACTCGCTCCGTGCCGTCCCGATTTTCCTTTTTACCGCCTCATTGACTACATTGCCGCCAACAGCCTGCTGCCGATTGATATGACGGCCGAGCCTTTTGAGCTTCATCCTGTGAGCCTGCAACTTGCCTCGCAGTTTTTCGTGCATCTCTCCGCTGCTTTCTGGACTGCCACCGTCGTGGGCTTTCCGATCGTGATATATCTGCTGTGGGGCTTCGTGGCGCCGGCTCTTTACGAACATGAGAAGCGCGGGATACGCAAGGCGTTCTTCTTCGGTAACCTGATGTTCTATCTCGGTGTATGCACCGGGTATTTCATCGTATTTCCGCTTGCCTTGCGCTTTTTGGCCACATACAGCCTCAGCGGGCAGATTGAGAGCGTGGTGTCGCTCGACTCGTATATGGACAACTTCTATACCCTCATCCTTGTGATGGGAGCGGTATTCGAGCTGCCGCTGTTCGCATGGCTTCTGGGCCGTATGGGCTTTCTTACGCGAGTTTTTTTCAGCAAATACCGTCGCCATGCCATTGTGGCTCTGCTTATTGCCGCCGGGCTTATAACTCCTACCGGCGATCCATTTACTTTATTTGCAGTGTTCATACCTATCTACGCTCTGTGGGAGTTCAGTGCCGTCCTTGTGCCGGCAGCTGCCGACTCCGACACGGATTCCGCGTGAAAACTATCTGACAACAAGAATCTTTCCATACCATGAAACGCTTTAATCCGGGGTTGTTGCCCCGCATAATCATCGCAATCGCCGCCGGCATAGGTGCCGGATATATATTCCCGGGCTGGCTTACACGTTGCTTCATCACTTTCAACGCGATATTCTCGCAGTTTCTCGGTTTTCTCATTCCGCTGCTTATCGTCGGATTTGTGGCGCCGGCCATAGCCGATCTTGGCCGTAAGGCCGGCAAAATGCTTGTGGTGACCGCGCTTATTGCATATGTGATGACATTCTGCACCGGTATGTTGTCTTACTTTACTTCATCTCTTACGTTTCCCGGATTGCTCGGTGATGCGTATGCCGGCTCGATAGAGGCTGCCGAAGCATCCGTGCCTGTGCCGTTTTTTACTGTGGAGATCCAACCGATGTTCACGGTCATGACGGCCTTGGTGCTGGCGTTTGTGCTCGGACTCGGAGTGGCACGTCTGTCGGGCACGGTTCTCAAAGGGGTGCTCGAAGATTTCCGCGGCGTTATCCAATGGGCCATAATGCGTATCATTATTCCATGCCTTCCGATATATATATTCGGCATATTTCTCGGTATGACGGTAAGCGGACAGGTAGGCCCCGTGCTCATCACGTTCTCAAAGATTATCATAGTCATATTTGTGATGCATGTGGCCATACTGGTGCTTCAGTATCTGGTTGCCGCGATTTTCTCGGGCCTCAATCCGTTCAAGGCTTTATGGACAATGATGCCTGCATATTTTACCGCACTTGGAACTCAGTCGTCGGCCGCCACCATTCCGGTCACGCTGCGGCAGACCGTAGCTATGGGCGTTAACAAGGATGTCGCCGGTTTTGTGATACCTCTCTGTGCTACCATACACATGTCCGGCTCAACGCTCAAGATCGTGGCCTGCGCTCTGGCGCTAATGATAACACATCATATGCCTTACGATGCCGGGATGTTTGCCGGCTTTGTATCAATGCTGGCAATCACTATCATAGCGGCTCCGGGTGTGCCGGGTGGTGCCATAATGGCATCGTTGGGTCTGTTGAGCTCGATGCTCGGGTTCAGCGAGGCCGACAACGCGCTAATGATAGCTCTTTATATCGCCATGGACTCGTTCGGTACGGCATGCAATATCACCGGCGACGGAGCTATCGCTCAGATAGTGGGACGCATATTCCGTACGGAAAACCATAAGACCGACGCTATTGTTGAATAATAAACATATACACTATGCGACTTGACGGACGAAGAAACAGCAGCAACGTGAACGACCGGCGCGGAATGTCGGGCGGAGCCAAGGCCGGTATCGGCGGCGGCATTATCGGTGTGGTGGTGCTTGCGGTGGTGACACTGCTCGGCGGCGGCAATATCGGGGATGTTATAAACAATGTGGTGAGCGGCGGAGGCATATCCATGCAGAATCAGGCCGGATATACGCCCGATGCGGAGGATGAACGCCTTGCCGACCTCGCGTCAAAAGTACTCGCCGGAACGGAAGATGTGTGGACCGAAGAATTCCGTCGCCACGGATGGGGCGAGTATGAATGCCCCAAGATGGTGCTGTACACCGGCTCGGTAAACTCGGGCTGCGGATATGCGACTTCACAGGTAGGCCCATTCTACTGCTCGGCCGATCAGACCGTGTACATTGACCTCGACTTTTTCAAGGACATGGAACGGACTATCGGTGCCAGCGGAGATTTTACATATGCCTATGTGATAGCTCATGAAGTGGGGCATCATGTACAATATCTGCTCGGTACTCTCGATTCCGCTCATCAGCGTATGAATCAACTGGGCCAGACGGAGGCAAACAAGATAAGCGTGCGGCTTGAATTGCAGGCCGACTATTATGCAGGCGTGTGGGCCAACCGCGACAACGCGATGTTCAACTCGATTGAACCCGGCGACATTGAAAATGCCGTAAATGCCGCGTCCAAGATAGGTGATGACTATCTGCAGAAAAAAGCCACAGGCAGTGTGCAGCCCGATTCATTCAATCACGGGCGGTCGGATCAGCGTGTCCGCTGGCTTACCAAAGGCATAAATTCCGGCGATCCGACGCAAGGCGACACATTCGGCATATCATATAGCGCTTTATGACCGTAGACGAGAAATATATGCGGCGCGCGCTCGAACTCGCCGCGCACGGCATGGGCAATACCTCGCCCAATCCCATGGTGGGCGCGGTGATTGTCGATTCTGCCGGCCGAATCATAGGTGAGGGTTACCATCGCCGTTGCGGAGAAGGACATGCCGAGGTGAATGCGGTGGCCTCGGTGGCTGACAAGACTGCATTGCGCGACTGCACAATGTATGTGACTCTCGAGCCGTGCTCCCACTATGGAAAGACTCCTCCATGTGCCCGGCTGATAATCGACAGCGGCATACCGCGTGTGGTGGTCGGCGCCGCCGATCCGTTCAGGGAAGTGGCCGGTCGCGGTATACACATGTTGCGCGAGGCAGGGGTCGAGGTGACCGAAGGTGTGCTTGCGGCCGAAAGCCGCGAGCTAAACCGACGATTTATGACCGCGCACGAATGCCGGCGACCTTTTGTCACTCTCAAGTGGGCGCAATCGGCCGACGGTTTCATGGATTCCGACAGGCCTTGCGGTAAGCCGGAACAATTTTCCACTTTGGTCAATACAATGATAGTACATCGGCTGCGTTCGCTGCATGATGCCATACTTGTAGGGTCGGGCACGGCCTTTGCCGACAATCCGCGGCTCGATTGTCGCCTGTGGCCGGGGCGGTCTCCGCAGCCGGTGGTGCTTGACCGTCGCGGACGGTTGGATGATGACTTATTGTGTATGCAGAAACCGATTGTCCTGAGAGATGCGACTGTAGCCGAGGCCTTGTCGACACTCTATGGCAAGGGTATCACTTCAGTGCTTGTGGAAGGTGGAGCTGAACTGCTGCGCGCATTCATTGATGCAAATTTGTGGGACGAGGCGCGGGTGGAGATATGTCCGAGAAAATTATATGAGCATGGGCGCGCTGTCGCACCTGTCATAATGGGAAATCCTTATGATATGGAGGATATTCAAGGCAATAAGGTTTACCACTACCGTCGGTGACGCCGCAGAGAGGCCCGTATGGCCGGCGGAGCGGCAAACGCCGCGACTATGCATCCGCCCCAGTCGGCGAGCAGATCGAGCGGATCGGATGCGCGCCCGATAGGCAGCAGTCCCTGCACCACTTCGTCGATTACGGAGAATCCCATGGCTATGGCCGTGAACAGGATAACCGCCCGGGCCGATAGTGTGCGCGACCGACAGGCGCGATACCAGTCGAACATCATTGCGGCGGCAAGTCCTCCCATCATTATAGCATGTATGAACTTATCGATATGCGGTATCGCCGGTATATCGTCGTCGGGCAGAGGGTGGGGGAGCCAGGTAGCATACAATATTATGAGTACGACAAGAGCCGTAGGCCAGTATTGGGCAATAGTTTTCATATAATCAATAATGCCCGGGCATTGTGGCCCGGGCATCTGTATTGTTTAGAATTCGCAATTCTTCGGAGTACGGGGAAAAGGTATCACATCGCGGATGTTTGTCATGCCGGTGCAGAAGAGTAGCAGGCGCTCAAATCCGAGGCCGAAGCCCGAATGGGGCACTGTTCCGTATCGGCGTGTGTCGAGATACCAGCACATGTCCTTCATGGGTATGTGCAGCTCGTCGATGCGCTGCTTCAGCTTGCCGAAATCGGCTTCGCGCTCCGAGCCGCCGATTATCTCGCCTATCTGCGGGAAGAGCACGTCCATGGCGCGTACGGTGCGGCCGTCCTCGTTCTGCTTCATGTAGAAAGCCTTGATCTCCTTGGGATAGTCGGTGAGTATCACCGGCTTCTTGAAGTGCTTCTCCACAAGGTAGCGCTCGTGTTCGCTCTGCAGATCGACACCCCAGCTTACCGGGAATTCAAATTTGTGGCCTGATTTCTCGAGGATCTCCACTCCTTCTGTATAAGTGAGGCGTACGAAATCGTTGTGCAGCACGAATTCGAGACGGTCGATCAGCTCCTTGTCGTAGTGCTCGGCGAGGAATTCGATATCGTCGCGGCAGTGGTCGAGCACATAGCGTATGCAGTATTTGACAAACTCTTCGGCCAGATCCATGTTGTCGGTGATGTCGTAGAAAGCCATCTCAGGCTCGATCATCCAGAATTCCGACAGATGGCGCTGCGTGTTGGAGTTCTCGGCACGGAACGTTGGGCCGAATGTGTATATCTCGCCGATGGCCGTGGCGCCGAGTTCACCTTCGAGCTGACCAGATACGGTGAGTGCGGTGGGCTTGCCGAAGAAGTCCTGCGAGTAGTCGACATTGCCTTCGTCGGTACGCGGCAACTCGTTGAGAGGAAGAGTAGTCACCTGGAACATGGCTCCGGCACCCTCGCAGTCGCTCGATGTGATCAGCGGGGTATGGAGGTAGAAGAAGCCTTTGTTGTGGAAGAACTTGTGAATGGCGTATGCTAGTGCCGAGCGCACGCGGAGCACGGCCCCGAAGGTGTTGGTGCGCGGGCGCAGATGCGCTTTCTCGCGCAGAAATTCGAGGGTATGTCCTTTTTTCTGCAGAGGATATGTATCGTCGGCTGTGCCGTATATCTCGAGCGTATCTGCCTGAATCTCATATTTCTGGCCTTTGCCCTGAGATTCCACGAGCCGACCGGTGACGTGTATCGATGCGCCGGTGGTTATTGGCTTGAGCTCCTCATCGTTGAACTTGTTCATGTCGAAGACGATCTGCAGGTTATGTACCGTCGAACCGTCGTTGAGTGCCACGAACTGCACATACTTGTTGCCGCGACGGGTCCGTACCCATCCGCGGACATCTACTATGGTGCCGACAGCTGTGTCGGTGGCGAGGAGCGATGCTATTTTGCTACGTTTCATGATTCTGTGGTTTATTCGAATGCACCCATCTTGAGCAGGTTGACCTCCTCCTGTGTGAGGTAGCGCCAACGGCCGCGGGGCAGATTCTTTTTGGTGAGGCCCGCAAAGTATACGCGGTCGAGTTTGGTGACATGATAACCGAGAGTCTCGAATATGCGGCGCACAATACGGTTGCGGCCGGAGTGTATCTCGATGCCGGCCTGATTGCGGTCGGTCTCGGTGGCATATGATATGGCATCGGCGTGTATGGGGCCGTCCTCAAGCTCGATGCCGTCGGCGATGCGCTGCATGTCTTCCTCGGCGATGTCGCGGTCGCACCATACGTGATATATCTTTTTCTTCACATATTTGGGGTGTGTGAGCTTCGATGCGAGGTCACCGTCGTTGGTGAGTAAAAGCACGCCTGTGGTGTTACGGTCGAGGCGTCCGACGGGATAGATGCGTTCGGTGCAGGCGCCTTTCACGAGATCCATCACAGTGGTGCGGTCCTGCGGATCCTCGGAGGTGGTGACGCAGTCTTTCGGCTTGTTGAGCAGGATGTAGCATTTCGATTCCATAGCCACCACCTTCTCGTCGTATTCGACCACGTCGGAGTGTGATATCTTGGTGCCAAGCTCGGTCACGACCTGTCCGTTCACCTTCACGAGTCCCTGCTGGATGAATTCGTCGGCCTCGCGGCGCGAGCATATGCCGGCGTTGCTCATGAATTTGTTGAGACGGATCTGCTCGTTAGGATCGGGAATCGGCATTTCATATTCGATGCGCTTGGGGCGCGGAGTGAAGCTCTTTCCACGGCCGGGGAACATGCCTTGAGGACGCTGATATCCGCCTTGTCCCTGGCGTTGCTGATATCCGCCCTGACGTTTCTGGTATCCGCTCTGGCGTGGCTGGTAACCTCCGGAGCGTTGCTGATATCCGCCTTGGTCTTGTCGGCGTTGGTAACCGCCTTGACCTTGAGGACGCGGATATCCGCCTTGTCCCTGGCGAGGCTGATATCCGTCCTGTCGCGGCCGGTAACCGCCTTGTCCTTGCCGCTGCTGATATCCGCCTTGATCCTGCCGGCGCTGGTATCCGCCTTGTCGCTGCTGATATCCGCCCTGTCCTTGCCGTGGCTGATATCCGCCTTGCTGCGGACGGCGCTGATAACCGCCCTGGCGAGGCTGATAGGTCTGCTGTCCGTCGCCGGGCTGTCCGTCGGCAGTGCTTTCGGTGTGACCATCGGTTGCCGATGATTGGAAATCATTGTTGTAACGATGGGGCTGATATGTGGATGGGCGCCCTTGATAGCCGCCTTGGCGTGGCTGATATGGGCGTGGCTGGTAGGTACGGCGCTGTTCGCCATCTTCGGCGGATTCGTCGCGACGTGGATATGATACACGTTCAAAATGAGGACGGCTGCTGTCGCTGTCGGCCAATGGACGCGGTGCTGCGCCGATACGTGGGCGTTTAGGTTTCTTTTCACCGCCGGGGGTGCTGGAATTCTCCATAATTCAAGTGTTTTTGGTCGGTTTTGAGGATTCGGATGATGATTACATGCCTCGCGGCAATCTGTCTGATTTTAAATAATTGTTATGTAGCTGTAAAATAAATATGGAACGTCTATTGGATCAGGCCACAAAGATACATAATTATTTCTGAATTGTATGCCGGTGTCACATTATTTTAACAAAATAATTTATAGAATGTTGGATTGCCGTGGGCAGTGTGGCGGTTTTATGCTCCTGAAGGCAAAAAAATAGCCCGGCAAATCCGGGCTATAATTGGCGGTGGCGACTGGATATCGGTTCAATTTGCATCCTCGACTCCGGCGAGTGTCGGGTCGATGAGTATGCGACCGCAGTATTCACATACGATCACCTTCTTGTGCATACGTATCTCCATCTGTTTCTGCGGGGGGATACGGTTGAAGCAGCCGCCGCAGGCATTGCGCTGCACGTATACGATACCGAGGCCGTTGCGCGCGTTTTTGCGGATGCGCTTGAATGCGGTGAGTGTGCGCTCGTCGATCTTTGGCTCAAGGGCCTTGGCCTTGGTACGCAGTGTTTCTTCCTGCTCGCGTGTCTCGCTTACGATCTCGTCGAGTTCGCTACGTTTTTCGGCGAGGATGTGTTCGAGGTCGGCCATGCGCTCGTGTGTGGCGTCGATGTCGGCCCGGCGGTTCTCGATGGCGCGCGAGTGGTCGTTGATGTGTTTCTGGGCGAGCTCGATCTCAAGCGACTGGAACTCCACCTCTTTGTGGAGCAGGTCATATTCGCGGTTGTTGCGCACGTTGTCCATCTGCTCGTTGTAGCGTGCGATGAGTCCCTGGCACGAGTTTATCTTCTCTTTCTCGGAGGCTATGGCGCGTGTCAGCTCGTCAATCTCGTGCGTGAAGTTGTCGATACGTGTGTGGAGGCCGGCGATCTGGTCTTCGAGGTCCTTTACTTCGAGGGGAAGTTCGCCGCGTATTGTCTTGATGCGGTCGATCTCAGATAGGATGGTCTGAAGGTCATAGAGCGATTTCAGACGCGATTCGACTGAGAGGGTATTGTCGGTTTTCTTTTCGGCCATGTTGATCGAAATTACAGATATTTTATTGAATTTGTTTCGGACTCTGATTTATAGACTGCAAAGTTAGGAAATTTTTCCGAGATAAGGTCATGGAAAATCTGTTTTGCGCATGATTCTGCCTCAAAATGTCCTATGTCGCACAAAAAAGTCTGCTTTCCGTAGTCTGCAAAGTCATGATACCGTATGTCGGAGCTAAGATAGGCATCGGCTCCGGCTTCTATGGCGGCAGGTATGAATTCGCCTCCGGAGCCTCCGCACAGAGCTATGGTGCGGATGTTGCCGGCGGGTAGGCGCGAGCATCGCACCACAGGCGAGTCGAATGCCGACTTAATGCGTGCTATGAAGTCCGTTGCCGCGATGGCCTCGTCGAAGTGCGCCACCACACCGAGGCCGGCTGAACGGTTATCGGCCGTGGGTGCGAGTATGCTGTCGACATGTGCGCCGAGCATCGATGCCATGCGGTGCGATATGCCGCCGGGTGTGCTGTCGAGGGCTGTGTGCGACGAGTATACGGTGATGCCTGCCCGGATGGCATCGATGACGGTCTGCTGTACTATGTTAGGCCCCGGGCTGATCTGTTTTAGTCCGCGGAACAGCAATGGATGATGGGCGATGACGAGGTTGCAGCCGTGTGCCACGGCTTCTGCAATCACGGCGGGTGTGGCGTCGACGCAGAGCATCGCGCCGGTGCATTCCATGTCGGTGTCGCCGACCTGCACGCCCGAGTTGTCCCAGGATTCCTGGAGCGACAGGGGCGCAAAGTCGGCGACAGCGCTGATTATATGGCCGACGGTCGTCATGCCTCGGGGAGTTCTACCGCAAGGTTGAGTTCGTCGAGCTGTTTCTGGTCGAGAGGGGCGGGGGCGTCAAGCATCACGTCGCGGCCCGAGTTGTTCTTGGGGAATGCGATGCAGTCGCGGATCGAGTCGAGGCCGGCGAACAGCGATACCCAGCGGTCAAGGCCATAGGCGAGACCTCCGTGAGGCGGTGCCCCGTACTTGAATGCGTTCATCAGGAAGCCGAACTGCTCCTGTGCCTTTTCGGGTGTGAAGCCGAGGATCTCGAACATCTTTGCCTGCAGGTCGGCATTGTGGATACGGATGGATCCGCCGCCTACCTCGACGCCGTTGATCACCATGTCGTATGCGTCGGCGCGCACGGCGGCGGGGTCGGTGTCGAGCATCGGGATGTCCTCGTCCTTGGGGTGTGTGAAAGGATGGTGCATAGCCATGAGGCGCTGCTCCTCGTCGCTCCATTCAAACATCGGGAAGTCGACCACCCACAGGCAGGCGAATTTGTCCTTGTCGCGGAGGCCGAGCTGGCGGCCCATCTCAAGGCGGAGTTCGCAGAGCTGCTTGCGGGCGCGCATGGTATCGTCGCCGCTGATTATGAGTATCAGGTCTCCTGCCTCGGCGCCCATCTTGTCGGCCATGGCACGGAGAATGTCCTGTGTATAGAATTTGTCTACCGAGGATTTTACAGTGCCGTCTTCGCCTACGCGGGCATAAACGAGGCCCTTTGCGCCGATCTGCGGACGCTTCACATATTCGGTGAGAGCGTCGAGCTGTTTGCGGGTATAGTGTGCCGCTCCCTTGGCTACAATGCCGCCGATGTATTCCGCATTGTCGAATACGCTGAATCCGTAGCCTTTGAGCACGTCCATCAGTTCTACAAACTTCATGTCGAAGCGCAGGTCGGGCTTGTCGGATCCGTAATACTTCATGGCGTCGGCCCATGGCATGCGGATGAACGGCTCGGTAAGTTCTATGCCGCGGATTGTCTTGAACAGATGCTTGGCCATTCCTTCAAACAGCTCTATTACATCGTTCTGCTCTATGAAGCTCATCTCGCAGTCGATCTGTGTGAATTCGGGCTGGCGGTCGGCACGGAGATCCTCGTCGCGGAAGCATTTCACTATCTGGAAGTAGCGATCCATACCCGATACCATCAGTAGCTGCTTGAGAGTCTGGGGCGACTGGGGCAGGGCATAGAACTGGCCGGGATTCATGCGCGAGGGCACCACGAAGTCGCGGGCACCCTCGGGTGTGGAGCCGACAAGCATTGGTGTCTCGATCTCGAGAAAGCCTTTAGAATCGAGGTATCGGCGCACTTCCATTGTCATACGGTGGCGCAGCTCAAGATTGCGGCGAACCGGGGCGCGGCGCAGGTCGAGATAACGGTAGCGCATGCGCAGGTCATCGCCGCCGTCGGTGTCGTCCTCGATGGTGAACGGGGGCACTTCGCTGGGATTGAGCACACGCAGCTCGCGGGCGATTATCTCGATGTCACCGGTGGGCAGATGGGGATTTTTTGCGGTGCGCTCGGCGACTGTGCCGGTGACCTGTACCACATATTCGCGGCCGAGCCGGTTGGCGGCCTCGTTGAGGGCTTCGTTGTCGGAGCTTTCAAATACGACCTGTGTTATGCCGTAGCGGTCGCGGAGGTCGAGGAATGTCATGCCTCCCATTTTGCGGACTCTCTGCACCCAGCCTGCGAGAGTAACGGTACGGCCGGCATCGCTGAGGCGCAGTTCGCCACATGTATTTGTCCTGAACATTGTATATATCAGTTAAATATTGGTTTATTCGTTTTAACGGACAAAGATACGAAAAAATCCCGAAATATGGCTGTCATATTTCGGGATTATCAATCAGTGTGGTCAATTATTGTCGCTGTTGATGAGGCTGCGGGCTTCGTCGGCGCGATCGGCGGGCACGAGAAGCTCAAGTGGCGCCCATGTGTCGGTCATCGGATATACCGAGGATATGGTGGCGTTGTTGAGGACAACGGGTATGTCGTGCGCCTCGAGCATGCCTTTTACAATGTAGCCGTCTTCGACCGAGGAGAATGTGGCTATTGTAATCCATGAATTGTCCATGGCGTTTATTTATAACGTGTCCAGCGGATAAGCTCGGCGATTGTGGGTTTCTTGCCGTACATGAATATGCCCACGCGGTATATCTTGGCGGCGAGCCATATCATGCCGATGAAAGATATGTAGAGGACAACGAGCGATATGATCGATTGCCAGACAGGTATGCCGAACGGTACGCGAGCCATCATCACCATGGGCGACGTGAACGGTATGTACGATGTCCACAGTGCGAGTGTCGAGTTTGGATCCTGTACCACACTCATAGAGATGATCAGGGCCAGGATTATGGGCACGATGGCGATTGATGTGAGTTGCGATGCATCCTGTATGTTGTCGACGGCCGAACCTATGGCGGCATATATTGATGAATAGAACAGGTAGCCGCCTATCAGGAACAGCACCATGAATATGAGCAGTTGTCCCATGAACGACGGGTCGGCGAGCTGCATCACCGCCTGTATCATGGCCGGGTCGGCTGTGCCGCTCTGTGCCACAGATGTGGAAAGCATGGGCATAACCCATATGCTGCAACCTATGAGCAGCACGGCCCAGATCAGAATCTGTGTGATGGCCACGGCGCCGATGCCGAGTATCTTGCCCATCATGAGGTCGGTGGGCTTTACCGAGGATACCACGAGCTCGAGCACGCGGTTGTTCTTTTCCTCGATGATAGATGTCATCACCATCTGGCCGTAGAGCATGATGAACATATACAGGATAAGCATCATGAATGTGCCGAGGAGATACGACAGGATGGATGACGTGGCTGTCTCTTCCTCTTTGTCGAGACGGTAAGTTTGCAGCTGCACGTCAACGCTCACTTCCTCGAGAATCTGATGCAGGTTGTCGATGTCGTAGGCGCGGATGCGCTGATCTTCGATTACATCGGAAAGCTGGTCGGATATGTACCTTTCGGTAACCATCGACGGCGATCCGTGTGTATACAGGGTGATGTTGCCTTCCGGAACGGAAATCACATCCTTGCCTATCACGAGTATGGCCTGAAAGTTGTCATCGGCCTTGAGATCGGCCAGTGGGGCGTTTACGGGTTTGAAGGTGATGTCGCCTTCATTCTGTAGGCGCGGAGCCACTATCCCCGAGTCGTCTATTACGGCGATTGTCTGTTTTTCCGGGCCGGAGAGAGCCATTATCAGCGCGGGAGCCACCATCATGGCGAGCATGAGGAGCGGCATAAGAATTGTTGTGATTATGAAGCTCTTACGCTTTACACGTTCGAGATATTCTCGCGATATTATTATTGAGAGTGCGCTTTTCATATGGCAGGAGGTGTTTCGGTTTTATGATTCGATTCCTCGACGGTGCGGATGAATATCTCGTCCATCGACGGGAGAAGCGGATTGAAGGTGCGTATGCAGGCATTGGAATTTGCTGTGGCAATGACTGTTCGCGTATCGTCGGGAGAGTTGAGAGAGAAGCGTATGTGTGATATTCCGTCGCGGTCGGCCGGAATTGGCTCTATCATCTTTACCATGGGGGTTATGGTCGATACGAGCGCCTTCTCGTCGCCCTCGAAGCCCAGCTCGTATCGGTTGTCGCTGAAACGGCGGCGAAGTTCGGCCACATTTCCGGTGAGGATGTTGCGGCTCTTGTTTATCAGGGTTATGTTGTCGCAGAGCTCTTCGACACTTGCCATGTTGTGAGTGGAGAATATGACTGTGGCGCCGGCGTCGCGCAGGGCGAGGATCTCGCGCTTCAGTACATTGGCGTTGATGGGGTCAAAGCCAGAGAAAGGCTCGTCGAAAATAAGCAGACGGGGATTGTGCAGCACGGTGACGATAAACTGTACTTTCTGTGCCATGCCCTTCGACAGTTCTTCCACTTTTTTGTTCCACCATGAAGATATCTCGAGTTTGTCGAACCATTCGCGCAGCGATGCTTCCGCCTGTCGGCGCGACATACCTTTCAGGCGTGCGAAGAAGAGAGCCTGGTCGCCTACTTTCATTTTCTTGTAGAGGCCGCGTTCCTCGGGCAGATAACCGATGTTGACAATGTCGGCGGCGGTGAGCTCGTGGTCTTCGAAAATGACACGTCCGCTGTCAGGAGCGGTTATGTGGTTGATGATACGGATGAGGGTTGTCTTGCCGGCACCGTTCGGCCCCAGCAGGCCGTAGACTTTGCCGCGCGGAACCTCGATCGATACGTCGTCGAGGGCAACATGGTTGGTGAATGCCTTGCTGACGTTTTCTACAGTGAGAATATTTTCCATTGCAATTCAGTTTTATACATAAGACGCGGCTTTCTGCCGAAAATTACAGCGCCGCTGAAAAAATCGCGCCTGCCCGACAAGGGCAGGCGCGTATGATGGTATCATCCGTAAAAATCAGGGTATAAGCTGATATTTGCGGAATACTTTCTGTATCTTCTCAAGGGCGGTTGTCACCTGTTCCTTTGTATGTGTGGCCATCAGGGAGAACCGGATGAGTGTATCCTCGGGCGCTACTGCCGGCGACACTACGGGATTGACAAATATGCCTTCGTCGAGCAAATCTCGTGTGATGGCGAATGTCTTCATGTTGTCGCGGATGAACAGCGGAATGATCGGTGTGGAAGTATGGCCTATCTCGCACCCCATATTGCGGAATCCTTCAAGGGCGTAGTTGGTTATCTCCCACAGGTGTTCCTGTCGCCAGGGCTCCTCGATCATGATGTCGATGGCCTTGAGGGCTGCGGCTGTCGAGGCCGGTGTGATACTGGCCGTGAATATGTAGGAACGTGAGTGGTGGCGGAGGAAGTTGGTGATCTCCTTGTCGGTGGCTATGAATCCGCCGAGCGACGCGAACGATTTGGAGAATGTGCCCATTATGAGGTCGACATCGTCGGTGAGGCCGTAATGGTTCACAACACCGCGGCCGCCTTTGCCGAACACACCTATGCCGTGGGCCTCGTCTACCATCACCGCTGCGTTGTATTGCTTGGCGAGGCGGACTATCTCGGGCACGTTGGCCACATCTCCTTCCATGGAGAATACGCCGTCGGTCACAATCAGCTTGATGGCCTCGGGCTTGCAGGCCTGAAGCTGTTTCTCGAGCGACTCCATATCGTTGTGCTTGTACTTCAATGAATTGGAGAAAGACAGCCGGCGGCCTTCTATTATCGACGCATGATCCTGCTCATCCCACAGGATGTAGTCGCCGCGGCCGGTGAGGCACGATACCACACCGAGGTTTACCTCGAAGCCGGTGGAGTAGATCATCACGTCCTCCTTGCCGATGTATTCGGCGATACGTGCTTCGAGTTGCTTGTGTATGTCGAGTGTACCGTTCAGAAACGGTGAGCCGGCACAACCGGTGCCGTATTTTTTTGTCGCTTCGATAGCGGCTTCTTTGATGCGTGGATCTGAAACGAGTCCCGAGTAGCAATTAGAGCCGAACATCAGCACCTTCTTGCCGTTTATGATCACCTCGGGCTCCTGCTCGGATGAAATAGCACGGAAATAAGGATATACACCGGCTGCCTTGGCCTCCTGAGGGGCTGTATACTTTGCGAGTTTAGCTTGTAAAGGCTTCATAGAATTTGCGTTGCGGCCTGCCTGCGTTGTCGGCTCGGCCTGAATATGATTAAACAGGCTGCAAATTTACGAAAAAAACGGCAAATTACTCCATTTTTTATTAAAATATTGATAATCGTAAAAATGAAATCGATATGAGCCGGTTCAACCGGGAAGTGCAAAATCAGTAATAAATTTTGTATTCGCGACGTCTGCCACCATGAAAAGCATAAAAACTTTTATAACTTTGCAATTAAATCTGCGTCAGTTTTTTGCAAATAAAAATGGAATATCTCGGTTTAAGCTACATATTCGGACTCTCAACCATGTTTTTCGGTATGATGGCATGGTTCTTCTGGCGGCGTGACGAATTGCTCTACCGCCTGGTGGCATTGCTTACCGGAACTATCGCTGTGGAGTGTATAAAAGATTTCATTGTGGTGAACATGGGGCTTTATTCCGACCCTCAGGCGTGGGATGTCATGACAGCAATCGATATGGTGGCTGTTCCTATGTATGCTTTTGTACTTACAGAACTGGTGCGCCCCGGCCATATAAACCGGCGCAGTATTCTTATTCAGGAATTGCCGTTCATAGTTTTGCCGGCACTCTATATCGCTCTGGGAAATCGATGGTTTTTCTATATTGAAGTGGGTTGGGCTGCGATATATGGATCTTCCATTATGATTTGGACATCGGTGAATATCCCTCGTTACAACCGCCATCTCAAGGAACTATATTCCTATACCGAGAATATCAACCTCAACTGGCTGAAGGTGATTCTCTATACCTTTTATGTCATTCTTGGATTATGGATATTCGATTGTCTGGTGATTCATCTGGACATGGAGTGTGTCTATATGGTTTGCAATCTTGTTCTATGGATGATAATCTCATATTTCCTCTATCGCCATCAGTCGGTGATGGGCGAATTGGCTGATTGGAAACCGGAGCTGAGTACAGAGGCCGACGACGAGAATATTCTGGCCGCTAAAATTGAGAAACTTTTTTCTTCGGGACAAATCTATCTCAATCCGAATCTGAAGTTGTCGGACATAGCGGCGGCTGTGGGCTCCAACCGCACCTATGTGAGTAAATTTTTCAATCGCGACTCATCCACCAACTTTTATGAATATGTAAACGGCATGCGCATCGAGCATGCATGTCGGTTATTGTCTGAAACAGCTTTGCCAATTCAGGACGTTGCTCAAAAATCCGGATTCAGTAGTCCGTCAGTATTCTCGCGAGTATTTTTAAAGCATAAAAATTGCTCGCCAAGCGCCTTTCGGATGGCCATTCATAAATAACTACAAAGTGTTTATATTCAATATCTTTACGAAAGGTAAACATAGATTTTACTAAAAGTAAAGCGTAAAACTTCGAGTTTTTACCCACTGTCAAGAGGATATGCTATATTTTTTCTAATTTTGAAGCCTGATCAATCATCTTCACAAACAATGGGAATTAAAAGTCTACTTCTTGAAACTGAAAATGCTCCTCGTCGATGCCTTATTAGTCTGATTCTGATTGCCTGCTGTATCGCGGTTGCAGTCTGGGACGGAGGCGGGAGCAACCTTAAAACTGAAGGCCCTGTAATATGTTTGTCCGGCAAAGCGACCTTGCGCCAGCGATTCGACCAGGACACTATCTGTACTACCTTGGCTGCGGGAGACAGTCTGCGTGTGCTTGGCATTGACCGCTCCTCGTTTGGCCAAAACTGGCTCGTTGAGACTCGGAAAGGTGATATCGGTTGGATAGATGCCTCGGATCTGCCGGGCATCAGCCAGATTGTCACCGATGGCGTTGACAAGGGCGACACCGTCAGTGTCAAGGCCAAATGGCTTGGTTCGTTTATCCATAAGTATGCCTACACCAACAGCAAGGGAGAGGAGAAGGAGCGTACTACAAAAGACTTCATGCCTGTGCTCGACGGGTGGAGCGACCTTGAATATAATCGCGATGGTCGCGCCGGCGTGTGTTCCAATCACAAATTTGAAGCAAAAACATTGGGCAAAACACTTGATGAAGTGAACCGCTCGTTTGGAACTCCTGTACTGTTTAGGATTACGCCTCAGGGCATGGAGGCACAATATTCCTGGAAGATATTCGAACCTTCCACTGGAAAGATGCTTCGACCGAATGTGACATTCTCGGCAGATTCCATTGCCACCTCTGTCAGCTTCGGCGACCCCACGGGCCGTGCCGCTTCATGGCTTAAGAGAATGCCCTTCGCCTCGTCGATAATCGACTGGCCTGTCACCTCGCTGATGGTAAGAGGTTCGCGTTACAATGTCGTGGCCGACGCAATGCCGGGGACAGGGATGAAGATACTGTTGATAAGCGCAGCTGCTCTGGTGCTGATATGCTACTTCTTCTGGATGTTCTTCACTGCGACGCTGCCGGTGCTGCTGATGGGTTGGCTTGTGAAGTTTCCTACGGTTTTCTATGTTTTATCCGACCAATGGCTACGTGGACTGATGCTCGCTGTAACCATGGTCTCAGTCTATATCTGGAGTGTGATGATGATGGCATGGGGGATGTTTCCGGCTTGGAGCCTGCTGATACTGATCTTCGGATGGTATTCTTTCACTCTTGCCGCAAGTCCTCTCTGTCAGTATCCGCATATCCGCTGTCCGAAATGCCGTCACCTCTACAATATCAAGTTTGACCATGAAGACTTTGAGTATTCTGAAATCAAGAAGGGCGAAGATATAAGGCAGGGCAAGCTTCTTGGCAAACGCACAGCCACCTGGCCTGCATGGACTCAAGTGACAACAACAAGAACATATGGCGATGGGCGCTGCGAGACTTCTACTCACCGCGAGGATGTCCACACCCGGGCGCAGGACTATCGCACATATGAATACATCCATTATGATGTCACCTATCGCCTCGACCACTACCGACGCTACTACAAGTGCGACAACTGCGGACTCGTCGAGGAGACCACCTATATCGAAACTACTGAAATTGACCGTGAGGAAATCGGTCGCTCAGCCCACGAAGTCGCCCACGGCGACAGCTACCGCAAAGGATGGTGATGTAATCAATCAGTAATTCATGATTAATGATGGATAAGATTATAAAGTATTTGGGCAGCTCATTCAACCTGATGGTTAAAAACGCCGATGCCGGTGAGTATTGGCGCAATATCGGCCTTGGGCACATCGCCTTTGATATGATGGGTAAACTCCCGGACACTGTGCCGGGAGAGTTTGAAACGCCCTCCGAAAAAGCCGGAATACTCTCTATGATGCTCGATCAGATGGACGAGCTGCTTTCGCCGAGACTCTGCATCGCGATCCGCCAAGAGATTGAGCGTCTCAATCCCGGCGATGGCGACAATGGTCGAGAACTGGCACTGCTTCGTGATTTCATCGACGAGTCGTTGCCTATGGAAGATTTCTGCAAAAAATACAACAGGCGTCTGCTATTCGACCCTGTGGAGCGCACGCAGGAGTATGAGGAGGCGATCCTGGAAGTTGAAGCCGAGTGTAATGCTGCATTGGAAGATACTCCGCGCGGTATGGGTTTCTGCTTCGCTTACTGGAGCGAAAAACGACGGATTCTTGCCGAACACGGCATCCAATGGCGTTCGCCCGCAATTATGAATCCCCATGTATTATTTGACTGATATGGAAAAATCCGCGAATCCACAACTGCCCGTAGTTCTTGATATTGAGATCTGCCACACCTCCGACCGGGAGCGCAAGGACAAATACCGTCACGAAGCGCGTGAGTTGAAACGAGGCTGGTTTGTGGACATATCACCGTTCACCGGCGGCAAAATAATGGTTGAATCTTTGTCAGACGACATGGTGACAATCGAATTTAACAACGAAAAGCGTACTCTCCGGCTTGGTGATGTATGGACCGATGGGCCTTTCAGGATATACAATCCCATCGACAGCAGTGACAATGGTTATGTAACTGTAAGCTATCATCGGCTTACCTTTTGGGAGTATATGATTTGGCTTATGGATAGGATTCTGAATGTACACGAGAAGTCCCTTCATCCTATAATCCTCTCAACCGTGGATGATGAGGAAAAAGTGCTTGGACTCCTGAATTTTGAGATTGAGACTGGAAATGTCGGATTATATCCCCTGAAAGCATTTCTCTCGGCTTGCAATAACTGGCACACCGGCAAGATCCTGCGCAAAGGCCAGTTTGAGTCAATTCTTCTTGAAGGAATCGAGAAAGGCGCACTCGCGCCCGACGATGTCGAAGGGTGGGACTGGCTGAAAATCGCTTCCGATACCAATGATCCATCGGAGTTTATGAGCGATATGGAACGATATTACGACCTTCTTGCCTCGGCTGCCGAAGCCGGAAACACCGATGCTCTCGATATCATGAATGAGATATGGCCTCCGGAACAAATTATTGAAGAAGATTAAATATGAAGCCGATACACATTATACCACATACACCATTTGAAAAACTGCCCTCGGGAGTCTCGCGTTTCTGGGGCAATCCCGATTTACCAGAAGGAGTGGACTACCCCATGTATATAGACGATGAAGGCGAGCAATATCCTTATATTTTTGTCTGTCAGATAAATCTTGATGAGCTTCATCGCTTTGCTCCGGACAACCCTTTGCCCTCCGGGGGATTGTTGTCATTCTTTGCCAAGATTGACCATTACCTCGGTTATATGGGCGATTCTGAATTAGGCGGTTTCATAAGCGATCCGTCGGAGGTGAAAGTGCTCTTCTTCCCCGATACTGACAACATGCGCGAGGTGGTGCTTGTCGACGATGATGATATGCAGACGGCGCCCGAGGAAATGGAACTCCGGTTTGCCCGTCGTGCGGAGCCTCTCAGTGAAGAGCACGAACTCTTTGCCAACCCGGATCATCGTCCATGGGCGACGTGGGATCATCCTTTTGAGGATTGGATAATTCTTCTTCAGATAGATTCATTTGAAGGTAAAGATTTCATACTTAACTTCATGGACTTCGGAGTGCTCGATTTCCTCATTTCTCCGCAGGCGCTCGCAGCAGCCGATTTCTCGGATGTAAGGGGGATAGTATTGTCAACTTAAACTGTGCAAAAGATGCAGCCCCCGGCGCCGTTGCGTCGGGGGCTGCATCTTTGATAATGTGTGGCGACAGTATTATTTCACCTTGGCGGTGAGCTCGGCGCCGGCTTTGAATTTGATGGTCTTGCGGGCAGCGATTGTGATCTGTTCCTTGGTGCGGGGATTGATGCCTGTGCGTTCGCCTTTTTCAGCTACTGCGAAGGTTCCGAATCCGAGGAGAGCTACTTTGTCATTGTCGGCGAGGGCTGCGGCTATTGCGTCGAGGGCTGCGTCGACAGCTTCCTTGGCCTGTGCCTTGGTGAGTGATGCCTTTGCGGCAACTGCATTTACGAGTTCTGTCTTGTTCATAATAGCAATTCTGTTATTAAATAGATATTTTCGGCAAATATAATCTATTAAAACGAGAAATGCTAAGAAAAAACGGAAAAAATCTTATTTTTGGTCAAAAAAAGTCAAAATAGGGCTGTTTAGTCATTTTTACAGCAGATTTCAACCTGTCGGCGCACCGATTCCTCATGAATCGCGCTTAGCATAACTCTCAGAAAATCGGGATTCAGGCCGAGGCGCGAGCCATAATCCGTGCGGGTTTCTATCATCGCTTTGTATCGCATGGGCTGTACAGCCGGTAGGGAGCGCTGCTGTTTGTAGCGGCCTATGGTGTCGGTGAGCTGCATGCGGGCGGCGAGGGTCTCAAGGAGTGATTCGTCTATGCGGTCGATCTGTTCGCGCAGCGATTCGAGTTCGGTGTCGGCTATGGCAGTGCCTCCGGCAGGCAGCGATTTTACCAATTCGGCAAGCTGTGCCGGTGTGAGTTGCTGGGCGGCATCGCTCAGCGCCTCGTCGGGCTGGCAGTGGCATTCGATTATAAGGCCGTCGAAGTGCATGGCCATGGCTTTGCGGGCCACCTGTTCCACCAGTCCGCGTCGTCCTGCTATGTGGCTTGGATCGCACAGCAGTGTGAGATTAGGTATGCGTCGGCGTAATTCAAACGGTATGGCCCAATGGGGTGTGTTGCGGTAAAGATTCTCGCCGTATGTGGTAAAACCGCGGTGGGCGGCACCGAGGCGTGTGATGCCTGCATCGTGGATACGTTGCAGGGCACCGATCCAGAGATTCAGATCGGGGCTTATGGGATTCTTGACTATTACAGCCGGTGGCTCGTGTAGGCCGGCGAGTGCGTCGGCGATCTCCTGCACGGCAAATGGATTGGAAGATGTTCGGGCTCCGATCCACAGTATGTCGACTCCCGAGCCGGCGGCAGCATTTACGTGGGTGGCGGTCGCTACTTCGGTGGCTGTCGCCATACCTGTCACTGCCTTTACTTCGGCCAGCCAGTCGAGTGCGGGGAGACCTACGCCTTCGAATCCGCCCGGCATGGTGCGGGGCTTCCATATGCCTGCCCGGAATATTCTGATTCCGCTCTCAGCGAGGGGGCGGGCTGTGTCGAGCATCTGGCGGCGTGACTCTGCGCTGCAAGGGCCGGCAAGTATGGCGGGAATACCGCATGTGGCGGGCAACGGGCTCTTTATGTCATCCATCTGATCCATCGGGCTGCAAAGTTAAGCAAAATATATTGTGCTTACAAGGCTTTCTCGGCCGTGATGCCTATGCCGAAAAGGGCGAAGTCGAATATCGCCGGGTCGTCGGGGCACAGAGGCCGCAGGGTGTCGGTCAGCTCTATGACGGCGCGGCGGTCGTTGGATCTGCGCCCGAGGATTCCGAGCGCGCGCGATGTGTTGCCGACGTGTACATCAAGTGGAATGTAAAGCTGCGACGGTTTTATGGCTGTCCATATGCCCATATCGACTATGCCGTCGTCGCGCACCAGCCATCGCAGAGCCATGTTGAATCGTTTGAGGGCCGACTTGTTGAGGTCGAGCGGGAGACAGCGGCAGTCGGCTGTTCCGTTGTTGGCCGCGCACAGGGCTTCGTTGATAAGCCTGGCGAGTTCCCATGCCGGAGTGGCACTGTCGGCCACATGATGCTTTCCGGCAAAGTCTTCGAGCGAGCCGTATTTGTCATATATATAATGTAGGCCACGTAGATAATGGCGCAGGTTGCGGCAGAAGAACGTGCGGTGAATGTTTCCGTCGGGTAGCTCTTCGTAGCCGCGATCCATGATGTAGTTGTATGGTTGCCATTCCATCATGCCGAACATTTTGTTGGCGCTGCGGCATATCATGGTGCGGTTGCCCCATGCTATTGTGGATGCGAGCAGGGCGGCTATCTCGATATCTTGTTTCTGTGAAAACATGCGCGGAAACTGTACGGGATCGTGTGCTATGAAATCGGGATGGTTGAAGTGCCGGGCTTCAGTGATTAACAGTTGGGCTGTGTCGTTGGTCATTCTTTGCAGGTTATCAGATATTTGTTGCCGTTGTCGTCGGTGATTGCGAAAAGGCGTAGCGGGCCGTCTTTCACGCCGAGTTTGGCACGCAGGGTATCGGCGCCTATGTCGAAGTTGCGTGCCGTGACTCCTACACGCGGATAGCGCGATGCGTAGCGTTTGATATGTTTGGACATGTACGGAAGCACGTCCTCCACTTCGTATGCTCTGCCCGGAAATCCTTCGGGAATGGAGTGGCCACACCATAGTTGCGTGTTGGCGGCCGGTTTTAAGAGTCCGTAGCGTGCAGCGAGCAGGCGGAACGGCGCAGCCTTCATTACCGCCGGGTAGGGCTCGAGGATATAGTCGCCGGGAGCCGGAACACCGTATTGTACCGCCGAACCGGCCTCTTCGCTGCGCGTGAATGTGAACCGCGAGTCGATGCCATGTCCGAGTGTCACTGCCTCGATGTGCGGCTCGGGGTAGTGCGTCAGGCCGAATTCACATTCCACGTCGAGTTCCTTGCATTCGGTGGTTGTGCCGAGTACCGTCACTTTGATAGCTTCGGGCAACAGAGACAGTGTATGGGAGATGTCAAGCATGGGCGACGCCTTGATGATGAGCCGCTTTGTCACCGTGCGCAGCAGGGGCAGCATCTCCACCACGTCGGGCTCGCACCTGTCGAGGGCATAGACACGCCCTCCGGCGCTGTCGCGGCGCGCGGGGTCGATGAACATGCAATCGAACTTCATGCCTTCACGTGCCCATATGTCGAGCATAGTGCGGCAGTCGCTACATATTACTTCGAGATTAGGAATATTACGTGCGTTGTGACGCAGGGCATCGGCCACAGTTTCGTCGCGTTCGACGGCAGTCTCATATCCTTGCGTGCCCGCGTGGCGTGCCATGGCCATGGCGTCGATGCCGAGGCCGGCCGTAAGGTCGGCGATGCGCCATCCGGGCCGTATCATGGATGCGTGGAAGGCTGCGAGCCGGCACGATGTGGACTGCTCGCCCGACAGTGCCGTCGGAAATATGAACTGCGGGTCGGCCTTCAGCGCCGGCCCGAGTTTGGCGGCGTATTTGCGGCGGCACTCGATCTGGAGGATCTCATCGGCTCGCTCGCGTCCGTATTTCAGGCGCAGACGGTTTGGATCATCGTCTGCGTGGGCGTCGATCCATTGAAAGAAGTCGGAACTGAAATTGTAGTCCATGCAATGAAAACGCACCCGCGAATATATGGTTCACGGGCGCGCTGTGGTAAATCTCGGTAGGGATTATTCGCCCTTGATGGCTGCGATGCCGGGGAGCACCTTGCCCTCGATGGCCTCGAGGAGGGCGCCGCCGCCGGTGGATACGTACGATACTTCGTCGGCGAGACCGAACTTGTTGACGCAGGCAACAGAGTCGCCGCCGCCTACGAGCGAGAAAGCTCCGTTCTTGGTAGCTTCAACTACTGCATCGGCGATGGCGCGTGAGCCGGCGGTGAAGTTGTCGAACTCGAATACGCCGGCGGGGCCGTTCCACAGGATAGTCTTCGACGAACGTATCACATCGGCAAATTTCTTGCGGGTCTCGGGACCTGCGTCGAGGCCTTCCCAGCCTTCGGGGATATCCATGGCCGAGCAGATCTGAGTGTGGGCGTCGTTGGAGAACGCATCGGCAGCCACGCAGTCGGTGCCGAGTACGAGGTTCACACCCTTCTCCTTGGCTTTTTTCATTATATCGAGAGCGAGGTCGAGCTTGTCGTTCTCGCAGATGGAGTTACCTACATGGCCGCCCTGTGCCTTGGCGAAGGTGTAGGTCATGCCGCCGCAGAGGATGAGGTTGTCTACCTTGTCCATGAGGTTCTCGATGATACCGATCTTGGTGGATACTTTCGAGCCGCCCATGATGGCTGTGAAAGGACGCTTGATGTTGTTGAGCACGTTGTCGACGGCCTTCACTTCCTTCTCCATGAGGTAGCCGAGCATCTTGTGGTCATTGTCGAAGAAGTCGGCCACGACGGCGGTGGATGCATGGCGGCGGTGTGCGGTGCCGAAAGCATCATTCACGTATACGTCGGCATACGAAGCGAGGTGCTTGGCGAAGTCCTTCTGGCGGGCTTTCATTTCTTTCTTGGCTGCGTCGTATGCGGGATCTTCCTTGTCGATGCCCACGGGCTTGCCTTCCTCCTCGGGGTGGAAGCGGAGGTTCTCGAGCAGGAGCACCTGGCCGGGCTTGAGGGCGGCTGCCATGTCATCGGCTGTGGCGCAGTCTTCGGCGAATGCCACATCGGTACCGAGAGCCTTGGCCACGGCATCCTTGATCTGTGCGAGAGAGAACTTGGGATTCACCTTGCCTTTGGGCTTGCCCATATGCGACATGATGATGAGCGAGCCGCCGTCGGCGAGGATTTTCTTGAGGGTGGGGAGGGCACCGCGTATGCGGGTGTCGTCGGTGATGTTGCCGTTTTCGTCGAGGGGCACGTTGAAGTCAACGCGGACGAGGGCTTTCTTACCTGCGAAATTGAACGAATCGATATTTGCCATTTTGGTATATGTTAGTGAGTTATGAATTCAAACAAATGAGCCTGATTGATTGCTGCAAAATTACGGAAAAATTTCGATAATTTAGAAATTTACAGCATAAAAATCATGCATATGTGCGCTATGCTCAGCGTTCGGGGTATTTGCTGAGGATCTGTTGCATCTGCTCGGCGAGGGCACGGGCTTTGGCGCGGGCGGCGTCGGCAAAGTCGTCGCCCGCCGAGGCATGGATGATGGCGCGCGAGGAGTTGACAAGCAGTCCCACCTCGTCGATCATACCGAAGCGGCATACTTCCTCAAGGCTGCCTCCCTGTGCGCCTACGCCGGGCACGAGAAAGAACGAGCGTGGTGCGAGGCGGCGTACGTCGGCGATGAGCTCGCCGCGGGTGGCACCTACAACAAACATCATATTGACCGGCGAGCCCCATTTCTGCGCGCGCTTCACCACACGCTCGAATACGCGGGCGCCGTTCACATCGGGTATCATCTGGAAGTCTTCCGAGCCTTTGTTGGATGTGAGGGCGAGCACGATGGCCCATTTGTCCTCGAAGCCGAGGAACGGCGTCACGGAATCTTCGCCCATATAAGGCGCTACGGTGACGGCGTCTACTCCCGCACGTTCAAAGAATGCCTTGGCATACATGCGGGCGGTGTTGCCGATGTCGCCTCGCTTGGCGTCGGCGATGATAAACTGGTCGGGGTAGTTCTCGCGGATGTAGGCGCATGTGGTCTCGAAGGCGCGCATGCCGTCGGGGCCGAGAGTCTCGTAGAACGCAAGATTGGGCTTATATGCCACTGCATAGGGAGCGGTGGCGTCGATGATGGCTTTGTTGAACTCGATTATGCCGTCGGCACCCTTGGCCGCGAGGGCGGGGGGCATCTTGGCAGGGTCGGGGTCGAGTCCCACGCAGAGGAACGAGCCCTTGCGCATGATATTCTCTACAAGTTCGGTACGTTTCATTCTGAAATATTGAAGGTTGTGAATAATAATCCTGATATGCCGATGTAATATATCTTGGCCGAGTCGGCGTATTCCTGCCGGTCGAAGCGGCACTCCACCGATGTGGGTATGAACATCGCTTCGGATATGGGATGTCCTTTTACAGGAATATGTATCGCGGTCATCTGCGCCGCCGAGTTGAGTGCGGTTATCGAGTCGAAGTCGACTATGAGTTCTATGCCGTCGCCGATATCGACAGTATGGGCGCGGCGGTCGGTGATACGGATGTTGTTGTGGTGATAGCCCTGCCGCGACACATATTTGTAGCTTTGTGGCACGGGAATGAATTCCGTGGCGTCTATATTGATGCTGACTAATGCTTCGACAGCTTCGACCGCGAGAAGGTCGGTGTCAAAAAGTTCGTCGGTCTGCCACGAGGATGTCTTTACCGGAAAGCTTACGATTGATGATGTGTACGAATGGTCGTCGCAGTCGTCGATATATTCGAGCCGGGATGACAGCAGAGTCCATTCTTCAGTGGAAATCTTGTTGCGCAGCTCTTTCACCTGATTGCGGTCGAGCGGGAAAGCTGTTGCGCCCGCTTCGGTAAGGGCGGCCTTTATACGGCTTTGCATATAGTTGTATGTGAGGCTCGTGTAGTTGGCTCCCGGAATTATCGACACTGCTACAAAAAGGAGGGCGAACGACATCGGTATCCATGTGAAACGCCGGCTCTTTGTCGCTATGAGATATATCATGGCCGCATATGCCCACAGGTTGAAAGTGAGCACATACAGGCGGCTCACCGTGATGCCGTATTCGCCTATGCGATAGAGCACCGACACGCTCATAAGCACGAGCAGAGGCAGCATCGCAACGGGCAGCATGCGGCATATACGGTGCATCGCCGGGCTGTCGGCGGCGCGCCTGAGCAAGAAGAGCAGCAGCAGGCACACGGCTGTGAATCCCGTCACGGGGTATACCACCATGCCTACGGGCAGCATGAGGGTGACAAGTATCCTGACGCCGTATACGTATAGAATTCCCATGTATATGAGAGCCAGCGGCAGCAGCAGGAATTTGATGATGCCGCGGTCGAAACGCGAAAGCGTGTAGCCGGCGGCGTCGGTATCAAGGCTCTCCATGGCTGGTATACGTCCCATAAATATGGTGAGTGGCACAAACAGGGCACCTATTATGCCGAGTGTGGGCATCAGCTTCCACGACTGCACATTGAACAGCAGGTCGAGAGTGCCGTAGATAAGCACCGCCACAAGCCACATGGCCAATGATATGATGGCTGTGGTGATAAGATTTGTGATCTGCGAATAGCTGAAATACCATGACGAGTCGTACCGCCGGCGGTCGGGGATAAACAGCAGCCCCACTACCAGAGCGCTTACAACAGATATGTGCGATATCCACGCCGCCATGCCGAGCGCCTGCCCACGCATGAGCAGGAATATGAAGTCGGCCAGCAGCAAAGCGTTGGCGGCTGCCTGTAGAGGAAACGACAGGCGCGGGCGTCCGGCGAAGCCTGTCCACAGGGGTATTACGAGCGATAGCAGCAAGCCGGCAGGCAGGCAGTAGGAGAAAGCTATGCACACGTTGTCGCTCGGTGTCTTGGAGAGCCATGTTAGGCACAGCAGCCATATGCACAGTGCGGTGAGGTATGCGAAGCCGAGCGGAAACCGGTTTACAGCGCGGAAACCGTCGGCATACAGCGAGCGCAGCGACATACGTCGGCGCTGCGTGACGGGCGTGGGGGTGAGGGGAGATTCCATATCTTTTCTTTTAAAGTTCGGCAGCTTTGAGGCGCTCGGCGTTTTCGGTGGAGCTGAGCGCGAATAAAATCTCGTCGAGGTCGCCGCCAAGCACGGCGGCCAGATTGTGAGTGGTGAAATTGATGCGGTGGTCGGTGACACGTCCCTGCGGGAAGTTGTAGGTGCGTATCTTGGCCGAGCGGTCGCCTGTTGATACCAGCGTACGCCGGCGCGAGGCTATGTCGTCGATATACTTCTGGTGTTCCTTGTCGAATATGAACGTTCGCAGGCGGCTCAGGGCGCGCTCCTTGTTCTTGGGCTGGTCGCGGGTCTCGGTGCATTCGATTAGAATTTCCTCCTCTACGCCCGTATTGGGATTCTTCCACTTATATCGCAGGCGCACGCCCGATTCCACCTTGTTGACGTTTTGGCCGCCGGCGCCTCCCGAGCGGAAGGTATCCCATTTTATCTCGCCCTCGTTTATTTCCACGTCGAACGGCTCGGCCTCGGGCAGCACGGCCACTGTGGCGGCCGATGTGTGTATGCGGCCCTGGGTCTCGGTGGCCGGCACGCGCTGCACGCGGTGCACGCCGCTCTCGTATTTGAGGATGCCGTATACGCCGTCGCCGCTTATGCTCATCACGATTTCCTTGTAGCCGCCCGAGGCGCCTTCGCTTACCGATGTCACGGCTACCTGCCATCCTTTGGCTTCGCAGAACCGGGTATACATCTTGGCAAGGTCGCCGGCAAAGAGAGCGGCCTCGTCGCCGCCGGTGCCGGCGCGGATCTCGAGTATGGCGTTCTTGTCGTCCTCGGGATCGTTCGGTACAAGAAAAAGCTTTATGTCCTCGCACAGGGCATCGATTGCTTCGGTGGCTCGGTCAAGAGCCTCGCGGGCTTCGGCCGCGGCTGCCGCATCCGATTCATCGGCCATTACCTCGCGGTAGAATTCCATATTATCGCATTGGACGTTGTATGCGTCCATGAGCCGGTCGAGCTCCCGCAGGTGCTTGTATTCTTTGGTGAGTTTTACAAATCGTTGTTGGTCGGCCATTACGGCAGGGTCTCCGAGCAATGTCTCTATTTCACGGAAACGGTTGATATGTGTCTGTATGCGTGGAAGCAGTGATTCGTCTAACATCGGTGATGACGGTTTATTTTGCAAAGATACACAATAATTCTCAAACACCGGCTATAATAAATCAATGGCGGCAACCGGAAAACCGATGCCGCCATTGAAAGATGGTTTATGGGAGATCAGAGTTTTGTCTTGATTCCGTTGAGAATATAGATTCCTGCGGGCAGGCCGTCGACGGTATTGCTTCCGGCCGAGAGGTGCAGGACGCGTACGAGGATGCCGCTGATGTCATATACCTTGACTTCGCAGGCACGGTCGGCATCGATTACAAGCATGTCGCCGTCGCGCTTGATTATGAGTCCGGCTGTCGGATTGGTGATGTCATCCACGCCGCTCAGTTCATCGATCGGGATATTGATTTCGAGAGGCTGCGAATCGGCAGGAGCTTCCACATATACAGCGAAAGGCCCTACTTCGGTATTTGTATCCGCATCGCTGTCCTCGGCGTATGCTACGGCGTTGTCGGCTGCGAACGATGAGCCTTCGGCATCGAGCCGATAGGTTGTGGCGGCATTGAGTGTGCGCTTGCCGAATGTGCCGAGCATGGCGTAACCGTCGCCTTCGCTTCTTATTTCGGCGGGTGTCTGAGCCACTGTTATGTCGGATGCCGAGAAACGTACCTTTCCGGCAGGTGTCAATGTGTGGAGGCCTGTCACATAGGGCTTGTTAGCCTCCACCTTACCGGCAAGCGACAGTTCTGTCTTGCCTTCGGCGAGAGTTGCCGCCATGTAGTTGCGTCCTCTGGCAGCCACAGCCTCGGGGCTGTCGAAGATTATCATGTCGTTGTCCGATGCGTCGGTGACAGCGGTGGGCTCGAACGGAAGCAGCAACTGGCTCCATGAAGACTTGCCGTCGGACGACAGAAGATCAAGCTCGATGCTGATGTCGTTCCCTTCCGCGAGGGTGAAGGGGTTGATGGCGTTGAAAGGATAGTCCGCATCAAGGGCGATGCTGCCGGTGGTCTGATATATACGTTCCTTACCGGCTTCGCTCTCAACAGTCGTTACCTTGACATAATTGGCCCGGATATCCTGAGGCACATCTTCATTCTCATCCAGATAAATCAGGCAGTTGGGGTTTAGACCGTTGAATGCACCTTCCGAGTAGCCGTCGGCACGGGGAGCGCGGGCTACGCGGCGTGCACGGGCCGGAGCCTCGCCACGCTGGCTGTTGAAGATGATGGTGGTGAGGTTGTCACACCCGGCAAATGCGTTGTCTCCTATACCCTTGATGCCGGTAAAGCTGAGATTCTCGAGCGAGGAGCATCCGCTGAAGGCGTTGTTGCCGATATAGCTTACGGTTTCAGGAACAGATACATTGGCAAGGTTCACGCAGCCGCTGAAGGTGCCGTCCTCGATGTCGGCGGCCTGAGGCAGTGTTACTGTGGTGAGGGTCTCCTTGCCGGCCATGGCATCGGCAGGCAGGGCGGTGGTGAGATCCGACAGGTCAAGCTCCTCGATCTCGGGGAATTCGTCGATCACCTGCTTGAGCTTCTCTGAATCGATGTCGCCTTTGAATGCGATCGAAGTCACATTGCTGGCGGCCGAGGCATTGATGCTCTCGATATCGGCGGCAGTGAGTGTGGCGCCGTTGCGCGGCACCGTATATACATCGATGTTAAGGTCGGTATCGGTAACCTCTACATTGTAATAGCCTTCCTCATCCCGGCTAAGAACCGTCTCACCTATCTTGACCATGGCGGTCAGCTCCTCGGTGTTTAGGCCGGCCATATCTACTTTGAATCTAACCGTGGTACCTTCGCTTATCTCTGAAGAAGTGAGGTTGTAACCGTTTTCGTCAATAATCTGGACATTGTCGGATGTACGGTTGAAATTCACGTTATAGAAATATACGACCTTTATCTCATGGTTTCCACTCTTGTCGGCATGTGTGTTGGGATTCCAATAGGTTACAGTGATTGATCCGTCTGCCGCTATGGCATCGTCGGGGAGTAATACATCGTTGTCGTATACCTTTATGCTACGGGCGGCATCGAATGCATCCATTCCTTCGGGGCGTCCTTCGGCGATATTGCTTCTTACACCGATATAGAGTTTGCGTTCCATACTTTCAAGTCCGATATTGTCCTTGAGGAACGAAGCGGCTCTTGATACGTTGTCTTTTATCTCGGCATCCGTCACGAAGCATTTCGATGCGTCGAAGTCGAGTGAATATACAGGATACTCACCTACGATATTGAAGCCGCCGGCAACCCAGCCGTTGGACCAGGTCTCTGCATAGAATCCGTTTTCAACACGCGGCGTTTTATAAGCGGCCAAATATTGAGAAGGCACCACTACCGTTACTTTTTTGTTGTCAGACAATCCTGTTTTAAGTTCGTGGTATGATGAATAATATAAGTGCCCAACATTTCCGCCCGCTCCAGGTGCACAAGGAAGATAGATGGTTTCAAGAGAATTACAACCAAGGAATACCTCGTCATAGAGGCCTCCGCGTGTAAAGTCGCTGACACTTATACCATCGCCTTTCAATGTCGGGCCGGTACTCCAGTTACGAAGATTTTCCGGCAGTTTTATTTCTCTCAGTTTGCTGCATCCTTTGAAGCTTTTTTCCGCAAACTGAGTCAATGTAGCCGGAAGTATAATTTCTTCAATGTAGCATCCGCCGAGCTGTTTGTTGTATAATGCGGAGGATGGGAACAAATTGTCGAGGCCTTGTCCTTCCTGTGCATCTCTGTCGCGGACAAATTGAGCTTCCGATAGGTCAAGATATTTGATATTGGTTGCTATCCAATAGTTCTCGCGGAATAGGTTGAAGTCGTAATAGTCAAGCTTGCCTACAATCTTGAGCTTCTTGATATTCTTGTATTTCTCAGCTGTCTGGTAGTTTATCTCACCCCAGTTGCTGATGCCTTCGCTACCGTCGAGATACAGATGCTCGCCTTCCTTGAGAACTATTGTAGCTTCCGTATATGATACAGGCGGAATGACTTTGATATAGAAGTCCAGATCTTCCTTGGCTATGAATGAGTGTGTGAACGTCTTTCCACCCTTCATGATGGTATCGCCGTTTATAGCTACATCCAATGTATGAGAGGCAGACTTCGGCGTGATCTTGAACGTGAGGTCACGGCCACGCACAGCGCTTTCTACACGACCGGCGATGTTTGCCTTCTCTTCAATACCTTCAGGGAATGTGAAGTTGTATACGGGCGTCTGATTGTTGAGCGCGGGCAGGGCGTCGACGATGTTCTCGTTAGCGCCTTTTACGAGAGCCCAGGTCTTGCCGTTGTATGATGTGGCGAAGCGTATCAGGTTGCCTTCGCGCACGTTGGCATCCTTGACACAGCAGTTCACATTCATCTTCAATCCTTTTCCGGGGCCTCCGGTCCAGTTGTTTATCGAGGAAATGAACTCTTTGATCTTGCCGTCGGCGGTGGTGAGCACAAATGCCCAGAACATATTGTCGGTGACCTCGAAAGAGTTGGCGCGGACTGTGAAGGGTATGCCGGGCAGGACATTGACTGCGTCGGTGAGAAGGCCGATGGTGCCGCCGGTGTCGGTAAGTTTCCACGGCGAGTCGTATGTGGCGGGAGCTGTCGGCTCCACCATGTCGAAGTGGATTATTGTGCCTCCGTTTATAGTGGCGGTATACTTGCCCTCGGCATCGGGCTTGAGAAGGGTGGAGTTGGCGTATACCTCCATGCGGTTGTCGTTGTCGACTATGTGCTCGGCTGTGAAGGTGACCTGCTTGCCTGCTTCATAGCGCCCCGGCTCGGTATCCGATACATACCTCACCTCATCGTTTTCCATCACGGCAAACGCGCAGTCGCCATCGCCTGGGAATTCGTTTTTGTCCTCCCACGGGCAGGTGAATGTCACTTCGGCGTCGATATCGGGCTGGTTCCAGTATTTGTCAGCTTTGTAAGTGCCGGCGGCGCCCATATTTATGCAGTGCACGGTGCGGTCTTTGGGCGTGCCGTGGAATACACACCAGTTGATGAAGGCAGGTTTGGGATTCCGCACCCATACGTCGCGCAGACCCGACGAACCGTTGAATACGTTGTATTCGTATGTGGTCACGGCAGCCGGTATCACGATGGATGTGATGCCGCACGAGCGGAATGCGCCGTTGTTGAGACGGTTTACGCTCGACGGGAGGATGACCTCCTTGAGGCTCCATAGATTGCGGAATGCCTCGCGGGGAATGGCGTTGGCCTGATTGGTGCCGTTGGCGGCGATACGTACACCCGAAAGATCGAGCCTTCTCAGCTTCATGCTGCTGCGCATGAATGTGAAGTCGCGGGCATCGATTGTGCCGAAGAGTGTGAGATCCTTCACAGTGCCTGCGTCGGGCCCGTCGAGGAGGGTCTCGAGTGTGCCGGGTGTGCCTACCCATATGCTGCGTTTCTCCTTTACATCGGCAGCGTTCTGCACATAGACTTCTATATTCTGGTCTTCGAGTACGTTGCGGATGGCATAGTTGTAGTTGGCGTCGGGTGTGAGCACATAGCCGTTGTTCTTTACGGTGACCACGTCGCGGGCGGGATATGCCGGAACAACCTTGAAATTGTAATTCCAGCCGCGTATCACCTTGTTGTCGCCGGTGAAGGTCGCGTCGTTGATCGACGAGGGATATGTCACTGAGAAATATTGCGGAGCGGCGCCTTTGGCCGGTATCTCGTTGGTGGTGATGAGTTCGCCGGGGACGGGGAGCCACTTGTCGGAGCCGTCGGCAAGGGTGGCCATGCGTATCACATCATCGTCGGCAACCTCGGCGGCTGCCGGCAGTTGGCATGCGAAGTCGGCATATGCGCTGCCGAAGATGGCCATGCCGTCGAGATGGAAACCGTCGGGATTGCTCAGCGTGGATTTGAATGTGCCGTCGGCGCCGAAGAGTGCTACAGCGATCTTGCCGCCAAACCTGTCGTAGCTCACATTCTTTATATTGCCCACACGCACGGTAAATGATTTGCCGGGAGTGAGATCGCCCTCCAGATTGGAACTCATGCCTGTCTGGCGGCCGTCGGCTGTGATATGGAGCGGCGACCATGCGGCGTTGTTGCCGTCGCCGGGCTTGATGTTGTATATTATGGTGGTGAGGTTGTTGAAGCTGTGAGTCTGGCTTACGGTAGGGTTGAGGGCCGTGCTGGCATACCAGCCTCCGTTGCCGTTGCCCGAAGCTCCGCCCCAGCCCCAGTTTATGTGGATCATGTTGCTGAGCGGGTCGAAGCCGTCTACTACGAAGGCGTGTCCGGCAGTCACATCCTGTCCGCAGTACAGTACGGGACGTCCGGCGCGGATTTCGTTCTCCACGATACGGTCAAATTCTGCCTGAGTGGCAGTCTCGGAGCGTTTCTTGTAGGATACGCCCGGATCATAACTGAAGTAATTGGTGAGTGCGGCGGGCACCTTTACTTCGTAGGCGCTTGATCCGGAGTAGCCGAACTGGGTGCCGATGCTGCTTGCGGCATGATATACGAGTGTGGCTACAGCCTCGGCTTCGGCTTCGGTGTATCCGCTGCGGTAATTGTCCATGCGCATGTTGTCCCAGTCGTAGGCCACATCGAAGTTCACGCCGTTGTAGCTGCCGGTGCCTCTTTCCGGAAAGTTATGGTATTTCATGATCGTGGCCATGGCCGTGCCGACGCAGCCGGTGAGCGGATTTCCGGGGATCATGTTGTTGAACGGAGCCTCCTGGCGTCATTGCGGCGTGGTGAGCACAATCCGCTCGTTGCTGCGGGCCGAGCGGCGCACCATAGTGCGACGGGCGTCGCGTGCGGCCGGTTTCTGGATGCCGGGTGCGGCCTTTATCTCTTTTTCCAGACCTTGCATCATCCATTTCATTGCCGGAGGAAGAGCCGCCGGCTCATAAGTGCTTTCCGACGAATAGCCGAGCACGGGAGCCGTGCAGTCGTCGGCCGACATGATTATGAATCCTTTCCCGTCGCGGGCGTTGAACACATAGTAGAGCGGCTTGTCGGCTGTTCCACTCGTGAAAACCAGTTCAAGGGCATCAGGGGTAGCCAGCCTGTCCAGCGAACTTGCCTGGAAAAACTCGGCTGCCAACTGCCGGGCATCCTCAACCGATACAGTCTCAGCGTGGATGACCGGTGAAGCACACAACAACAGTGAGAAAATCAGCCCTTTTGAGTAATGTTTAAGCATAACTTGAGAGTTAATCTTCGATGATGATTATTAAAGATATTTTTAGTAAATGAATATCAATAGGATATAATTCTGCCGTTTTTAAGCGGATCGAGACACTTCGGCAACGCCATGATTCACTCATCAGAGCATCCTCCGGGAGTCACTACCGATTTCGGCTGCAAAATTAGTCAAAACTTTTTATATGGCCATAAATCACCATAAAAAACTATGATAAAGTACATTTATATCAATGCGGGTGATTTGAGAAAGCATGCGATGACAGGTATGGTGAACCAGATCATGTGCAGATATGTTATAAAATCGTAAAATATATAACTTGTAAAATCTGTAAAATCATTTAAAGATGAAAAGACTTATCTTCGCACTTATCGCAGTGCTCGGTCTGGCAGGCGCCGCGCAGGCACAGAAGGCAATCCTATATGCCGGCTATGGCGGCTACACGCAGATGGATGCGTGCGACATGCACGACGGTGGCAAGGTAAACACGGCATGGGGTGCCGTGACTGCCGGTGTCAACTTTCAGATAGCTCCCAAACTGCAGATCGGCCCCTCATATACTTTCTCATCGAGTTCGTATAAGCACAGCGATACAAATATCTACTACCATGTCGTGATGCTCAACGGCCGTTATGACTATTACCGCAACAGCATCGTCACACTCTACGGCCATCTTGGCGTAGGTGTCGACATATCACATATCTCGGGCGACTGGGGCAGCGAGAACAAAGGCTATTTCGCTATTCAGGCTTCGCCTCTCGGTGCGGATGCAGCCATCAGCCGCAACGCATCAATGTTTGCCGAGCTGGGTTTCGGCGCGCAAGGCCTGTTGCAGGTAGGTTTCAGGGTAAGGTTATGACATATTCAATATGACGCAGACAGCCGCGGTGGATTGTCCATCGCGGCTGTCTGCGTCATAGATGTGCCTTAGATCACTTAGAAGCGATCGAATCGCTTACGGTGAGGCGGGCGCGGCCTTTGGCGCGACGACGGGCCAGAACCTTGCGGCCGTCGGGAGTAGACATGCGTTCACGGAAACCGTGCTTGTTTACACGCTTGCGGTTTGAGGGTTGGAATGTTCTTTTCATTGCCGTATGATGATTTTATGATTTATTCAACAATTCGAGGGGCAAAGGTAGTCAAAATATCTGTATTGTGCAAATTTTTGTACGACACCGCCCGATTTTTATTTTGCATGTCGAATAATTGCCGTCGAATAATAATCTGTTATGCGATTTTGCCGATTTCTATCTCGGATTTTAGGAATTGGAATATGTAGACAGCGCCTTGATAGTAGAGACCGCATTGTGGGTCGTTGAGTTTGGCGAATGTCTGCGACGTATACAACTCATCAAGGGCACGGCGTATGTCCCAGCCGTATTCCGCCATCAGCATCTCGACCAACTCCGTCGCAAGGCATTCTATCTGAAACTGTATATCTTGTGTCATAGTTCGATGCGTTTTAAAAGATCGATTGCACGAGTAGTGCCGAAAAAATATTGTATGGCGTGATCTCCCTTGAATTTCAATTCCTCGACCAAAGCCACGGCAGATAGGTAGCCCATTATGTATCGGCGAATCTGAACGCCCACTGTATCATCTGCAATCGGGCCGATAACAATATCATATGGATGAGCCGGGGTATCGGAATTATTTTTGCGGTTCATTACAACAAATTCAGCCCACTCTACTGAATAATCGGGAAACACCTTGATGTCAAGTCCCAATTCGTCTGCTTTGGTTTCATCAAATTCAAAACATGATAGAGTGGGTTGTCCTTTATCCTGAAATCTCGCGGTTCGGATTGCCATGGCCATCGCCTGATCCGGATTGGCGTTGAGATAGAATCCCTGTCCGAAGTCTTTGCCTCGTTTGCTGCGGGAAAGGTCTATCTTCTCTATGGCCATGTTTGAACCGTGATAGAGCCGTATCATATCTTGCCTCCTTTCCGGCTGCAAAGTACTTGAAGGTCTGATACGGCATCGTCGATGGAAAGGGTGTGCTCGGCGGCATAGCAGTCAAGGAGGAAATCAATGCCGGTGAAACGACGCAGATAGGCGTATGCCTGAGCGTTGGAGAGTTTGTATCGTTGGGCGAAAGCCCCGACACATGCCACCACATACTCGATTCGGTCAAATATTTCTTTTCTGTCCATAACAGCCTTGGGCTATGTTGTCTTGATGTTATCTGCGAAGTTAATAATAATAATCGAGATGACAATCGGATATGTTGAAAACATAATGAAATTATCTCGGTCGGTGTGAAAGGTCAGCGAGAGAGGGACAGGTTCATGCTCAGGCCGTAGGAGGTGTTGGTGGTGGGGTAGGCCGAGGTGGTGACTATGGGGCTGTTGACCTGATGGTCGAAATAAGCGGCTACGGTGACGCGCTTAGAGAGTATGTACGAGGCGTTGAATGTGATGCCGAGCGTGTTTGTGCCCGAGGTGGGCTGCGTATAGCCTGTCTCGATGCGTCGTATCAGTGCCTGATTGTGGTTGAGAGATACCTCGGCGTTGATCGTGAGGTCGTTGGAGATGCCTTGCTGTGAGCCTTTCATCTTCAGGACGGTGTTGAATCCCACTATCTTGTAGCCGGCGCCGAATTTTATGCTCCGTGTGGATGCTTCCACTACCTGTGCTGCCGATGTGTTGAGAGTGAGGGTGCGTTGGTCGCGATACTCGGCGTTGAGCTGAAGGTCGTTTTTGAGTGTCACGTTCAGGCCGATGAGTGGAGCGAATCGCTCGGTGATGGCTACCGACGATATGTTGAACGGCGACGAGGGAATTGGATTGCCCGACAGCTCGTCGAGTGTGAAGCCGAGATCGCTGCCGTTGCCGGCGCTCACCCAGTTGAGATAGGACGAATAGGAACCTACGGCGTAGGTGCACTGGTAGGCGTGTGAGAGTGTGAATGTCTTGAATATGTCGCGCAGGTTACCGAGGTTGATCAGTCCGTCGTAGGTCACGCGCCAGTTGGGCAGTACGGCGCTGAACGACGGGAACGGCGTGAGCCATTGCGTAGCGGGCTTGGCGCCGGTGTATGCCGCCACAAACGCCGGAATGAGTACATCGGATGATGTGGCGCTCACTCCCCCCACCTCGGGGTCGAACGGCATGCCGGCCTGTGGCAGCGACGCGAGGAAGCCTTCGCGGGGATATTCCGTGCCGGCATATTGAGCTTCAACGCGTTGGCGCATCAGCGGTATGTAGTCGAGGAAGTTGTTGAACGCGGTCGAGTTGTAGCCGTCGGCGGCCTTTGACGACTTCAGCGCGGTGCCGATGGCGCACGACGTGATGGTGAACGAGCCGGAGTAGGATGTGGGCATGCCTGCATACATGAACTGTGTCTGTGTCGAGCGGTTGTCGGCGCGGTTGAACGTGAGCTGTACTTTCAGCCCTTTGGCTATCTCGAGGTTGGCCTCAATGTTGAGTTCGTTGGCGCGCGAGTAGATTGCCGGCGACGTCTGGCCGTCGTCGGTCATGAGCCATCCGCGCTCGAGAGCCTTGTTGAGGAATCCTTCGCCCTCGAAGCCGAAAGCGAATCCGAGACCGGGCGACATGGGGCCGTAGCTGCGCGACTGGCCGAAAATATTGCCTACGTCGGGGATGAACAGTGGCAGGTTCATCGTGCGCGTGTTGCGGTAGCGCACCGATACGTTGCGGGGCGAAAGTGCCAGCCGCAATGCATATTGACCTATCTCCTTCCATATGTTCTTGTCCTCGTTGAGGTTTTCCATCACCGTGAATTTGAGCGTCTTGTCGCCTTTGGTGAGGACTTCTATGGAATTTTGGTCCACCACACGCGTCTGCACCGTCTGCGGAGTGCCGTCGGGTAGGGCGGCGGTCACCTTCACTTTTTTTGTGCGCAGATTGTGCTTGATTACAAGCTGTGTGGAGTCGGACGGCAGTTTGTACGAGCGCTCGAATTTCTTGGGCTTTTTCTTGGCGGAGGTGGCCGGTTTGCGGGTGTTGGCAAAGCGCTTGGTTACCTCCTTGAATATAGGTATCTTGTTGTAGAAAGTCTCGAAGTTGATACGGCCGTCGGCGTTCCATGCGGCCTGGTTGGCGATGGTGTTGCCGAGATCCACGCCGTCGACCGTGGCACCGCGATCCCAGCGGTATGTGGCGTTGTAGGTGAGATTGCCCGACAGGAAGTCGATTACCGGGATGCGCGAGAACGGCGCCTTGTATTGGGCGGTGAACGACTGGTTGTAGCTCCACGGTGTGCCCATCGACAGGATTGACTGCCATACCGTATCCTTCCATTCACGGTACTTGTCGGGGAAAAGGCGCTTGTTTACTGCGCCGATTGTTTCCTCGATACGGGCCGATGTGTTGGAGTTGAAGCTCAGAGATATGCTCTTGGTGAGATTCCATGTGAGAGCCAGCTGGCGATCCCACAGGAAGTTCTTGGATACCGATACGGGCAACTGGAACATGACATCGGTCTCCGAGCGTGTCTGTTGTTCGTAGTAGTAGCGGCTCATGTTGGTGAGGAACGAGATGTTGTTGGGCAGCCATTGCAGCTCCCAGTCCTTGAAGAATTTGAGATTGCGGTTCTTCGACTTGATAAAACCGAACGGTTTGAACGGCTTGATGAACGGCGAGTAATTGTAGGCCAGCGAGCCGCGGTAGTCGTTGGTATATTCGTATTCGGTAGTGGGGTCGGTCTTGGTCTGTTTTGTGAAAGAGAAGTTCACAGTGAAGTTGGCCGGATCCCACGGCATGGGATTCTTGCTCTGCACGTCGAATTTAAGACCCGAGATGGAGAAATTCTGTATTGTGGTCTTGTCGACGGCGTATGCGTTGATGGAGTCGCGTTCCTGTTTTGTCTCCACGTTGTCGAGGGCGTCCTTGAGCAATACGTCCTGATCAAGAGGGTTGTACTTGGGCGATGTCTTCTCCTTGCTTACCGAATAATATATCGGTGCGCGCAATTTGGCGCCGGCCGGGAAGAAGCGGCCGAGGTCGGCCTGCACGGCCATATTGTATTGATAGTAGTCGTCGAGGCGGCGCTCGTTGAGGCTTTGGTCTACCGAGCCGAATCCGGCGGTCTCGATATGCGTGCCGAGGTTGAGGGTGGCGATGTCGGAGATGTTGAGTGTTGCGTTGGCTTTGGCCGCCCAGCCGCCCGATTCGTTGAAGTCGGTCACTTTGAGCTCGTTGACCCATACCGTGCCGCTCTTGGTGTTGGCCGAGCGGTTGCGGATGCCGATGAGCATCACGCGCACGTCGCTCAGCGAGGGGTTGCCGACGACGGTCATGGTGTTCTGCTCGTTGTCGGGGTCGCGTGTGGTGAACGGTGTGCCGAATCCCACACCCGACTGCTCGGCACGTTTTGCGGCGTTGCGCTCGAGTTTCAGGTTTACGAGGCTTTGCAGGTTGAAGTCGAGGAAGTTTGCTGCCGGCCACACTTTGGCGCGGTCGACGGGATTGTCATAGTAGAAGCCGTGGGGCGTGAGCTGCAGGGGCACCTCGTATTCATAGAAATTGTTCTTCACGTCGGTGCCGAGGCGTATGAATACGCTGAGATCGCCCGAGCGCAGCGACGACACGTCGTCTATAAGGCTCTCGGCGTGCACCCACATCTGCATGCGGCTGTAGTTGCGCAGATCCTGCTGTGTGTTGCGGTATACGGCGCGGGCGTCGCCGGCTTCGAGCCCTACCACCTTGAGCGACATCGACTGCTCGTTGAGCTGCACTATCTGGCTCTGGCCGGGGTCGGAGATACGGTTCACACCGGGAGGAAGGACATAGTTGACCGGTTCGCGGCCTGCGTTCTCCTCGATGTTCACCACCGATATGTCGAGCTGTCCCTCGGCAGGTGTGTCGCCGCGGGTGTTGAGGTTGAACTTGTAGGGGCGCCACTCGCCGCGCACAAGCTCGAGCGTGGCGAAACGCAGGTGCGTCACCTTCTTGAAGCCGGTCATGAACATGCGGGCGAAGCGTATGGTGGAGAAATCCTTTATTGATCCCACCACGCGTTCGTAATCGTTGAGGGGTATCTTGAACTGATACCATTCCACGGTCTTGTCCGAGTCGTTGCGACAGGGTACCACGCTCACCTGCTTGTCGGTGATGTAATTCTTGCCCACCACGAGATCCTCGGGCCGTATCGATACACGGTACTGGAAGTAGCGCTCGTATTCGTTGAGGGTGTTGTCCTGATTTATGTCTTCCACGTCGGGCGTGGCCCGTGATGTCTGATACAGCGGATCGTCGACGTCCTCGGGGTTGAGCGAGTTGCCCTCAACGCCGTTGTAGCGCTTGTAACGCGCGAGGATGCCGAGACGCTCCTCGTCGTAGTCGTATCCGCGGTAGAAGTGATAGTTGTCGCCGGCGGGGTCGTTGAGCGGCGAGAAGCGGTCGTCCTCCATGCGCTGCACGGCTTCGGGCGACAGACGCCGGCGCAGGCGGTCGAGATAATCCTTGTATGAAGGAAACTCGAATTCATCGTTGTTCGGAAGTCCGTCAAGGCCCACATCCTGCACAGTGCGTGCGCCCGATGCGTTGTCAAACGAGTATGTGAGCGAATTCTGCGAGCTCACGCGACCCCATACTGTCTCGCGCAGATACTGGTCATTGCCGTCGTAGGGTATGCCGTTCTCGTAGCTTTTGAGTCCGTCTTTGAGAATATCCTCGGATATCTCGCCGAAGTTGAGATACAGGTCGCCCCCCTCGTAGTTGGGATTATCCGGATCGAGGAACGGATTCATGAGCCAGAACTGCACGTATTCGATATTGGATTGCTCGAAGTTGGTGTTCTCCATCTTGCGCATGATGCCGCCCCAGCGCTTCTCGGGGTTGAGCAGCGCGCCCTCGGCGTCGATGTTGTCGGCGTCGAGATTGTAGGGGCCGCGTTCGGTGGGATAGAACGACAGGTTGAGGGTCTGTATGGTCGAAGACTCGCCGTAATTCGGCTCGCGGCCGGGGAAGATCTCGCGCGAGGTGACTTCGCGCACATAAGGATTCGACAGTTGGTCGAGGTCGCTCTTTATATAGCCGGGTGCGAGCGACGAGTTGCGCGAGGTGAACATGCGGTCGATGTAGTACCAGTTGAGCAACGCGCGGTTCTTGCCGTAGTCGACATTGTTGCTCAATGCCGCTTCCGGGAACAGCGCGTCTTTCGACGGATCATAAGGCGTGGAGGCGAGCTGCCATGCGTAGGGCGAACGCAGGTCTATGCCGGTCTGTGTGTTCTCGAAATCGTCGACGTAGCTCGACCCGCGGTTCGACCCGCTTTTCTGCTGATGCGGCAGCAACTTGGCATATTCGGCGGTGAGGCTGAGGTGCGACGGTTGTGTGGCTGTGACAGTGGGTATCTTGTTCACAAGGTTGGTGAGCCACATGAAGTCCTTGTTGTAGCTGAGGTTGAAGCCGAGCATGGTGTTGTTCACCACCTCGTTGCCGATGTCGACTTTCTCGGTGAGGGCTTTCTCGGAGAAATGCAATACCGTGGCCCCGATGTTGAAATCTTTGTTGAACTGGTACTGCATGTCGAGCCCCAGCAGGGTCTTGCGCTGCATCGAGAACAGCGACTGGTTCTCAAGTGTGACCGATATGCTCTGCCCCGAGTCGATTATCGACTGGTTGGTGATGGTGACTATGCCCATCGCGTAGTCGACCGTATAATCTGAATTCTCGGTGAGCTGCACTCCGCCGGCCATCACTATCACCGACCCGCGGGGTACGTTCATGGCGTTGAGCCTGATCTGCGAGCCTGCCGAGGCCTGATATTCGCCGGTGAGTATAAACTTGTTCTTGTCGGCAAACTGGCGCGCTACAGTCAGTGTCGAGTCGTACAGTTCCTCATATACATATTGGTCGGCGAGAGCTTCGTTTCCTATCTTGCGGCGCAGATGTGTGCCGAAGGGTTCCACCACCGGAAATATGACTTTGCCTTGCGAGGCCAGGATGGTGTATCCCTCTATGAAGTCGAAGAATCCGTCGGGATTTGACTGTTCGTTGGAGTCGATGCGGTCGAGGTTCATCACCTGCAGCAGCGACTGGTTGTTTAATCCCGGGACGGGCAAATAGTTGATCTGTGTGCCGGTGGTATCGCTCAGATACTTGATATTGAGCTTGAAATTGTTCTTCTGTATCTGGTATCCACCGAGAGGGTACACGTTTTTCATCATAAGGTCCCACATCGGTTCGGATGTCGAGGCGGTGGTGGATTTGAGCATCTTCACATACAGCGACTGGTCGGTGGCGGTGATGTCGCTCGAGAATTCGCCCACCTGATACACCTGGCCGCGATATGTGTACTCGAATGCCACACCCAGCACTTCGTCGGCGTTGAGTGCGCTCTTGACGGATATGTAGCCGAGGGTGGAGTTGAGCGTGTATTCCGACGAGTTGAGCAGGCGGGCGCTTTCAACTTTCTCATAAGCCGTGCCTCCCACAATACCGAATGGCTGCAGCGGTTCGAGCGCCTGAGTCACTGTATTGATGTTTCGCGCACCCGGAAAGTCGGTTTTGATCACCGACAGCAGGTTATTGGATGCGTTCGCAGGGTTGGACAGTGATGCGTCGGGTTTCCAGTAGCTGCTCGACAATACCCGGTTCTCGCCGAGATCCTGAAAAGCCACTATGTTGCGTGCCTGCTCGTACTTGCCGCTTTTGTTGGTGGCCCACACCTCTATGCGTGTGATCTTCACACCCGACGATACATAGGGCAGGCGGGATGCGAAGTCATCGTAATTGTCGCGGAAAAACTGTGCGAGGAAATAGTGCCGGTTCTGGTCGTACTGGTCGGCGTTGACGGTAAACTTGGTGGTCTGCACGCCGCCCTTGGTGTTGACTGTCTTGGACTCGGAATTCTGCTGCGACACCAGACCGGTGACGGTGAGCTTGCCGAACTGCAGCTTTGCCTTCATGCCGAAGAGCGCCGTGGAGCCGCGTATCAGCGACGACCCAGTGGTCATCGACACATTGCCGGCCTCGATATTCTTCACTATATCGTCTTCCTTGCCCTCGTAGGCAAGCTTGAGGTTCTTGGAGTCGAAGTCGAATGTGGCGTCGGTGTTATAGGTCATGTTGAATTTGAGGCGGTCGCCCACTCCGGCGGCTATCGTGGCCTGTATCTTCTGGTCGAAGTCGAAATATGTCTTGCGGCGCGAGTTGAGCGACAGCGACGGATTGTCGGTGAAATTGCTCTTGATGCCCATGTTGATCTGAACCGATCCCTGTGTCTTGAGCTGCACACCTCCGGGGCCGAATATCTTCTCGAGCGGGCCGAGCGCAAAGTTCATGTCGAAGATATTGAACGGTTGCTTCTCTTTCTCGGTGATGAGATCCATGTTGCGCTCCTTGAAATACTGCTGCATGGAGCGCCGCAGCTGCCAGTCGTTGTATTGCTGCGGCGTGAGCAGGAATGGCTGTGCTATGTCGATGTCGCCCAACTTGGTGCGTATCACATAGCAGCCTACATTGGGGTCGAATGTAGCCTCGGTGGTGATATTGGCCGGGTCGGCGAGGTCATATGCCAATTCGTCCGACATCAGATCCTCGTATGTCTGCGGCACGGTCTGCTGTATCGGGAACGGCAGCATTATCGAGTCGGCCGGGTTGGCTGGCGGCGGAGGAAACGCCGACGGGGGCGGTGGTGTTACCGTAGGAGTGTGGTATTGGGCCGAAGATAGCAGCGGAGCCACAACAAGCAGTGCCGCGATGACCGCAAAGGTCGCCGCGCGCCACAGATTCAGCATCAATGTGCCACGGTGTGTCGAGCTGTTCACTTTCTCCATTACACATTATTAACGCAATGTGAGGCATATTATTTTCCGTTGCGCGCTTATTTAAATTAAATTCAAATAAGTTTGGCGGTTCGGGGTATTTTTACGACCTTTGCACGCGTAATAAAAAATATTGGACGTGAGACTGTCAGAACTGAAAACCGGAGAAGAATGTGTGGTGGTCAAGATCCTCGGCCACGGGGCTTTCCGCAAGCGTGTCATAGAGATGGGCTTTGTACGCGGCCGTGTGGTGAAGGTATTGCTCGACGCACCTCTGCGCGATCCGGTGAAATACGAGCTCCTCGGTTATGCCGTGTCGTTGCGTCGTGCCGAGGCCGATATGATCGAGGTGGTGAAAATAGACAACGACGGGTCTATACGCCCCGACATCCCCGAGCCGTCCACTCATACGGTAGAGACACACGCGGCCGAGGCCGACCGTGAGGGACGTACAATAAATGTCGCATTGATCGGAAATCCGAATTGCGGCAAGACATCGCTGTACAACGATATATCCGGCGCAAAGGAGCATGTGGGAAATTACGGCGGCGTGACTGTCGATATCAAGACAGCTGCTTTCGATTTCAAAGGCTATACAATCCGCCTTACCGACCTCCCCGGCACATACTCGCTCGCGGCATATTCGCCCGAAGAGCTCTACGTGCGCAAGTTCCTGCGCGAGAAGACTCCCGACGTCATCCTCAATATCGTCGACGCCACCAATCTCGAGCGGAATCTGTACCTTACCACCGAGCTTATCGACATGGACCGATCGATGGTGATAGCCCTCAACATGTACGACGAGTTCCGCGAATCGGGCTCCACGCTCGACTATAAGACGCTCGGCGAGATGATAGGCGTGCCGATGGTGCCTGTTGTGGCACGCACCGGCGAAGGTGTCGAGCGCCTGTTCGATACTGTTGTAAATGTATATGAAGGGCGGCACGACGACGTACGTCACATACATGTCAACCTCGGCCGCGACACTGAGGACGCTGTGCGTGTGCTTATCGACATGATAAAGGCCGACTCCAAAGTCGGACGTCATTTTTCGCCGCGATATCTGGCCATAAAATTTCTAGAAGGAGACCGCGAGGTCGACGGCATATTGCGCGAGAGCCATTCCTACGACGACATGCTCAATACCCGCAACCGGCTGCGTGCCGACCTTGAGCGGCTGTCGCAGGAAGACATATCGTCGTCGGTCGCAGCCGACAAATACGGTTTCATCGCAGGCGCTCTTGCCGAGACAATGGTCCGCGGCGAGCGCACGGGCAAAGGCTCCACATCGATTATCGACGCGGTAGTCACCAACAAGCTGTTCGGCTTTCCGATATTCCTTGCAATAATGTTTTTCATCTTCTGGGCGACATTTTTTGTAGGCCGGTATCCGATGGAATGGATAGAGTGGGGCGTCGACGGCCTAAGTGGCCTTGTGAAGGACTATATGCCCGACGGGATGCTCAAGGATCTTGTGGCCGACGGCATAATCGGCGGCGTGGGCGGCGTGATAGTCTTTCTGCCCAATATATTGATACTCTACTTCTGCATCTCGTTCATGGAAGACTCAGGCTATATGGCTCGCGCCGCATTCATCATGGATCGCATAATGCACCGCCTCGGGCTGCATGGCAAGTCGTTCATACCGCTTATAATGGGCTTCGGCTGCAATGTGCCGGCCATTATAGCCACAAGGGCTATCGAGAGCCGTTCGAGCCGCCTTATCACCATCCTTATCAATCCGTTCATGTCGTGCTCGGCGCGGTTGCCTCTATATGTGCTCATGATCGGCACGTTCTTCTACGGGTATGCCGCATGGGTGTTTCTGGCGCTATATCTTCTCGGCATTCTGATGGCGGTTGTTACCGCGAGGCTTCTGCGCCGCTTTATATTCCACAAAGACGAGACCCCGTTTGTTATGGAGCTGCCGCCATACCGCATGCCTACCTTCAAGGCCTCGGTGCGTCATACCTGGGGCAAAGGCGTGCAGTATCTCAAGAAGATGGGCGGCATCATCCTGTTTGCGAGCATAATCGTGTGGGCTTTGAACTATTTTCCGTGTCACGACGACAATTTATCCGATGTACAGGAAAGCGCGGCCATAGATCTGAGCCGGGATTCATATCTTGAGGCCGCCGGCAAAGTAGTAAATCCTGTGATGAGGCCTCTCGGCTTCGAGTGGCGTGCGTCAGTAGCCGCACTCGCAGGCGTCCCGGCAAAGGAAATCGTGGTATCCACCCTCGGTGTGCTTTACACCGGCGACGAGGCCTTCACCGACAAGACCTTGGGCGAGCGTCTCGAAGCTCCGCGTGCCGGCGGAAAGCCCGATTTCACCCCGGCTGTAGCTCTGAGTTTCATGGTTTTTATCCTGCTCTACTGTCCGTGTATGGCAACCGTGGCCGCGGTGGTGCGTGAATCGGGACACTGGGGCTGGGGGCTGTTCAGCGTGCTCTACAATACGGCCGTGGCATGGATCGTCGCATTCATCGTATACAGGCTGGCGCTATTGGTTTAAGGCTTGAAAACAAAAATTTGAGGGTTTCAAAGATTTTGTCTATATTTGCACAAGATAACAGAAACACTATTTTTTAAAAGCATAATATGGCAACCAAACCATTCAACTATACCCCGATGTTTCCGCTCGGCCCGGACACCACGGAGTATTATCACCTTACGTCCGACTACGTGCATGTGGAAAACTGGGGCGGACACGAATTCCTTGTAGTGGATCCCGAAGCACTCACCGTGCTTGCCCGCCAGTGCACACACGACAATGCCTTCATGCTCCGACGCGAGCACAACGCCATGGTGGCCAAGATCCTCAGCGATCCCGAAGCTTCCGAGAACGACAAGTTTGTAGCTCTCACCATGCTCCGCAACGCCGAGGTGGCCGCCAAGGGACAGCTGCCCTTCTGCCAGGATACCGGCACTGCCATCATCCACGGCGAGAAAGGCCAGTGCGTGTACACCGGCTGCGACGATGCCGAGCGTCTGTCGAAGGGAGTCTATCTCACATATACCACCGACAACCTGCGCTACTCGCAGAATGCGCCTCTCACCATGTACGAGGAAGTGAACACCGGCTGCAACCTCCCCGCGCAGGTCGACATCCATGCCGGCGAGGGTGATGAATACCACTTCCTCTTCGTTGCCAAGGGCGGCGGTTCGGCCAACAAGACATATCTCTATCAGGAGACCAAAGCTCTGCTCAATCCTGCCAAGCTCGTTCCCTTCCTCGTTGAGAAGATGAAGAGCCTCGGCACCGCCGCATGCCCTCCCTACCATATAGCATTTGTTATCGGTGGTACCTCGGCTGAGAAGAATCTCGAGACAGTGAAGAAAGCTTCCGTCAAATATTATGACTCCCTGCCCACACACGGCGACGAGAGCGGTCACGCGTTCCGCGATATCGAGCTTGAAGCGGTGCTCAAGAAGGAAGCCGAGCGTCTAGGTCTCGGCGCACAGTTTGGCGGCAAGTACTTCGCACACGATATACGTGTCATCCGTCTGCCCCGCCACGGCGCATCGTGCCCCGTGGGTCTCGGAGTAAGCTGCTCGGCCGACCGCAACGTCAAGGCCAAGATCAACCGCGAAGGTCTGTGGATCGAAAAACTCGACACCAACCCCGGCGAACTCATCCCCGAAGAATACCGCAAGGCCGGCGAAGGCGAGGTGGTGAAGATCGATCTCAACCGTCCCATGGCCGACATACTTGCCGAGCTTACCAAATACCCCGTATCCACCCGCCTGTCGCTCAACGGCACTATAATCGTAGGCCGCGACATCGCGCACGCCAAGATCAAGGAGCGCCTTGACAAGGGCGAGCCTATGCCCCAGTATCTCAAGGATCACCCCATCTACTATGCCGGCCCCGCAAAGACTCCCGCAGGAATGCCTTCTGGCTCGTTCGGCCCCACCACCGCAGGCCGTATGGACTCGTATGTCGATCAGTTCCAGGCAGCCGGCGGCTCCATGGTGATGATAGCCAAGGGCAACCGCTCCAAGCAGGTTACCGACGCATGCCACAAGCACGGCGGATTCTATCTTGGTTCGATCGGTGGCCCCGCAGCCGTGCTCGCGCAGAACTCAATCAAGAACGTTGAGTTGCTCGAATATCCGGAACTCGGCATGGAAGCCATCTGGAAGATCGAGGTCGAGGACTTCCCCGCGTTCATCCTCGTCGACGACAAGGGCAACGACTTCTTCACCGAAATCTCGGAGAAGTGTGCCGCCTGCGCTCTCAACAAGTAAAATATCGATATAACTTACGCGGCCACACTCGCAAGAGTGTGGCCGCGCTGTATGTATATGATTCCGGCGATTATTCGGCGCCGGCCTCGGGCAGGGCGGGAGCGTCGGGCTTGGTTTCGAGTGCCGGAGTCGCTATTACCGTGGTGGTGATTTTCGCGGCTTCGGGGTCGTAGTCGACTATCACTTCGTTGCCCGGGCGGAGTGCCGATGACAGGATAAGTTCGGCAAGCTCGTCCTCGAGATACTTCTGTATGGCACGCTTGAGCGGACGGGCGCCGAATTGCGGGTCGTAGCCCTTGTCGGCGATATAGTCCTTGGCAGCGTCCGACAGCGTGAGAGTGTAGCCCAGATCGGAGAGGCGCTTGCGGAAACCGGCGAGTTCGATGTCGATGATCTTGAAAATGGCGTCGCGCGACAGTTGGTCGAACATTATGATATCGTCCACGCGGTTGAGGAACTCGGGCGAGAAAGCCTTGTTGAGCGCTTTGCGTATCACGGCGTTCTGAGCGTCCGATTCTGCCTGCCCCGTGCGGGTGGCGAAGCCTACGCCGGTGCCGAAATCCTTGAGCTGCCGCGTGCCGATGTTAGACGTCATTATTATGATGGTGTTCTTGAAGTCGATGCGTCGGCCGAGACTGTCGGTGAGGCGTCCTTCGTCGAGCACTTGCAGAAGGAGGTTGAATACGTCGGGATGTGCCTTCTCTATCTCGTCGAGCAATATCACCGAGTAGGGATGCCGGCGCACCTGCTCGGTGAGCTGGCCGCCTTCCTCATAACCTACATATCCCGGAGGTGCGCCTACCAGACGCGATACGGTGAACTTCTCCATGTATTCGCTCATGTCGATCCGTATCAGGGTTTCGGACGAGTCGAACAGAAATTCGGCGAGTTTCTTGGCCAGGTGTGTCTTGCCCACACCGGTGGGGCCGAGAAACATGAACGAGCCGATGGGCTTGCCCGGATCTTTCAGGCCGATGCGGTTGCGGCGTATGGCTTTGGCTATTTTTTCGATGGCATCATCCTGTCCGATTATGGCCTTGTGCAGTGTCGGGCCCATCTCGAGCAGTCGCAGTCCTTCGGCCTGCGCCACACGCTGCACGGGTACACCTGTCATCATTGCCACTACTTCTGCCACTTTGTCCTCGTCGACAGTCACGCGGTTTACTTCGAGCGTCTTTTCCCACGCCGCCTTGGCCTGTTCAAGCTGTTCGGCAAGCTTCTGCGCGCGGTCGCGCCATACTGCGGCGAGCTCGAAGTTCTGCGAGTGTGCGGCCTCGAGTTTCTTGGCCGATGCCTCGTCCACCGCCTTCTCGAGGTTCTCGATTTCTTCGGGAACGGTCACATTGGTTATATGGGCGCGCGATCCGGCCTCGTCGAGCGCATCGATGGCCTTGTCCGGGAAGTTGCGGTCGGATATGTACCGATCGGTGAGTTTCACGCAGGCCTCGAGTGCTTCGGGCGTATATGTCACATTGTGGTGCTCCTCGTATTTGGGCTTGATGTTGTTGAGTATAACCAGCGTTTCTTCGGGAGTCGTCGGCTCCACCATCACTTTCTGGAAACGGCGTTCGAGGGCGCCGTCCTTCTCGATGTTCACGCGATACTCGTCGAGTGTCGTGGCGCCGATGCATTGAAGTTCACCACGAGCAAGGGCCGGCTTGAGCATGTTGGCGGCGTCCATGGAGCCTTGTGCGTTGCCGGCGCCTACTATGGTATGTATCTCGTCGATAAAAAGTATGATGTCCTTGTTTTTCGACAACTCGTTGAGGATGGCCTTGATGCGCTCCTCAAATTCGCCGCGGTATTTTGTGCCTGCCACTATCGATGCCATGTCGAGCGCCACCACGCGCTTGTTGAAAAGCACACGCGGCACCTGTCGGCGCGTTATGCGCAGGGCGAGACCCTCGACGATGGCCGATTTGCCTACGCCCGGCTCGCCTATGAGCACGGGATTGTTCTTTTTGCGGCGGCTCAGTATCTGTGCAAGGCGCTCTATCTCTGTCTCGCGGCCCACTACGGGGTCGAGGCGGCCTTCCTGAGCTGCGCGGGTCATGTCGTGGCCGAACTTGTCGAGCATCGGCGTGTCGCCGGCTCCCGAGCGTTTTTTGCCCGATGTGGCGGCCGATGCCGCTTTGCCGCGTGGCTGGTCTGATGACGAGTTGCCCTCGGGGGCTTCTTCTTCGTCTCCGTCCATGAATCCAGCGCCTGCGCGCGGGGCGATACCACGCTTCTCCTGCGCGGTACGGAACAGCGACTCGTAGCTTATTCCGGCCGAGAAAAACGGCTTGAACAGCTCGGAGTTGCGGATTTCGTAATTGTGAAACATTGCAAGTACTACATGTATGGGGTCGATATCCTCGTCTTTGAGCATGCGCGCCTCGAGCACTGAGAGTTTGGTGATGCGTGCGGCGAGATCGCTCACACCGGGCTGCTCGGCGCGCGCTTCCGACAGTTCGTATATCTCATTGTCGAGATATGCCTTCAGCTCGTCGATAGGCCTGTTTGTGGCGGCATTGTCAAGCATGGTATAGGCGTCATCGTCGGCGAGCGCGGCGAGGAGGAGATGCGCGGGCTCCACGGTGGCGCAGTTGTGTCGCAGCGCCTGGGCGCGGGCTTCGCCCATCATATTCTTGAATTTGTTTGAAAACTTATTGTCCATATCTGAGTGGAGAGCAAAAATTGTGCCAAAAAGCACGGCGGTCTGTCACCGGCGTGCTTTTCTTTCTCAAAGTTACGTATTATCTCTCCAATACGCAACAAATGCGCGTTAAAAAAGGTTTACGACAGCATTTATGCGGTCATTTGGCCCCTTTGACACCGCCTTTGGTGCCTCCGCCCATGGCGAAGATATTCTGGGCGAACGACAGCGTCTTGCCTTCGAGTGCGCGGTGACGTTTCAATGCCAGACGCACCAGACGGTCGGTAAGCTGCTCGAATGTGACGCCGCCGGCCTCCCACAGGTAGTAGCTCAGCGACCCGGGGATGGTGTTGATTTCGTTCACATATACTTTCTTGGTGTCGTCGTCCATTATGAGGTCGACGCGGCTTACTCCGTGGCATCCGAGCACTCGGAACGTCTCACCGGCCAGGCGCCGGCATTCTGCCGCCACGTCTTCGGGGAGGTCGGCCGGGATTCGTTTCTGAGCCGCATGCATGCCGCCGCCCATATATTTGTCGCCATAACTCAGGATTTCTTCAGCCTTGATGGGCTCCTCAAGCACCGATGTCTCGAATTCGTCTGTATCGCCGAGTACCGAGCAGTTTATCTCGCGCAGGGCTGTGACCATGTGTTCGACTATGATGCGTGTCGAAAAGCGGGCTGCCTGATCGATACGTTCGATAAGCTGGGCACGGTCGTGTGCCGGTCCGATACCGATCGACGACCCGAGATTGGCCGGCTTCACTATCACGGGATATCCGAGTGTGTCCTCCGCACGCTTTATCATGGCGTCGCGGTCGGCTGTCCATTGGCGGTCGGTCATCCACACGTAATCCACTACCGGGATGCCGTCGGCGCGCAGTATCATCTTCATGGTTATCTTGTCCATGCCGTTGGCCGACGACAGCGTGTCGCAGCCGGCATACGGGATGCCGATGGTCTCGAGCACGCCTTCAAACTTGCCGTCTTCCACATTGGTGCCGTGCAGCACAGGCAGCGCCACGTCGAGGGTGGCGTACACATCCTTGCCGAAAAGGGACTTCTTGGCGGTGTAGAGATTGAAGTCGCCGTATACCGGCTTCATGTACACCTCGGTAAGCTTTCCGATAAGTGCGGGCAGATTGCGGAAGTTGGATAAGGTGAGCAGATCGCGGCCGGTGTACCAATGGCCTTCTTTCGATATGTATATGGGGATTATCTCGTATTTGTCGGGATTGAAGGCGTTGATGGCTTGGTTGGCCGAGATTACTGAAATTTCGTGTTCGGTGGAACGTCCGCCGAAAAACACGCCTACGGTGGTTTTCATCTTGTGGCTGTTACTTATGTACTGTTACTTGAATGTGTCCGGAAGGTCGTTTTCGTAAAGAACAGTATCGCCCTTGGCGGCTATCCGGGATAATATGCTTTGTGCGTCGGCAAATGTGTCTGCCGTATGCAATGATTCTTCTTTTATCTTGCCTGTGGAGCGTATGCCTTCGGTGATTGCGTCGCGGTTGTATTTGCCTACAATTATGGCTACGTCGGTATTTAGCCCTATTGTCTCGCCGAAGCGGCGGTTGAGCTCGTATTGCTCGATCCCGAGTTCTATCATGCCGGGTGTTATCACTATGCGTTTGCCTCCTTGCATCGATCCGAGAACTTCGAGCGCCATGCGCGAGCCTACGGGATTGGAGTTGAAGGCATCATCGAGTATGGTTATGCCTCCGGGTATACGTTTTATCGACAGACGGTGTTCTACCGGCTCTATGGCTGCCACTGCCGATGCTATCTTGCTGTCGGGCACGCCAAGCTGATGAGCCGCGACAACGGCGGCCAGCAGATCGCTCACGTTGCACTCGCCCATCAGTCGTGTGCGCAGCGGCAGGGTGTATCCGTCGGGGCCGCACACGGTGAAGGTCGTGCCTTCGGGCGAATATACCACATCAGATGCGTGGTAATCGGTACCGGTGGCCCGGATGCCGTACCTCAGGCATCGGGTATTGTCCACCGGGCGGTCGGCTATCTTGTCGAAGTCGTCGTTGACTATCGCGATACCGTCGGCCGGCAGTGCGTCGGCCAGTTCGAATTTAGCCGCCTGCACGTTGTCGATGGTCTTGAACGACTCAAGGTGCTGCGGCCCCACTGCCGTTATGATACCTATGGACGGATGCACCAGATCGCAGATTTCCTTTATGTCGCCGCGGCTCTTGGCTCCCATTTCCACGATGAATACCTCGTTGTATGGCTTCAGCAGCTCGCGTACGGTGCGCACCACTCCCAATGTGGTGTTGTAGCTCCCCGGGGTCATCAGCGTGTCGTACTGCTCGCTGAGGATACGGTGCAGATAATGCTTGGTGCTGGTCTTGCCGTATGAGCCGGTAATGCCTATGATTTTCAGATCGGGCATCGAGCGCAGACGCGCAGCGGCATCATTGTAATAATGTTTCGATATGGCTTTTTCCACCGGCTTTAGCAGAAAGTTGGCGGCTGTTATGACAACGTGCGATATGCAGTAGCAGCCGAGCACCGCCACCGATATCACATAAAGAACCGTCGGTGTCGGCGCGTGTATGGCAAAGAGTGTGTATGCCGTCGATAAGGCGATGCAAAGCAATATCGCCACGGCATATATGCGAGTGCTGCGCGCTGTCCATACCAGCGGCTTCTTGTACTTGTACCGCCACAGGCTCCATGTGCCGGCAGCGCCGTAGATGAGAAACAGGATGAGCGATATGAGAGGATGGCTCAGCGATGACAGGGCTATGAACCATATGGCCATACCGATAAGCCGTCGGATAGATGTGCTGTCCTGCGACTCCTTGAGCCATCCGCGGTAGCGCGAGGGCCGGTAGGAATTCTGCTGGAACATCATAAGGTCGCGTTTCAGTTCGAGCAGCAGATTGGCTGTGAGCATCACGAGCGCTACGGAGGCAAGTATTATATGTAAAGTCATAGTGGAATATTATTTGGATTCCGATAAAATGAATCGGCGGAAAGCGGCCGCCGACTGGTACGGGTTGTCAACGAAGCTGAAATGCCCGGCGCCGGGAAATGACACCAGACCGGCATTGGGTATCAACTTCTGCATTATGCGGGCATCCCGCATCGGAGTGGCGGTATCGTCCTCGCCCCATATCAGCAGGGTGGGGGCTGTGATCAGGGGCATGTACTCGCGTAGGTCGGTATTGACTACTTTCACCATCACACGGCGCATCGCGGGCGAGCAGCGGTTGTAGTCATATGAGCCTCTGCGCGAGCGCATCTGCTCGATTATCTCCGCTGCACGTTTTCGGCCGACGATGTTTGGATACAGCCACTTGGCAAACTTGAAGCTGTATACTTTCAGATAATATTTCATAGAGCGACGAGGTTTCACTCCCGCCGCGTCCACCAATACGAGCTTGGACACAGGGTTGCGCGACGAGTACAATATGGCGATACGGCCTCCGAACGAATGTCCGAGTATTATCGGATTGCTGATGCCGAGAATTCCTGCAAATTCCTCAAGCATCTCCACATATTCCTCCACTCCCCACTCGGCCGGCGGTTCTTCGGATTTGCCGAAGCCGGGAAGGTCGATGTTGAACACCTCGTGATGCTCGGCCGATACTCTTTCGAATAGCCCCAAAGTGCTGCTGTCGCAGCCCCACCCGTGCATAAGTATCACCGGGTCGCCGCTGCCTGTGCGACGATAATTTATCTTTATTCCCTTAACGGTAACCGTATTGTCCATCGTGCAATGTATGTTAGGACTGCAAAGTTACGAAAAAAAATGTAATCTTGCGTGCCGAATAAGCTGTGCATCCCCTTTTTTGTTTTAAAATGCATCCGTGTGCATATTTTTTTGTAACTTTGCGCCCGAAAAACAGTCCAATAGCGTATGCAGAATATTCGAAACATCGCCATTATCGCTCACGTCGACCACGGTAAGACTACCCTCGTCGACAAGATGCTTCTCGCCGGACACCTTTTCCGTGACAACCAGTCGACCGGCGAGCTTATCCTCGACAACAACGACCTTGAGCGCGAGCGTGGCATAACAATTCTCTCCAAGAACGTATCAATCAACTATAAAGGAACCAAGATAAACATCATAGACACCCCTGGACATGCCGACTTCGGCGGCGAGGTAGAGCGTGTGCTCAACATGGCCGACGGCTGCCTGCTGCTTGTCGACGCTTTTGAAGGCCCTATGCCCCAGACACGCTTCGTGCTTCAGAAAGCCCTTCAGATCGGGTTGAAACCCGTGGTGGTGATAAACAAGGTGGACAAGCCCAACTGTCGGCCTGCCGAGGTGCAGGATATGGTGTTCGACCTCATGTTCAATCTCGACGCCACAGAGGAGCAGCTCGATTTCCCCACAATATTCGGCTCCGCGAAAAACGGTTGGATGAGCACCGACTGGAATCAGCCCACCGACAACATCCTGCCGCTGCTTGATACCATCATCGAGCATATTCCGGCTCCCGTGACATACGAGGGCGACGCACAGATGCTTATAACATCGCTCGACTTCTCGAGCTATGTGGGCCGAATCGCCATAGGCCGCGTGCACCGCGGCACTTTGCGCGAGGGCATGGAAGTGGCGCTGTGCCGCAAAGACGGTTCGGTCGTAAGGCAGAAAATCAAAGAGCTGCATACGTTCGAGGGCATGGGCCGTAAAAAAGTGAGCGAGGTATCGAGCGGCGACATCTGCGCCCTTGTCGGTATCGAAGGATTTGAGATCGGCGACACCATTGCCGATGTGAACAATCCCGAGCCTCTTCCGCGTATCGCGATCGACGAGCCCACCATGTCGATGACATTCACAATCAACGATTCGCCTTTCTTTGGCCGCGACGGCAAGTATGTCACATCGCGCCACATCGGCGACCGTCTTACAAAAGAGCTCGACCGCAATCTCGCCCTCCGTGTCACCAAAGCCGACCATGAGGACGTATGGACGGTATATGGCCGAGGCGTGCTGCACCTGTCGGTGCTTATCGAGACAATGCGCCGCGAGGGATACGAGCTACAGGTAGGTCAGCCGCAAGTGATAATCAAGGAAATAGACGGCCGCAAATGCGAGCCTGTCGAGCTCCTCACTATCAATGTCACCGAAGAGTACGCATCAAAGATCATCGACATGGTGACACGCCGCAAGGGCGAGATGCTGTCGATGACCGCACAGAACGACCGCGTGCATCTCGAATTCCAGATACCCTCGCGCGGCATTATCGGCCTGCGCAACAATGTGCTCACCGCATCGGCCGGCGAAGCCATCATGGCTCACCGTTTCCTTGAATATCAGCCCTGGAAGGGCGATATCGAGCGCCGCACCAACGGCTCGCTCATCGCCATGGAGGCCGGCAACGCTTATGCCTATGCCATCGACAAGCTCCAGGATCGCGGCCGCTTCTTCATCTTCCCGCAGGAGGAGGTCTATGCCGGCCAGGTCGTAGGCGAGAACGCCAAGGACAACGATATAGTGGTCAACGTCACCAAGTCCAAGAAACTCACCAACATGCGCGCCTCCGGAGCCGACGACAAGGCCAGGATCGTGCCTCCCGTGGTGTTCAGCCTCGAGGAAGCTCTCGAATACATCAAAGAGGACGAATATGTGGAGGTGACCCCCAACCATATCCGCCTGCGCAAGATAATACTCGACGAACTCGAGCGCAAGCGCGCCGGCAGGTAATGATATGCCTATGACGCCCTTCACACTCAATATCAAAGGAAAACTGCATGAGTATACCCGTCCGCTCGTGATGGGTATACTCAATGCCACTCCCGATTCGTTCTACGCCGGTTCGCGCGCGCAGAGCGATGCGGCGATTGCCGCCCGCGCTGCCCGTCTTGCCGCCGAAGGCGCCGACATTATCGACATCGGGGCATTCTCCACACGCCCCGGTGCCTCGGAAGTGAGTACCGACGACGAGTGCCGTCGGCTGTGCAATGCCGTCCGAATAGTACGCAGCACCGTTGGCGAGGCCATGCCGCTGTCGGTCGACACATTCCGTGCATCGGTGGCACGCGCCGCCGTAGAGGACTGCGGCGCCGACATAATCAACGACGTGTCGGGCGGCAACCTCGATCCCGACATGTTCGATACTGTTGCCGCACTTCGCGTGCCATACATACTCATGCACATGCGTGGCACCGTGGCCGACATGATGGAATACACCAATTACGAGGACGTCACCCGCGATGTCCTTTCAGAGCTCGGCGACCGACTGCAACAGCTCGCTCTGCTCGGCGTGAACGATGTGATAGTCGACCCCGGATTCGGTTTCAGCAAGACACTCGAACAGAATTACCGCTTGCTGCACGATCTTAAACTGTTCGGCCTGCTCCATCGCCCTATCCTTGTCGGCGTGTCGCGCAAGTCGATGATCACCCGTCTGCTCGGCATAGGCGCCGACGATGCCCTCAACGGCACCACTGTCATAAATACCCTCGCTCTCGACCGCGGAGCCTCAATCCTCCGCGTGCACGACGTTGCCGCCGCACGTCAGGCCGTTGACATATACATGGCTGCCGAAACCAACAGATAACCACACCTTAAATCTCCTCTCGCCGTGCCTACATTCGGAATCAAAGACATAATAGACATCCTCCTGGTCGCAACACTCCTCTACTATATCTACAAACTGATGAAGGAGTCAGGCACCATCAACATCTTCTACGGCGTGATGGCTTTCATCGTGGTGTGGATCGTAGCGTCGGAGGTCTTTGCGATGCGCCTTATAGGCACGATACTCGACAAGTTCATGAGCATAGGCCTGCTTATACTTGTCATCCTTTTTCAGGATCAGATAAAGCGCTTCCTTGTTGAGCTAGGCTCACACCGCCGGTGGCGTTTTCTCGCCAACCTGTTCCACCACCACAAAGCCGCCGACATGGCCGCTACATCGTGGGTTATGCCCGTGGTATATGCATGCATGGCCATGTCCAAGACCAAGACGGGTGCCCTGATAGTGATAGAGCAGTCGATACCCCTCGACAACTATGAGAAGACCGGCGACATCATCGACGCCAATATCAATACACGCCTTATAGAGAATATCTTTTTCAAAAACTCTCCGCTCCACGACGGTGCCCTTATACTCGCTCACGGACGCCTTATGTCGGCCGGCTGCATACTGCCGGTAAGCCACGACAGCTCTCTTCCACGCTATATGGGCCTGCGCCACCGTTCGGCACTCGGCATAGCCCAGGCCACCGATGCTGTGGCCGTTGTCGTGTCGGAGGAGACAGGAAACATATCCATCGCACATCGCGGCAGGCTTTCCACACGGCTCAGTTCCACCGAGCTCGAGCACAGGCTCAACGCCATCGCAATGCTCCCCCGCAAGTAATCCAATGCCGTATAAAACCCAACGTGGCGACTGCCTCACGGCGCCGCCACGTTAGATATAAACCAATCATTAATCACATTCTGTATATACAACACCGGCCCGTGAATTTGGTTCACGGGCCGGTGAAGTTTTTTCGGATTTCTTCAATTATTTGTAGAGATTGATGCCGAGCTCGATCTGCGAGGTGCCGTCTATTATGGCGGGGAGAGATTTGAGGATGCCGGGAAGCATCGATGCCATATATCCCATATTGGGATCCTGTGATGCGGCCTCGACGATAGTGTTGATTATCTCATCGTCGGTGAAGATCGGCGACACGGTTTTGAGAATCGGGAGCAAGGTCTCGGTGCCGAGATAGAAGCTTACAGCGTTCTCGTCTGTGTCGTATATCGGTGTGTATGTACCGTCCTCATTAAGGTCAAGTTTTTCGATGCGTGCGCCATGAACTACAGGCACACCGTTGGCAAGCATGGGCACTACGTTGGTCACGAGGCCTTCAAGAAGGGCGTTGAGATCAATGGAACGGCTCTTGGAGGCTGCCTTCATGGTGGTGGCTATGATAGCCTGAGGGTCAAGGAACAGGAGCAGGGTTTTATCATCCTTCACTACGTAGCGGGCGAGACCTTTTGCCGATTCCTTCACAGGCATGCCTTCAACTGCGGTATCGGCATATTTGGCTGTCACACTGCCATCCTCACCGAGGGTAACGCTTTTGAGAACTTCGGGCAACATTGCGGCTACGGGTACGGTGGTTTCGCCAAATTCGATCATCGGTATCGCAAGTGTCATGTTGATGATGGCGTTCATATCCATACTAAAGCCCGGGTAGAGTTCGATGCCTTTGTTCGATACCCAATATGCACGAAGTTCGTTGAATGCGTTATTCTCAAATGCGTGTGTGGTATATGTGCCGGCCATCGAAGTGTTCTTGAGCTTGATGTCGCTGAGATTGAGAGTCATGGCATCCTTTGTCACTTCACCTGCATAGGCAAATGTGCAGTATTCTGTATCGCCGTTGCCTGTGAAGGTCGACTTGTCGGCATCACCGGCGAGTGTCACCTTGATGCTTGCCTCGGCCGACCCGGGGATCACGCACGAAGTGGGGAAAGCGAGAGCCGCCTCGGCTTTCGACACAGCGGTCATGTCGGGTATGAGTGAGGAGATATCAAGAGCCTGACCTTTCAGAGTAAGGGTGGCGGTACCGTCGGTCGCGGGGGTGAACTCCACATCCTGCCCGAGTGTGGCGGTGCCGTCGATATTGAGGGTGAGGTCTGTGCCTGCAGAGTAGGTCTTGGCCTCGAGTTCGCTGCCCGGAACGATGGGCCCGTCTTTCTCATCGCTGCACGATGTAAACATGCTCACAGCGCCGATAAGAGCGAGAGCTAAAGCAAAATGTTTTTTCATTGCTTGTCAACTTTGATATGATTAGTAAAAAATGATTCTATGAATAATTAGAATGTCCGTATGTCTTCTTTGTCGGTGCAAAGGTAAGCATAAAACGTAGAACTTACAAGAAAATCATGCCAATTTAGTATCCCGTATTTCGTATTTTTATTCATTTTTTCTGTCTTTCTTTCATTTTATAATGCTTTTGCATAATTGGCTCCGTATTATTTCGTATCTTTGTCGAAATAATCAGTAACGATATCTTCTGGATATATCACATTTTAGCGACTACTTCTATGACAATCAAGCATATATTTGCTTTTTTAACGGCTTTGGCACTAATCACCGCAACATCGTGTATAAGAGAAGAGCCACTCAATGCCGAGTGCGACATTCTGGCTGTGACGTTGCCCGGCAACGTACTGAACAGACAGCCGGTGATCGAGAATAATAAAGTTACACTGATCGTACGCAACGATGTGTCGCTTTTGCAGCCCCTCGCACCCGAGTTTGCTCTTACACCGGGCGCCACCATTGAGCCTCCAAGCGGTACACCGCTCAACTTTCTTATGCCCCAGACATATACCGTGACATCGCAGGACGGTCTGTGGCACAAGACATACACAGTGGAGGTGCAGAAAAACAATGCTATTAATCTGGCCTATAATTTTGAGAATGTGCGGCAGATATCGGCTCTTGCAGGTATGTGCAGCTATGATGAATTCTATGAAATCGGTCCCGGCGGTAAGGAAACAATGGTATGGGCCAGTGCCAATTCGGCATATGCACTCTCGTTGCAGGCCACTACTCCGGCCACTTTCCCCACTTATCAGGCCGATGGCGGTATTGATGGCAAGTGCGCTGTGCTCACAACACGTTCGACCGGGGCATGGGGCTCACGTCTTAAGAAGCCGATTGCGGCCGGAAACCTTTTCATAGGCACTTTTGACAGTTCGAGCGCTGTGGCTCAACCGCTGAAAGCCACGCACTTCGGCACACCTTTCTATAACGAGCCGGTGTCGTTCAGCGGTTATTACAAGTACAAGCCCGGAGAGACATATTGTGAAACCGACAAGGACGGCAACTTTAATCCGGTGCCGGGCAAGACCGACATGTTCAACCTCTATCTGGTATTTTACGAGACAACTCCCGATCTGCAATGGCTCGACGGCTCCAACGTGCTCGACCGTGACAACCCCAACATCATCGGCTCGGCCGAGATCCCCGACCGTCATGCGAGCGATGAATGGGTGGAATTCTCTGTCCCGTTCGTCTTGTGGCCCGGCAAGACCATAGATGCGAAGAAACTTGAGGAGGGCATGTACAACGTGGCCGTGGTGATGAGTTCGAGTCAGGACGGCGACTATTTCGCAGGTGCTGTCGGCAGCACCCTCAAGGTCGACGAGCTGCTTATAACTTGTAAAACTCAAAACTGATAAAACGATGAAATCAACATCATACAGAATATTTGTCACAGCCATGCTTATGTTGGCTGCATGCACCGGCTTATCGGCCCAGCGCAACAGCATACATGAGAAAATAACAAATCTCGGCATCGAATTTGAAGTAAATGCCGGCACAAGCCTCGGAGGAGCCACGCCGTTGCCGCTTCCGGCAGAGATCCGTCACATCGATTCATACAATCCCGACCTCGACCTGCAGCTCGGACTTCGAGTAGCTAAATGGATCGATCCGCAACGTAAATGGGGCGTCGCCGTGGGCGTCCGTCTTGAGACACGCGGCATGAAAACCAAAGCTACGGTAAAGAACTACGGCATGGAGATTCTCGATAACGGCAAGAAACTCAGCGGCCGTTGGACCGGCACCGTGCAGACAAAGTATCATTCGCAGCAGCTTGTAATCCCCATTACAGCCGAATATCGTGTGCACAGACGTCTTAAAGTCAATCTCGGCCCTTATATGGCATTCGCTTTCAGCAACGACTTTGACGGATATGTCTACGACGGCTATCTGCGCGAGGGAGACCCTACGGGCGACAAGTATGTGTTTGACGGCGATTCACGGGCATCATACGACTTCGGCAACGAACTGCGTCATTTCCAATGGGGTATGCGCGGCGGCGTATCATGGACTGCCTACAGGCATCTTGTGGTTAACGCTGATCTTACATGGGGATGCAACAACATCTTCAAGTCATCATTCAAGACTGTGAATTTCAGCCTATATCCAATATACCTCAACGTGGGCTTCGGCTATATATTCTGATATCAGTTGCGGTAGTATACACGTCTTACACGTGGCGACACCCACGTGAGCAGTTCATAGGGAATGGTGCCGAGCGTCTCGGCAAGGCGTTCCACCGGCATGTTTTTGCCGTATATTTCCACTTCGTCGCCTATCGTTACCCCCGGGGCATCGGTTACATCCACCATGCACTGATCCATGCAGATATTACCCATGGTGGGACATTCGGTGCCCCGGATCATGAACGATGCCGCCCCCCGGCTTAGTCTGCGGTTGAGGCCGTCGGCATAGCCTATAGGTACGGTGGCTATCAGCGACTCGCGCCCGAGCACGCCGCGTCGGCCATAGCCGATAGTGGTGCCTGCCGGCCAGCGGTGCAGCGATATGACAGTGGATTTGAGTGTCGCTACGGGTTTTATATGCTCGTCATGTCCCAGCGGGCTCACTCCGTACAGGCCTATGCCGAGGCGCACCATATCGTATTGGTATTCCGGATGAGTCATGATACCGGCTGTATTGAGTATGTGCCGCAGCGGGCGATATGGCAGCGCATCGAGAAGGCGCTGCGACGCGCGGGCATATGTGTCGAGTTGCATCTGCGTATATTCGCCTTCGTCGGGGCAGTCGGCTGTGGCAAGATGTGAGAATACCGACGCCACATGCATTTCCGGCGATTGCTTCAGGGCTTCTATGAGTCCCGGCAGCTCTTCCTCCACAAATCCCACCCGGTGCATGCCGGTATCCAGCTTGATGTGGGCCTTGAAACTGTCTATGCCGTTTTTACGCGCTTCGTCGACAAGTATGCGCAGCTCCCGCAACGAGAATACCGACGGCTCGAGCCTGTATCGGAACAGAGCCGGGTAATTGGTCGTCACAGGGTTGAGAACCACAATCGGCATTGTGATGCCTCCCCGGCGCAGTTCCACCCCTTCGTCCACCACGGCTACAGCCAGATATACCGCTCCCTGGGCCTGCAGAGTCTTGGCTACTTCGAGGGCGCCGGTGCCGTAGGCCGAGGCTTTGACCATGCCCACGAGGCCTGTGCCCGGTTTGAGCAGCGAGCGGTAATAGTTGAAGTTGTGTACCACGGCGTCGAGGTCTATCTCGAATATGGTATCGTGGCGTGGAGCTTCAAGTGCCGATTTTATTTTCATGAAATCGACACTCGGCGAGCCGGTGATAAGTATGCTCTCCGAGCAGAAACGGTTTATATCGTATTCCTTGAGAAAATCGGCTGCCGTGGCTGTTTTTTCCACTGTTATGCCATATTCGCCGGCTTTGAGATAGAGGTCGGGTTCGGGGCCGATCGCAATGATACGCGATATGCCGTATATCGCAGCAATACGTGCCAGATCGTTGTACAGCATCGGTATATCGGCTTCAGGTTCATGAAGCAGATCCGATAGGATGAGCGTTGATGTACGTGTGGCCGTAGAATGCCGGCGCATCATGTCGAGCGATTGCCGCAGCGAACGAAGATCGTGTGTGAACGCGTCGTAGAACATCACGCAGTCATTCACCCCTTCGTGTACATCGATTCGGTTAGACACTTGCTCTACATCATCCGGCAATTCTGAGCCGACTATTCCTAAAAATGCCGAGGCGAGTGCGCGGTCGATATCTTCACCGGCCGATGTCCGTACGGGCACAAGCTCCGTGCCCGGATATGTCTGCCGCACGATACTGTCCACTCCGGCGTCATTGGCGTCATATATTATGGTACGCGCGTTTTCGAACAGTTTCAGCTTTTCGCGGATTTTCGCTTCGCGGCTCTCAAATCCGTTGTCGTGCTCGGCTGTGATGCTTGTGAGTATGCCTGTCTCGGGGCGTATTATCTCGGCGTGGTGCTCCATGTCGCCGCAGCCGTCTATACCGGCCTCTACGATCACCACACTGCTGTCAGACGGCGCTTCGAGCAGCGACATCGGTACTCCGAGACGTGAGTTCCAGCTGCGCGGACTGCGCGACACTTTACTGCTTTTGCGTATAAGAGCCTGATAGATCAGTTCCTTCACCACAGTCTTGCCGGCCGAACCTGTTATGGCGGCGACAGTCCCTTCAATCCTCTCGCGATGAGCCGACGCGATTGCAGAGATAGCGTCCGGTACCGAGTCCGTCACAAGGAAGGTGGCGTCGGCATAGCTGTCGTGGAATTCAGGCAGACGTTCCACCATAAACATCCGCACTCCGCGTCGATACAGTCGCGGAATGAAACAGTGGCCGTCCGACGAATCCGTAGCAATGGCACAGAACATTGTACCTTCAGGCTCTTCGAGTGAGCGCGAGTCAAACAGAAAATCGGTTACAGAACCCTCGGCAGAGCCATACGCCTCGCAGTCGAGGAGCCTGATTATATCTATAATATTAAAGGTTGTCATAACAATGGACGGTGTGCGGCCCTGAGTGCCGCACGGCGGTACTCTTCGGCCTTTGAAATCGTATCTTTGGTGAAATATGTCTCTGCAAATTTCTCATATATGTAATCTACCGCCACATCCGACGGGTGCTTCAGGTCGGCGGCATAGAAACGGTAATCCCGCAGGTCGTCGGCAACAATCTCGTAAGCCGGAAAATAGTCGTGGCCGCCGTCACGGCATATACGATCTATCGCCACACGAAGCGTGGCCTTCGACAGGCAGCTCTGCGGCAGTCCGTCGCCGATATACCGCACAGGACTGAGGGTGAATATCACCCGCTTGTCTCTTGGTATCAGATTGTGCCACATGCCGCATATATCTTCGATACCGAGATATCGCTCGGCAAACATCGTTCCCGGCAACTTATGGCAGTTGCCGGCCACCGTGCCGGCGTATTCATATACCTTGTCGTTGCCGAAGGTCACTATCATCACATCGGCCTCGGAGATGGCTCTTGCCAACGGCATGAAATCTGCGTTGACTTTGTCGGCGAGCGTTTCCGCATCCGGTGCCTGATACCGGTTGGCGAAGTCGAGGCAGTGGAGTGTTCCGTCCGGCCCGTATGTGAAGTCGTCGGCAGAGTAGGGGATCTCGCCGCGTCGTATCACCCTTGCTATGGACGCAGGATTGAACAACGGTCCCATAGGATTGTGCGCTGCGTTGAAGCCGCCGGCGACAAGCCGTTCGCCGATATTGTCGGCAAAACACGAGCCGAGAAGCACCACACGGTCGACGTGAGTTATCTTGAACGAGCCTTTGATACAGCCTATTTCAGTACGGAATTTCATCAGAACATCTGATAGTCGATCGACAGCACCTGAAATTCGGTGCGGCGGTTTATCTGGTCGGCTGCCTCCTGGTCTTCAGGCGACAGCGCTTCGATATATTCCTCGGTGAGCACATCACCCTCCTTGAACTGCGGATACAGTCTCGCAAGTTTTTTGGTTATTGTCTTGGGACGCGACTCTCCGTATCCCTGGCTCTGCAGGCGGTCGGCGGCGATGCCGTGCGCTATCAGATAGTCTATGACCGATTTGGCGCGGCGGCTCGACAGATTTATATTGTATTCGTCGCTGCCCTTGCGGTCGGTATGCGAGGCCATCTCTATGGTCACATTGGGATTGTCGCGCAGCACCTGCACCATTTCGTCGAGTGCCTCCTCCGATTCGGGGCGCAGCGTGGCCTTGTCGAAATCATAGAAGATGTTGTCGATCACCACCGGTTTGTTTATCGAGGCGAGGATGAAGTCGACACCGTATTCGGCATCTTCCTCGGCTGTGTCGGAGGTGAATTCCTGTTTGGCATTCAGATAACCTTTAGCGCCCGCGAGCATCACATAGCTTATGCCGCGTTGCAGCGGGAAGGAGAACGACCCGTCGTCGCGCGCCACCTGCTTCTGGTTGGAGCCGTCGTTGCCCACGATGCGTATCACGGCGTTGGGCACCGGTTCCTCGTCCTTGTCAAGAACCCAGCCCGATATCATTATCTTTAGCTCCGGAAGCTCGAACGAATATATGTTGTCATAGCCGCGGGCGTCGTTGCGGTTGGAGGTGAAGAAGCCGCTTTCGCCCTCTCCGAAGGTTATGCCGAAGTCATCATAGGCCGAGTTGATCGGCGTGCCCATATTTGTCACAGCCCAGCCTCCCGAAGGTTTCAGCTCGGCTTTGAACAGGTCGAGTCCCCCATAGCCCGGATGGCCGTCGGATGCGAAATAAAGTATGGAGTCAGTGCGCACATAGGGAAACATCTCGTTGCCCGGAGTGTTTATCCACTCGCCCATATTCTCGAGAGTGCCGCCTTTCATAGTCAGGTTGATACGCCATATGTCGCGTCCGCCCGATCCGCCCGGCATGTCGCTCGAGAAATAGAGCCACTGGCCGTCGGGCGATACGGCCGGATGTCCCATCGCCGACAGCGTGTCGCCCGTTATCTCGAATTTCACGGGCGCGCTCCATTTGGCATCCGAGCGCTGGGATGTGAATATCTCTACGGTTGTGGGCGCGTTGGCCTCGCGGCGTGCGCGGGTAAGATACATCAGGTTGCCGTCGGGCGAGAACGATATGATACCCTCGTCCATGTCGGTGTTGAGCTCGCCTTCCACGGGTTCTGGCCGCTGCCATTGCCCTTTCTCGTCCTTGGAAGCCACCCATATGTCGCCCTTCTTCATTCCGGTGATCTCGCTTCGGGGGCCATTGACTTTCTCGCGGGTTGTGGCGAAGTACAGCCGGTCGGTCGCCCCTGGCATATACATCGGCCCGAAATCGCTGCGCGGCGAGTTGAACATCTCCGACTTGCGCACCACATATCGTGTGGTGCCCGCTTTGTTAGCGCCGGCGCGTGCTCCCGTAAGGCCGTTCTTGGCTTCGGCGCTTTCAGGCCGCATGGCCAGATAATTCTCATACGACTTTACAGCCTGGGCATACAGTCCCGACGCATGTTGCATCTCGGCCAGACGCAGATATGCGATAGTGTCGGGATATTCGTATCGTATGGCATTCTGATATGCCGCAGCCGCGCGTTGGAACTGGCTCAGCCGGCGGTGACATTCGGCCATCTTGAAAGCCACCTCCCCGCGTAGAGGTCGCTCCTCTTTTTTTGTAAGTTTATTGTATATCTTGCGGTATGTCTTGGATGCGTCGAAATATTCGCCACGCGCCATCTGCTCGTTGGCCGTGGCGAGTTTGGCTCCGCCGCATCCCGTGGCTATGAGCCCAAGGCTCAGGCATACCGCCATGCAGGTGATTATATGTCGTATTTTCATATCTTTATAACGCTAAATGCATAGCGATATTGCCTGATACCCTTTATAGGGTATTTTTGCGTTTTGACTTGCAAAGTTAATCAAAATTTTTGTACCTTTGCGCCGGATGTTCAATATATTTGTTTATATGAAAAAAATTGCAATTCTCTCCTCTCTGCTTGCGATGCTGATGTCTGCATCATCCGCCTCGGCTCAGAATCCGCCGCAGGATACAGTCGTTTTCACTGTTACGCCGAAAATGACTGACCGAAACTGCGAAAACAAAATCAAGACCAACGTGCGCTTCGAAAAAGGAGTCAAAGGCATCAACGCCGACGTTAATACAAATACAGTAACTATCAAGTACGATACAAATGTTACCGACGTCGACCGTCTCATAGCCGCATTGAAAAAGATAGGCTACGAAGCTAAACCGCATAACGCAGACAATTAAACACTCTATAAATCATTCTGAAATGAAATTCACACATCTCTTTATCGGTGCCGCTCTTATGATGGCCGGCGCCGCAATCGCTACATCGTGCGGATCAAAGGCCGATACAGCCGTTGACGCCGACAGCGTTGAAGTGGCAGCTCCGCTTACCGTAGAGCAGTTTCTTGCCGCCACCGACCTTGAAGACGGACAGGATGTCATCATCGAAGGCCTGTGCACGCATCTGTGCAAACACGGAGGTACCAAAGCTTTCATCACCGATCCCGACACAACCAAGGAAGCACGATGGGTAATGTGCATGGCCACCGATTCCATCGGCGGCGCATTCGACCCGACCTGTCCCGGCAAAGTGCTTACCGTTACCGGGGCTGTGCGTGCCAATACCGTCTCCTTGTCGGAGGTAAAAGCCCGTGAAGAGCAGCTCAAGGCAGAGCAGGAAGCCGGACATTGTGACTCCGAGTCGAAAGCTTTCGGAACCATCACAGCTCTCAAAAACCGCCTTGACAGCCAGATGGCAGTCAACCCGGCTGATACCACAGTTGTCCTCGGCTACTACATTGAGGCTACTTCCTATACCCTTCCGGTTGAATAAACAAAACAAGGTAATTGCGTAAACCGGCAAGGCCCAGCGCCTTGCCGGTTTATGCAATGACCTTGTTCGATTCAAAAAACTTTTAAATCAACAATTCAGCCTCCTGGGCCAGCATCAAGGCCAGACCGGATACCGGTTGCGGGCGTTCGAGTTCTCGTCGGGCTGCGGAAAGAGCCTCGGCAGGATATTTCGATACAAGGTTGAAGTACAGGCGTAGTCCGGTATATCTCGCCAACGGAGCCGAGTCGGGCGCTCCGCACAGTTCCGCTGCGAGCTTTGCCGCGAAAGGGGTGTGGCGCAGCAGTTTGAAGCATAATATGTCGGCATCCTCATACCACATGGTTGTCAAAGCCCATTCGCGGGCCTTCTCGTATGTGAGCTCTTGCACAGGGTAGAGCATGGGCGCCAGCAGGGCACTCTCGCGCAGATTCACGTCGGCACGCAGGCTTTCGGCAAGCGCGGCCGACGGTGTGAGGCCCGAGGCGATTTCGTTGAGCTGAGGCAGGTTGAGCCCGAATACTATGCGGTGCGGGCAGCCGGCCTTGCGCAGCGTGTCGGCCACTACACCGTTGCGCATCGCAAATAGTCTGCGTTTCAGCTGCTGCATATCGTTGAATTCAGTGCTCATCGGTCAAAACGTTTGGCGAGGAATCCTATGTCGGTTCGAGCCGTCATGTCGCAGGCCACGGGCACGACAGATATATAGTTTTGCGACAGCCAGTATTCGTCGGTATCGGTGGCTTCGGGCTCGGTATTTATGAATTTGCCGGTGAGCCAATAGAAAGGCTTGCCAAGCGGATCCTCATAGCGACGATAGCCGTCGGTCCAATATCCGTTGGCCGCACGGCACACCTTCACGCCTGCGGGAGTCACACGGGCAGGCATGTTCACGTTCAGGCACACGCCGTCGGGCAACCCGTCCTCGAGCAGGCGCTCTACCATGGGGGTGATAAACGGCATGCACATCGAGAAATCGGCCTTGAGCGAATGGTGAAGCAGCGAGAAGCCGCACGACGGTATCCCCAGGATGCATCCCTCGAGCACAGCGCCCATCGTGCCGCTGTACACCACGTTACAGCCCGAATTCGAACCGTGGTTGATGCCTGCGAGTACCAGATCGGGGCGCCGGGGCACAATGGCTTCCATCGACAGCTTCACACAGTCGACCGGTGTGCCGGAGATCGTAAACATCCGTGCACCGCCATAGTCCTCCATCTCGTTGATGCGCAGCGGGGCTCCTACGGTAAGAGCCGATGACTGGCCCGAGCGGGGTTCGGTGGGAGCTGCTACTATTATATCTATTCCATCGGGTATACAGTCGATAAGGCGCAGAATGCCCGGTGCGTGTATCGAATCATCGTTGGTTATAAGTACGAGCGGACGGGTATTTATCATGTCGGTAATGTCTTTTCGACAAAGTTAGGAAGAAAAATCGGAATGACATCGCGGAGTTATTTACATTTTAATGATTTTTTGCTCAATTTCGTGGAACATATTGTTCCACATATCGGCGAAAATTAGTTACTTTGCACATTGCAAATAAACTAAAATGGGAAAGATAATCGCAATAGCCAATCAGAAAGGCGGGGTGGGAAAGACTACCACTACCATCAACCTTGCCGCCTCTTTGGCCAAAGAAGGTAAGAAAGTCCTTATTATCGATGCCGATCCACAGGCAAATGCTACCTCGGGCTACGGTATCGATCCACGTTCCATGACATCGTCCATTTACGAATGTCTTGTCGACGGTTACCCTCTCGACGGCTCGCAGGTAGCCACCTGTATCGACGGCCTGTGGCTCATCGGCTCTCGGATCGATCTTGCCGGCGCGGAGCTTGAGCTTGTCTCAAAACCTCAGCGCGAACGTGTGCTTGCCGAGCTCCTTGCTCCAGTCAGCGACAGATACGATTATATACTCATTGATTGCTCGCCGTCGCTCGGGCTCATCACTGTCAATGCTCTCACGGCTGCAAATTCGGTGATAATACCGGTGCAGGCCGAATACTTCGCGCTCGAAGGCATCAGCAAGCTGCTCAATACCATACGTATAATCAAGAGCCGGCTTAATCCTACTCTCGAGATCGAAGGATTCCTGCTCACCATGTACGACGCTCGTCTGCGACTTGCAAATCAGATCTACGAAGAGCTCAAAGGCCACTTCGCCGACATGGTGTTCGATACCGTGATACCACGCAACATACGTCTCAGCGAGGCTCCAAGCCACGGCTTGCCTGTAATCCTGTACGACCCTGAATCGCGTGGCGCCACATCGCATGTGCTGCTGGCCAAGGAGATAATAGCCAAGCACAAAGCGCGCAAACACTAATCCATACAAGAACAAAACTATGAAACCCGGACGTCAAGCTCTTGGCCGAGGTCTCGACTCGCTTATATCAATGGACGACGTGCCTGCCGCAGGTTCGTCGGCAATCAACGAGATAGCCCTCGACAAAATAACACCTAATCCAGACCAGCCCCGTCGCACTTTCGACGAGGAGGCCCTTGCCGAGCTTGCCGGCTCAATTCGAGAGCTCGGCATCATACAGCCATTGTCGCTCCGCAAGTCCGGTCCCGACACATACCAGATAATCGCCGGTGAGCGCCGATACCGTGCCGCTATGATCGCAGGGCTGAAATCCGTACCCGCATATATACGCACGGCCAATGATACGGAGCTTACAGAGATGGCGCTTATCGAGAACATTCAGCGAGAAGACCTGAATGCCATCGAGATCGCGCTCACATTCCGCAAACTCATCGATCAATACAATCTTACACAAGAAAGACTCAGTGAGCGTATCGGAAAAAAACGCGCCACTGTGGCTAATTTTCTGCGTTTGCTCAAACTTCCCGCCGAGGTACAGCTCGGTCTGCGCGACAAACGTCTTGACATGGGACACGCTCGTGCTCTGCTTACTATCACCGAGCCTGCACTGCAACTTAAACTTTACGACGAGATATTGAAAAATGATCTCTCGGTACGCCGTGTCGAGGAACTTGCCAAGGCATATCAGAAAGGCGAGTTCCCTGCCCCCCGGTCACATGCCGTATCAGAGTCGAGGTATACATCGGCCGATTTTGATATTCTCAAAAAACATCTGTCGAACGCATTCAGCACTTCGGTAGGCTTCAAGTACGACAGTGCCGGCAAGGGAAAGATCTCATTCTCATTTTCAAGCGACGATGAACTTGAACGGCTTATCTCGCTTTTCGATACACTCAAGCCCTGCCAGTGAACAGATATAACCTACATATCAAGCGCATCATATGTGTGGCTTTGGCCTTCGTTGCCACGGCTTTTGCCGTATCGGCCCAGAACAACCGCCTGCCCGTGAAGCGCACTCACGGCGAGCCTGCAGCTACCACAGTCATGCGTGCCGATTCGACAGCCGACGCACGCGCTGATTCCATATGGGCCGCGCAGACCGATTCGATTCTCGCTCCACTGGCTCCGGAATCACCATATGACACATGGGAGGAACGTGAAGATCTGTTCAATCCCGACCCGAACCGTGCCGTGTGGATGGCTGCTCTTTTTCCCGGTCTCGGCCAGGTATACAACCGGCGATATTGGAAACTCCCGATAGTGGTGGGCGCATACCTCGGCCTCGGATACGCTACCTCTTGGAACAACGGCATGCTCTCCGATTATACGCGCGCATACCGCGACATAATGGACAATGATCCGTCGACCAACTCATACATGAACTTCTTCCCGCCTACTATAACCGAAGACAGTCTCGACAGGAACTGGCTCATCAACATATTGCAGTCGCGCAAGAACTATTTCCGCCGCAACAGAGACCTCTGTATAATATGCATGGTAGGCGTGTACCTTGTGGCAATGGTAGATGCCTATGTCGACGCTTCGCTCAGCCACTTCGACATATCGCCCGATCTGTCGATGGATGTCGCGCCTGTGTTGATGCAGGATACTCGCGGAGCCCGACCGTCGATAGGTATCACATGGGCGCTTAATTTCTGATAATCACATTCTCACATATATAGAATCTCTCCAATTCTGATCCTGAACATGAAATCACGTACAATACTTGTCTCACTGATTCTGATGCTTGGCACCGCCGTGGCTACGGCTCGTCCGCTGTCGATATTGCAGATACGCGACAGCCTCCACGATGTTCCTGTAGTATATCCCGAAAGCTTCGAGACCGACGTGCACAAAATGCAGCAGAACTGGTATCTGCAGAACTATGCCGATATCGACCGCGAAGCCGACTCGCGTGCATCCGTCACACCTACCGACGAGGAGCTGATAGAGCGGTTGCGTGCCATGCCGACTGTCATAGAGATGCCATTCAATTCGGTGGTACGCAATAATATCCTTATGTACACCAACCGCCGTAAACAGCTTGTCGAGAACATGCTCGGCATGAGTCTCTATTATATGCCTATTTTCGAGCAGGCTCTCGACCGATACGGATTGCCTCTTGAACTCAAATACCTGCCCGTCATTGAGTCGGCACTGAATCCTGAGGCCGTCTCGCGAGCCGGTGCCACCGGCCTGTGGCAGTTCATGCTGCCTACAGCAACCGGAGAGGGCCTTGAGGTAAGTTCGCTCGTAGACCAGCGTCGCGATCCATACACTTCATCCGATGCCGCCGCACGTTATCTCAAAAAATTGTATGATATATTCGGCGACTGGTCGTTGGTTATCGCATCATACAACTGCGGTCCCGGCAATGTGAACAAGGCGATACGCCGGGCAGGAGAGGGCAAGAAGGATTTCTGGCAGATATATCCCTATCTGCCTGCCGAGACACGGGGCTATGTACCTGCATTCATCGCCGCAAACTATGTGATGAACTACTATGACAAACACAATATATCCCCCGCTCTTGCCAAAAAACCGATTGTCACCGACACCGTGCATATTACCCGCCGTGTGCATTTCGAACAGATACGCGACGTGCTCGGCATTCCTCTCGAAGAATTGCAGACCCTCAATCCCCAGTACCGTACGGGGCTTATACCCGGAGATATCCGTCCGTACGCGCTCGTCCTTCCCTCGTTGCAGGTATATGCATACCTTGCGCACGAGGATTCGATAGTCAACCACAATGCGTCGCGCTACGGTCGTCGCGATGTGGTAGAGCCGGCTGTGACAGGTTCCGGCAGCGACAGCCGAGGCGAATATGTCGAGGAGCTGGTGGTACGCTATCACACCGTAAAGAAAGGCCAGACACTCGCAAGTATCGCACGCCAATATGGCGTCACACAGGCATCCATCCGCAAGGCCAACAAGATAGGAAAGAAGGTGCGTCGCGGACAGAAACTGCGTATAAACACCTATCAGAAACGCTACCTCCCCAAGCCCGCTCCCGTGGAGAATGTGGAAATACCTTTGCAGGCCGATACTCTGCAGGCCGATACCGTGGCGGTTGCACCATCTGCTGTTGCCGACACTGCGACCGTATCGACTGCCGCCCCGACAACTGCACAGAATACCCGTGTGATGCAGGCATTGGCCGGCTCGCAGGACGTGCGCAATCGTCCGGCTGCCGATGAAAAGAAAAAAACGGCTCCGGCCACGCAGTCCAAGCCTCAGACACAAGTCCACAAGGTGCGCAAAGGCGAGAATCTGAGCAAGATCGCTTCACGATATGGAGTCAGTGTCGATGTTATCCGCAGAGCCAACAACCTTACAGACGACAGGTTGCAGATCGGCCAGAAACTCAAGATCCCCGCCAAGAGCGATGCCCGCCCCTCAAAGCGCCGCAATAGAAAGAAATAATCACACATTATCATAATTTTTCCGAATGAAAAAAGACAAATTCAATGCCGGGCAGGCTCCCGACCTGCCGCAGGCCGATGTCGATCCCGTCGACCTGCCCGAAAATGCCTTCAGGCAGCTTGGCGCAGATGAGGAGTACGTGCCTGTGATGCATCCTACGCGCGATTATCCCGAGGTGACCCCTTATTCCGTCACGATGGGACTTGTATTGGCTGTGGTGTTCAGTGCCGCCGCCGCTTACCTCGGCCTTAAAGTCGGCCAGGTGTTCGAGGCTGCAATACCTATCGCCATCATCGCCGTAGGTCTGTCGGGCGCTCTCAAGAAGGAGAATCCGTTGGGCCAGAATGTTATAATACAGTCGATCGGCGCCTGCTCGGGTGTGATAGTCGCCGGTGCCATCTTCACATTGCCCGCCCTGTACATCCTTCAGGCCTCGCATCCCGAGATTTCTGTCAACTTCTTCCAGATATTCCTCTCATCGCTCTTCGGCGGTGTGCTCGGCATACTGTTCTTCATTCCGTTCCGCAAATATTTCGTAAAGGATCAGCACGGCAAATACCCCTTCCCCGAAGCCACAGCCACCACTCAGGTGCTGATATCCGGCCAAGGCAAAAAGGCTTCCACCGGCGGCCAGGCCAAGCTCCTTGTCGTGGCATCGCTTATCGGCGGTATATACGATTATATCGTGGCCACTTTCGGATGGTGGGCCGAGACTGTCACCACCACAGCATATGCCTGGGGACAGACTCTTGCCGACAAATTCAAGTTTGTATTCTCCTGCAACACCGGCGCTGCCGTTCTCGGTCTCGGCTATATCGTAGGTCTCAAATACGCCTTTGTGATATTCTCCGGCTCGATATTCGTATGGTGGGTCATCATTCCACTCATGGGCACATACGGCGCCGCCGACATCGCCGCCATGGCTCCCGGCGACATATTCAAGGACTATGCCCGCCTCATAGGCATTGGCGGTATCGCCATGGCAGGCATCATCGGTATCGTGAAGTCGTGGAACATCATCGCCCAGGCCGTAGGCCTCGCCTCGCGCGAGCTCCGCGGCGCACAGTCATCAGCCAAGACCGTACGCTGGCAGACCGACATCTCCATGAAGCACATCGCCTACTTCGTGTTCATAGCCCTTGTGGCAGTCCTCGTGTTCTTCTGGATAGGCGTCATAAACACATTCTGGCAGGCCGCTGTCGCATGGATCGTGGTCACTGTCATCGCATTCCTGTTCACCACAGTCGCAGCCAACGCTATCGCTATCGTAGGCAGCAACCCCGTTAGCGGCATGACCCTCATGACCCTCATCATCGCCTCCGCGATCTTCGTCGCCATAGGCCTAAACGGTACATCCGGAATCGTGGCTGCCATGGTCGTGGGCGGCGTGGTATGCACCGCACTCTCTATGGCCGGCGGCTTTGTCACCGACCTTAAGATCGGCTACTGGCTCGGCTCCACCCCCAAGAAGCAGGAAAGCTGGAAATTCCTCGGCACCCTCGTATCGGCAGCTACTGTCGGCGGCGTGATACTCATGCTCAACAACGTATACGGCTTCTCCGGCGACAACGCCCTTGCCGCTCCACAGGCCAACGCCATGGCCAAGGTGCTCGAACCCATGATGATGGGCGGCGACACCCCATGGATTCTATATATTGTAGGCGCAGTGCTCGCCCTCATCCTCAACTGGCTCGGTGTGCCCGCACTGGCATTCTGCCTTGGCATGTTCCTTCCCCTCCATCTCAACACCCCCATGCTTGTGGGCGGCCTCGTCTCCTGGTTTGTAGGCCGTAGCAGCAAGGACAAGGACGTGTGCAAAGCCCGTCAGGACCGCGGTACACTCATCGCCTCCGGCCTCATCGCAGGCGGCGCGCTCTTCGGCGTATTTGCCGCCATCACCATCATGTGCGGCTTCAAGGTTCCCGGAAATGGCGGCGACTTCACACCTCAGGTTCTCGGCCTCATCGCCTACGCCGCAATCATAGCCTACCTCTACATCGACTCCTGCCGTGCAAAGAAATAACCTTTTATAGATCTATTTTTAACGTGAGTGCCGGATGCCGGCCTCACGTTAAATTTTTATGGACAGCTTGGACAACAGAAAAATAAACCGTGCGATTCTCGCGATAGCGCTTCCCGCCATCGTATCCAACATCACCACTCCCTTGCTCGGACTGGTCGACGTCGCCATTGTCGGACACATCGGCGCCGCCGCCGCTATCGGCGCAATAGCCGTGGGCAGCACCATGTTCAACATGATCTACTGGCTGTTCAGTTTCCTGCGCATGGGCACCGCCGGGCTTACCTCCCAGAGTTGCGGCGCCGGCGATTTCCATGCCTCCTCCGCTCATCTCCGCAGAGCCTTGCTCATATCCACATGCGCCGCTCTTCTCCTCATTGTTTTCTCCGGCCCGCTGGGCTACGCCGCTCTCGATTTCCTTGATGCCGACGATGCCACCGCGCCGCTCGCCCGCCTCTATTTCGTTATCGCGATATTCGGTGCGCCCGCCGTCCTCGGCACTTATGTGATGAACGGCTGGCTCCTCGGAATGCAGAACACCCGCATCCCCATGTTCGTGGCCATAGCCACCAACATATTCAATATCGCCGTCAGCGCCACGCTCGTGTTTGCTTGCGGTCTCGGGATAGAAGGCGTGGCCATAGGCACCCTGTCGGCCCAATGGTTCGGCTTCATTGTCGCTCTCGTCACGGTATGGCGCCGCTACCGCCCCTCGAGAGAGCCTTTTTCCGAAATTGTACGGCGGCGCAGCCTCGGGCGGATGTTCAGAATCAACCTCGACATCTTCCTGCGCACGCTATGTCTTGTCGCCGTCACCGCATGGTTCACCCGCGCCGGAGCCGCGCAAGGCGTGCAGGTCTTGGCGGCCAACGCCCTGCTGATGCAGCTGTTTATGTTCTTCTCTTATTTCACCGACGGATTCGCCTTTGCCGGCGAAGCTTTGGCCGGCAAGCATTACGGCGCCGGCGAGCACGGCATGCTGCGGGTCGTGGTGCGCCGCCTTATGTGGTGGGGGGCATGGCTGGCCTTGGGCTTCACCTGCATATATTTTATCGGAGGTGATATGATCATAAGCCTGCTTACCGACGATGAGCCGGTGATAGATGCCGCCCGCGAATTTTTGCCATGGGCCGTCGGAATACCGCTGTGCGGCACAGCTGCGTTTATATACGACGGCGTGTTCGTGGGCCTTACACTCACGCGACGCATGCTCGTGTCGCTGCTCGTCGGCATGGCTGTATTCTTTGTATTATATTTTACACTGCGCGGCAGCATGGGCAATCACGGGCTGTGGCTGGCATTTCTCGGGTATTTGGCCATGCGGGGTATAGCCCTCCATATGCTTATGAAGTATAGTTAGCTATTTTAAACAATTATTGTGCGAAGTGTCAATAATTGTTAATCACAGGTCGTTTTGCATGCTGCGACGTTATACTTTTACGGATAAAGGCTGTACCTTTGTCCCGGATTTATATGAAATTCGACCTGTAGGATTCGATTCTGTACTTCTGCCTCAAGCCGCAGCTTGATGGTTTCCAATAGTTTAGACCCTCTGAATATGGCTAATATACTGACAGACCTGACCGACATCCGGCGAAAAGATTCGCCCGAACGGGTTGCTTACCGTTATCGCGACGACAACGGCATATGGCAGCCCCGTTCCTGGGAACATTTCGCCGAAGATGTCGACAACATCGCATATGCCCTTGAGACGCTTGGTCTCAGCCCCTCCGAAATGCTTGCGATCTTCTCCGCAAATTGTCCCGAGATACTCATCACCGATTTTGCCGCTTATCACAACCGTGCCGTGCCCGTGTCGTTATATGCCACGAGCAGCCCCGAGCAAGTTGAATACATATTGAACGATGCCGGCGCACGTTTTGCATTCGCAGGCAACCGTACCCAGTACGAGATCCTCCTCGATGTAGCTCCGCGCTGCCCCAGGCTCGAGAAGATTATAGTTTATGATCCGGCAGTAGAGCTCGACAGCACCGACACCCGCTGTATGTCGTTCAGCTCACTTATGGCGCTCGGCCGCGCCGCCTCGCCTATGTGCCGCGGGCAAGTGGCCGCACGTCGGTCGGCTGCTAAGCCCGACGATCTCGCCACCCTCATCTACACCTCCGGTACCACAGGCGAGCCCAAAGGCGCCATGCTGCCCCATTCGTGCTTCAACGCATGCCTCGAGACACACCGCCAATTCCTCACGATGCTGTCCGACAAGGATACATCCGTCGCATTCCTTCCCTTGAGCCACATATTCGAGAAGGCGTGGAGCTACTTCTGCCTCTATCGCGGCATCGAGATATACATCAACAGCAACCCCAAGGTGATACAGGATACCCTTCGCGAGGTTCGGCCCACCACAATGTGCAGCGTGCCCCGATTCTGGGAAAAAGCCTACGCCGCCATTCAGGAAAAACTTTCACGAGCCACAGGATTCCGCAAAAAACTTGTCCTTAAAGCCCTTAGAGTGGGCGCCGCGCGCAATCTGCGCTACAAACGCCTCGGCAGGCGCGTCCCCATGTTGCTCGAGATGCAGTACCGGTTCTTCGACCGCAAGGTGTTCAGTGCCGTACGCAAGGCCATGGGCATTGAGAACGGCAACATATTTCCTACCGCAGGAGCTCCGCTGTCGGCCAATATAGTCGACTTCTTCAAGTCGATAGGCGTCAACATCGTCATCGGATACGGCCTCAGCGAGACAACCGCTACCGTGTCGTGCTACCCCGAGGTCGGATACGAGATCGGCACCGTCGGCACACCCATACCGCACGTGCAGGTGCGCATCGGAGCCGACAACGAGATTCAGATCAAAGGCCCGACAGTCATGAGCGGATACTACAACCGCCCCGACGATACCGAGAAGGCTTTCACCGACGACGGATGGTTCCGCACCGGCGATGCCGGGTATATCGATCCCGACGGAGCCATCGTCCTCACCGAGCGCATCAAGGATCTGTTCAAGACATCCAACGGCAAGTATATCGCCCCGCAGGCCATCGAGAGCCGCCTCGGCGAGGATCGGTACATAGAGCAGGTAGCCGTTATCGGCGACAACCGCAAATATGTATCTGCCATCATCATCCCGGCCTTCGAGGCTCTGAAGGACTACGCCCGACGCCATAAGATCGCATTCCGCAGCATCGACGATCTTGTCGACAACTCCGAGATACGCAAATTCTTCGCCGAGCGTATCGAGCGCCTGCAGCGCGGGCTTGCCGGATTCGAGAAGATCAAGAAATTTATACTCCTGCCTCAGGAATTCACTATCGAGAACGGCGAACTCACCAATACGTTGAAACTGCGCCGTCCCGTCATCAACAACCGCTACGCGCATCAGATCGAGGCTATGTACGCATAGCTCTCACCGAATAAAAAAAGTGGCCGCGAATCGTTTGTGATATCGCGGCCACTCGTTTTCATGACGTTACGGACGGCACAGTATATAGGGCAGGGGAGCCTTCATCGTTATCGGAAAATCCTCAGGAATGGCCTTTATGGCCTGCACGGCCTCGGCCTGTGTGTCGTATGAACCGAGCACCACATAATAATAAGGCTCGTTGTTCTGCACCACGAAAGTGCCCGGATAGCCCGAGTCGGCCAGCCGGTTGCGCATCGACACGGCGTTGAACTCCTGTTTGAACTGTCCCACTACTACATTGTACATCCGCAGGTTCTCGCTTATGCCGCCTCCGTCCGGAGTCATCACCACGCGCTGCACGCGGGCCTCCACGGTATCGCCGTCCGCGATTATCTTGCGCGAATCTATATCGCGACGTTTTGCACCGTATATGGTGTTCTCGATGGCGTCGCCGCTGTCGCGGCCCGCCACAGCCTTTTCGTAGGCCGCGCGGTAATTCGCCTCCGAGGTCTTGCAGCCGCTCACGATCACTGCAAGCGACAATATTGCAAACAGCCGCCGCATCAGTTCAGAACATGGAATCCGGCATCCGTGAGAGCATCCCTTATCTCACCGATATGAGCCTGGTCGCGGGTCTCGAGTTCGAGGCGTATCGAGCATCCGTTTATCTCGGTATCGGCATTCAGCCGTTCGTGGGTCACGGATATCACATTGGCGCCCATGTCGGCGATGGCGTGCAGCACCCCCGACAGCTGTCCGGGTTTGTCGTACAGCTCTATTATGAAAGTATAATTGCGTCCGCTCTTGGCCAGGCCGCGGGTTATCACACGATTGAGCGTGTTGACGTCGATATTGCCGCCCGATACCAGGCACACTACCTTCTTGCCTTCCACAGGCAGCTTGTGGAACATCACTGCGGCCACAGCCACGGCTCCGGCACCTTCTGCCACTACCTTCTGGCGCTCCATAAGTGCCAGAATGGCTGCGGCTGTCTCATCGTCGTTTACGGTCACTATCTCATCGACGTATTTTTTGCAGAGTTCATAGGTGTTGATACCGGGTTCTTTCACCGCGATACCGTCGGCGATTGTCGACACCGAGTCGAGATGCACGGCGTGTCCCTCGTGCACCGAGCGTTCCATCGACGGCGCGCCGGCTGCCTGTACACCATATACCTTTACATCGGGGCGGAGAGTCTTTATGGCGAATGCGACTCCCGATATCAGACCGCCCCCGCCGATAGGTACCACCACAGCCTCCACGTCGGGCAGCTGCTCCAATATCTCCAGGCCGATAGTACCCTGGCCCGCTATGACCTTCTCGTCATCAAAGGGATGTACCAGAGTATATCCGTGCTCTTTCTGCAGCTCGATGGCTTTTGCGTACGCATCGTCATATACGCCTGACACAAGGCATACTTCAGCTCCGTAACCTTTTGTGGCTTCCACCTTGGATATGGGGGCGCCGGCCGGCAGACATATCAGAGCCTTTATGCCGTTGTGTGTGGCGCCTAGAGCCACACCCTGGGCATGATTGCCCGCCGAGCATGCGATCACGCCACGTTTCTTTTCCTCGTCGCTGAGCTGTGATATTTTGTAATACGCTCCCCGGAGCTTGAATGACCCCGTGAGCTGCAGGTTCTCGGTCTTGAGATACAGACGGCAGTCCTCGGTGAGTTTAGGCGCCGGGATTATGTCGGTTTTGCGTGCCACGCCTTTCAGTACGGCGGCCGCGTTGAAAATTTCACTTATGTCGAGCATGGTGATATAGATTTTAATACCGCAAATGTACAAAAAAAATCGTAACTTTGCACAATAACCGATTTCAGAATGAAAAAACTCATACTTACCCTTGTGGCTTCGGCATCTGTGCTGCTGGCATCGGCATGGAGCCAGAAAGGACACGACGTCACCGCATATATAGCCGAGTGTCACCTCACGCCCCGTACGCGCGCGGCTGTCGACTCCATTCTCGGCGGCAAGTCGATGGTATATTGGGCCAACTGGCTCGACAACGCCTCCCATCAGCTCGAAATGGCATATACAAAGACATGGCATTATAAGAACATCGACGAGGGCGTGGCCTATGCCGACGCACCGCTCAATGCCAAGGGCGACGTCGTCACAGCCATTGACGGGCAGATCGACATTCTTGCCGATTCGGCCACCACGCCTTCGCAGGCAGCCCTCGCCATGAAGATACTCGTGCACTGCATGGGCGACCTTCACCAGCCCATGCATCTCGGTCACCTCTCCGATCTCGGCGGCAACAAGACTAAGATGAAATTCTTCGACACCCCTACAAATCTGCATTCGATATGGGATTCGCGCCTTGTCGAGGCCGCCCACAAGTGGAGCTATACCGAGTGGCGGCAGCAGATCGACCGCGTCACACCCGCGCAGCAGGCCGAAATCATCCGTGGCACGCCCGACGACTGGGCCGCCGAGACATTCGGCATCGCAACGCGCTGCTACAAATATTTTCAGCCCGGACGTAAAGTGATGTACAACGAGATAGCCCGGTGGACACCCGTTATTGAAGAGCAGTTCCTGAGAGGAGGGCTGCGGCTTGCGCACATTCTCAACACACTCTACGACCCCGATTATTCAGCCGAATAAACCATGCGCATCCTTCCGATGTTTAAGTCTATAAAAAACAAACATAAGATATGAATAAGGTTACAAAAGAGGATGCCCTGTACTATCACCGCTATCCCATGCCGGGCAAGATCGAAGTCGTGCCTACAAAACCATACGCCAATCCGTCCGACCTCGCTCTCGCATATTCTCCCGGTGTGGCATATCCGTGTCTCGAGATCAAAGACCGCCCTGTCGATTCATACGAATACACCAACCGCGGCAATCTCGTGGCCGTGATTTCCAACGGTACCGCCGTGCTCGGTCTCGGCAATATAGGTGCCGAGGCAGCCAAGCCTGTCATGGAGGGCAAGGCTCTTCTGTTCAAGATATTCGCCGGTCTTGATGCCTTCGATATCGAGATCGACGAGACCGACCCGGCCCGCTTTGTCGAGATAGTAAAGGCCCTCGCACCCACCTTCGGGGGAGTCAATCTCGAGGATATCAAGGCTCCCGAGTGTTTTGAGATCGAAGAACGCCTGCGCACAGAGTGTAATATCCCCATAATGCACGACGACCAGCATGGCACTGCCATCATATCGGCCGCCGGACTTCTCAATGCGCTTGAGATACAGGGCAAAAACATACAGAGCGCCAAAGTGGTGGTCAACGGTGCTGGAGCTGCCGCCATGGCATGCACACGTCTTTATTGTTCGTTGGGACTTCGCCCTGAAAATGTGGTTATGTGTGATTCGCATGGTGTCATACGCAAGGATCGCAAGGATCTCAACCGTTTCAAAAGCGACTTCGCAACCGACCGCGACGATGTCGGCACTCTTGCCGAGGCTCTTGTCGGAGCCGATGTATTCGTGGGCCTCTCGGTAGCCGATGTCCTCACGCCCGAAATGATTCAAAGCATGGCGCCGAGACCTATCGTGTTTGCTCTCGCAAATCCCGACCCCGAGATCAGTTATGACAAGGCCATGGCAAGCCGCGACGACCTGATATTCGCCACCGGACGCTCCGATTATCCCAATCAGATAAACAATGTGCTCGGGTTCCCTTATATATTCCGTGCAGCCCTCGACTGCCGCGCCACCGCCATCAACGAGGAGATGAAAAAGGCTGCAGCCGTGGCCATTGCCGCCCTCGCGCATGCGCCTGTGCCCGAAGATATAGCCGGCGCTTACGGAGCGGTGGATCTGAAGTTCGGCCGCGAATATATATTGCCCAAACCATTCGACCGCCGTCTGCTCACCTCGGTCGTGCCGGCCATCATTCAGGCTGCCGAAGACAGCGGTGTGGCACGTTACCATATAAAAGACTTCGAGGCATACCGCCGGCATCTCGAGAGCATAATGTGCGACAACGACGCGATGATCGCCTACTTGATGCAGACACAGTCGTCATGTCGCTGATAAATTGAAAACATGAACTGCTACATCTCGCACCACTACCGCAATCTCACCAGTGCCGGCAACAAGGCCAAGACCGACATGGAGCAGATAATGGATTCCATGCAGTTCGTCAATGTCGGCCTCGACCGCACTGTAGGGCCGTCGGGCCTAAAGGCGTTTTTACGTAACCTCGCGGGAGTCTTGCGTGCGGTTGCGATAGTGGGGCGTGGCGATGTGCTTGTATTGCAGTATCCTCTCAAAAAATATTTTACCTTTGTGGCACGTGCTGCGCATCTCAGAGGCGCACGGGTGGTGGCTCTTGTACACGACCTCGGGAGCTGCCGTCGCAAGGCTATATCTGAATCCACAGAGATCGCACGTCTTGGCTGTGCCGACAGAGTCATAGCTACCAATGCCGTGATGGCGAGCCATCTCGGAAATCTGGGACTCGGATGTGAGATTGATGCATTGGGAGTATGGGATTATCTCACCGATGCCCGTCCTTCAGTTCCGGGACATGACGGTGTCCGTGTGGCATATGCCGGTGCTATCAACCGACGCAAGAATTCCTTCCTTTACGATTGGGGCAAAACTATCGAAGGCTATAAGGTGGATATTTATGGCGACGGGTTAGACATGGCGCAGGTATCGTGCGGCGATGCCTTCACAGTCCATGGCTACAGACCTGCCGACGAACTTATTTCGACTGTCGACAGCGATTACGGCCTTGTGTGGGACGGCGATTCGCTGGATACATGCAGTGGCAGTTTCGGCGAGTATCTTGCCCTTAATACTCCGCATAAGGTCTCGCTGTATATCCGATGTCATCTGCCGCTGATCGTATGGAGCGGTTCGGCCATGGCGCCGTTCGTGCTTGCCGAAGGCATAGGATTTGTCGTGGATTCTTTGCGCGACATACCCGCCAAACTGAGGGCTGTGCCCCCGCACAAATACTGCGACATGAAACAGCGCGTCGCGGCGATAAGCGACCGCCTCGCCCGGGGACATTACTTCCGCGAGGCACTTTCACGCTCCATATGAGCAAAACCCGATCATTCTCTAATCCTGATATGAAAAAACGAGGCCTTCTTTATAATACAATGTTCACCTCCGCCGGCTTCTGGCTGTTCATCGCGCTTGTGATACTCTGGATACCATGGCTGGGCGAGACGCCCTTTTATTCCAAGGGAGAGCCTCGCGAAGCCATAGTGGCAGTATCCATCCTGCACGGCGGCGACTGGATACTGCCCGTCAATTTCGGCGACGACATACCCTACAAGCCCCCGTTTCTCGCATGGCTCATAGCTGTATTCGCATGGATTTTCAACGGCGGTGAAGTCAACGAGTTCATATCGCGCCTTCCATCTGCGCTCGCTGCCATAGCCATGATAATGATGGGATACAACTGGGCAAAGAAAGCACAGGGCGAGCGTTTCGCCATCATTATGGCTCTGGTGACAGCCACATCTTTCGAGGTGTTCCGCGCCGCCACGGCCTGTCGGGTCGACATGGTGCTCACCGCCGCTATGGTAGGAGCTGTATATATCATACACGAGATAAGGCAGAGGCCCGGGCGCGACAACGTCGGCTGGTATGCCGCGGCCGCAGGCATGCTTACCGTCGCCACATTGACAAAAGGCCCCGTAGGCTCGCTTCTGCCATGTCTTGCCGGAGGCTTGTACCTGCTTATGCGCGGCGACAATTTCTTCAAGGTATCCGGCCGCATGCTTCTTCTATGCATTGTATCGTTTCTGCTACCCGCACTGTGGTATTATGCTGCCTGGAAACGTGGCGGCGACGCATTTCTCGACCTTGCATGGGAAGAGAACATAGGGCGTCTTACAGGTACCATGAGTTACAGCTCGCATGAAAAACCGTTCTGGTATAACTTTGTCACCATAATAGCCGGAATGCTTCCATGGACACTTCTTGTCCTCCTCTCGTTTTTCCGCGCCGGCACATTCCGCCATTGGCCGTTCAAGCCCACCGGCATGCTCGCCATGGTCACAGCCTGCACCGTCATACTCTTCTATTGCATCCCGTCGAGCAAGCGCAGCGTGTATCTCCTCCCGGCCTATCCCTTCATGGCCTATGGCGTCACCGTCATCATCGAGAGCCTGCGCGGCACAAGCGCCGTGCGTTTCTTCGGACGCACCATGGCATTCATAGGCATAGCCGTGCCCGTATGCATGTTTGTCCTCGCTTTTATTCATAATCCTTTTGTAGAGGACTTCGGTCTGCTCCATTGGTGGCACTGGATATTCGTTATCATCCCCCTTGTCTTATCGGTGTGGTGGTATATGGGCCGATCAAAATCGCCCGTGGCCATGCCCACGATATTCACCCTGTTCTTATGCTACTCGGCAGCCGTGATGCCCTCGGTTCTTCATAACCCCCTTAAAACCGATGAGGCATCGGCTAAATTCGAGCGTGTATGCGAATCAGATGGCATCGTATGGTCGGTGAAACACCCTCAGATCGGCGGATCTACCTATTGGATGAATTATTATCTCGATGATCGCATGCGCAGCCTGCCATCTGTTGAGCAGGCCGATACCATGGCCATAGGGCGCATAATGATATTCAGTGTGCCATCCGATACCGCAGGTCTGTCCTCCGCATGGCATATAGAGCCATTAGGTTACAACCCCGACGTGCGCCGCCCGGCCTACATGGCCACAAAAATCAGATAACCGCCACGAGCTTACGGTAGCCACGCACGGATTCTTACGGAGTTTCATATGCACGTACGGCACCCCGGCCGCGAGTCGACAATCTCGCGGCGGGGTGC
>CAJTMY010000002.1 GCA_910577355.1 uncultured Muribaculaceae bacterium
GAGAATATATTATTCCATACACGATGTTTTGCACTTCGATTTGGAATCTTCACAGCGGGTGAGGGTTAGGAAGCGGTAGGCGATGCCGGTGCGGGGATCGGTCTCGGCGGGCGATTCGTCGGTTCGGCGCCATTCCGGCCCGATTGCGGGAAAGTGTGTGTCGGCCTCGGTCTCGGCGTCCACCTCGGTGAGGTAGATGCGTGAGGCCGCAGGCAACGCCTCGGCATATATGCTTGCGCCGCCTATGATGAAGGCCTCGTCGGCGCCGGCGACGAGTGCCATAGCTTCGTCAAGCGATGCGGCAACCTCGATGTCGGGGGCGGCGTAGACAGGATTGCGGGTGATGACTATGTTGCGGCGACCGGGGAGGGCGCCTTTGGGCAGCGACTCGAAGGTGCGACGCCCCATGATTATAGGATGCCCCATGGTGAGCTGCTTGAAGCGGCGCAGGTCGGCCGAAATGTGGTAGAGCAGGTCGCCGTCGCGGCCTATGCCTCCGCCGCGGTCTACGGCTACTATTATGGAAAGATTGTCGTGTATCATACGCTTACGGTGGCTTTGATGTGCGGATGCGGGTCGTAGCCCTCGAGTGTGAAATCCTCGTACCTGAAATCGAGAATGTCCTTGACATCGGGGTTGATTACCATGCGCGGCAGCGGCCGGGGCGCGCGGGTGAGCTGCAGGCGTGCCTGGTCGAGGTGGTTGAGGTAGAGATGGGCGTCGCCGAGGGTGTGCACGAAGTCGCCGGGACGCAGGCCGCACACCTGCGCCATCATCATGGTGAGCAGGGCGTAGGAGGCGATGTTGAACGGTACGCCGAGAAACGAGTCGGCGCTGCGCTGGTATAGTTGCAGGCTCAGCCGCCCGTCGGCCACATAGAACTGGAAGAAGGCATGGCAGGGAGCCAGAGCCATGTCGGGCAGCTGTGCCACATTCCATGCGTTCACTATTATGCGTCGCGAGTCGGGGTTGTTCTTTATGTCATCGACGGCCTGCCGTATCTGGTCGATGTGGCCGCCGTTGTAGTCGGGCCACGAGCGCCATTGGTATCCGTATATGGGGCCGAGGCTGCCGTCGGGGCGCGCCCATTCGTTCCATATGCGCACACCGTTGTCCTGCAGGTATTTCACATTGGTGTCGCCGTTGAGAAACCACAACAGCTCGTGTATTATCGACTTGAGGTGGAGCTTCTTGGTGGTGACGAGCGGAAAGCCTTCCTCGAGATTGAACCGCATCTGATAGCCGAAAGTCGACATCGTGCCTGTGCCTGTGCGGTCGCCTTTCACCACGCCGTTGTCGAGGATATGGCGCAGCAGGTCGAGATATTGTTTCATGATCGGTCGGATTGAAGGGTGTCGAGGATGGCGCGCAGCTCCTCCTCGGTGGCGGTGAGGCGCGAGCGGCATATTGTGAGGAGCTCTACGGCTCGGCGTGTGCGCTGCGCGAGAGTGTCGACGTCGCACGAGTCGGCGCGCAGCTCGACGAGGATCTTCTCGAGCTCGGCCAATGATTGATTGAATGACGGTTTCTGTTCCATGTATTATCTGACGGTTGATGTAATGGTGCCCGACGCAAGGGTGGTGGTGACGGTGGCACCCGGTGTGGCCTGTGCGGCATCTGTGATGGCACGGCCGTCGAGGCGTGTGATGGAAAAGCCGCGCCTCAGGGTGGCTTCGGGCGACAGGGTGTCGAGGATTGCCGCGAGGGCTTCGAGGCGGTCGGCGCGGCGGCGCAGCAGGTTGTCGACGCTCTGCCGTATGGCTGTGTCGACCGTCGGGCCGACGCGCATGGCGGCGCGCCCCGTCACAGCCTGCGCCAATGCGGGCAGCTGGCCGGCTATGTATTCGAGGCGACGGTGTGCGGCATTTATGTGCGAGGCTGCTGCATCGAGTATGCCGGTGCCGATGTCGCGCAGGCGGTCGAGCATCGCAGTGCCGCGTCCTATGAGCCACTCGGCTGCGGCGGTCGGCGTTTTCACGCGCATGTTGGCCACATAGTCGAGCAGGGTTACGTCGCGTTCGTGGCCGATGCCCACCATTACCGGCAGCGGAAACAGGGCGATGTTGGCGGCGAGCGTGTAGTTGTCGAACGCCGCGAGGTCGCCCGTCGCGCCGCCGCCGCGGATTATCACCACGCAGTCGTACTCCTCGTCATCGGCGGCGATGCGTTCGAGTGCCGCGATGATGCTCGGCGCCGTGTCGTCGCCTTGCATGCGGGCCTCGAACAGCCGCGTGCGGAACCTCAGGCGGCGCGTATTGCTGTAAAGCTGGTTGATGAAGTCGCCGTATCCGGCGGCTCCTGCGGCTGATATTACGGCGATTCGCCATGGCACGGCCGGCCATTCGAGCCGGCGGTTGCATTCGAGTATGCCTTCGGCCTGCAGGCGCGCTATCATCTCGCGGCGCCGGCGCAGCAGGTCGCCGAGGGTGTATTCGGGATTCACGTCGGTGATGTTGAGCGACAGGCCGTACACCGGGTGATATGTCACAGATGCCCGTACCATCACTTTGATGTCGGATGCGAGGGGCGATCCGGTGGCGGCGCGGAATTCAGCATTGAGCCTCGCGAAGCGCGACGCCCATATAGTAGCCCGCGCCCGTGCCCGTGGTGTGCCTGTTGCCGGATCCTTGTCGATCAGCTCCATGTAGCAGTGGCCGCCTGTGGAACGCAGATCGGAGGTCTCCGCCACGATCCATATGTCGTTCAGACCGGGTGCGGCACACAAGGCGCCGGCGATGCGGCGGTTGAGATCGAGCAGGGTGAGCGGCGCTATATTCATTGCCGTGGCAGGAATTTGCCGTCTTTTATATCATAGACTTTCGACGGTATGATTTTGGCGGCGATGGAGTCGGTGCGGCTTTTATCGAGATATGCCGGAGCTTCGTTGGTGAGCATGAGCACAAGCCCTTCGGCATCGAATGCGGCGCTTACGGGCATGAACGGCAGCTCGGTGAGCACATCGTCGCGACCGGTCAGACCTTCGGGCGACAGCCATTCGTCATAACCGGGCATTGCGAACGGAGCTTTTGCCACAGGGCGCCATGCCGTATCGAAAAAGCTGATATGGCTGTCGGCCGCCGGCATGTGCAGGGTGGTGACAAGAGCCAGCAGGGTGTCGTTCTTTGCGGTAGGTACAATGGCGAGCTGCATATGCACGTCCTTGTCGGTGTCAAAGGCGACTGTTGCATCCGACAGGGCTGTCATGTGTGCCTCGCCGCCGAATGCGTTGATCGACGGGTGTGTGCTGCCAAACTCAAAGTAGTCGAGCATGTCGAGCCGCGTGGCCTGTGGCAGCAGCCGCAGCACGTCGTCGGGCGCCGATACGAAGAAGTCGCGGGCCGTGCGCGCCGCCACGCCTATGCCGGCAAGCATCGCTGCAAACAATATAACGAGGGCTTTTTTCATCATTTGTGGTTTAATTATGCAAAGATACTCAAAAGCTGTCAATAAATACGACAACCGACATGTAGTTTTGGTTTATAAAATATAAGTCGCGATTTTGTCATAAGATAATTAAGTTGTAAATTTGCGATATGGTAATCAGAGATCGACAACAGGTGGCCGGTATCAGGCAATATCTCCTCGACAGGCTCAAGGAGGAGCATGCGTTTTGGTCTTATGCCCAGGAGTCGGTATCACTGAAAGCGATTGACGACGAGAGTTTGATAGCTTTTACCATGCGTCATCTTGATATTGATGATATAAAGTTGCTGTTCAGGATATTTGCGGTGCGAAAAATCAAGCTGGCATGGCAACGGCTGCTTGTCCCCGAGGGTGAATATCTGTATACGCTCAATCGCTTCTTTGCCTGGTATTATTTCAGGACGAAGCGCCCCGACGCCTATTTGAAATCGCTCATAACACGACATTTCAACAGTGTTGTGTACTAGCTATTATGTAGCAATGCAAGGATTGGCACGACACACTTCTTTGATTTTTGAGGCAATATCAAGGCTCGACTGTATAAGGCCATACGTGCTTGCGGGTGGCACCGCCCTGTCTTTGCAATTAGGCACGCGCCTTAGTGAGGTTCTTGACTTTATGAACTGGCGCAAATCCAAAAATGATAAAAGAGAAGTGGATTGGCCGGCCATAAAGAAGGAGTTGGAGACAATAGGGACAGTTGAGAGGGTCGAAATCATCGACATCGACCATGTGGAATTTATTGTTGATGGCGTAAAAGTGTCATTTTATGCAAATCCGAACCGATCGCCTCTTAAGGAGGAGATTCCATGTCTTAACAATATCCGATTGGCAGACAGGACATCGATCGGGGCAATGAAAATGGAGGTGATGCTACGCCGCAGTAAGTTCAGAGACTATTACGATATATATTCTTTGCTTGAAGCCGGCGAAAATTTCTTCGAGATGATGGAAATTGCTTTGAGATACTCAGATCATAAGTTGAAATCCAAAAATCTCATGTCACTGTTGACACGTTCCGATCGGTTTGTGAAGGATGCCGGTTTTTCAGTCCTTGAGCCGTTATATGATGTCGGGCCGGAAGATATCGAGCAAAGAATTAAGACAGCCATATTGGAACGTTAAAAACCGTATGTTTTATAACATAGACCGGGCGCTTTGAAATAAGGCGGGTTATGGTTAAATTTGCAAGCGGCTATTATTTGCCGTCTAACCTGCCTAACCTGTCATGAAAACTAAGAAACTACTGCTTGGCGACGAGGCTTTTGCCTTGGGAGCCATCGACGCGGGGCTTTCGGGTGCATATGCTTATCCCGGTACGCCCTCTACCGAAATTCTCGAGTATGTGCAGTCCAACCCGACAGCACGCGAACGCAAGATACACTCACATTGGTCAAGTAACGAAAAGACAGCCATGGAGGAAGCGCTCGGAATGTCGTACTGCGGCAAGCGCGCCATCGTATCGATGAAACATGTGGGTCTTAATGTTGCCGCCGATCCGTTTGTGAACTCGGCCATGACCGGCGCCAACGGAGGTCTTATCGTGGTGGCCGCCGACGACCCCTCGATGCATTCGTCGCAGAATGAGCAGGACTCGCGTTTCTATGCCAGATTTGCCCTTATTCCTACGCTTGAGCCGAGCGATCAGCAGGAGGCGTACGACATGGCCCGTTACGGATTCGAACTGTCGGAAAGCATGAAGATACCGGTGCTGCTGCGCCTTGTCACCCGCCTGTCGCATTCGCGTGCAGTGGTGGAGACAGCCGGCGAGGCTATGGCCGAGAATGAAAAGTCGTATCCGGCCAATCACCGCCAGTGGGTGCTCATGCCGGGCAACTCGCGCGTGCGTTACCGTCAACTGCTTGCCGACCGCGACAATATGGAGGCGCTCGCCGAGGCATCGCCGTTCAACCGTCTTGTCTCCGGCACCGACCGCCGTCTGGGCATAATAGCGTCGGGTATCGGATACAACTATGTGCAGGAAGCTTTCGGCGGCAAGTGCCCGCTGCCTCTGCTCAAGATCTCACAGTACCCCGTGCCCCGCAAGCTTGTCGCCGAACTTGCCGGCATGTGCGACGCCATACTCGTGGCCGAGGAAGGACAGCCCGTGATAGAAGATTCTCTGCGCGGCCTGCTCGACTGCGGCCCGAAGATATACGGAAAACGTGACCGTGTGATTCCCACCGACGGCGAGCTCACGCCCGACTCAGTGGCTGCCGCCGTGGCCACCCTGCTGCCCGACTATGCGGGTCTGCGGCCGGTGGAGGGTCCCCGTGCCGCCAATGTCACATCGCGTCCTCCGGCTCTTTGCCAGGGCTGCGGCCACCGCGACGTGTATGCCGCACTCAACGCCGCTCTCGAAGGCTTCGAGTCGCCCAAGGTATTCGGCGATATCGGCTGCTATACACTCGGCTTTCTCTCGCCTTTCAACGCCATCGATACATGCGTCGACATGGGCGCGTCGATAACCATGGCCAAGGGTGCCGCCGATGCCGGCCAGCATCCTGCTGTGGCAATCATAGGCGACTCCACATTCACCCATTCGGGCATGACCGGTCTGCTCGACGCCGTAAACGAGAACTCGCCCGTAACGGTGATAATATCCGACAACCTCACTACCGGCATGACCGGCGGCCAGGACTCGCAGGGCACCGGCAAACTCGAGGAGATATGCCTCGGGCTCGGCGTCGACCCCGGGCATCTGCACACCATCGACTCCCTGCCCAAGAAGTTCGAGGACATGAAGGCGCTGTTTACCGCCGAGATGTCATACAACGGCCTGTCGGTAATAATCGCACGCCGCGAATGCATACAGACGGCGCGCCGCCATGCAAAAGCCAAAACCAAATAAAACACAACACATCACGAAGTATAAAGACATGAAAACCGATATAATACTGGCCGGCGTAGGAGGACAAGGCATCCTCTCCATCGCTACCATTCTCGGCGAGGCAGCCCTGCGCCGCAACCTTTATCTGAAGCAGGCCGAAGTGCATGGCATGAGCCAGCGCGGCGGCGACGTGATGTCGTGTCTGCGTCTCAGTTCCGATCCCATAGCGTCCGACCTTATTCCCTCGGGAAAGGTCGACCTCATAATATCGCTCGAACCGATGGAGGCCTTGCGGTATGTACATCTGCTCGCTCCCGAGGGTCGCGTGATCACATCCACCGAGCCGTTTGTCAATATTCCCGATTACCCCGAGATTGAGGCTGTGATGGCCGAGCTGGCGGCACTGCCACGCGTGGTGACTCTCCCCGCCGAGGCCATAGCCCGCGAAGTGGCATCGCCGCGTTCGTCCAACATGGCGCTGCTCGGTGCCGCCGCACCATATGTAGGGTTGCCGGTCGATGTGCTCGAGCAGAGCATCGCCACGATATTCGCCTCCAAGGGCGAGAAGATCGTAAGCGACAATCTGGCCGCATTTCATGCCGGTCTCGAATATTCCAAAAGTCAGTCATAAACCATCGTCACGTCATCATGCAACCCGTATCGGCAGAATTTCTTAAAAAAGAGATGTCGGCGATGAATATCGATGATATCTCGTCGGCCACCATACGCCAGATTCTGGCCTTGGCCAATCGTCTTGAGGCTCATCTCGGCGACTCGTTCGTGCATCTCGAGATGGGCAATCCCGGTCTCCCCGCCTCGCAGATAGGCATAGAGGCCGAGCGCGCCGCCCTGTTGCAGGGCATCGCCAACCAATATCCAAACATAGCCGGCGTAAAGCCGCTCAAAGATAATGCCTCGGCATTCCTCAAGGCATTCCTTGACATTGACATTCCGCCACGTTGCATCGTGCCTACCGTAGGCTCGATGCAGGCCACCTTCACGCTGTTCCTGCTGTTGGCCCAGCGCCTGCCGGGTCGCGACACTCTGCTGTTCCTCGACCCCGGTTTCCCGGCACAGCATCATCAGGCCAAACTCCTCGGTGTGAAGCAGCAGTCGCTCGACATATACGACTGCCGCGGCGAAGCTCTCGAAGCACGCCTCGACGAAGTGCTCTCCAAGGGCAATATCACGGCCATGGTATACAGCAATCCGAACAATCCGGCATGGTTCAACCTCACCGACACCGAGTACCGCATACTTGCCCGCATGGCCGACAAGCATGATGTTGTGATAGTAGAGGATCACGCATATATGGGCATGGACTTCCGCGTACGCTACGGCGTACCATACTGTGCGCCGTTCGTGCCTACTGTAGCCCGATATACATCCAACTGTCTGCTGCTTGTATCGGCTTCGAAGATATTCAGCTATGCCGGACAGCGCATAGCGGTAGTGTGCATGACTCCCGGCCTGTACGACCGCCAATACGACTATCTGCGCAGTTTCTATGACATGCCCGCATTTGGCGACGCATACACCTTCGGCGTGCTTTACTGCGCGTCGTCGGGTGTGGCCCATTCGGTGCAGTACGGCCTTGCCGAGATGTTCAAGGCTGCTGTCGACGGCCGGCTCGACTTTGTCGACGAGGCCCGCGAGTACGGACGACGTGCCGGTTTGGCTAAGAAGGCTTTCACCGACAACGGTTTCCATATCGTCTACGACCGCGACGGCGACCGTCCCATTTCCGACGGATTTTTCTTCACCGTGGGTTACCCGGGCATAAAGGGTACCGACCTGCAGAAAGATCTTCTGCGCTACGGTGTGTCGACCATATCGCTCCCCTCTACAGGCAGTCGCCAGGAAGGTCTGCGTGTATGTGTATCGATGCTCAACGACCCCGCTACTTTCGAGCGCCTGCGTTCGCGTCTCGAGTCATTCCACCGCGATCATCCCGTAACCACCTGAAAAGCTTAAGTCATGCCAGCTATCCCCAACCTTATGTCGGCCGACGAGGCCGTCAAGCTCATCAAGAGCGGCGACCATGTGTTCATACAGGGCAGCACATCCGTGCCCGAGACGCTTGTGGCCGCCATGACCCGCCGCGGCCATGAGCTGCGCGATGTGGTGCTGTACTCGGGATTCTCCGTCACCGACCGCGAGGCACCTTACTGCAAACCCGAATACAAGGATTCGTTCCTTGTCGACACATGCTTCGTGTCGTCGAATGTGCGCCGATGGATAGGCGAGGGCTACGGAGCCACTACGCCCCGCTTTCTGGGCGAGGTGCCCGCTCTGTTCCGCGACGGCACCTGGCCTGTGGATGTGTGTCTGCTCAACTGCTCGCTTCCTGACAAGGACGGCTATGTGAGTTTCGGCGTATCCGCCGATCTGGCCACATCTGCCATGAAATGCGCCCGCACCGTAATAGCGCAGATAAATCCGCACATGCCTTACAGCTTCGGCGACCCGTTGGTGCACGTATCTCAGCTCACCGCCGCCGTGCTCGTCGACGATCCTCTTGTCGAGGTTCCGACCCCTCAGCCCGGCCCGGTGGAAATGGCTATCGGAAACGCAATCGCCGAGCTGATACCCGACGGCGCGACTATACAGATAGGCGTGGGCGGTATCCCCAACGCTGTGATCCGTGCATTGGCCGGCCACAAGCATCTGGGACTGCATACCGAGGCCATGACCGACGGAGTGCTGCCGCTGATTGAAAAGGGTGTGATTGACAATTCGCTCAAAAAAGTCATGCCCGGCAAGTCGGTGGCCTGTCTCGCTCTTGGCTCTCGTGGTCTTTACGATCTTATGGACTACAACAAGGATATGATATTCAAGGATGTGGCGTGGACAAATGATCCCTTCATAATTGCTCAGAATCCGCGTATGATGGCCATAAACAGCTGCCTCGAAATCGATCTTACCGGACAAATATGCGCCGAGTCGATAGGCACTCGCATTTTCTCGGGCATCGGCGGCCAGCACGACTTTGTTTACGGCGCCTCGCGCAGCGAGGGCGGCCGCTCGTTCCTTGCCATGACATCCACCACAACCAAGGGCATGGGCAAGATCAAGCCTGTGCTCACTCCGGGCGCCGGTGTGGCAACAACCCGCTTTCAGGGAAACTATGTAGTCACCGAGCACGGAGCGGTGGATCTGCGCGGCCGTTCCTTGCCCGAACGCGCCAAGTTGCTAATATCCATCGCCAATCCGGCCGATCGAGAGGATCTCGACCGGGCCGCATTCGAGCGCTTCGGATATTCCTACTCGCGCCTGCGCTGAGAATCCCCTATATAATGATAATCGCCCGGCATACATAATGTCGGGCGTGTTGTTTGTTGAAGTTAATTTGAATATCGTCTTGTAGACTGTAGTCTGCGGTCATTCGTGGTCGTACACGTGGGCACTGGTCTCGCAGTACCATTCAATGGCCTTTTTAAACCATCTCAGCATAACAGTAGTTTTGGGTTAAACAATCTTTTTTTGAATCAGTCTTTAGCTGTACCTTTTGATATTTCAACGCCGCAAAGTTATAAAAAGTTTGAAAAATATGCTATACAACATGTCTTTTTAACATAACTGCGATGCTAATGATCTGATATCAGTAATTTTACATTTATGTATGCTGGGCTTAAAAAAACTCGATGATATTTGGAATATCGGATAGACTATGGCTTTGGGGCGCGTCGTGGGGGATAGTGTCGCCGCGCCACTGGCGCCCGCGTATCCATGCGGTAGCACAGCCTATCGAGGCCGCCGGGGCAATGTCCTTGCTCAGTGAATCTCCGACTACGAGTATGTTTTTCGGTTCAAGGTCGAGAATTGTACAGCCCACGGTGAATATTCGAGGATCGGGCTTGCGGATGCCCAATACGGCCGATTCGGCTATACCGCGGAACAGATGCCGGATGCCGAAGTCGCGGAGCACCTCGTCGATATTTCCGTAGAAATTGCTCACCAATGCGAGGGGTAAGCGGTCGGCAAGATCCTCGAGCACACTGCGTGCCTCGGCAACGGCTGTGCGGGCGGCATCGTAGCATCGGTCGGCTATTAGTGTGGTTGTCTTCCCGGCATCAATGTCGCCACATACCTGATTGGCAAGATACGACATCTGCACGGCCACTTTGCGCAGCATCACGTCGTGAAAATTGTGCCATGGCATTATAACGCGCTCGCGGGCGAGGGCCCGTTCGCCCTCTACGTAGGCCGGGCGGAATTGTTCGTAGCTTACCGGCAAGCCAAGCGCGGTATATTGGTCGAAAATCACTTCGCTCCAATGGTCGCCGCGCGAGTCGATTGTGCCTCCGTAGTCGAAGATGATGCCATCAATCATACCGGCCCTCCTTTATTTCGGCAATCAGCGTGCGGCACAGGCGTTCGTGCCGGCGCATCATGTACACCAAAAGGGCGTTGAGCACTACAAGCTCAAACATGAAGTAGAGCCATGGCTGCCCTATGAAAAGCGAGGTGAACAGGGCGATCGTGCGCCAGTTGAAAGACAATATGTTGGTATACTTCATCAGTGGCAGACTCAGCAAGCGGAACCGGGCTTTGAATTCGGGCGGAAAATCGCCGTCGGGCCACTTGCGGGCTATCTCGCGGCGCAAAGCCTGCATGGCCGGCGTCCATGCCTCCTGGTTTACGGTGTATTGAGTGTAGAATGTCTGTGTTATCTTGTGCCAGAAATCGCGACGCCACGACAGCTGTGCTACTTTATGCTTTAGTTCATCGGCCCGGTCGAGCTCGCTGCCTCCTTTGCCATTGACAAAAAACAGATGGAACTGCCGGTAATAATCGGCCATCGCGGCCTGCTTGGCATGGCATACACCTGTGACTGCGGCTATTACCCATATAAGCCATGGATGCGAGGCGAAAAACGGCGAGAAGGTATCCTCTCGCAGGCATATGGCGGCGTATATGGTTATGAACCACAGATCGCCGCTCAGCCCGTCGAGTATGCGGCCGAGGGGTGAGTATTGTCCGGTCATGCGGGCGAGCTGGCCGTCGGCCGAATCATACGAATTGGCCCATATCAGCAGCAGCATGCCTATGCAGTTTATGGCGAGGCTGTCGTAATAGAAGCATATGCCGGCGGCGACGCCAAGTATTATGGAGACGATGGTCACGGCATTGGGGCTGATGCCGAGCTTGCGGAACAGGTAGGCCCATGCGAAACCTATCGGACGGTAGAAAGCCAGATCGATGCCTTCTTCCGTATCCATCGATTTGAGCGACTGTCGGTATTGTTTCTTGAGGTCTGCAAACATTCTTCTCAGGCTTTTTCAGGACTTATATAGGTGGCGTAGCGGAAGGTGAATCGTCTGAAAGCCGGAATGGCCATCAGCACATATTCGAATATGAGGTATCCTGCCAGTGTCACTCCGATTCCTCCCAATACGTCGAGGATATAATGGTGTGAGGTGTATACGGCTGTAAACCATATGCCCATGCATATCACGGCGCAGGCCAGCCGCATCCACAGCGGGCACCGGGCGCGCAGCGAATATATGAAGGCTATGAGCATGTAGGCTGAGTGCAACGACGGCATGGCGGCGAATACATTGGCGTTGCGGGCATACAGGCCATGGAATATGCCCAGGCCGGTGAGTTCGTCAAACCGTCCAAGGCCGGCTACCTCGCCCGGTGTGCCTTCGATAAAATCGAATCCATGGGATGCCACATACCACGGCGGAGCGGCAGGATGCACGTAGTATAGCGCGAAACCGAGCAGGTTGACAAACAGGAATACCATGGCAAAGTGCAGATACTCGCGGCGTTGGCCGTCGAAGTAGAGCCACAGCCCGAAGAGAATGGGTACCGGTACCCAGCACAGGTAGAAGAATCCGGCCAAAGCGTCCATGACCGCTGAGTGGTGTATTGCGAAAAACTCGTTGGGCGTAAGCACCTCGGTCGATGCCGCGGTGATGCCGAAGAGGCTTTTCTCGGTTTCGTACAGGCCTTGTATGTCCACCGGATTCACCTTGTAGTTGGGCAGCAGGTTCATCCAGTCGTAGCTTATGCCGAAGAGTGCGAACGGCACGAGCGCCACCACTATGCGGCGTGTGGACGGGTTGGCTGTGAACAGTGCGGCGAGCAATACGGCCATTACCAGGTGCTCGGGACGGAAGCCTATGCACAAGACCGTCACGCCAAGCCATACGGCCAGACAGACCACCATCAGCATGCCTTCGCGCAATGACGGCAGCAGTGTCGTTTTCTTGTGGGCGCCAGGAGTCATTTAGTCTTGTTCAGCTCTTTATGGCAGTGGGCCACACGTGCGAAGGCTGTTATGTTGGCAAGCACGGCGATTATGCCCATGGCCACGATAAGGATATACATGGCATCGAACTTCATGGGGTCGGCGCTCATGCCGGTGATACCGGCGGCAAGTGCTCCGAGGCTTGTGACCACCACGCGCTCGGGACGCTGCATGAAGCCCACTTTGCACTCGATGCCGAGCCCCTCGGCGCGGGCGCGTACGTAGCTTACCATTACCGACCCGATGAGGGCGAGGAAGGTGATAAGCGCGCCCCATGCATATCCGGTGCAGATGAGGTAATAGGCTATGCCGCCCAAAGTGAGCAGTTCGCAATAGCGGTCGAGCACCGAATCGTACAGGGCTCCGAACCGCGATGTCATGCCTCCGAGGCGTGCCACCTGTCCGTCGAGCATGTCGAAGAGAGAGAAGGCGATAGTCACGGCGCCTGCCAGAGTCACCAGGCCGTAATGCAGCTCGCCGGGCCATGCGGTGAGGGCGGCATACACAAATATGGCGGCAGCCGCGAGGTTGCCGAGCAGTCCGATTGTGGTTACAGTGTTGGGGGTGACCCCCATGCGGATAAGCAGCCGCACGAATGGATTGATTACAGCGTAGATGCCCTGTTGCAGGGCGTCGCGCATCTTGTTGAATGTACTTTTCTGTTCCATTATGTCTTTGAGATGCCGCCGTCGGAGGCGCGGCGGCGTTTTCCGGTTGAGAAGAAATCGATGAATGCTATGGCGTAGCGGTCGAATGGGGAGGGTCGGTACACAAAGTTGCGCTGGAGCACAAAGTTCCAGGCCAATGACACTATCAGCGATACCATAAGTGTGGAAGCCGCGAATATGCCGTCGGGCTTGAATCCGAGGTTTATGAGCCACTGCCACCGCGACAGCATCATTGCCGCGAATGTGGTGCCGTACATGTTGAGCAGCAGGCTGCCCGTCCATACCAACAGATATTTTACCCCCACGGCCTTGACACTCTGCCCCTTGGCGTGGAATGTGAAACGATAGTTGATGCAGCAGTTCACTATCCCCCCCACAAGTGCTCCGACGGCTACCGACAGGTTGGAGCGGTAGAACGGCTCGAGTGCCGCGAATACGAACGAGTAGAATACCATTCGGATGCCCATGTCGGTCCACGACGCTATCTGTGCGGCGACTGATGAGCGCAGGAACGTGAACAGGCCGCCGCCATTCACCACCTTGTCCTTTATCTTGTTAAACGAAGCCATTAGGTATATAGTGTCCGGAGGGTAGGTTTATTTGTCGCGGTGTTTGATCTCGTTGATCACCATTCGGGCTATCACCGGGGCGGCCTCGGCACGGCAGGGTGCGAACGACGGCCAGTCGTTGAAGTCGATGATGCGTATCTCGCCGGTCTCCGATATTATGCAGTCGCCGCCGTATATCTTGATGTCGAGTACGTCGGCGGCGCGGGCGCAGTGGCGTTTTAGTGCCTCCACGTCAAATTGCAGTTGGTGCGACGGACCGTTGATTGCCTCGGCGCCATATTTGGAGTGGCCGGCCTCGAAAGGATTGAACCAATAGAAGAAGGGTGTGCCGGCCACACCGTAGAATTTCACGAGGTCGCCCTCTAGATGGCGGTTGATGACGGCACGTTTTATGCCGCGCAGAAAGAATTCCTGCAACAGTTCCTGAGCCTCCTGCGCGTGGCGTGCATAGGTGACATCCTCGCGGTGTTTGGTATGGCTCTCACCTCGCTTTATCCAGCATCGTGTGATACCGGCGCGTTGCAATCGGTCTTTTACCACTTCGTCTGTGTCGGCTATGAAACTGTCGGGGTAGGGAATCCCCGAGCCCATCAGTATGCGGGTCATGCGCTCGCGGGTGCAGTTTTCGATACCGTATCCCGAGTTGATGACCAACGTGCCGGCGTCCTCGAGTTTCTGCAGCAGCTCTATCGACCGCGGCTCGCGGCACATGTTGAGCACTACCGGCTCTATGTGGGCCTCGCCCGAGATAAACTGCTCCTCCGACCATATGTTGATTATGCAGCCGCGCTTGCGCAGTTGTTCGGCCACAAGGTTGAATATTGTGGCGTCGTTGCCGATATGGTTGGGCGAGAAAGCGCCCGAGCGCATCACGCCTGTTATCTTGATTTCAGCCATAAAAGGTGAAAAATGTAGGTTTATGTAGGCTCGCGTCCATAGGCATGGCGAGCTTGCAAATTTACTAAATTTTTTCGACCTGTTATAATATTTTAGACGATATGGCCAACTTTAAGGCCATATTCGGCGTTTTACTGCAAAGATTCAAGGTTTATGAAAGACATATTGACGCACGATGAACGAAAAGTTCTGCCCGACGATATATTCGGGTTGCCCGAAAGGCGTGAATATCCGATGCCAGATGCGGCGCATGTACGTGCCGCCGAGGCTTACTTCAGATATTGTCCCGAAGAGCTGAAGCCTAAACTTGCTCGCGCTATCCTGATGCGCGCCAAAGAGTATGGGGTCGATGTAGAGTCGCCTACCGTGCTCGGCTACGCGGCGCAGTAAGCGTAGCCGCATTCAACCATAAAGAACCACGACAGGCACGGAATTTTTCCGTGCCTGTCGTGTATGCAGTTTATGATGTCTTATCTTCTTCTGCCGCCGAACAGGTCTTTGAGGCCGTCCATGTCAAATGACAGAGTGAAGCGCAGGGTCTGGTCGAGAGGCGACGACTGGGCCGTGGCCAACATATATGATGCGTCGAGGCGCACAACATTGAGCGAGAAACCCGCGCCCATGGCGAAGTATTGGCGGTTGCCCTTGAACTCGTTCTCGTAGAAATAGCCCGCGCGCAGGAAAAACTGGCTGTTGTAGCTGTACTCGGCGCCGAGGCTCCATGTTATCTCGCGCAGCTCTTCTTTCATGCCGCCCGGGGCGTCGGAGAACGATTTGAATATACCCGTGAATGGCGACATATCCTCCCACTTGGCCAGTGCGTCGGCATAGTCTTTCTGTCCTTCGGGCGTGTTCATGTCATAGTCCACCTGTCGCGGACGGGCCGGTACGAGCAGCTTGTTGGCGTCTAGGTTGATGGCAAGGTTGTGATAATCGGCCAACGGGAATGTGAACGAGGTACCGATACGCAGGTTGGTGGGCAGGAAAGCCGGATCCTCACCCTGATTGTAGGCTACCTTTGTGCCGATATTGGAGATGTTCCAGCCCCATGACCACTGGCATTCGCTGCGACCCACCATGGGGTAGGTGGTGAAATAGCCCGATATGTCGGCCGAGAATGCCGAGGCACCCGTCGACTGGTCGCCCGCATAAGACTCGGAGAATCCGAGGTCGGAATATATGTAGCGGAATACCACGCCCATAGAGAATTTCTCCGACAGCTTGCGCGAATAGCCGATGTCAAACGACATCTCGTAAGGGTTGAGGCTCTGTGTTATATCGTCCACGCCGTTGTTTGAGGTCACCTCGCCAAGCGAGAAATACCGCAGCGAGGCGCTCAGAGCCTGATTGTCCTGCGATCCGAGCTTCCAGTAGCCGGCCAGATTGGCCAGAAAGATGTCGTTTACGAGTTTGCGCAGCCATGGGGTGTAGCTCAGTGCTACCGATGCGTTGGAGTAAGCGAATGCATACTTCGACGGATTCCAGAACTGCGAGTTGGCGTCGGGGTCGGTAGCCGCACCGAGGTCGCCCATCGAGGCGCCGCGAGCGTCGGGGGCTATACTCAGCGACGTCACACCCGTCTGTATGGGGTTGAATTCATTTTTGATGCCGTTGGCCTGCGCCTGCGAGGCAGGTATCGACATCAGCACGGCCATGATAAGGAGAGTTATATTGCGTATTGCTTTCATTCGTAGATAGATTGACAAGTATATAACTCAAAAAAGCCGCAAATATTGCCCGCGGATACGAAAATACCCCGAAAACACTTGGCTTCGGGGTATTTTTATGCATTTTACGCACGTGGAGCTGAATTCATTGCGCGTGCTCCCGGCGCTTGATGGAGGCAGAATTACTTCTTGCCACGGTTGCCGTAGCGGCTCATGAACTTGTCGACGCGGCCTGCGGTATCGACGAGCTTCTGCTTGCCGGTGAAGAAGGGGTGCGACGAGCTGGTGATTTCGAGCTTCACCAGGGGATATTCCTTACCGTCGATGGTGATTGTCTCGCGGGTGGCGATAGTCGAGCGGGTGATGAAAGTCTCTTCATTCGACATATCTTTGAACACAACTTCGCGATAGTTGGCGGGATGGATGTCTTTTTTCATTTTAGTATAACGTTATAGCTTTAATATTCAGACGATTTATCGGCGCTGGTAGGGCGCCATGGTCGTAATGGCCTGCAAATTTACGACTTTTTCGCCAATCCGCCAAAAAATTATCTGCTTCCGGCATGAATTTTATTAGCAAATATATTTTATAAGGAACTTGTGGGTATGTCATAATTTAACTTGAGGTTTCAGTCGTCGCAGTAGTGGCGGAGGACGCGGCGGTAGGAGTTGAAGATCTTGCTCTTGGAGATGAAGCCGTAGTAGCGGCCGGCTTCGTCGACAACGGGAAGGTTCCAGGCACCTGTGCGGTCGAACTTATGCATCACCGAATCCATCGGCTCGCCTATCAGCAGTTTGGCGGGGGGCATGGTCATGAACGAGGCCACGTTCATCTTGCGGTACAGGTCGGGGCGGAACATTATGTTGCGTATGTCATCGAGCTGCACCACGCCCTGCAGCTCGCCGGCGGCGTTTAGAACCGGAAAGAGGTTGCGGTTTGATTTCGATATCACGTCCACCATTTCCTTGAGGGTCATCTCGGGGCGCACGCTGATGAATTCGGTCTCTATCACCGAGTCCATCTTCAGCAGAGTGAGTACGGTTTTGTCTTTCTGATGGGTGAGCAGCTTGCCTTGTTTGGCCAGACGCATGGTATACAGCGAGTATGGCTCGAATATCTTGATGGTGCCGTACGATATGGTCGACACGATGAGCAGCGGCAGGAACAGGTGATAGCCGCCGGTAAGTTCGGCGGTGAGGAAGATGGCCATGAGGGGGGCGTGCATTACGCCGGCCATCACGCCGGCCATGCCTATCAGAGCGAAATTCTTGTTGGACACCACTATGTCGAATCCCAGCATGTTGTAGGCGTATGCAAAAAGGAAGCCGGCCATGCATCCCACGTAGAGCGACGGGGCGAATGTGCCGCCCACGCCGCCGGCTCCGTTTGTGGCCGATGTGGCGAAGGCCTTCATGAGCACGATAAGGGCGATGTAGAGTATGATGAACCACACATGCGAGCCGTCGCTGTAGAATATCGAGCCGTCGACTATCGAGCGGGGGTCGCCTGCAAGCAGTCCCATTATAGAGTCGTAGCCTTCGCCGTAGAGCGGCGGAAACAGGAACACAAGCCCCGAGAGTATCACACAGCCTATGGCAGTCTTGAGCCACGGATGGTTCTTGAATCGGCCGAAGAAATTCTCCATCATGTTCATGACTCGGGTGAAATACAGTGATACCAGACCACATACCACTCCGAGACCGATGGCGAGAGGAATCTTTGCCACCGAGAAATCCTCGCTCTGCACGAAGAAGAACTCGAACGAGTAGCCCGTGTACATGTAGGCGATGGTAGCCGAGGTGATGGCCGAGATAAGCAGTGGCATAACCGACACGGTGGTGAGGTCGAGCATCAGCACTTCGAGGGTGAACAGCATGCCTGCTATCGGAGCCTTGAAGATGCCGGCGATGCCGGCGGCAGCGCCGCAGCCCACGAGTATCATGAGAATCTTGGGCGACATGCGGAACATCGAGCCGAGGTTGGATCCTATGGCTGCGCCTGTGTATACGATGGGACCCTCGGCTCCGACCGATCCGCCGAAGCCGATGGTTACCGATGATGCCACAACCGATGTGTATATATTGTGGCGCTTGAGGCGGCTCTTGTTCTGCGATATGGCCCATAGCACGCGGGTCACACCGTGGCTTATGTTGTCCTTCACCACATATCGTACATACAGGGCGGTGATCACCACGCCGAGTGTGGGCAGCAGTATGTACAGATAGTTGCCCGACCGAAGGTCGATATGCGAGGTGAGCGCCGACGATATGGTGTGGATGAGAAATTTGAGCAGCTGGGCCGCCAGGCCGCCGAAAACGCCCACAAGCAGAGCCAGGAATATCAGGAAAGTGCGTTCCGATATGTGATGCTCGCGCCACACGAGAAAACGCATGAACATGTCGTTGAAGCGATTGTTGTGTATATATTTCTGCGACATTTTTATTTATGGAGCTTACAGGCCTTTGCCTGTCATGACGGTTGCGAATGTATGGAAGAGTATTTTTATGTCTACGCCGAATGATATGTTTTCGAGATACAGCAGGTCGTATGGCAAGCGTTCTATCATCTGGTCGATATCGGAGGCGTAGCCGTATTTCACCATTCCCCATGATGTTATGCCCGGGCGCACCTGATGCACCAGCGAGTAGTAGGGCACCTTCTCGATTATGCGGTTCACATAATATTCGCGTTCGGGCCGCGGGCCTACGAGCGACATGTCGCCCCTCAGCACGTTGAGAAACTGTGGCAGCTCGTCGAGACGGTATTTGCGCAGAAACCGGCCTGTGCGGGTGATCCGCGTGTCGCCGGGACTGCTCAGGCGGGGACCATCGGCCTCGGCGTCGGTCGTCATGGTGCGGAATTTGATGATATGGAACGGGCGTTTGAATCTTCCTACACGCTGCTGTGTGTAGAAAACCGGGCCCTGTGAATCGAGTTTTACCGCCACAGCTATCGCCGCATAAACAGGCGCGAGCACCACCAGGGCTATAGCAGAGATTATTATATCGCTTAACCGCTTGATGTTGGCTGTCGATGCCGGGATATTTGCACGGGATATGTCGATGAGCGGTTCCGATGCCACGTCTGATATGCGGGTGCGCGATGTTATCAGGTTATATACCTCTAGCGGAACATATACGTTTATGCCGTACCGCAGCAGGGGGCCGATAAGATCCACAGTGTGCTGTACGCTGCCCGGTACGGGCATCACAATGATGGCCTGTAGCTGCATGCGTTCTATGGCCTTACCTATATCGGCGGGCGATTCGGTCGGTGATATGCGTCCCACTACCTCAAACATAGGTATCAGGCGGCTGTTGTCCGGTACAAGGCGACGCTGCATGCGGGCTGCGTCTGTCTTGTTGCCGACGATTACGCAGCGGTACAAGCCTCCCCGGCGCCGCAGATGCCGGCGGCGTATGGCTGTTATGATCGCCCGACCGGTGTATACGGGAGCAAAAAGACATAGCCACAGCACGGCTATTAGCTCGTAGTTGTGGATGCGGTGAGGCAGGTAATCGTCGATCATGGCCGCGAAATATACCACAAAGGTACCGAACACTGCCGTTACGGCCGAGTTGCGCAGATCATCGAGCCGGCTTTTGGCCGATACGTCGTTGTAGTAGCCCGACAAGACAAAGAAACTCACCATCACTATCGGCATGGCGATGAGCGCTCTCCATACGTGCGGATTGTGGAATATCCAGTCGTATAGCGTCACAGACCGGGTTGACGGGAGGTATAGCCACCGCACTACATCAAAAGCCAACATGCCCGCCAGCGACATCAGTATGTCGTTGGCGGCATATATGCTGCGTAGTCGTGCGGTGATCCCCATAGGCTATCTGCGTATGATCTTGAACAGGCCGCCCGCCGATATCTTGATTACCGACGAGGCCTTGGGCGCCGGCGGGTCATCGCGGCGGCTTGCGCACACATGGTCGCAGGCGTCAACTATTACAGGCTTTATCGAGGCGAAATCAAGCGGGGCGGGCTCGCCGCTTATGTTGGCCGATGTGGATACCACCGGTCCTCGCATCAGGCGGCATAGCTCGGCGGAAAATGCCTCGCGCGTGAGGCGTACGCCGATGCTGCCGTCGGGGGCAAGCAATTCAGGAGCTACGTTGCGGCCACGGTCGTATATTATGGTCACTGGGTCGACTGCCGCCTCGATAAGCTGTTCGGCTACTTCGGGCACTTCCTCGACAGTGGCGTCAAGCATGGCGAGCGAGTCGACCAATGTGATGAGGGCTTTGGAATCGGCGCGATGCTTTATATCGAATATGCGTCGCACGGCTTCGGAGTTGCGGGCATCGCATCCCAGACCCCATATGGTGTCGGTGGGGTAAAGTATCACCCCGCCGCGCCGCATGATGTCGGCGGCGCGGCGCAGGTCGTCGCGTACCGCTTCATCGTGCAGATTCATGATCACATGTATTTGGCCACGGCTTTCTCTATCTGGGCCGGGTCGGCCACACGTTCGGCGAGCGAGCCGCTGCGATCGATTATGAAAGTGGTGGGCAGGACGCCTACATTGTATTTTACCAGTGGTTCGTTGCCGCCGGTGGTGGTGTTCCATACTGCCGTCCATGGCAGGTTGGCGGCAGTCTGGCGCCATGAGGTCTCGTCCTCGTCAAAGGCTATCTGATATATCTGCAGGCCGGCGTCCTTGTATTTGTCATATATCTTGAACAGCAGGGCGTTGTATGCCGGTGACGATTCCATGCCGTAGGATGTGAAGCTCAGTACGGTCACACCGCCCTTGGCGGCGACTTCGCTCAGCTTGTGCACCGTACCCTTGGCGTCGGCGCGCTCTATCTCGAACAGTACGGTCTCGGGCACTTCTATCTGCCGCTGTGTGCCATACTTGCCCTGCCGCGCGCGTTTGAATACGGCGGCGAGGTATGCCGTGCGGGGATCGTCGGGGCGCTCGGTTGCGAAACGCTGGGCCACGGCTCCGTAGAGACGCAGGTCGTTGGCATCGGCGAGATTGAACAGCTGCCGCCCGCCCACCGATTTATTGATAAGGTAATAGACCGATGCCACCGATGGGTCGGCAAATGCCTTGTTGAACAGTTCCCGCTTCAGATCCGTATCGGTTGCGGTGGCCTCCGCGCCTCTGGCTGCGAGCGATGCGGCCACGATGCTGTCGAGGCTCTTTACGGTACGTGCCTGTACGGTGCCGTCGAGAGTGTAGTTCCGGTCGAAATCGAGAGTGTCGGACACTATGCTCACCACATCCACCGAGTCGATCGGAAAGTATATGTACTTGCCCCCGAGGTTGAGGCGCATTATGTCGGGATATTGTGCGGGCGCCTGCGCGCGGTATTCAAACCGGCCCTCGGTAGCTTTCACAGAGTCGACGAGATACCAGTTGCCGTTGTTGAAGCCTTCGATATACAGGGTGTTGTCGGCTCCGTCGTTGAGTCGTCCGTCGATGCCCCATCCGGGGTTGCTGTGCGAGCATGCGCCGAGCATGATGGCGATACCGGCGGCAGCGGCGATATATGTTTTTTTCATGTATTTCTTACTTGAGGCGGGCGGCGATGCCGTCGGCGATTTCTTTCATGCGTTCGGGAGTCAGTTGCAGCTTGGGGCGGCGGAAGTCCATGTCGCTCTCGGTGCGCAGCGGTATAAGGTGGATGTGCGCGTGGGGTACTTCGAGTCCCAGCACCGCCATGCCCACTTTGGTGCAGGGGATGGCCTGCTTTACGGCTTCGGCCACGCGCTTGGCGAATACGTGCAGTGCTGCCAGCTCGTCGTCGGGGAGGTCGAATATATAGTCGACCTCGTGTTTCGGGATCACAAGCACATGCCCTTCGGCCACCGGATTGATGTCGAGGAAGGCGTAGTGACGGTCGTCCTCGGCCACGCGGTACGAGGGAATCTCGCCGGATGCTATGCGTGAGAATATCGATGCCATGGCTGTGTGCGGTTAAAATGAAATCTCTATGATCTCGAATTTCATCAGGCCCGACGGAACTCGGATCTCCACCACATCGCCGATCCTGTGGCCGAGCAGCCCCTGCGCGATGGGAGTCGACGATGCAATTTTCTTTTCTTTGAGATTTGCCTCCGAGTCGGCCACGATGGTGTATTCCATCACCATGCCGTTGGCGATGTTCTTTATCTTCACGCGGTTGAGTATCTGCACCTCGTCGCAGTTCAGTTTAGTCTCGTCGAGGATGCGGGCGTTTGCCACCAGATCCTTTAGCTGGGCGATTTTCATCTCCAGCATGCCCTGTGCCTCCTTGGCCGCGTCATACTCGGCGTTCTCGCTCAGGTCGCCCTTGTCGCGGGCCTCGGCGATGGCACGTGATATTTCGGGTCGCTTCACACTTTCCAGGTAAGCGATTTCTTCCATTTTTTTCTTATAACCCTCCTGGGTCATGTAGGTTATTGCCATAATATTTAATATTAAGGTGATATTTTGTATTTGTAAAAGTGATGACAGAATAAAAAATGAAGAAACTCCACCGATAAGGCCGAGTCTCCGCACGTCGCTCTGTTTTTATTCTGCATCGCAAAGGTAAGGCTTATTTGATATAAAAAGAAATCACAATATTTAAAATTGGTTAAAACCGAGGTTTGTCGGGCTTTTTAGCCGGCTGTTTGTTAATTTTGCCGTCATGAAAATCAATGTACAGATATCAGACGAGGTCGCCAAGGCGGCGCCCGGCCTTAAAGTGATTGTTGTTGAGGCATGTGTGCGCAACTATGCGACATCCGATTCCCTGTGGGCCGAGATAGACGCGGCTGCCCGGACTCTGCGCGACGGCATGCCGATGGATGGGATAAACAAGCGGCCTGCGATCGCCGCCACGCGTGCGGCATACAAGGCACTGGGCAAGGAGCCAAACAGATATCGCCCTTCGGCTGAGGCGTTGTGCCGTCGCTGTGTAAAGGGGCTGGAGCTATATCGGTCGCTTGCCGTGATCGATCTTATAAATCTGCTGTCGATAGTCACCGGGCACTCTATCGGAGGTTTCGACCTTGACAGAATCGAAGGTCGGGATCTCATACTTGGAGTTGGCCGTGAGGGCGAGCCTTACGAAGCCATCGGGCGCGGACAGCTGAATATCGCCTGTCTGCCGGTGTTCCGCGACGCCGCAGGAGGTGTGGGCACTCCCACCAGCGACAACGACCGTACCAAGCTGTCGCCCGATACTGTGCGCCTGTTGATGACCATAAATATGTATGGCCCGTCGGAGATGGGCGAGACTGATATGGTGGAGCTCGCCGTACGGCTGCTGCGCGAATATGCCGGCGCCTGTGAGATTGAGTTTAATACAGTCACTCCCGCCGTTCGCGGGGAGTGAAATGGAGCTTCACCGCCACAGCACGGCGGTCGCCGGCATGGATCTCGGTCACCGAGGATTCCGGCTCTCGTGCCGCCGGTCCGGAGATGAGTCTTACTGTCTCGCCGAAATGGCATTCGTGGTCGAAACTTACCGACAGCCGGTCGATATCGTTGCGGTCATAGAACTCGAGGGGGCGCAGGTTCAGCACAAGGTCGAGATATCTTATGGTATTGACGTGGCGGTTGAAATCGATGTCGCAGTATTTGAATGTATATGAGCCGGTTTCCACCGGTGCGCCTTTTTCTATCATAGGGGCGCGGTCTTTGGCCACGGGGCATGCGCGGTCGACTACCGGATAGAGGTCTGTCTCCACTTGTGCGAGGTCGGCGAGTGTGCGCGTCTCCATGTCTATGGCCACCCACATGGAGCGGATATGCGCCACGGTATTGCCTTCAGCGTCGGTCATCTCGAAGCATCGGTCGCTGAACCTGCGGTTGTAACCTTCTATCCATGTCGACATCGTATATGTCTCGTTGATGTGCGGATATCGTATCATCTCGATGGTGAGGCGAGCCAGAACCCATCCCATTCTGTGCTCTTTCAGATCGGCATATCCGATGCCGAGCACATTGGCATGTTCAGTGGCTGTCTCTATGGCCCGGGCTGCTACAAGGGTTACAGGCATCAGGCCGCGGGCGTCTGTCTCGCCTGCTGTCAGAAACCAGCTTTTGGTGAGAATGGCCTTGTTTTCGTCGACGGTGAAATCGTCGGATTGAATTTTTTCTGTCATATCAGCAAAGTTAATACTTTTTTGTAAAATGAGGCTCTGTCATTTATGGATAAGTGTAATCAATATGGCTATTATGCAACTGAATCCATCTAAAAACAACTGTTTTATGACCAATTATGCATGTGGAAATGTTAAAATGGTTAAGAGTTGTAAAAACCACTTTGGCGGTCTTTATATGACTCTTAATATGTGTTAAATTTTGCGGATTACTGTTGCATAAACTGCTGATTGATATTATCTTTGCATGTGTGTTTTTTATAGTATTAGATTAAGATAAAGGTTTACAGAGGAAGCCGGGCTGTGAAGTTCGGCTTTTTCGTATTTATTCGTATACGGTAAGGCATCTGATATGAACCATTGTTAAAAAGACTCTTGACCAAGCATATTTCCGGTGGCCTTTTCAGGCTTGAACATGCGGTCGAGGAAACGTACCGCGTGCTCTATGGTGATATCGACCCAAGGGTGAAAGAACCAGAAAGGGTGTACATCCACAGATATGCGGTGGCGCTCGGTATATATTCCCAGCGATTCGTATATCTCCACCAGCCGGTCGCGGCCATCGCTATATCTGGGCAGTCCGCTGCTTATGAAGCATACCGGAGCCGACTCCGCACCGGCCCACAGCAGAGCAGAGGCCTCCTCCCAGTTGTGGGGCGAATCTTCATACAGGCCGCCAAGCCACCGGGCGTTCACCGGCAGCTCGCCCTTGCTCTCATATCTGTCGCGGGCTTCGGCGATATTGCTTTCAGATACAAAAGTGGCTATGCCGTCCATGTTGATCACCGCCTGGACTCTGCTTGATGTGCCGCTCCACGGGCCTTTGCCTTCGTGACGGAGCGAACCGTTGGTCACACCCGCCAATGTGGCGAGCTGTGCCCCGGCCGAGCATCCCGATATCGCGATACGGTCGGGGTCTATGCCGTAAAGATCCGCATTGGCGCGCGCCCAACGTATCGCGGTCTTCACATCGTGCAGTCCGGCAGGATACAGCGCCTCGGGTATGAGTCTGTACTCTATGGGGATGGTGACATATCCGCGGGCGGCTATCTGCTGTGCCATCGGCGCCTGAAGCGACTTGTCGCCCGAGTTCCAACCGCCGCCGTGGATCATTATCAGTGCGGGATAACGCATATCGTCATCGGGGCGGAATACGTCGGCGTGCAGTTCGCGGCGTCCGTAAGGCGTGTGTGGAAGAGTGGCATAAACTACGTCGCGATATTCGCATACACCATCGGGCAGCTCCGACAGCGCAAGCACCGCCTCGGGATGCCTCTTATGTATTTTCTTTGCGGTGGAATATGCTGTGAAGGAAGTGTCCCGGGGTATTGTCGGTACGGCGCAATATCCGCCGAGCCAGCAAAGGCCGGAAAGTATATAAAGGAAAACACGTAAATTCATGGCAGTTATTTTTCTGCAAAGTTAAGAAATTTCGCACAATACTATTAGTCCAATCCTTAAAAAAGAAAGAGGCAGTCTCACGATTGCCTCAGTCCGTAAAAACCTTAAAAATCTAATCCTATGAAAAAACTAATTCAAATTGTACTTCTTTCTGCTGTTGCTTGGTTGCTTGTTGTACTACTAATACGTTTACGGGCTTGAAAAGTTGCGAACAGGCAGACGATTATAACATTTTTGACACTGATTAACGTGATGCCAGACCATATAATGCCAATAGGTGCGCAAAAGCCGTTTGTCGGCAAAATCCGCCTGTTTGTCTATTAAACTTGCATGGGTGAGGACGTATTCATAATTTTGTACACGTAATCATTCAACCAGAATAATGACACGTATAAAACTCTCTCTCATCTTAATTATGCTCATCCCGCTTTTCGCAGAGGCCGCCAACATCACGGGGCGCGTCACCGATGCCGCGGGAGAGCCGCTTATATCTGCTTCAGTGCGGCTGTTGGCGTCTAAGGACTCCACGGTGGTAAAAGGTACTGTGACCGATGTGAGCGGCAAATTCCTTTTACCCGGCATCAAGCCGGGCAGGTATGTTGTCGAAACCTCGTATGTGGGTTTTGAGAACGCATACAACAATCTGCGTATTGCCGACAAGAATGTGGCTCTCGGCGACATCACGCTGAAAGAAAGCTCCATAATGCTCAAGGAAACCACTGTGGTGGGTATCCGTACCCCGATAACCGTAAAAGAGGATACGGTGGAATTCAACGCCGACTCGTATAAGACCCGTCCCAACGCCGTGGTAGAGGATCTGCTAAAACGCCTGCCCGGTGTAGAGGTGGGCTCAGACGGATCCATCACCGCCAACGGTCAGTCGGTCACCAAGATACTTGTCGACGGAAAAGAATTCTTTGCCGATGATCCTACCGTGGCCTCGCGCAATCTGCCCGTCGATATGGTCGAGAAACTGCAGGTGGTGAACCGAAAGAGCGACCTCTCCCGTATAACGGGTGTCGATGACGGCGAGGACGAGACGGTGATAAATCTTACCGTAAAGAAAGGCATGCAGAACGGTTGGTTCGGCAACGTCGAGGCCGGCTATGGCACAGATGACCGCTACAAGGGAAATTTCAATATCAACCGTTTCTGGAATGGCAATCAGATAACATTGCTCGGCTCCATCAACAATGTCAATGATCTCGGCTTCACCGACGGCATGAGCGGACGTTTCCGCGGTTTCGGCGGCTCCAACGGCATCACGAAGTCGCAGGCTCTCGGTCTCAATTTCAATGTCGGCAACGAGGAGAAGTTTCGTGTGGGAGGCAATGTCATGTATTCGCGCTCCGACCGTTACACCACCGAGCAGTCGGAGCGGCAGTATCTCTTTGTCGACTCCACATCATATCTCAGCTCGGGAAAGCGCGCACGCGACATGGGCAATAATGTACGTGCCGACTTCCGGATACAGTGGAAGCCCGACTCGCTCAATACCTTCGACTTCCGTCCACGCATGAGCTACAACCATGCCAACTCGTGGTCGGCCGACTCGTCGCTCACATCGGCCGGCGACGCTCTCCGCTCGCCTGTCACACGCTCCATCAATGAGCAGCATTCGCACGGCGATTCATGGGAATTCGGCGGCACGCTCATCTATAATCATAGGTTCCGCTCACGACCCGGCCGATCTTTCTCGGTTTTCGCCAATTACAGTCTCAGCAATGTGCGCGAGCGTGCCGACAACTATTCGTGGAACAAGTTCTATCAGGTCAACGACTCCGTGGATCTTTACGACCAGTTTGCCGACAACCATACCTGGACCAACAATGTGTCGGCCCGTCTCAGCTGGACCGAACCCATAGGCAATCCGGCCAACGGCAACTTTCTCAACTTCGCCTACCGCTTCCAGTATCGCTGGAACAATGCCGACAAGCTCACATACGACCATCCCGTAAGTTTTCCGGAAGGTTGGGACGGTCCGGCCATCATCGATCCGGAACTTGTGTTCAGCGAAAACCTTTCAAACCGCTTCCGCAACGACTACATGAATCAGGACATCCGTGCCGGCTTCAAGCACGTGCAGAAGAAATCGAGCATAGACGTAGGCCTGTCGCTCGTGCCGCAGCGCTCCAAGTCGATTGACCTCATCAACTCGGCTCGCAATATCCCCGAGCGCTGGGTATGGAACTTTGCGCCATACCTGCGGTACCGGTGGAAACCGTCCAAGACTCATGCCCTCAATCTTGACTATGCAGGGCGCTCCTCACAGCCTACAATGGCGCAGCTGCAACCTGTGGCCGATATGAGCAATCCTCTCAATATAGTGATCGGTAACCCCGACCTCAATCCCACATTCACTCACAACCTGCGCCTGCGTTTCCATAATTTCAACGCCGAGGCCCAACGTTCGATAATGACCATGTTCAACGCCCGTGTGGAGCAGAATTCCATAGTGTCGCGCACCACCTTCGATCCCGTCACCGGCGGACGCACCACCACATACGAGAATGTGAACGGCGTATGGAACCTGCGCGCCATGAATATGGTATCCTTCCCCTTCCGCAACAAGCTGTGGACTTTCAACAATCACCTCATGCTATACTACTCCAACTCGATAGGCTTCAACAACGGCGAGCGCAACCGCTCAGGCTCTTTCCTTGCCAACGAATCATTCGGTATCGCGTTCCGTCCCGATAGGCTCGAGTTTGAGATCCGTCCCCGCTATAGCCTTCAGACCGTCCACAACAGTGTGCAGACAAGCGGCAACAGCACCGTACACACTTACGGGGGTATGTTCAATGCCACCTACGAGACTCCTATAGGCATAATCCTCAATACCGACCTCTCGTTCTCGGCTACTCGGGGTTATGCCACCGGATATGACGAGGACAAATGGATGTGGAACGCATCCCTGTCATACGAATTCCTGCGCGGACGCAATGCCACCGTCACTCTTCAGGCATACGACTTGCTGCGGCAGAACTCAAATATACGCCGCACAGTCAATGCCAACTATATCAGCGACGTGCGCTACAATTCGCTCGGCCGATACTTCATGGTATCCTTCGCCTACAAGTTCAATACTTTCGGCAAAGGCAACATGCCTAAGGATCGTAACGCGCGTGGATTCGACGGGCCTCCTCCCGGAGCACCGCGCGGCCATGGCGGCCGCAGGCCATTCTGAAAGAGATAACATGACACAATTTTGGGATTATTTGATTGACCTGTGATTCAAAACGTTTCAAATGGAAATAAATTCATAAGTTGATTTGTGTAAAGCCGGCCGCCGTGAGGTTCCCGGCTTTATTCTTTTAATAAGCGGAATATCGGATTTTTTGTGTACCTTTGTAAGCCCGTGCGGCGTTTTCAATATATGTTTATGGACATCGACCTCATTCTTAAATATTTTCCGGCGCTCACCGACAGGCAGATCGGGCAGCTGCGTATCATGTGCGGCCTGTATCCCGAGTGGAATGCCAAGATCAACGTGATATCCCGCAAGGACATCGACAATCTTGTGCCCAATCATATACTGCATTCGCTCGTGATCGCAAAATTCCTCGGTTCGCTCGATTCGGGCACATCGGTCATGGATCTCGGCACCGGCGGCGGCTTTCCTGGGATTCCTCTTGCTGTACTTTATCCCGAATGCCGCTTCCATCTCGTCGACCGCATAGCCAAGAAACTGCGTGTGGCCGCCGATGTGGCCGACAAGGCGGGTATCTCCAATGTGACCTTCCGCCACGGCGACGCAGGCGAGTGCCACGACAAGTTCGATTATGTGGTGTCGCGCGCCGTGATGCCACTCGACAAGTTGGTGAAGATAGCTGTGCGCAACATCAGCCGCAACACCCGTGCGGCAAATATATATGCCAATGGCCTGATATGTCTCAAAGGCGGCGATATTGAACAGGAGTGCGCCGATGTGCGTTATCCTGTAATGGAATATATGCTCAACGAATTTTTCGCCGAGCCGTTCTACGAGACAAAGAAACTCATTTACGTGCCCGTATGCTCAAAGTAAAACAATTTGTGTTCAACCCCTTCGGCGAATGCACATATGTGGTATCCGACGAGGACAGCCGCGAGGCGATAGTAGTTGATCCCGGTATGGCCGATGCCGCCGAGACAGACCGGTTCGACCGATATATCGAGGACAATAAGCTGCGTATCACAGGCGTGGTGAACACTCACATGCACCTCGACCACTGCTTCGGTGCCAATCATGTGAAAGACAAGTACGGTGTGCCCGTGCGTGCGCATATCGCCGATGCTTTTCTCGGAGATACATTGGCCGAGCAGGCCATGCGATTCGGTATGCGTTCGGTCGGAGACAATGTAGTGATCGACACTCCACTCTCCGACGGAGACCACATCGTCATCGGTGCCGACAGCCTTGAGGTGATCCATACTCCCGGGCACAGCCCCGGCGGCATATGCCTTTACAGCCCTACGGGCAAGTTTCTGCTCGCCGGCGACACGCTGTTCAAAGGTTCGGTAGGACGTACCGACCTTCCCGGCGGCGATGCCCGCACACTTGTGGGCAGCGTGCGCGACAAACTGCTCAAGCTCCCTGCCGACACGCTCGTCCTGTCGGGACACGGCCCGTCGACCACCATCGGCCACGAAAAGGCCACAAACCCATTTATATGATTATGTCTGAAATCCAATCATGCTTGAAATAGGAAAATACAACACACTGTCCGTAGCCCGTGAAGTGGACTTCGGCTATTATCTCGCCACCGACGACGGCCGCGAGATATTGCTGCCACGCAAATATGCTCCCGAAAACACCGCTATCGGAGATGAAATAAAAGTATTTGTCTACACAGATTCCGACGACCGCCTCATAGCAACTACCGAGACACCCTATGCCACAGTAGGCGAGTTCGCCTACCTGCAGGTGAGCGATGTCAACTCCACCGGTGCATTCCTCGACTGGGGTATTACCGCTAAAGATCTACTCGTGCCGTTCTCACAGCAGAAGGCGCGCATGAATCGCGGAGGCATATATCTGGTGTATGTCTATCTCGATGACGCTTCGAAGCGTGTGGCGGCATCGGCCCGGATAGAGCGTTATCTCGACAACGCCCTGCCGGAGTATCGCCACGGTCAGGCCGTAGAGGCTCTTGTCATAGAGCATACCCCCATCGGATACAAGGTGATTGTCGACAACCGCCACCGCGGCATGATATATGAGAATGAGATCTATCGTCCTCTCGAGCTCGAGCAGACGATAAAGGCATTTGTAAAGAGCGTGCGTCCCGACGGCAAAATCGACCTCACGCTTGCCGACAGCACCGGGCGCCGCGTCATGGGGCTCAGCAACCGCATACTCGAGGCCCTGCGTCGTGCCGGCGGAGAGCTCCATATCACCGACCGGTCGACACCAGACAAAATCAAGGAGACATTCGCCTGCTCCAAGAAGGATTTCAAGAAAGCTCTCGGCCATCTGTACAAAGAGGGAAAGATTCTGCTTGGTGAGAATGTTGTAAAGCTTGTAAAATAAATGGTTAGATTTTTTAACAAATTTTTCTTCCGGAAAAATTTGGAGGATATCCAGAAAGACCGTAACTTTGCAATCAGAAATGGCGATTTAGTGTAGTGGCCTAGCACGCCACCCTCTCACGGTGGAGACCAGGGTTCGATTCCCTGATTCGCTACAAAGACATTTGGAAAACATTGTTTTCCAAATGTCTTTTTTATGTATGGGGGTAGCCGGATCAAACGGTCTGTGCGCTACCCTATACCGTAGTCGTGTGCATGCCCTTAGGCACGGACGGTGAGCACAAAGGTTGCGCCGAGCGAGTGGTCGGGGTCGAGTTCAAGCTTGCCGTTGATCTTTTCGGCGCGGAGGGCGCAGATGGGCAGCCCGAGGCCGTCGCCCTGCGAGAGATCCTCGCCTGTACTGAAAGCTGTGAAGATGGTGGCGCGTCGTTCCTTAGGGATGCCGGGGCCGCTGTCGGCTACGATAAACTGATGCACCTTTGCGCCGCGTTTCTTGTATGTGAGCGAGATACGACCGTTCTCGGGCGTGTATTTGGCTGCGTTTTCGAGCAGGTGGAGCAGTATCTTGCGCACTTCGGGGGCATCGATGCACGCGGTGCTTTTGGCCACATCCATGTGGAATTTCACGCCCGTAGCCATCTTGGGCTTGATCTCCTCGGCTATCTCGGCGCAGAACCTCTCTACGTCTACCGAGTCGAGGTTGTCGGGGCATGTTGGGGTACGGCTGCCGACGTCCGACAGTTCGCCCACACGCTTCATATAGCCCCGCAGATTCTGTACGGCGGGGTCGGATTGGTCAAGACGCTCGAGTGTGGGTTCGAGCTGCGATGACATATTGTGCAGTATGGCGCTCTTGGCGGCGCTCTCCTCGTGCGCTTCCTCCACGCTGCGGCGCATGCGCCGGTTCTTGGCCACGATGCGCATGTAAAACCATATCGTCACTCCGACGGCTGCAATCGCGATGATAAATAGAACGATAAATGTCGCTATCACACCACTCTTGCCGGCGATGGTCTTGTCTTTCTGCTCTATGGTCTTCTGCGACGCGGCATATTCGTGCTGCACTTTGGCAAGCTCCGAGTCGGCATTCACGGCCTCAATAGAGTCGGACCAATGCATGTAGCTCTCGTAGGTATGCTCCACGAGGCGGGCGTCGTTGGCCGAGACGGCCTTGTCGATTATTTTTTTGTATGCGGCATCGGCACCTTTATAGTCGTTGGCGCTGTCGTATTGCTTGATAAGGCGGGCTATGCATTGGTCGCCCTTTGAGGTCTGGTTGATGGAATAATAATATTGGGCGGCTGAGAACAGCATGCTGCTCATGGTCTCCTTGTTGCCCGAGCGGTTGGCATAGTCCACCATTTTCTGTAGCTGCGACTGCGCGGCGGGCTGATTCTTGAGAGTATGGTATATATTGAAGCGGGCTTTGGACAGTACATAATATACGCGTGGCAGCGAGTCGGGAGTCACGTGCTTGGCGGCGAGCGCTTTCTCGGCGTTGCCGATGATGTTGAAAGCTCCTTCATAATTCTTCACCCCTATGCATGCATCCGCTGCGCGGGATATCGAGCGGGCCGCCTCAAGGTATTGCCCCCGCGATATCTGCGTATTGTATGAAGATATGTTTCTGGCAAAATCGGCCTGATTGTCGGCCCATATGGCTACGGCCGTCAATAATATGAGCACGGCCATGAAAATCAGTTTTTTCATATTATGTTTCTGATGGATTAAATATTAATTTTTTCTGAAATAGTACATTATTAACACATTCGGTATTGAAAAAGTTAAGTTTTACCAGATATTTTTGTAACACGATTGTCACGTCAATGATTTTTAATGATAAAAATATCTTAATATTTGCAAAAATACCGTATAATGATTAAATTTGCAACGAAACCAATAAAAATCTACGCTTATGAAAAAGTTTTACGGTGTCTTTATTTTGCTTTTTGTGATATCGTTGCCGGCGCTAAGTCAGGATATCAAGGCGAAATTGGTAATCGACGACGTGAACCGTGTAAAGGTCGATGTCGATTTCAAGGACTATACCGATATTGTCAACGGCCTTAATATAATAAATGTAAGTTCTGGTGCAACCATCGGTATAGAGGCCCGTGAAGGATGCGTGCTCAAGGCCGTCACCGGCAGCGACGACTCCGGCGACACATGGGAGGAATTCATACAGGAGAACAAGCGCTGCGAATTGCATTTTTACAGCGATTATAACGAGACATACACCGTCGTCTCGGCCGGTACGGGCGACGTGCGCACGGCCACATGTACGCTAAGCGTCGACGATGCCTCCTCGATAAAGGTGGTGCGCGGCGGCAGCAACAGCGAGGTGGATATTGTCGATGGCAGCAATACCATCGCTTTCGATCCCGCAACCGAGACCACATTGGTCATATCTCCGCTCGACAAGCCTATATACAATATATGTGTCGACGGCGAGGATATCACCGCCACGTCGGATTACAGCTACACCGTGCCGGTGACCGACGGTACTCTTATCGATGTGAAGGCAAACTATCCCGATGTAAGATATAGCCTCACATTCAATCTCAACGGCTACGGTGCCGAGGACTTCATACGCGGAGTCGACATTGACGGCAAGCCGGTGGCCGGATATCTCGAGCCGGACTTCACGGTACAGGCCGGTGCCGAGGTGAAGATATACGGCCGTACAGACGAGTACGAGGTCGACAGTTTCACCGTAAACGGCAAGCCCGCTTCGTTCTTCAATCCGTTTGCCTTCATCATGACCATGGATGCCGAGATCGACATTACAGTGCATCGGTTCGATACGTTTGTGATGACACTCTGCGTGGATGATCCCTCGCGTGTAAAGGCATATCGCGGATACAGCTACAATGGTGACGAACTTCTGCTCGAGGCCGGCGACAACGAGGTTGAGATACGCCGCGACATCCCCATCATCAGCTTTGTGCCCGCCGGGATGTGCTATATAGCTACTGCCGAGGTCGACGGATATGTCTACGAGTCAGACGAGCTGAAAGTGTCGCCTTTTATGATCGGTCTGCTCACCGACGGCTCGCGTATCGATATCACCACCGGCGATATCGTACGCGACAAGAGAGCCGTGGTATACATCAACGAGCTTACAGTGGCCGAAGCCTACTTCTCGCTCCTGCGGAGCGACCGCACTAAGGTCGAAGGCATAGTACAAGGCTATAATACATTCGACTTCTATGACGGCGACAACGCATTCACGGTAAGTACCGGCGCCCCTGACGAATCGTGCGTATATCTCAACGACGAAATCTGCGACGCGGTATTTCCGGGCAGCAACGATTACAGCCTCACCCTTGCCGACGGCGATGTGATGAAGATATTCTACGGCGAGGTGCCTTATATGAGGCTTGTAACCGTCGAGGCGGAGCCCGGAATAGATGTCGCAGTAACGACCGACCATGTGTGCCCGGTTGATTTTGCCTCCGGCAGCTTCCGTGCGCTCGACCGAACATATGTATCCGTGGTCGCGCCAGCCGACGCTGCGGTAACTCTCGACGGTGATATTCTCGAGTTTGGCGACGACGGTCGGCGCGGTTTCACCGTATCGGCCGACCATGTCCTCAAGGTGTCGAAATCCATGGGTATAGAGGATATTGAGGCCTCCGGCAGCGAGCCGGCCGTATGGTACAACCTGCAAGGCATACGTGTGGCCGAACCCTCGGTGCCAGGACTTTATATCGTTAACGGCAAAAAAGTGCGCAGATAATTTGGAAATGTCACCGACACTTCATATCTTTGCACCATGACGTGACCATAATCCATACAGCATAAACAGAATGCAATCTTTTCCACCGCCGCTTCGCGCGGCCGACAAGGGAGGATTGCATTCTTTTTTGTGCAGTCGCCAACGAAGTCGGAGCGGTGGAAATGAGAACATTAACAAACTTAAATCCACTGATTATGGTAAATTATCCTTATCAACGCATCCTCCGCGCCTGCCCCGACGGCGCCATCACCCGCCTTGATTCGCACGCCATGCAGGCGATGGTAAGGGATGCCTGCGACGGAGCCGCACACGCACACAATATCGCGGCTGCCGCCAAGACCCTGATGGGCGCCGCGCGCGAGTGTCTCGCCAACGGCTATATCCATACGGCACGCGATCTGTATCTCAACGCCATAGCCCGTATAACCGAATACGCGGGCAACACATACAGCCATGCCGCCCGCGACCTGCACTACACCTGCGCCCGTGTCATCGACCGTATCGACCGCCGTATCAATGGCCACACCGACGAGCCGTCGTATCTTCTCAGAGCCATGGAATTCTATATGGCTCTATCGCTCGACTACGAGTTCTCGGTGCTCAACTACGACAATCACGACCGTTATATTGAGTACCGGGAGTTCTGCCGCCGCCACGGATTCGAGGAGTAAACCTTTTGAGATTGTTGCGGGTTATAGATAAGTAGTCAATTATTTGTTTATGACCCGCAACTTGTTCTTCACGGCGATGCTGATGCTGCTTGCTGTCGGCCTGCCTGCATACTCCGAGTCGCCGCTCGCGCTAGATCGTCCGATGCCCGGGCGGTGGACTTACAGTGCAACCTTCACTCAGTCGCTCCCTTCACAGGATCGATGGTGGACGACGCTCGACGATGCCGTGCTCGACTCTCTCATCAGTCTGGGCGAGGATGCCAACTACGATCTGGCTATCGCATGCCGCCGCATGGAGGCTGCCGCGCGGCAGATGACGGTGGCGCGTGCCGCATATTACCCTCAGATAGGCATTGAAGCGGGATACACACGATCCCACGAGCAGCGGGTGTCGGCCAACCGGTGGTCGGCTGCTGCAACAATGAACTGGGAAATAGATCTCTTTGGCAAGATAACCGCGCAGGTGCGTCAGAAGAAAGCCCAATACCGCGCCTCGCGCGCCGATTGGGTCGGAGCCATGGTAAGCATGGCTTCCGACATAGCCTCCACTTATGTGCAACTGCGTGTGTGGGAGGCAGAACTGCAGGTGGCCCGCGACCAGACGAAGGCTCAGGATTCCATAGCGCAGCTAGTGCTCGCCCGATATGAAAGCGGCCTCGGCGCCAAGCCGCAGGTCGATCAGGCTCAGGCGTTGCTTTATACCACAAGGGCTTCGATATATACGCTGTCGAGCTCGATAGCCTCGGCCAAGAGTTCTCTGGCATTGCTCGTGGGGCGTTATCCCGCCGAGATAGAGCCGATGCTCGCTTCGGGCAGCGGGCTGCCGCAATACCGGCAGTTGGTATCGGCGGGAGTGCCTTCCGAACTGCTGCGTCGCCGACCCGACATAGTCGGAGCCGAGAGCAATCTCGCGGCAGCTGCCGCGGCGGTGGGCATAGCCAAGAAAGATTTTCTACCGACACTGAGCCTTCAAGGCTCGGTGGGCGTGGGTGCATCGCGGCCCGGCGATATGTTCACCCGCGACGGATTCAGCTACTCCGTGGCACCGACGCTGTCGTGGACTGTATTCGACGGCATGGCGCGGTCGGCATCCGTGGGCGCCGCCCGCGAGGAGATGGAGGCACAGATGGCCGCATACAACTATACGGTGATGAACGCATACAACGAGGTGGAGAACGCCATGACATCCTATATGAACTACTCGCGCCAGATATCCGACTATGAATCGGCGGTGCGGTCGTCCAACGAATTCCTCAGCCTCGAACTTGATCTGTACACGCAGGGGCTCGCCCCATACTCGGACGTGGCCACAGCCCAGCAGAACGTCCTCTCCAATACAAACATGCTCATAACCGCCCGCGGCAATGCCCTCGGCGCTCTCATCGGCCTGTACAAAGCCCTGGGCGGCGGGTTCGAACAATATGAATAAAAAATTTCCGCCATGACATATAGAATAATACTATCTTCGGTGGCAATGATGGCGCTGATATCGGCGACATCCTGCAACAAAAACAAGGATAACGCGACCGCCGCCGGCGAGGCATTGCCTGTAGAGGTGGCACGCCCGCAGGTCGACTCGGTGACACTTTACAAGGAATATCCCGGTTCGCTTATCGCCGACCGCACTGTCAATGTCACGGCACAGGTCAACGGTACAGTGTCGCCGCCTCTCTATACGCCCGGCGACCGGGTGAGGAAAGGGCAGGTGCTTTTCACCATAAGTTCGTCGACTTATCCCAACGCGGTGAAGGAAGCCGAAGCTGCTCTCGCCACGGCAATAAGCAATAATGAATATGCCGAGTCGCATTATGTGGCCGTGAGCAAGGCGTACGAGAAGAATGCTGTGTCGCAGATGGAGCTCCAACAGGCGCTCAATGCCCGCGACCAGAGCCGTTCGGCCATCAAGACTGCCAAGTCGCGGCTGGCCGAGGCACGCAGCGATCTCGACAAGTGCACGGTACGAGCCGAGGTGGACGGTCATATTTCCACCAACGAATATTCGGGAGGCAACTATGTATCGGGCGAAGGTGCACCGGTGACGCTCGCCACAATATATGCCGACGCAAAGGTCATAGCCAATTTCTCGATCGAGGATGCCTCGTTCCTGCGCGCCTTCGAGAATCCCAACAACAGGCATATGATCGACTACTCGGCCGTGCCGGTGAACTTCTCCGAAAAACTGCCGCACGCCTATACCGGCGATCTGAACTATATGGCTCCGAATATCGATGCTTCCACAGGCACCATCCTGCTACAGGCCGAGATCGACAATCCGTACAGCGAGCTCAAAGCCGGCATGTATTGCACCATCCGTATGCCTTATATGGTGGATCCCGAGGCTGTGCTGGTGCGCGACGCATCTCTCTCCACCGATCAACTCGGAAAGTACCTTTACGTGGTGAACGACTCTGACAAGGTGGTGTATACTCCTGTCAAGACCGGTGATCTTGTCAATGACAGCATGCGTGTGATAACCGAAGGAATCAGGCCCGGCGACCGCTACGTGACCACCGCGTTGCTCAAAGTACGCGACGGCATGACCGTGAAGCCTGTCGAGGCAGAGTAATCCATACTTTTTAAGTTCTCCCATCTCATCAGCATATCCATCATGTTTTCAAGATTCTTCATCGAGCGCCCGATATTCGCCATCGTCATAGCCGTTGCGATGGTGCTTGCCGGCGCACTTACATACAAAAGCCTTCCGGTGGCTCAGTATCCCGATATCACACCTCCCACCGTGATGGTGTCGGCCTCCTATCCGGGTGCCGACGCGCAGACGGTGGCCGAGACGGTGGGTGTGCCCATAGAGCAGCAGGTAAACGGCGTGGACGGCATGATGTACATGAGCTCCACCTCGGGATCGGACGGCTCCTACATGCTTACAATAACCTTTGAGGAGGGCACCGACCTCGACATAGCCACCGTAAAGGTGCAGAACCGCATATCGCAGGCCGAGCCTACGCTGCCCACATCGGTGAAGCAGCAGGGAGTGTCGGTGATGTCGCGCTCGTCCAACCAGATACTGTTCATAGCGCTTCAGAGCGATGATCCTGAACGCTACGACGCGCTTTATCTCACCAATTACGCCAATCTCAACCTCACCGACGAGCTTGCCCGCGTCAACGGAGTGGGACAGGTGGAGGCATTCGGCGGCGGTACGTACTCGATGCGCATATGGCTCGATCCGGCGGTGATGCGCGAGCGCGGTATCACGCCGGCCGACGTGGCCTCGGCCATACGGTCGCAGAACATGGAGGTGAGCGCGGGCAGCGTGGGACAGCGCCCCGGCTCTGGCGACGAGGCTTTCACATATACCCTCACCACGCAGGGGCGGCTTATCACGGCCGAGGAGTTCGGAAATATCATCCTGAGGTCGGATGACGACGGCAATGTGCTCCACCTGAAGGATATCGCCGACATCGATCTCGGCTCCAACTCATATACCCAGATAGCACGCGTCAACGGGCAGCAGAGCGCCATGATAGGCATAAGCCAGCTGCCGGGAGCAAACGCCCTGGATGTGGCTGAGGGCTGCAAGGCCAAACTCGAGGAGCTGGCGCAGTATTTTCCTCCGGGCGTAGATTACCGCATAATGCTAGATACCACCGAGTTTGTGACGGCATCCATCGACGAGCTGCTTGTGACATTCCTCGAGACCACCATACTGGTGATGATAGTGATAATGCTGTTTCTGCAGAACTGGCGCGCCGTCATCATACCGATGCTCACCATACCTGTGTCGCTTATCGCCACGCTCGCGGTGATGAAGTGGATGGGTTTCACGCTCAATACCCTCACTCTGTTTGGTCTCGTGCTTGCCATCGCCATTGTGGTGGATGATGCGATAGTGGTGGTGGAGGATTGTGCCCGACTGCTGTCGGAGGGCAAGCTCAATCCCCGTCAGGCCGCCGAGAAGGCCATGATAGAGCTGCAGGGGCCGGTTATCGGTGAAGTGCTTGTTCTCCTGGCGGTATTCATCCCCACAGCCATGGTGAGCGGTATCACGGGGCAGCTCTACAAACAGTTTGCTCTCACCATAGCCGTGTCGACGGCATTCTCGGGCTTCAACGCACTTACGTTCACGCCGGCCATGTGCGCGCTGTTCCTCAAGCCGCACAAGCAGTCGCAATTCTTCTTGTTCCGTTGGTGGAACAAGGGATTCGGCGCATGTCTTGCAGGATATATGAAGGTCGTCGGGCAGTTTCTGAAACGTCCGGTGGTGGCCATCCTGCTTTACTTTGTCATCACCGGCGTGGCATTCTGGGGATTTCTCAAGTGGCCGACGTCGTATGTGCCGAGCGAGGACATGGGATACTTCATGTCGTCGGTGCAGCTTCCTACCGGAGCTTCGCTTGACCGTACCGACAAGGTGGTGAGCGACTTCTCGGCATCGCTGCTCAAGGTGCCCGGTGTGCGAGATGTCATGGCCATCAGCGGCATGTCGTTCATGGGCGGCGGTTCAAGCAGCAATCTCGGTTCGCTGTTTGTGATGCTTGATCCGTGGAAACAGCGCAAAGCAAAGGCCGAGGGTATCGATGCCCTCATCGACAGCGCCGATATGATAGGCGCCCGTATGCAGGAGCCGATAGCATTCTCTCTCAATCCGCCGGCCATCCCCGGTCTGGGCATGACATCGGGTCTCGAGATGCAGTTGCTCGACATCAACAACCATGGCACCGGACAGCTGAAACAGGCGCTCGACGCCATAACGGCCGAGGCTGCCAAGGATCCGCGCATCAAGTCGGTGACAAGCCTCTTTGAGGGGGCTGTGCCGCAGTATTCGATAAAGATCGACCGTGAGCGTGCCAAGATGCAGGGCCTCACGATGGAGAATATCTACTCCACATTGTCGGCATTCATGGGTGGCGAGTATGTCAACGACTTCGTGGAATTCGGCCGTGTATATCAGGTGAATGTCGCAGCCGAGGGCAATGCCCGCTCGCGTATCGGCGATGTGCTCGACCTCAGTGTGCGCAATTCGGCGGGGCAGATGGTGCCATTCTCGACATTCGCCACCGTGGAGCCTTCGATGGGCGCGCCCACTGTGTCGCGATACAATATGTACAATACGGCGTCGCTTACCGCCACACCCGCCAAGGGAGTCAGCTCGGCCGACGGTATCAAGGCCATGGAGGAGATAGTACGGAAAGCCGTGGGCGACAACTACGGATACGCATGGACCGGCGAGGCATTTCAGGAGACGCAGTCGGGCACAACCATCTCTTTTGTGCTGATATTGGCCGTGATAGTGACACTGCTTGTGCTCGCCGCCCAATATGAGAGCCTTACCGACCCGATAGCGGTGATCATAGCCATGCCTACCGCGATATTGGGTACGGTTGCGGGCTGCATATTCATGAACCAGAGCATATCGGTATATACACAGATCGGCATAGTGCTGCTGCTCGGTCTGTCGGCCAAGAACGCAATACTTATTGTGGAATATGCCATGGACTACCGCAAGGCCGGCCAGACCATACGCCAGGCCGCGCTTGATGCGGGTCGTGTGCGTTTCCGTCCCATCATGATGACAGCCCTCGCCTTTGTGCTCGGTGTGATGCCGATGCTCTTCGCCACCGGTGCCGGTGCGGCCTCGCGCATATCGCTCGGTACGGCGGTGGTATTCGGTATGGCCATCAATGCAGTGGTAGGCACATTGTTTGTCCCCAACTTCTGGGAGCTGATGCAGCGTTTCGGCGAGAAGTATATAAATCCTTTCTTCCATTCGGCTAAAGGCCTCCCGGCAGGTAAGGACGATACCGGGGTATAATGCCGGCAAGATAATATGACAAGTCCATGCAATATTATTTAACAATGAATGTGTTGCATGGACTTGTCCATTTATGTATCTTTGTGCAAAATAATAATCATCAATCACATTTCTGATCAATCACATGAGAAAACTCTACGCAATGGCGGCCGCATGGCTGCTCGCCGCATCGGCGGCAAACGCCGGAGTCGTGTTTTCGGAGGACTTCGCCACACAGGAAGCTTTCGATGCATGGACTCTGCTTGATGTCAACGATGACGGCTCAACCTGGACATTCGATCCAACGGCCGAATCCCCCTACAAAGTATTCTATAACTACAATTCGACCAATAATGGCGATGACTGGCTTTTCTCTCCGTCGCTTACGTTGCCGGCCGGCCAGTATCTGCTGAAATTCGATACAAGGGGTTCGAGCTACGGCGAGATGCTTGAGATATGGACCGGCACATCGGCCTCTGTCGGAGGCATGGCCACGAAGTGCTTCGATCAGACGCTGCCTTATGTTGATATGCACAAGTCGGTTCTGTTCAAGGTCGAGGAAGCCGGAAATATGGTGCTAGGTTTCCATGCCACATCGCCGGCCAACGGCTATCGTATGCACATAGGCAACATCACTGTTGAGGATTGCGAGAATCCTGTGGATCTCGCTTTGAGCGGTGTCAAGAGCCCTGTAAGCGGTGAGAATCTCGCGCAGGAGGACGTTACTGTAACGGTGAAGAACGCCGGCCCCGAGGCTGTATCATCGTTTAAACTGACGTATGTGCTCTCGTATGGCGAGAACACTGTGAATGTCGAGGAAGATGTCACTCCGACAGCTCCTCTTCAGCCCGATGCCGAGATGGACTATACTTTCAGCAAGAAGGTTGACCTGTCTATCCCGCGGCAGGCATATAAATTCGATTTCTCCGTGAAGGTCGACGGGGATATCAATGCCGACAACAATACAAAAAGTGTGGAAGTGCGCCATCTTGCCGCCGCCACCGTGCCCTATGTCATGGGCTTCGAGCCAGAGGATGACACATCGTCGCTTGCGATACTCAACTGTAACAACGATGAGGGTCGCTGGCATATCGAGACAGACGGGTGGTTTACCAAATTCTCGCGCTCGGGAGTAGCGTCGATGTGCTACAACTACGACAAGGAAAATGATGCCGACGACTGGTTTTTCCTTGATCCGCTGGCTCTTGAGGCCGGTACATATTGCCTCAAATTCTGGTACTCGGCCACAGAAAATCATACCGAACGCATGCGCGTATGCTACGGCACCGCTCCCACAGCCGAGGCAATGACCAATGTGGTGTATGACTACAATGCCATCACCAATATGAAGTATGAGGAGGCTATACATTTTATCGAGATTCCGGCCGACGGCAAGTATTATATCGGCTTCTATGCTTACAGCGATGCTGATGAGAACTGGCTGTGTATCGATGATCTGTCACTCGACAAGATTGATCCGAATTCGGGCGATCTGCAGGTGATGAGCTTTGACGAGCCATTTGAATACCGCCGCGCTCCGCACTCCAATGATGCTAAGATCACTGTACGCAATGTCGGCGTGGCTGATGTCACAGCCGATATAGTGCTGTGGATCGACGGCGTGGAGGCTGCACGTCAGAGCACGACCTTCGAGGCCATGAAAATCAAGACCTGCACGCTTGCCGGTGTGATGAAAGATCTGGCCGAAGGCGAGCATACGGTCAAGATATCGCTCGACTATGCTGATGACACGGATCCGGCCAACAATACGGCCGAGAAGACAGTGACGGTGCTTCCTGCCGGCGCGGTGGCTCTTTGGGACTTCGAGAATGTGAGTCTGCTCGATCCCGACGATGATTATCCTGTATATGCAGTGCCCGACGATTTCACTTACCGCTCCGAGGATTCAAACACAGCCAACAGCGGTGTGGGCGGCGAATTCTATGCCGATCATGGTTTCGGCATTTTCTCGCTTGAGCACTATGCTCTTGGTGAAAGGGCGCTGGCAGCCAACACATGGTTTGAGTCGCCGGGCTATGCCGACCGCTGGGTTGTGCTTCCGCAGATGGAGGTCTCCGGTTCAGACGCATGGTTTGTATGGGATGCGCTCAGTTTCAATCCCAAATTCCTTGAGAGCTACCGTGTGAAGGTCTCGGACAATGAAGACAAGTGGTCGCACTACAACACCGAGGCGTCGGTCGACGGCGAGAGCGTGGCATATAAGACACGCGGTATCAGTCTGGCCGGATATGCCGGAAAGAAAGTCTATATCGCCATCAATGTGACTACATACGACGGTGAGGCTCTCGTGCTCGACAATCTGGGCGTATATGGCGCCGTTAAGCCGGCCACCGGCGGTGTGGATGCTGTAGATACCGACAATGCGGTGATGATGTACGACGGCAATACCGTCACCATCCTCGGCGCGGATGTCGATGCAGTGGCCGTATATGACATGCGTGGTGTGGAAGTCGCTTCGGCCAAGGGCGGTACGGTATCGGTAGAAGGTGTTTCGGCCGGTGCTTATATTGTGCGTGCCGTCACAGCCGGCGGTGTGGTGACCCGCAGGATCGTAAGATAAGTACTGTTATATAAGTATTGAATACAGGCACGGGCTGCATTGCCCGTGCCTGTCTGTATCTTTGCTGTGTGAAAAAATTGAAAAACGGCAAAGGCGCGGACTTCGGCGGTTTGTGGAATCGCAAAATATTAGTAACTTTGCAGAAATATCATAAACACGTCACATACAATGAAAAAGGTTGAACGTCTTTTAGCAGAGAAACTTCTCAAAATCAGCGCAATTATCCTTCAGATAGACAATCCATTCACATGGGCCTCGGGTTGGAACTCTCCTATTTACACCGATAACCGCAAAACATTGTCGTACCCCGACATCCGCGCCTTCATAAAGGTTGAGCTTGCACGTACGATCCTTGAGTCGTTCAAGGATGTTGACGTTATTGCAGGCGTCGCCACCGGTGCCATAGCTCAGGGTGCCCTTGTGGCCGACGAGCTGGGACTGCCTTTTGTATATATACGTTCAACCCCCAAGGATCACGGCCTTGAGAATCTTATCGAAGGCAATCTGAAGCCCGGCCAGAATGTGGTGGTTGTCGAAGACCTCATATCGACCGGCAAATCATCGCTCAAGGCCGTCGAGGCCGTGCGTGCCGCCGGTGCCAACGTGGCCGGCATGGTAGCATTGTTCACATACGGCTTCCCGGTAGCGGAGGAGAATTTCCGCAAGGCCGGTGTGAAACTCGAGACTCTGAGCAACTACAACGCTATGATCGAAGCCGCCCTCGCCACACACTACATCAAGGAGTCGGATGTGGAGACTCTGCAGGAGTGGCGCAAGGATCCGGCCAACTGGGTACCCGGTATCGGTTGATTTTTTTCAGTACAGCACAATGGCAACATTCACTTCAAAACCTACAATAGTCGATGCTCCGGCACAGGCCGTGGCCGACAAGTTCGCCGACCTGTCGCGCCTGCAGGAACTCATCGACAAGATGCCTGCCGAGGATCGCGCCAAGATCGGTGATGTGTCTTTTACCCCCGACTCGATAGTGATGAAAACCCCTCAGGTGGGCGAGATCACGCTCAAAGTGGTTGAACGCACTCCGGCCAAGGTGGCTTTTACCGCTCTCGGCTCGCCCGTGCCCATGAACCTCGCTGTGAACATACGTCCCGAGGGTGACGAAAAGAGCGAGATAGTGACGGCTATGGATGTCGAGATCCCGGCGTTTCTCAAAGCTATGATCGGCGGCACCATGCAGAAGGCCGTCGACCAGTTCGGCTCACTGATGCAGAAGCTCGTATAAGGCTACGGACATGACTCGTATTCTCTCCCCGGTCATAGCCGCCGTGCTCGCGCTGCTGCTCGGGTCGTGCCATCATATCGACAATCATCGTCTGAATGTGGGGTATGTGAATCTTACATTCAGTTCGCAGGGCATATGGGATTTCTACGGAGTGTCCGGCGCCGGACAGTACAAGACGTATATACGTGAGGAACGTATTCCGGCCGATTTCCCCTATACAGCCATGATGTCGACCGGAGTGGGCGGCATATTGCTGTGCACCACCTATCTCGGCACTCCTGTGGCTTACGATCTGGCGTGTCCGGTGGAGTGCAGCGCCAAGGTGCGTGTACATATCAATGAGAACAACGAAGCCGAGTGTGCCAAGTGCGGCAGCCGATATGATGTGTTCGAGCAGCTCGGTCGTCCGATATCGGGTCGTGCCGCCGAGCAGGGATGGGGATTGCAGCTGTATAATGTAGGCCCCGGACCCCGGAATGAATATATGATGGTGTCGTTATGAAACCGCACCGCAATTATCTGCCGCTGTGGATACTGCTTGCCGCCGCTCTTGCAGCGGTTGCTTGCGTGTCGGCTTTCGGACCGGTGCGGCTGGGCGGATATGAGCTTAAGGACAGCGGTATGGCAAAGGCTCTGACAGAGCCACGGGAGCATGCCGGCGCGGTAATAGCCATGAGCGATACAATCATCATGTCTGAAGCCCCTATGGATAAAGAACCTGTGCCGGTAGATACGGCAGCCAAGACAATATTGTTTATCGGCGACTCGATGCTCGACGGGCTTTATCCGCGTCTGGCGGCGTATGCAGGGCACAACGGGCATACGCTCTATGCTGTGATATGGTATAGCTCCACATCGGAAAAGTGGGGCGGTTCGGGACGGCTCAAGAGCTATATTGACCGTCTGTCGCCCGATTACATTTTCATATGCCTTGGGGCCAACGAACTGTTTGTAAAAGATATCGCAACCAAAAGGACATCGCATGTCCAAACCCTTCTAGGCGAGATAGGCGACATTCCATATCTGTGGATCGGTCCTCCTAACTGGAAGCCCGACACAGGTATCAACGAACTTATAGCTACAAACGCCGCCCCGGGCACATTCTTTCTCAGCGACGGCATGACATTCGAGCGAGGCAAGGACGGCGCGCATCCTACACGCGCGTCGGCGGCGCAGTGGATGGACTCGGTGATACGCTGGATGCCTTCGCATCATCCACATCCCATACGTCTCGAACTTCCTGATGTCGAATCGGGCCGTGCCAAACGTGTGTTTGTGCATCAACCTGACGAATGACCCGGCACCATGCTCGACGACCTGCTGCATAATATCGGACACTTCCTGACGTATACGCCGGGCGAGCCTATGCTGTTCTCGTCGGGGACGTTTTGGACGCTTTTTCTGCTGTTTCTGCCTTTGTATGCGATGGTACGCTCGCGCGGGCGGCAGATGTTGCTGTTTGTGGTTGCGTTCAGTTTGTATTTCTATTACAAGTCGAGCGGATTTTTCGTATTTCTACTTATAGGCACATCGTTGGTCGATTGGTTGCTTTCGAGGCTGTTGGTGCGTATGCGAGGGCGTACAGCACGTCGGCTGTGCGTGGCGGCGTCGCTTGCCACGTCGCTCGGCATATTGGGCTACTTCAAGTATGCCAACTTCTTTTTGTGGAACATCAATGCGCTTGTGGCCGGTAACTTTCAGCCGCTCGATCTGATACTGCCTGTGGGGATATCGTTCTATACCTTCCAGTCGGTATCGTATATAGTGGATGTGTATAAGGGTAGGGTGCAGCCCACCCGTACATGGCTCGAATATGCATTCTTCCTTTCATTTTTTCCGGCACTTGTCGCCGGTCCGATAGTGCGTGCCGATTACTTCCTGCCTCAGATATCGCGCGTGCATCACGCCACGCGGCGCGAGATATGGCTCGGGCTGTGGCTTATAATCATCGGCGTGGTGAAGAAGGCCATAATCGCCGACTATATCGCGCAATACAATGATCTGATATTCGATTCACCGGGTGCGTATTCGGGTTTCGAGACGCTGATGGGCATTATCGGCTACACGATGCAGATATATTGCGATTTTTCGGGCTATTCGGATATGGCCATCGGCATAGCTCTTATCATGGGGTTCAGGCTGGCTCAGAATTTCAATTTCCCATACAAGTCGCGCAATCTCACCGACTTCTGGCGTCGCTGGCACATATCGCTGTCGAGCTGGCTGCGCGATTATATCTATATTCCTCTCGGCGGCAACCGTCACGGCACTGTCCGCACTTATATCAACAACTTTGCCACGATGCTTATAGGCGGTCTGTGGCACGGGGCGGCGTGGCGCTTTGTGTTCTGGGGTGCGATGCACGGCGCGGGTCTCGCTGTCCACAAGGCATCGAAACCCTGGTTGGGGCGTCTTGGCGACACCTGGTGGATAAAGGCTGCTTCGTGGCTGCTTACAATGAGTTTTGTGGCTGCGCTTTGGGTGTTTTTCCGTGCCGATTCGTGGTCTGATGCCAGCGTTATAATCGGTCGGGTGTTCACTGATATGGATCTGTCATATGCGGTGCCGTTTGCCTCGGCGCGCATGCTGTGGCTGGTGCTGATGCTTGCGATAGTGGTGAGCCATTGTCTTCCCGCCCGTTTCTGGAGCCGGGCGGCGGTATGGTTTGTACGCTCGCCTTGGCTTGTAAAGCTGTTTGTTTTTCTCGCAGTCGTGCAGGTGGTGATAGAGTTGCGGTCGGAGGATGTAGCACCGTTCATCTATTTCCAATTTTGAATTAAATCGACAATTATTTGGACATTTGAAACATTGTTGCTACTTTTGCGAATGTTTCGACAGGCATTGCCCTGATGCCTGCGAGGGGATAATGGCATTTGCCAAGTCTGAAACTGTGTGATGTCCGACGAGATGAATCCATATGAAATAATTGAGCGCCTGTTTGAATCGCGTCGCAGATTTGAACGGTTTGCCATGTTGTACATACGTATCCCCCATCATGCGCAGGATATAGTGATGGACAGTTTTGCCTATGTGTGGGAACACAGGGCCGAGCTTGACGCTTCGCGCAACCCGGAATCATACTTTCTCGGAGTTATCAAAGGCAAGTGCATCGATTATCTGCGTCACCAGCAGGTGAAGCGCGATGCCGAGGCCAATATCATGAGTGACGCTCAGTGGGAGCTTGAGATGAGTATAGCCACTTTGCAGGCTTTTGATCCCGACTGGCTGTACGACGAGGAATTGAGGAGACGTTTCGAGGCTGCCCTCGACGAGTTGCCGGAGGCCACACGCCGCATCTTTTTGATGAACCGTATCGAATGCAAGACCTATGCCGAGATCGCCGGCGAGATGGGGGTGTCGGTAAAGACTGTGGAATACCGCATGTCGTCGGCTCTCAAACTCCTCCGCGAGCGTTTCGGCGACATATATATCATACTGGCCATAATGTTTATCGACTTTTGAAAGGTTTGTATATCACGGATATAGCCTTTTATGGGTTTTTTTTTACTTAAAAAGTTGAAATTTTTTTCAAAATTAGTTTAGGGTATTTTGATTCTGAAACGAACATAGTAGTATAGACAGTCATAAAACACAGTCCTATACTAAACCATGGAAAAGGATAACCTGTATCGATATTTCAGCGGCGCTGCCGGCGAGGCAGAGCGGAGCGACATACGCCGTTGGGTCGAGGCCTCGGACGAGAATCGCCGCCGGTTCATGGACGAGCGTAAGTTCTACGATATTGTAAGCATGCTCGACGTTGAGGATTCGGCGTCGGAGCGTGTTATGTTACATACGGTACGCCGCAGCCGCCTCCGTATTTGGGTTAGTCGGGTGGCGGCTGCGGTTGTCGCCGTGCTGATAACTCTCGGTGTGCAGCGTTATATTGGATTCGGTGCGGTGGAGGATCTGCCTATGCAGCAGATATCGGTACCAGCCGGGCAACGTCTCAATATAGTGCTTGCCGACGGTACTTCGGTGTGGCTCAACTCCAATTCAACCATGCGTTTTCCGGGAGCCTTCATAGGAAAAGACCGTCATGTCGATATAGACGGCGAGGCATACTTTGCCGTAGCCAAAGATACGGATCATCCCTTCACTGTAGGTACCAAGCACGGCGATGTGCATGTGACCGGTACAAAATTCAATGTCGATGCATATACCGCCAGCCCGGATTTTTCGGTAAGCCTTGTCGAAGGCTCTGTTAACTTTGACAGCGGGAGCCATGTGTATGGCCTTGTGCCGGGGCGTAGGCTGTCGCGTACCGATGCCGGTACCTTTGCTGTCAGCGATGTAGAACCTGAGACTCTTGAATGGGTAAGGGGCATAATAAGCTTCAGGCAGCTGCCTTTGACCGATATCATCGCCCGATTTGAAAAATATTACGGCGTGAGCGTGGAGATGCGCCGTCCCGACATAGCCGATGTACGCTTCAGCGGCAAATTCTACCTTGACGAGGGCATCGAGCAGGCTCTCAATACCCTCAGGCACGATATACGCTTCGAATATGAGAGCGACAAGACCAATCGTCACATTATAATAAAATAATCGTATAAAACAACCTTATAACAACATAGCCTTAAAAACCAGAACCTGTTCACATTCCCTTAAATCAAGAATCGCCGCTGCCGTAGTGAGCCGCGGCATTGTATGCAAGCACAATTCTATCAATCATTAATCGAAAAGCTTTGTATTTATGAATTCAAATCATGAGGGTATTCATGCGCCCTCTCGCACAGCCAAATCTCTGATGAGAAGCCTTACGTTGGTGATGCTGATGCTCGTTGCCGGGATTCTCGGACTATCGGCGGCACCGGCACCATCGGGCAAGGTGAAGTCGGAAAAAGTGACTATCAGTGTAAACCAACAACCGCTCAAGGCCGTACTCGACCAGATCGAGGGGCAGACCGGCTACCTTTTCGTGGTCAACAACAATGTCGACACAAAGGTAAAGGTAAGTGTCAGCGCCGACAATGAGCCGGTGCGCAAAGTCCTTGACAGGATTCTCGCGGGCAAAAATATATTCTATGCCATCGAGGGTACGAATATCGTGCTGTCCAGAAACAGGCTCGGCAAGGACGGTGCCGACGCCGGCATTCCTTCGTCCGACAGCAATATCACCACTATTACCGGCACGGTATTTGATGCCGAAGGAGAGCCCGCTATCGGCGCCAGCGTTCGTCTCAAGGGGCAGCAGACCGGCGTGGCCACCGATATCGACGGTCGCTTCATCCTCAAAGGCAACTTCTCGCCGGCATCCAGACTTGAGGTATCGTATGTTGGAATGAAGCCCATGACAGTGTCGGTAGGCGACGGCAATGACCTTGCCATACACATGAGCAACGACGAGAACCTGCTTCAGGAAGTCGTGGCCGTGGGCTACGGCACACAGAAGCGTGTCAACCTCACCGGCGCCGTAAGTACCGTGGATGTGGGCAAGCAGCTCGAAGGCCGCCCCATCACCAGTGTTACAAGCGGTCTGCAGGGCGCTGTCCCCGGCCTTACCGTGACTTCGTCCAACGGCAAGCCCGGCAACAATGCATCCATGCAGATACGTGGTGTGATCGGCTCAATTCAGGGTTCGACCAATCCTCTTATTCTCGTCGACAACGTGGAGGTGAACGACCTCAGCGTGGTGAGCCCCGACGATATAGAGAGCATATCGGTGCTCAAGGACGCGGCCTCGGCTTCGATCTACGGTATCAAGGGTGCGTTCGGCGTAGTGCTCATCACCACCAAGAAAGCCAAGCTCGGCGAGAAGTTTACTGTAAGCTACAGCGACAACTTCGCATGGAAGAAGCCTACCGTGAAACCCGAACTGGCAATCGGCTCGGAAGGTGCCACTCTGGCACTTCTCGGAGCCTACCGCTCAAAGGCCGTGAGCTCGGTGACCAACGACATCAACATGTACTGGGACTGGAGCACCATCGAGCGCATGAAGGAATGGGAGCGCGTGTACGGCGGCTACAATCTGTCGCCCGAACTCGTATATGGCCGCGACTATGAGAAGATCAACGGCAATCTGCAGTTCTACCGCTCGTGGGATCCCTACGACATGATGACAAAGAGCAGCTCGTTCATGCAGACCCATAACTTCAGCATCAACGGCTCGTCGGGCAATACTTCGTACAACGTCGGTCTCGGTTACATGGGCAATACCGGCATGATGAAAGTGAACAACGACAATCAGCAGCGCTACAACATCTCGTTCGGCACACGCAGCCAGCTCAGCAAGTGGTTTGAGTTCCACACCAAGCTCATGTACACACGTACCGATACAGAAAACCCCTACGAGTTCAATTCAAATTACGACCAGTTCTACTATCTGTACCGCTGGCCGGCCACATTCCCCTACGGCACTCTCAACGGAGAGCCCCTGCACAATTCTATCTCGGAGCGCGCCCAGGCCAACATGAACAAGGTGCGCAGCAACTGGATGCGCGTCAATCTCGGCACAGTGATCGATTTATATAAAGGTCTTACCCTCGAGGCCGACTATACATTCACACATGTAAACCGTTATACGGAGACAAACGGCGGCGAGGCCAAGGGCTACGAATTCTGGAGCCTCAACGATTTTGTATACAAGACCTGGACCACTGCCGCCAACAACATGTCGAGCAAGGCCAGCGCATTTTCCGACTACCATGTGTTCAATGCCTTGCTGCGCTACAAGTGGGAGAACGAGAAGATCGGCAACATCGGCGCCTTTATCGGCACCAATATCGAGAGCTACAACGACTACGGCCAGTCGGGCAAGAAGCTCGACCTCGTGCTCCCCGACCGTCCCGAGATCTCGCTCGGCACAGGCGACATGACCGCCGGCTCGTACAACAACAAGAATACCCTCACCGGCTTCTTCGCCCGCGTGAACTATGATTATGACGGCCGCTACCTCCTCGAGGCCAATCTCCGCTACGACGGCTCGAGTCGCTTCCCCCGCGGCAAGCACTGGGGCTTCTTCCCTTCGTTCTCGGCCGGATGGATCGTGTCGAACGAAAAATTCATGGAAGGCCTCAATCCCGCATGGTCGTTCTTCAAGATCCGCGGCAGCTGGGGTAAGATAGGCTCTCAGCAGGTATCCAACTCGATGTTCCTGCCCGTGATGTCGATGACCGAGAGCTCCTGGATAATCGGCGACAACGGCGTATATACATTCGGCATGCCCAAGGCTCTGGCCGACGGCTTCACGTGGGAGAAAGTCGCCACCACCGACATAGGAGTGGATCTGCGCTTCTTCAACAATCGCCTCGGCGCTTCGTTCGACTGGTTCAACCGCAAGACCACCGACCTCATCAACACCGGTGCATCGCTGCCATCGACTTTCGGTCAGGCAGCGCCCATGACCAACTTCGGTCACCTCACCACCCAGGGCTGGGAGCTTTCGGTCGACTACAACCACCGCTTCCCCTTCGGACTCAACATGACAATCGCCGCCAACATAAGCGACGCCACCGGCAAGTACAACAATGTGGATCCCAACGAGCGCCGCTGCGACTACCGTTATAACGGAAAGACATACGGCGAGATATGGGGCTATGAGACCGACCGTCTCTTCACCGCCGAGGATTTCACATATGATTCGGAAGGACGTATCACCGGTTATGCCGAGGGTGTGGCTTCGCAGCAATATCTCGTAGACCAGTACGGTCAGACGAGCTTCCAGTTCCTCCCCGGCGACGTGAAGTATGTCGACCAGAACGGTGACGGCCAGATAGATGACGGTCGCACCAACGGTGTTCCCACCATCGACAATCACGGCGATATGAAGGTGATAGGCAACACCACTCCCCGCTATCAGTACGGCGCACGTCTCGATCTGCAATACAAGGGCTTCGATCTCAGCGTATTCTTTCAGGGTGTAGGCAAGCGCGACCTGTGGGGCACCGGCCAGCTCGTGATTCCCGGATGGCACTACGGCGAGGCTTACTATCAGCACCACATGGACTACTGGACCGAGGACAACACCGATGCGTTCTATCCTCGCCCGTGGGCACTCAACTACCAAAGTGCCAACCCCAACTTCCGCAAGCAGAGCCGCTACCTGCTCAATATGGCATACTGCCGCTGGAAAAACCTCACATTCGGCTACACCCTGCCCGAGAAACTCACCCGCAAGATCCTCATATCCAAGCTGCGCGTGTACGCTTCGTTTGAGAATCTCCTCACATGGGATCATCTCAACGGTGTGCCCATCGACCCCGAGACCCGTACCGCCACCGGCGACGGCGGCTATATAGGCCGTTCGTATCCTTTCAGCAAGGAATACTCTTTCGGTCTTCAAGTCACATTCTAACCCACATACCATACGAACATCATGAAATCCTCAAGAATAATACTCTGTGCAATGGCTCTCGGCGCCGGTCTTGTATCGTGCAACGATTACCTCGATGTGTCGCCGGTCGATCAGGTAGATGAAAACGACTACTGGAAGACCGAATCACATATCCGCACATTCGCCAACGGCTCTTATCCTTCATACTTCTCGGGCTTCGGCGGCAACTTCGGCTATAATGAAAAGCTCACCGACAATACCAGCGATGTTACGCAGACCACATGGCCCTACCTCGTGGTAAGCGGTACTGACGGCAACTATACATACTCGTATGTACGCCGTGCCAACTACCTGCTCGAGGGCGTGGAGAAAGTGCCCGGACTCGACGACGCCACCCGCAACCACTGGCGTGGCATAGGACGCCTGCTGCGCGGCATCGAGTACTGCGACCTGTCGTTCTACTACGGCGACACGCAGTGGTACACCACACGCATCAACAGCACTCAGCTCGACTCGCTCTACAAGCCCCGCGACAGCCGCGACAAGTTTGTGATGCCCCGTGTGCTGGCCGACCTGCGCTTCGCTCTCGACAATATCCGCGAGAACGACGGTGAGCTTCAGATAAACAAATACGTGGCCGCCGCCATGATATCGCAGCGTCTGCTGCGCGAGGGCACATTCCTCAAGTATCACGGCATCAACGCCGACATGGCCCGCAAGTGCCTCGAACTCGCCAAGGAGGCATGCCTCACAGTGATGAACTCGGGCAAGTACAGCCTCGCCCCCGACTATGCTTCGCTCTTTGCCAGCGAGGATCTCTCGGGCAATCCCGAGGTAATCCTCTACAAGCGCTACATCGACACCAAGAACGGCCACAGCGTGCTCAACTACAACTATCTGCAGCCGCAGACAGGTCCCAGCCGCGACTTCGCCGACGCATTCCTCGCCTCGGACGGTCTGCCCGTTTATGCCAAGGATATCAACTTCTGCCCAAAGAAATCCGAGGATTACTTCGCTGACCGCGACCCGCGCCTCGGCCTCATCATCCGTCCCGATAAATATTATATCGCCGGTGAGGATGTATCAGGTGCGGCCTACTCGCGCTCGGGATTCTCGCTGTGCAAGTACATGGATCGCAGCAAGGAGGGCAGCAACGAGCTCATATACACCGGCAATGCCAAGAACACTACCGATTGCCCGCAGTATCGTCTGGGTCAGATCCTTGCCGACTATGCCGAGATATGCTATGAACTGGGCTCGCTAACACAGGCCGACCTCGACAAGTCGATCAATGTGTTGCGCGACCGTCCCGGTGTGAAGATGCCCCACCTGCAGATTATAGGCGGTGAACCCGCTGTAAACGGCGAGGTGTACGACGATCCCAACCGCGATCCGGATGTGCCCTCGCTGCTGTGGGAGATACGTCGCGAACGCCGTGTGGAACTCGCTTTCGAAGGCTCGCGTCTCGACGACCTCAAGCGCTGGAAGAAACTCATATATCTGTGGAGCGAATATAATCCGGCTATCAGCACCGGTGCATGGATATCTTATGCCGACTACGAGAAGGCCGACAAGACCAAGGCCGTACTGCCCGCAGGCGCTACCGAGGGCTATCTGATAGTGACCCCGGCCGCGCAGCAGCGTCCCGCTCCCCAGGCACGCGATTACATACGTCCCATACCTACCGACCAGATCCAGCTCTTCGAGCAGAACGGTTATGTGCTCGAACAGAATCCCCAGTGGAAATGATATTCGAGAGAGTTTGAAAGTCAAAAAAGTTTATACTCCTGATACACATGAAACGATATAAATCAATCGCCCTCAACCTGTGTGCCGCCGTGGCGCTGACCGGCCTTGTTTCGGCATGCAACGACGATGACACCAATTACGACAATCCGTCGGGCGAAACCTTCATATATGAGATCGCCGTGGCCAACGGCGGCTTTACAGGCGCCGAAAACATTCCCGGCGAGCTCGACGAGGAGAACAATACCATACAGTTTGTCATCCCTGCCGAGACCGATATCGAGGCTGTGCGCTTCAATACCAAGCTGTCGCTCGGCGCAAAGCTCGATCAAGATACATACGACGTGAGCAGCGGAGCCGCGGATATCACAGTGCAGAACAATCAGAACTCCAGTGTGTACCACGCCCGATTTGTGATGCTCGACCCCAAGGAGACTCCCGTGCTCACGGCTATCCGATGCAAGGATGCCGAGGGTAACATATGCACAGGCTTTGTGAGCGATGTGACCGGCACCGTATACCTTAACTGCGAGGGCTCGGCCACAGCAGAACCGGTGGATGTGACTGCCTTGCCCCGCCGCAGCAAATACACATTCACAAATCTGCAGGGCGGTCTTGTAAACGCCGACGACCCCGGCCAACTGGTACTCGACTTCATGGGTCTCACCATGACCTACGACATATCCTTTGCCGGCGTGCCCACATTCGGCGGCGACTTTGCCGAGGCTACGGTATTCGACCACTCAGCTCACGAGGGCAGCATGATATATGCCGACTACGCAGCCGAGGATACACGTTGGTCTCAGTTCGACGGCGAGCGTCTGCTCATAGTATCGCGCAGTGGCGGCACCAATCCCAAGGTGTTGCTGTGGGATGAAGTGGCCGCAGGCGCTCCGCTTGATCATATGCTCGACAAGACCGGTATCGCCGGCGGTACATTCGAGGTAAGCTCGGGTACACTGGCTCACGGACATATTTATATATGCAATCTGTCGACAGGTCTTGCAGAGTCAGCTCCGCTCAAGATTTATCATTGGGCCGACCATGAGGCCGTATGCGAGACCGTCCTCACCTTCCCCGGCAACGACGTGGTGAAGGGTCGCTGGGGCGACAACATGAGCAGCACCATCGACGAGCAGGGCAACGGCTACCTGTGGTTCTTCGACCATGCAGCCGGCGGCACGGCCGTACGCTTCAAGGTGGAAGGCTTCAATACCGTGTCGGCCGAGCCCGAGGTGATCACACCTCCCTACAGTGTGGCCTACTATGGTGCCATAAATCCCGTGATAGGCGAGGAAGGAGTTTATACCCTCACCTCCACCTATCAGCGTGCGATACTGCTTGTCGACCAGGATCTCAATGTGATCAACATCATCGATGCCAAGGAAGGTTGCGACTATCCCGGCACAGCCGAGAACGATGCCCGCGTGGTATGCTTCAACGGCGAGCGATACATGCTCACCGCCAACTGCCATGGATGGAATAACCGGTTCCCGCAGACATTGCGTGTGTACGATATCTCGGCCGGTCTCAACACTTCGCTGGCATTCACCAACTTCAGCGAGGGCGATCATCCCGTGCTGTGGGAGTACAGCCTCAACGGCGGCAACTGCTCGGCATTCTCGGCCAATACCGGTGCCGGCATAGGCCCCGACGGCAAGCTGCGCATCATGGCGGCCGCTCCGCGTGCCGGATTCATCCTGGTGGAAGTAGGAAAGAAATTGTAAATATCCTCTGAACAGCCGGCGGCCTGTCGCCTCAGCCGCACAAAGTATTTCAAGAAATGGAATAGATAAATGGTTATTGAATACGACCGATGGGCAGGCTGCCGGCTCTTCTTGCCAAACACCGATAAATACCTTATATTATTACTGATGAAAAAACTGTTACTTTCGGCTCTTATCGCGGCTTTTGCCATGCCTTTGGCAGGCGCGCAGTCGCTTGAGGGCAAAAAAATCTACATCAATCCCGGTCACGGCGGTTTCGAGGCCTCGCAAGGTGCCCGTATCCCCGGTGAATTTGCCAACGGCTACCGCTCTGACGGCTCCAATTCCACCGACCGTTGGAATGCCACCATCCCTTTTCCCTCGGTATGTGAGGAAGGATGCTGGGAATCCAAGCACAATCTGTGGCGCGGTCTTGAGCTGCAGCGTCTGCTCGAGGCCGCCGGCGCCGATGTGATGATGTCGCGCACACAGAATCGCCCGCAGGACGACCGTATCCTTACCACCATAGGCGAGGAAGCCACCGACTGGAAGGCCGACATGTTTGTTTCCATCCACTCCAACGGCAACGGAGCCAATCATCTTCTGGTAATGTACCGTGGTGCCGATCCTGTGCCCGGACAGCCGTTCAATATCAACGATCCGGCTATCCCGGCTTCCAAGGAGATGGGTACTGTGGCCTGGCGTCATCTGCACGACAACGGCCTCACCTGCTGGCAGTCGATGAAGAGTCCGTCATCGCCCTATGTAGTGTCGGATTCGGCATTCTATTCTTCGTGGACCGACGGTTATCACCTTGGTGTGTTCCGCCACATGTGGCGTCCCGGCTTCCTGGCCGAGATAGCTTTCCACGACTATAAGCCCGAGGCTCACCGCATGCTCAGCGAGGATTACAGCAAGATCGTGGCTTATCAGCTTTATACCGGCATCTGCGAGTATTTCGAGGCTCCACTGCCTTCGACCGGCATTATCGCCGGCGCAGCCAAGGATGCCAAGCGTATATTCCGTGATCCGCTGTATCTTGGCGCCACATTCGGCGACCATGATCAGTATAAGCCTATAAACGGTGCGAAGGTTACCCTCACCGGCAATGGCGTTGACCTCACATATACTACCGATAACAATTATAACGGTCTCTTCTACTTCCCGGATCTTGCCCCCGGCACATACCATCTCGTGATCGAGGCAGACGGTTATACAACGTATGAGGAGGATGTGGTGTGTGAGGCCGCCAAGGCTCGTGGGCCTATAGCCATGCTGGATGATCCGGACTATGATCCTGCTGCAGCCGCCGGGCGTGCAAATGTGTATGCTTCGGCTCTTGAAACGGTACAGGCCAACTCGGTGCGTTTTACTCTTAACGATGATGCCTCTTCTGTAACCCTCAACCTCATAAAGGACGGAAAGGTGGTCAAGACCATAGATCTCGGTCCGCAAGCCCGCGGCACCAATACCGTGGGATTTGACGCTCATGGTGTCGCCGACGGCGACTATGCATGGAGCATCACCGCTTCTGCCGATCCCATCACCGAAGAGCCTGTGCAATTCTCGGTAAACGGCGATCCTCTGCTGGAGATAGCCAATACCCGCTCGGTGGCTGTCGACCGTAATCCGGCGAGCCCGTGGTTTGGCCGCGTATATGCCACTTCGATTGCCGCAAACGGCAAAAAGGGCGCACGTCAGGGCACCGGTATCTATGTGCTTGACGCAGCTCTCACCGATGTCGCCGGACAGGGCAATACCCCATTCCAGGGCGGCCAGACATGGAGCGGCAATTCTTCTCCAATGCGACTGGCAGTGGCTGAGAACGGCGATGTATATGTATGCGACTGGAGCGACGGCCATTCGGGCGTGTGGGTGATGGATCCCTCCAATCCTGCCGAGTTCCGCACGGTATTCGGCGGCACACGCAACGGCGACGGTCTTGCAAGCGAGGGCGCGGCCCGTATCCACGGTTCGATAGTCGATCTGTGCGTCACAGGTTCGGGCGCCGGCCTGCAGCTCTATACAGCCGACGAGGATCTCTACCCCGGTGGCACAGCCGAGGTACCCTCGGTCGACAAGTCGTTCATTACCCGTTATGACCTGGGCGAATCCACCGACTTGTGGACTGCGGAGCCATCGCATATATATCCTCTGTTCATGAACAACGGTGTGAACAAGCTGCGCAATCAGAGCGACTGCGTGGAACCCGACGGTCACGGCGGCCTTTGGGTGGGGCAGAACCGCGACACCAACAGCGACGGTGTACCCTCGCTTCTCCACATCAATGCCAATGGCGAGTTTGACTACTATTGCGGCGACGCCTCCATGATAAAGACATCAGGCCCGATGGGTGCCTTGGGCGTGAATGCCGACGGTTCGCTCATTGCGGTGGCCGGCAAGAGCGACATCCGTGTGCTCGCAGCCACTTATGACGATAACGGCAAGCCCTCGCTTACCCTTAAATATACTATGGGCTCCACTTATGGCGCCCGCCCCTTCGACTGCGACTTCGACGCCGCCGACAACCTCTATATCGCCTATAATGACAATCAGGGCGGTATAGCCGTATGGGGTCTGCCCAAGGATAAGAACGAGTTCACAACGATGGCCAACGTTCCCCTGAAGATGACCTCGGGCGTATTCTCGGCTGTTGCCGATGACGCAGCCATCACAGTAAGTGACGGTGTGGTAAGCGCCGCCGGTGCCATGGTGGAACTTTACGACGTGGCCGGCCACAAGGTGGCTCAGGGCTATGCCATCGATCTCGGCACGCTCACTGCCGGCGTGTATGTGGCACGTTCGGGCGTCAATACTCTCAAAGTAGTGAAATAAATGCGATGCGCGGGATTTCCCGCAGGAAGTCCCGCGCATATAATCGACATATACCAATCCAATTATCAAATCAATAAAACCATGAAGAAGATTCTACTTCCTCTTGCAGCCCTGCTGCTCGGCGCAACATCGGCTTATGCCGGCGCCAATGTCTATGCTTCCGCACTTAAAGTGACCGACGGCAAGGTGTCGTTCGTGCTCAACGATGCGGCTACAAAGGTAGTGCTCAATGTAATCAAAAACGGTAACATCGTTGCCACCGCCGATCTCGGCGCAGGTGTAAAAGGTATCAACAATGTTGATATTCCCTCGATTTCCGTTGAGCCGGGCACATATCAGTGGAGTATCACTGTATCTGCCGAGGCCAATACCGAGGTGGTACAACTCACCGACGGCTCCGATGAAAACCTCCAGACTTCGTCGGGCCGCGGCATAGCTGTCGACATGTTCCCGTCGAGCCCCGCTTTCGGCAATGTATATGTAGCCTCGCCTGCGACAGCCGGCCAGGAAGGCGCCCGCACCGAAGCAGGTCTGTATGCGTTCAATGCAGCCCTTGCTCCTATAAACGAGACTGCTTATACCGGCGGTATCGAATGGGAGAAAGGCAACTCCAATCCCAATAACGTTGCCGTTGCCGAGAACGGTCAGGTGTTCATCTGCTCGTGGGGCGATGCTCAGGGCGGCGTATATGTGGCCGAGCCCGCCGATCTTGGCGGCAACTGGACTTCTGTCTTTGCCGAGGGAGAACGTAATGACAAGGGACTCGTCACAATCGACGGTGTGAAGGTTCACGGCTCGGTGCAGGATGTTGCTCTCTACGGCAAGGGCGACGTCCGCATGATGTACACATCCGACGAGGATATGAACGGCAATGCCGGCGATATTCAGGTGTATAACATCGGCACACTGGCAAATCCATGGGCCAAAGCTCCGACAGCTGACTGGGGTCATGATGCCGGTTATGTCAATGCCAACCACCGTCTTGCGAGCGATCAGCGCGGCGGCCTGTGGCTGGGCCAGTACCGTTGGCAGGAAAGCGATGCCAACGCATGCGTTTATCACATCAATGCCAAGGGTGAATGGGATTTCCACACCGGCGACAAGAGCATATTCCTTGGCTCGACTCCTGCCGGCGCCATCGCCTGCAACGCCGACGGCTCGCTTCTGGCATGTATCGGCAGCGACAACGGCAAGGGACTGGTGGTAGCTAAGGCCACTTACGATGAGAACGGTCTTCCCACTCTTGAGAAATACTGCGAATTCAGCTACACAGGTTACGGTACACGTCCTCTGTCGGCTGCCTTCGACGCCGCCAACAACCTGTATGTGATATTCAACAACGCGGGCAATGCCGGCGGTGTGGCTGTGTTTGCAATCCCCACCGATAAGAATGAATTCACAACTCCGGCTCTTGTCGACCTTGAACTGAGTACATCTGGAATCGTTGATGCCGCTGTGGCCGACTACACTTTCGAGGGCGGCGTAATCACCGCCTATACCGGCGCCGCTGTCTACACCGTGGCCGGTGTTAAGGTAGCCGAAGGCACAACCGTCGATACCAATGCTCTTGCGGCAGGTGTATACGTGGTGCGCACCGGCAAGAAAACTTTCAAGATCGTAAAGTAATCTCCATAAACATGTATGTCAAGGCCCGACAGGCCTTGACATACGATTCCCCGCACACTCTTGCAACCTCAATGATTAATCGCAAATGAATATCAAGAAACTTATCCTCCTGGGTTCTATGCTTTTTGTAGCTGCGGTGGCACTTCCTGCGTGCAGCGACGAGCCCGCTCCCACACCAAATCCGCCGGTCAATCCCGATCCCAAGCCGGACGAACCCGACGAACCGACTCCTCCCGTTCCCCAGATTGTGACCTACACTTTGCCCGACCGTGAGATACGCGGTGTATGGGTGGCCACGGTAGGCCGCATGGACTGGCCCAAGGCCAATGTCGAGTCAATGCACAAGGACGAGTTCGTGAAATATCTCGATGCATTTGAAAAATATAATGTCAATGCCGTTATAATGCAGATTCGCCCCTGCGCCGATGCATTCTATGATTCGCCGATCGAGCCATGGAGCGAATATCTGTGCGGCACTCAGGGGCGTGATCCCGGATATGATGTGCTCGGATGGATGATCGAACAGGTACATGCCCGCGGTATGGAATTCCACGCATGGATGAATCCCTACCGCATCAGCAACAGCGCGAGCGCCTTCGCCCAGAACGGTGCCGCAAGCCATCCGGCCAAGAAGCACCCCGAGTGGACGATGAAGTATGACAATCTGCTAATGTACCGTCCGGCTTGTCCTGAGGTGAAGCAGCTGCTCGTAAATGTGGTGGACGACCTCATCACCAAGTATGATGTCGACGGCATACACTTCGACGATTATTTCTATCCCTATCCCAAGAAGGGTGTGGAGATCGACGATGCCGACGATTACAAGACTTATGGTGCTGCCTATAAGACGGTAGGAGATTTCCGCCGTGCACAGGTCGACGATGTGATAGAGAAGATTCACAATCTGCTCGTGGCTAAGAAGCCCGGATGCGTATTCTCGATATCGCCATTCGGCATATGGCGCAACAAGGCCAGTGATCCCGCATACGGCTCCGATTCAAACGGGCTTCAGAACTACGATGACCTATATGCCGATGTGCGCAAATGGTGCGAGGAAGGCTGGATCGACCTTGTAGTGCCTCAGCTCTACAATTCCACCACCAACATCGCCATGAATTTCACCAAGATGTGCAAGTGGTGGAACGACAACTCGTTCAAGGCCACTCTCGCCATAGGTCATGCGCTCTACCGCTTTGGTGTGGAGGCCGAAGGCGCGCCTTATCAGGATCTCAACCAGCTCAACGAGCAGTTCCGCATATCGCGCGGCAATTCCAACACCCGCGGCAGCTTCCTGTTCAATGCCACATGCTTCAAGGAGAACAAGATCAACATTCTGAGCCGTCTGGCTCAGGTGTATGCCGACAAGGCTCTTATACCTGTTATGGGCCCCGCTACCGAGCCTGAGCCCGGCGCAGTGGGCGATATCACCGTCGACGGCCGCGCTTTGGTGTGGAAATCTCTCGGCGACAATATACGCTATGCCATCTATCGTGTGAAGCCGTCCTCGACCGACGGCGTGTACGAGGCCAAGCTCGTTGAGGTCACTTCGGACAACACATACACCGCCCTCCTCGACGGCTCGTATGCCGTAGCCGCCCTCAACCGCGATAATGTTCAAGGCGAACTTACACAACCGGTAAAAATACAGTAAAAAGGTTTAGATTTAGGTTTGCAATAATGGCGGCACCCCCGAAAAGGTGCCGCCGTTTTGCATCTTTAAATATCATAACACGCTCCAATTCTTTCCAATGTTGCAAATATTGGAAAGAATTGGACGGTTTTATCGTAAGACACCGCGCCCCGGAAGCTTGCGGGCTTGCGGGGCGCGGTGTAGTGTATGGAGCGGATGCTCAGTCGCGGCGGAAGATGTCGCGGGTATAGACCTTGTCGGCCACGTCGTCGAGGCAGGCGTCGTAGCGGTTGGCGACGATAGCACGCGACATTTCCTTGAAGCGGGCGAGGTCGTTGACCACGAGGCTGCCGAAGAATGTGCTGCCGTCTTCGAGTGTTGGCTCGTAGATTATAACCTGCGCGCCTTTGGCCTTGATGCGTTTCATCACGCCCTGTATGGACGACTGACGGAAGTTGTCGCTGTTTGATTTCATCGTGAGCCGGTAGACGCCTACGACACAGGGGGCTTCGGCTGCGGGGTTGTAGCGGCTGTTGGAGGTGTAGTAGCCGGCCATAGCGAGAATCTGGTCGGCGATGAAGTCCTTGCGGGTGCGGTTGCTCTCGACGATGGCCGTCATCATGTTCTGGGGCACCTCGGCGTAGTTGGCGAGCAGTTGCTTGGTGTCTTTGGGCAGGCAGTAGCCTCCGTAGCCGAATGAGGGGTTGTTGTAGTGGGTGCCGATGCGGGGGTCGAGGCCGACGCCTTCGATTATGGCCTGAGAGTCGAGACCCTTGACCTCGGCATAAGTGTCGAGCTCGTTGAAGTAGCTCACACGCAGAGCCAGATAGGTGTTGGCGAAGAGTTTGACGGCCTCGGCTTCTTTCATGCCCATGTAGAGGGTGGGTATGTCGGGCTTGAGGGCTCCTTGCTGCAGCAGGGCGGCGAATGTGCGGGCGGCGCGGTCGAGGTTGTCTATGTCGGCTACGGCGCGGATGGCGGCGTTTTCCTCGGCGAAGCGGGGCTGATCGATGATCTTGGGGATACCGGCGATGATGCGCGAGGGATAGAGATTGTCGTACAAAGCCTTGCTCTCGCGCAGGAATTCCGGGAAGAAGAGCAGGTTGAAGCGGCCCGCGCCCGCGGCGGCGTATTTCACATACAGACTGCGGCAGTAGCCCACGGGGATGGTGGACTTGATGACCATGACGGCTTCGGGGTTGACGCTGAGCACCAGATCTATGACGTCCTCGATGCAGTGGGTGTCGAAGAAGTTTTTGACGGGATCGTAGTTGGTGGGCGCGGCTATCACCACGAAGTCGGCGTCGCGGTATGCTGCGGCACCGTCGAGCGTGGCGGTGAGGTCGAGTTCTTTCTCGGCGAGGTATTTCTCGATATATTCGTCCTGTATGGGCGATATGCGGCGATTGATCTTGTCGACTTTCTCGGGGATGACGTCGACGGCGGTCACCCGGTTGTGCTGTGCGAGCAGGGTGGCTATGCTGAGACCTACGTAGCCTGTGCCGGCCACGGCTATGTTGTATCTTTCTTTCATATTCAAAGGTTGTAATAATTCTTGAACCATGCCACGGTGCGGTCGATGCCTTGCTGCAGGGGGGTGGCGGGGGTGAAGCCGGTGGCCGCGCCGAGGGCGGAGGAGTCGGCGTAGGTCTGGTATACGTCGCCTGGCTGCATGGGCAGGAAGTCTTTGCGGGCTTCGCGTCCTATGGCGTTCTCGATGCACCTGATATAATCCATAAGCTTGGTGGGCTGCTGGTTGCCGATGTTGTATACGCGGTATGGCGCGGGCGATGTGGCAGGGTCGGGGTGTGTCTCGTCCCAATCGGGATTGCCTTGCGGTATGACGTCGACGATGCGTACCACACCTTCCACGATGTCGTCGATATAGGTGAAGTCGCGCAGCATGTCGCCGTTGTTGAAGACCTTGATGGGGCGGTCGTGCAGGATGGCGTCGATGAAGAGGAAGGGCGACATGTCGGGGCGTCCCCACGGGCCGTAGACGGTGAAGAAGCGTAGGCCGGTGGTGGGCAGATTGTATAGCTTTGAATAGGCGTGTGCCATGAGCTCGTTGCTCTTCTTGGTGGCGGCGTAGAGGCTCACGGGGTGGGCGATGCCGTCGTGCTCGGAGAACGGCACCTTGCCGTTGAGTCCGTATACGCTCGACGATGACGCGTATACAAGGTGCTTCACGCTGTTGTGACGGCAGCCTTCGAGCACGTTGATGAAGCCGTCGACGTTGCTTTCGATGTATGCCTGCGGGTTGGTGATGGAGTATCGTACGCCGGCCTGGGCGCCGAGGTTCACCACGGTGTCGAAGGCGCCGTTGGCGAAGAGCATCCGCATGGCTTGTGTATCCTCGAGGTTCATGCGTATGAAGCTGAAACGGCTGTCGGTGGTGCTTTGCACGGCTTTGTACCAGTCGACGTCGTCGCGGGCGATGCCAAGGGCGGCGAGGCGTCCGTTTTTGAGGGCGGGGTCGTAGTAGTCGTTGATGTTGTCGAGCCCGACGACGGTGTCACCGCGGTCGATGAGCCGGCGGCATACGGCGCTGCCGATGAATCCGGCTGCGCCGGTAACCAGGATTTTCATATAAGGTAAGGTTTTTATAGGGGCTGATTGGGCTAATTGGTCTTATAGATTTCCACGGCTTCGCGGTAGGAGTCGGGTGATCCGATGTCGAAGCGACGGCCGGGCATCTCCCATGCATGGAGCGTTGTGGTGGCGGCCATGTATCGGGCAAGGTTGCCGGGGGCGTCGGTGCCGCAGCCGTGGTCGAGGCATGCGCGTATTTCGGGCAGGTCGGCGCGCGAGTAGATATAGAACGGAGGAACGGCCCAGTTGGATACGGGGCGTTCGGGCTTCTCCTGCATCTCGAGCACGCGCTCGTCGCTGTCGATGGCTATGACGCCTGTGCGCTGCAGGCGGCGCAGCTCGGACTCGTGGTGGCGCATTATCACCGATGTGCCCTTGGCATGGAAGAAGTCGACGAAGCCCGAGAAGGAGAAGTCGAGGATGTTGTCGGCGGCTACCACCATTATGTCGTCGTCCACCTCGCAGGTGTCGATGGCCAGCAGCAGGTCGCGCACGGCGCCGAGGCGGTGATCGTTGTCGACGGTGCCGTCGTCGACGATGGTTATGGGCTTGATGTATGGCACGTTTGCCGCCCAGTCGCGGAATATGTCGGCAAATTTGTGGTTTGTGACGACGATGTGGCCGTCGATGGCCGGGATGCTGTCGATGTCGGCTATCATGCGGTCGAGGATGGTGCTGTCGCCTATCTCGAGCAGTGGCTTGGGAAAGTTCTCGGTGAGCGGATAGAGACGTGTGGCGTATCCGGCTGCTATGACAATGTTTTTCATACGAAATCGACCCCTGAGGCGGGGTTGCAGAAGAATATTTCGAAGGAGTCGCGATACTGCGGGTATTCGGCGAGATAGCGACGTGTTACTGTTTCGCGTATGTTGTCGAGTTTCGCCGGGTCGACAAGTGCGATGCAGGCGCCTTTGAAGCCGGCTCCGCTGAACCGGCCGCCGTAGATGCCGTCGGTGTCGCGCATTATGCGGTAGAGGGCGATGAGCTCGGGCGAGCCGCACTCGTAGTTGTTCATCGAACTTTCGCAGCTCTCGAACACGAGCCGGCCGAAGGCCTCGATGTCGCCTTCCTCCCAGGCGCGCACGCCGCGGGTTACACGGTCGCACTCGGTGTAGAAGTGGCGGGCGCGGCGGGCGAAGCGGGGTGGCATGCGGTCGGCATATTTGTCGTAGAGGGCGGGGGGAACGTCGCGCAGGCGCGTGTCGGCGAGCTCGCGCAGGTGCTCGCCCTCGTAGGCCTGCATTATCCATGCGGCTGTCTTGCACTCCGACACGCGCAGGTTGTAGTCGGTGCCGGTGAGCTTGCGCGTCACGCCCGAGAAGAACACGCCGAGCTTGAATGGCAGCGGGCGCGGGTTCATGCCGCCGAAGGCTATGAGACGGTGCTCGCCTGTCTCGGTGTCGAGCCACAGCAGCTTGTCGGCCTCGCATAGCACCACGCATGCCTGGTCGAGAATGCCGTTGTTGAGCCCTACGTATTGCCGCTCGGCCACTGATGCATAGTGTATTATCTGTCGGCGCGACAGGCCGAGGCCGTTGGCACGGTCGACAGCCATCACGAAGCCGCACAGCAACGCGGCCGACGACGACAGACCGCCTATGGGCATGGAGCCCTTGACGATGCCGCGCACACCGCGCTCGAGGCGGAAGTCCTGCTGCAAGGCCCATACGGCTCCGCGCAGATAGTCGCCCCAGTTGTGCTGGCGCTCGTCGACGGGGCGCTGCACGTTGAATGTCATCAGCCCCTCGAACGAGAGCGATGCCATCTCCACCTTGCCGTTGTCTGTGGGCGAGAACAGGAAACTTATACCCGAGTCGAAAGCGAAGCCCGATACGAGACCGTGCTGATGGTCGACGTGCGCCCCGAGCGGGCAGATGCGGTAGGGCGCGAAGAGGCGCCACACCGAGTCGCCTTCGTCGAAGAAGGTGCGGTAGGCGGCCTCAAGCTCGGCCTGCGGAAAGGTTGGATTGGTCATTTATATTGTATTGTTGATGTATCCCTCGGTGGCATTCTCGCGGGGCTTGATGATGCAGGGATTGCCGAAAACCACCGAATGCGACGGGATGTCGCAGTTGACATATGTGTTGGGGGCTATGAGGACATCGTCGCCGACGGTGATTTTGCCTACGATCGTGGAGTTCACACCCATCCATACTTTGTCGCCGATCACGGGCACACCCTTGCGGCGTCCGCGGTTCTCCTGACCTATGGTGACCCCCTTGTGGATATTGCAGTTGCGGCCTATGGTCACGGCAGGATTGATGGTGATGCAGTAAGGGTGGCCGATGTACAGCCCCGCGCCGATGCGGCTCGACGTCGAGATCTCGCACTTATAGGCGAAGCGCGTGATGCGCAGCATCAATTTATAAACATATTTTAACAAACGGGGGGGGGTAGACGCGGTGATTTTCCTATACCAGTACTGGTATGCCGGCAGCGCCCCCCGGCGCGCCTTGTCCGATTGCCAGTGGTTCATATGGGATGTTATTCGCTTACAAATTGGATATCGTCGGTGCGGGGATGGACGAATTCAAATTCGAGGGTGCGGGCGAGGCCGTCGTCGAGGGTGAACGGAGCCTTGAAGCCGCAACTGTGTACCTTGGTGGCGTCGAATTCGGTGGTGGCGCAGAATTTCTTGACGCGTACAGATGATACGGTGAGTTTCTTGCGGGTAATTGCCGCAAGGGCATCGAAGCAGTAGCCGCCCGCCATGCCGAGCCAGTAGGGGAAGTGTGTGGCGGGGATGTGCTTGCCGAGCACTTTGCTGACGTGCGCCACGAGCTGATTCATGTTGTTGTCGGGCTTGTCGATGTAGTTGAACACGTTGTAGCCGTCGGTGACGTTGTCGATCATGTATTTGACGAAGGCCACGATGTTGCCCACGTAGGCCATCGACTTCTTGTTCTCGCCTTTGCCCACCATCAGGAATTTGCCGGACGATATCTGCCGGAGCAGGTTGTAGACGTTGCCTCGGTTGCGCTCGCCAAATATCACGGTGGGGCGGATGATGTCGATGTTCCAGTCAGGATGCGATTCGTGCCACCGCTGCAACACCTGCTCGGCCTGCCACTTCGACTTGCCGTAGTGGTTGAAGGGGTCGGCCGGATGGTTCTCATCGGGATTCTTCTTGTTGAGACCGTATACAGCAACCGACGAGAAGAATATTATGCGGTGGATGCCGTTACGCTCCATGGCGCGGAGGGTCACCTCCATGCCGCCTACGTTTGTGTCGTAGTAGAGCGACACGGGCGATACATCGTCGCGGTGCTGTGCGGCGAGGAGCACCACCACGTCGGCGCCGCGCAACTCACGATCCATCTGCTCCTGATCGCGCACATCGCCTATTACGGTGATGTCGTTGAAAAAATGGCTTGGCAACAGGTCGATATTGCGTAGTTCGTAGTGCCCGGGCTCCTGTCGGAGCAGGTCAATAAGCCGCGTGCCCACAAACCCGCTGCCGCCTATCATTGCTATTTTCATTTCTGTTGTTTACGCTTTTTATAATCTTGTTTCTGTTTGATCTTTTTGTAGAAATAATATGGCAGGAAGTAGCAATAAAGAATTGCTGCCGATTTCAAGCCGTTGTTGCCGAGCACATCATGGTATACCGCATAATTATACCGCAGCATCTCGATTTTATTGGACGATATAGAACCCGACCTTACGCGATATAGCGCCAAAGGCTCTTGAAGTCCGTAAGCCTTGCCCGTCTTGCGTATGATGTCTATCCACAGACACCAGTCCTGCCGTTTTCGTATCGACGGCATGAAGTGCTTGCCTATTTTCTCCGCATCGTAGATTGCGGTGAGGCATCCGATACCGTTATCACGCAATATTTTGTTGAAGTTCAGGCTACGCAGACATTGCACGTAACCATTAATAGTACCGGATTCGTCGCAGGTATCATAAGAGGTGTATGTAAGTCCATAACCGTTATCGACCATGAATTTAAGCTGACGTTCCAGTTTCTCGGGTTTCCAACGGTCATCACTGTCGCAGAAAGCAATAAAACGGCCTTTTGCCTTGCGTATAGAATTATTGCGTGCAATACCTGCACCGGAATTCTTGTCAAGACACAACAGCCTGATACGCGAATCTTTTTCGGCATACCGCATTATCACCTCACGAGACGTATCGGTAGAACAATCGTCGGTGATAAGCAGCTCCCAGTTAGTATAAGTCTGTGACTGAATCGACTCTATCGTCTCTCCGATAAAGTCACTGCAATTATATGATGCCGTGATAATCGACACCAATCCATAATCGGTCATAAGATGTATATAATGTTATATAGGCTCGGATCAGTTGTCAATTTGAATCATACCTCCAAGTCTGTAATCCCATTCATGTGGCGTAATAGGAGTGTATCCCCCCGCAGGTGCAAAGGTCATTTCTCCGAAGAAAACTCGATTATCATGTTCATAAAGATCTATCCGGACAAAATTGAACCCTTTGGAAAGAGTCTTGGCAACCTTTACCATTTCGTCAAATTTAGCAGGCTTTGGAGCGGAATACTCCATTGAATCACCACCGGTGATAAATAGAGCTTTATTCCAATCCATATCATAAAATACTTTTTTATGATTACCAAGACGATCGATATACAGTTCAACATATTTAGGCTCTCCATCAAAGCAGAAGAATTTGTAGTCGGTAATGTTATATTCGAGCATTTCCTCGCAAATCAACTTATTGCCACCGATATATTCTTTCTGCCGAGAAAGATAATAATTGTTTATTTTTAGCCATTTGCGCAATGTCGCCTTCGTGTTTTCGACATTGAGATGTGATTTATCATGGCAGATAATATTAAATCCAGATCCCTTTGTCATTTTGAGGACAAACTGGGATGGTAGCAAATCAAAGTCAATCGATTCAACATTATCAATAGCTAAATCGCCATTATGATTTAACTGAATAAGCTTAACAAGATATTGTGCTCCGATAGTTTTTTCAATATATATCCGAACGTCATACTTGTCTGCCAATTTATTTTTTAACGGGATATTGCCGTGGCTCTTTGCCCATTGGAGTTTCTCGCTGAAAGTTTTAGGTTTGCGAATATTCATCCAATGATATTTTACGCCGAACCGTTTGTGCATTATGTACCCGAGCAGATTGTGATAAAGGATATCAGGTAGCAATGAAAAACAGTATTTACATAATCCGTAATACAGATTGCGATATTTTCCGGCCATGATTAATTATTTTTTACAAGCTTTTTCTAAATCATGTATAATTGATAGGTTAACTATATTTCCGTCGTATAAGTCGAATGATGCCAATGCGTTTTTCGATAATGTGGTATAGTCAACATTCTCTGCACGTTTTATTGCGTCGACGATTGATTGTGGATTATGGGCTTCACATATAAGACCGTTTTTACCGTCCTCAATCATTTCAGGAATACCACCTACGTTAGAGGCGATAATAGGCAGGCCACAACCAAAAGCCTCGATTATGATTCCGGGATAACCTTCTTTCCAAGTTGGCAGCAGCAGCAATGAATATTTTGAAAGAGTATCAGTCACTTGGTCTGAAGGTAATACGCCCTTATAATGTCCATCAAGATCTTCGAGTTTATATCCCATTAAAGTTCCATAAATATCAATGTCATATTCATCACCTAAAATTTTGAACGCCTCCAAAAGTTCATCTATACCTTTTTCTTTACGTACATGCGACATAAATACCATTTTGCGACGGTTGAACGGTTCGGTTATATTGCGCTGATTCTTTGTTCGCACCCGAGTATTCGGTATCCATTTGCTGTTTTTGTTATATCTAAGGCCAAATGGTAGAAGTGATTTCAGCTCCCAATACAATCCCGACGCTGCACTCATTGCCCATCTTATTCCGACTCTTTTCCATTTAGGCGCATTTTCGTAATCTTTTTGAAATCCGCCACCGAATTTTTTTAGGAAAAGAGGTTTGTTGAATATCTTCGATGCTAATGCGGCAAACGGAGCTATGAAGAAATAATCATTTTTGCTTCCATGTAAGAATATTACGTCACTCTTTGGTGCGTACTTGAAAATCTGCCAGATTATAGATATAATGGCAATCGGTAGATTTTCATAATTGAATTTATTAGCATCGATGATTATCGTATTATATTTATTATCAGTGCAGTATTTAATCCAATTCTCAAAAAGGACTTCCGAACCTCCAATAGTAACACCATCATTATTAAGACGGGGACCTATTAGTAATTGTTTCATATTATAGTGATAATAAAATTATGTAATAGGGAATTCGATATTCCGATCGCGCAACATCCACTTTTTGAATGCTGTAAATTCTGATGCGTTTTCGATTTCTTGATTTATGGCAGTTTTTAGTTGGCTTTTACGCGCAGCGTCTGTTGTGGTGAGATATTCAAACAGTTTTTGTTGAAAATTGCGTAATTCCGTAGTCAATTTGACTCGTAGATTGAAAGCTTCCTGACTGCGTATTGCTGTCTTTGTGCCGTTGTATACGGCGTCGAGCAGCCGGATGGTATTATCAATCTGTTGTTGATATGCCGGAGCGGGAGTTGCCAAATTTTGTGTTATTTTCGCAATGACTTTCAAATCATCTGAAATATCGAGTCGGTATTCTATCCACAGATCAGGAAACTGCTCGGGATCGGTGCAGTTGATGATAGTGGATGGTGAGGTTCTGAAAAGATCGTTCTTGGTATTGTTGCAATGTGAGCAGGCATACATCAGATTTGGCCAATGGAATTTAAGTGCGACATTGCCTCGATGTTCGGTAAAGTGCTCTACATTGATGGAGGTAGGTCGTAGTATCTCACAGATATAGCACTTGTTGTGCGAATCTTCGCGTAGAGCGGTTACAGTATCCTCCTCTGTGTACGATCGTTGTGCTGCAAGCGATGCCGGTGCTTCGGGGCGTTTAGTGTACGATACCATTGAACTTGTCTACGTGTTTGATCTTGGCCTGCAGCCATCGATTCTGAAGTTCTATCGGTTGGAAGTCGGTCAATTCGCTGATTTTCTTGTCAAAGTTTAGTAAAATAGCCCGTTGGTTGTCATCCAGGTGATCTTGCTCAAGTAGCAATATGGCTTTGTTCAACTCTTCGATTATTATTTTGGAATATTGGCTTACATTGAAATATCCTTCGACAAGATTGCTGTATGAGTATTGGGACAGGTCGCTGTATTGCTGATGGCTTTTCATGTCGAATATCACAGCATTGCTTATCGAGGACAATACAAACGGTGAGTGTGTGGTGACGATGAACTGTATGTTGGGAAAGAATTTTGTGAGGAACGGCAAAATTTTCTGCTGAAGCTCTACGTGCAGATGTGTTTCAATTTCATCTATTATGGCTATGCCGGGCATCGCATAGGTATTGAGCGGATTGGTCGACATCGCAAGCATGAGGTCAGTAACGATTTTAAGGATGGCAGAATATCCATCGGACAGTTGAGAGAACCCATATGCAACTTTGCCCCGTTCATTAACAGAGTAATTGTAATGTTGGCGATCGAAATCCAAATAGAAGTCTTTATGCCCGAATAACTCGGCAAGAGCATCGTTGAGATTGTCGAACCACCGCAGTATCTCGTCATAATCGGCCTTTGTCTTTTCTCTTGTGGCTTCGTCGACGGCAGTGTTCATATCCTGAAAAAGATATGCCTGCTGTGTTTTCATGTTTACAAGCTGCTGTACGAACTGTTCGCCGGTTGAGATCTCAGGAAGAGCCTTCGGTCCGGCCGGTGTGTTGAATACACCTTTGCGGTGAGCTTCGGAGTTGTATACGAGAAATTTGTGCAGATGGCGAGATGTGTGATATGCCGGCCAAGAAATGATGTCTGTGACAATCTTCGACTCGTTCTTCTTCTTTGTTAAGTCGTTAAAAAAGAACCGTATATGAACTTCAGCCTTATTGCTGTCGATGTGTCTTCCGATTTCGTCCCATGAATGTATATCATATTCTTGGATATTCTGAGCGATTTGATCGGTATAGCTTATACGTTGAGTCAAAGAATTGTATAGCTCTTTTACAAGCGTTGTCTTGCCGCAGCCGTTTGGTCCGGTGATGATAAGGTGTTGCCTTTTTTCATCTGAGAGATGAATCTCGCATGGCGGGGTGTTGCGAAGATCCCGAATGGTGATATGACTTATAAATTCGTAGGGCATAGAACAATCTTTTTAGTCGAGAAGCGACAAGTATTTGTCTGCAAATGCCTTTGGTGAGCATAGATCTTCTATTCGTCGACGGTTTTGCCGACCGATTGATGATCGTTCTTCGGGCGTTAGATTTATCATGCGTTCAAGCGCATCGGCTATGGATTTCGGATCATTAGGATCGGCGTGGAAGCGGGTATCGGTCATAATTAACGGAGAATCGCATACAGCTGTAATCACAGCCGGTAGGCCGCATGCCATAGCCTCGCACAGAACGTTGGGGAATCCTTCGTATAGCGATGGCAGACAAAAAATATCCATTTCTCGGTAACGCTCGGCGATATCTTGCGCACTTCCATGAAACGTAATGACGTCCTCCAAATGCAGTCCATTACATTTTTGGTTTACCTGCGAAAAATAATCGTTATATTCAGGTCTGCCATACCAATGAAAACGGGCGTTGATTCCACGGTCGCGCAATATGGAGATTGCATCTAAATACGTGAGGACATTTTTTTGAGGTGCGATTCGTGCAACAGTAACAATGTCAATATATACCTTTTCAATTCGATTAATTGTCGGTTTAAATTTATCAAGATCGATCATGTTTGTGATTACAGAAACTTTCTGCAACAATGATGGAAAATATTTCTTGATAAATTCGGCTTGCGAGAAACTATTCGGAACAATATGGTCGGCCAAGCGATATAGACTGAACTTCAGGCGTTCTTTGCGTGTCAAATATTGAGTTGTATTCCTTTCCGAAACTGCCAAGTTGAACCTCGTAAAGAATCGTGCTATGCAGGCCGACATGGATGTGCCCGTCTTATATGTAATAACCAGTTCAGGTTTCCATTGCCGTACAAGTTTAGCAATTACAAAGGGACGTTTACAAGCGTTTTTCCCGGATGAAAATATTTCTGTGGTAACACCATTATTCTCCAAATCTTGCGCATATACATTAACGCCGGAGTAAAATTTTATAAGGCGCACTTCGCATTCGGCCTTTTTCAGTTCCATTGCGAGGTAGCTCATTTGGCGCTCTGCGCCACCTTGTCCCATCTCGTCGATAAGAAGTAGAATCCTCATATTTGGCCGAATGTTTTAATTTTTGATCTTGTTGGGGTTGTCGGCGGATATCTCCGATGCGGGGATTTTGTTTTCCTGTTTGAACCCTGCTTCTTTCATTGTGGTGTTGATATCGTCGAGTCGGTTTATTATCTTGTCAACGTTGTCGCCGAGTTTATTACTCGTGATACGGATTTCGGAATATAGGTCGGATATCTTGTGTGCAATTTTGTTGAAGCTCTCAAAATGGCGTTCGGTCTGAGAGTTGGATGTGTATGTGAGCTGTATGGCCATTATCGACAGGGTGATCGACAGAAGTAATGCGCCGTTTGACACAAATGCAATTATATTGTCACCGTTAATAACCGTATTTTTGTTGAATAGCAGGCATATAAGAACGATTACAGCGATGAACAGCAGTCCTATTATCCAACATATGTTGACGCGTGTAACGGTAGACCAACCTTTATTGGGCACGGAATTATCGTTGTCCGGTTTCTTTTTTGAAAGTCTACTCATTTTTATTATCCGGTTTATTGTCTGATTTAGCCAACTCTTTTTTATATTCATTGTATACGGACAAGAGTATTTCAATACAAAGTTCAAACAGCGAGTCGATATTGTTGTAGGAAAATGCGAGCTGTTCTACTGCGATCCATATATCGTTATCGATGACAAATGATTTTGCTACAATATATTTTGCGTTCATTTGATCGATAATTCGATATAGACGGATTATTTCGGAGTCCTGTGCGGTAGGCGAGATTGTATATATACCGGGCAACAGTATCCGGAAATAGTGAGGACGTGCTGCTTCGGATATGAACATGAACCGAAGCCCCTCGTGAGAAAAGGACAGCACCTCTTCTTTATCGCTCTCGACCGTATGGTCGGGCAATTCTTTGCTTAAAAAACTTTTGAAGCGTTGAATCATATATTTGTCGAACTTCTTGTTGAATCAATTATTTGGTGGAGGGAAGTGTAATCATATCACCAAATTTTTTATCCCATTCTTCAGGCTCAAATGGCGTAAGACCGCTGAAATGAAAGAATGTATACTCGCCAAAAAATATTTTTCCGCGAATATTATATAAGTCGACTCTCACGAAAGGTTCTCCACATGATAGCTTACGTGCAATCTCGATCATTAGTTCAAAGTTTTCAGGCTTTGCGGGAGGTGTCTTTGAATTGGGATGCCCATTTTTTACAGGGAGTTGGTTATAATCTAAGTCGAGAAAATCAAAAGTCAGTTCATCGTGACTCATTCGTCCGCTTGCCATAAATAAGAAACGCGGTTCGCCGTTCATGCAGAAGAATTTATAATCACGCAATTCTCCATTTTCATCTTCCATGTATTGCTCAGCGATAATCTTGCGTGGTACTCCGCCATATGGCCATTCTCGATAACGGCCATTTTTTGATTGCATCGATTTTGTTAGTTTCGCTTTAGCAGCTTCTAGGTTGAAACGGCCTTTGTCCTTGCAAACGACAACACCTCCAGAGCCACCGCCGTGTGTGGTTTTAAGAACGAACTGTTCCGGAAGTTCGCTTATATTGATATTATCAACTGAATCGTAAACTTTCAAAGTCGGTATTACGTGTGATTTTCCGATAATCTCTGAGACGATTTTTTTTACTGCCAGTTTATCTACCATGTCGGTATGGCGAGGATTATGGTCATGAATTTTGAGCCACTGAATTTTTTCGTTAAGGGTTTCGGGTTTATAGAGATGTAACGGTTTGCCCATTATAAACAGATATATAAGCCTGAGATAGAGCGAATCGGGCAACCATCCGAAGAAACGCATCGTTACTCCTCTGAGGAAATTTGATTTATAGTTCATTTCTTTATGCGGTTTAGTATTTTTTACCAATGTTTTTGTCATGCACTAAAATATATCTGTCATATTGCTAAAGAATTTGAGCTATCGCATTTTGTCTATAAGTTTTCCAAGGAATGGTATTTTGCTGCGAATGTATATTGAAAAGGCGGGTCTGAGTTTCGGCGTTTTTGTCAATGTGCGCTTTTCAATCTGGAATTCCAATGCAGGATCGTAGAATGGTGACCTGCTGTATGTCTGCCACCAGGCAAGCCACCAATAAGTGAATTCCTTCCATGGTTTTTCTCCGGCATAGTGAATTATGACAGGCGAATCCAAACCTTCCTGAAGGGCGTCGTGACTGTTTTGGTTGAATACCAGTTCATTAATGGCATTTGGGGTGGTGTTAAACCATCTCGGCATATATCCTATATGGCCTTTGCAGACTATGTTGACTATATCTTGATCCTGAAATGTATATTGTTTTTCTGCATGGGCAAGATATATATCCTTAAGATTTAATTCCCGGTGCTTTTTTGCGTTTATCAGCTGTACGCCCCCATTGATGTATTGGTCTACATCAAGTCCGAGACTTTCGATATGGGCTCCTGTCGTACTATGTTTTTTAAAGCCTGTCCAAACGCCAGCGAGATAATTATCTTCTAACGGAAATAAATAGATCTTTGAAACGGACTGATTGAATATTATATCTCCGTCGCAGTATATTATCTTATCATGCTGCGGTATCAGCCACGGGATCAATAGCCGGTAATATGTAGGAGTAGATATATCACGAATCTGGAAACTGTTTTTAAATGTATCGCCCACAGAAATAAAATCAATGGGCGCTTCATGTTTTTTGCAAATGGATTTCAGAATGTCTCTGTCTGAATCTGTCACGTCGTCGGATTGTAGTATGTAGATATGCGGTTTGCAGTCGGATGAATTCTCTAAAAGGGATAGAATTGCCACTCCTGTTGGCATTATAAAGTTGTGGTCGGTGGAGAATACAATGGGTATGATCATTTGGCCTTGTTTTTTAAGTGAATTAATTGTCTGATTCCGGTAAGTTCTTGCCTTGAGAATAGTGTGATGATGACGATACATAGACTTCCGAGGGCAAAAGATGCGGAGAGCGCGATAAGTGTAATTATGGATATGTCGGTAAATCGGAAATTTGTAAGCAGCAGCCAAGCGGCTGTCGATAGAATAGTGAAGCTTGCAGTGATTCTTATGCCTACCGAGCTGAAGTATTCCGTGATACTGAATCCATTTTGTCGTTTGGCAAGAAGCAGCAATGCGGCCATATTGAGCAGTTCGCACAGTGCCATTGCAAGAAATACAGTATAGTACGGTAGCCCTAAATGCAGTAGAAGCCACGATAACGGCAGGCTCAACGTGAGAAGAACAAGTTCTGTAATCTGGTATGCTTTAAGATTTCCGTAGCTCTTGAAGTAAAGATCGATCGGTGCATGGAAACTGCGCATTACAAGATATATCATGATTGCGCGTACGAAGCTTATGGTGTATGGAGGAATCTCGCCGAGCCATAAATGTATTACCGGTTCGGCCAAAACGAATACAGGGAAAGCCAATATGGCTATTACTGCGAAGTTCGCTTTGGTATTTATGTATATAAGCCGCATAAATCCGGCGGCGTCGCCTTGCGCATAAAGCTGCATGGTGCGTGGCTGAAAGCTGAGGTTGAGGTCGGCAATAAATTGCGATATGGCCGACATAACCTGATATGCTATGGTTCGCGCTGCATTTACGATTACACCGCCCATTATATTCAAGACAAAATTTATTCCGTTGCCGGTGATCGTATATGCTGTATTGCCGAGGAATTGCCAGCCGGCAAAGCCGGTCATCTGCCGGAGTAGATCGGGGCGGTGGACTTTGCGGTAGCGGCTCTCGTCGCCGAACGATCGGTGGCAGTAGAGCACATTGATATATCTGACTATCAATGCTGTGAACAATAGCAGTGCTGCGTATAACACGAGCCTATGGTCGGATGAGCATGCGAGCAGGAATACGATGACAAGCCGCAGTGTATAGTCGACAATGCTGAAAGTGGCAAATGCGTTGAATTTCTCGTTGGCTATGATGAGGGCGTCGTATGGTACGGTAAGTATTGTCACGACTGCTGTTAGTAACGAAAATTGTAGCACTATCATAGCCGGGATGAATTTACCCTGGGGAATATCGAGATAATGCATCATTATGCTGCCTCCGATTTCGACAACGATGAAGAATATAAGCGCTATCCAGCGATGTATTTTCACTCCGATCGAGAATATGTCGTTGACTTCGTCCGGTCGTCCGTTGCCCTTGGCCACGTTGATGAAGCGCTGTATTGAGCTTGCGAAGATGGTGCGCAGGGCGTTGAACATGGCCACGACGCTCCCTACCAGGCCGTAAATGCCGAAGTCGGTGATGCCGAGCTGCTGCAGCAACACTCTAGACGTGTATAATGCCACGACAAGAGTAAAGATCTTACGTCCGTAGAGAAACAGCGTGTTTTTTGCGATGGATTTGTTGGCCGATGACGCCATGGTCAATGTCGGGTCTGAATGATTTTTATTGAATGCTTTTGAGCAAGGGCATATTTGCGTATTTCGTCGGTATGTTCTCCTAATGCGGGTGTTCCTGTAAACTGGGCTATCCACATTGAGAATCCATCGGCATTGAATTCGAGAAGGCGGGGCTTATTGTCGGCATCAATGGCTATGTCGAGCTGCAAAAGTTTTAGATGGGGTAGAGAGGCGGCTATGATCCTGGCAAAGTCGGTTATTCCATCCCAATCGGGAATTGTAAAAGATTGTCTGCTGAAATCAATGTTGCCATGTGTTTTCGATGCGATACCATTGGCATTGTAGCATTCTTTGGCCAAGACGCCCGTTTTTTCATCAATCCTGATCATATGCCCGTCCTGATGCAGATTGTCCACAACAGCGCCTGAAGCGCCCATTCTTATTACAGCCGAGAGAATATGAATTTGGCCTGTGTAAGGTGATTTGTATGTGGCGATGCGGATAGTATTGACAGATGTAGGGTTGAACTGAGTCATGAAGTCGCTTTGCTTCAGCGCTTCCTGCACTATGATGTTTCTGCCCGATTTACGTATAATATCAACTGTCAGTTCGGTCTTATGGCTGTCTGTTAGATTGATGAGGCGTACTCCGTTTCCGCTTGATGTGTTGACTGTGGGTTTTATTACAATGCGCGAATATGGTTCGAGCAGAGCCGAAAACTGCGAGTCGGACATATATCCGATGATATTATAATCAGCATCCATCAGCAGACCGTCAATGATGCGGAGAACCGTTTTGGGAAGGACTCCATCCGGGAGTACTTTATCGAATATATTTTTGTCGGAATAATATGGCAGCAATTCCGAAGGGTTGAGGGCCCGGTTAAGTGCGTCGGCAATGGGTTGTGAAAGTATGAATTTTGTATCACCGCAGAATTTTGAATATAATCGGTAGGCCCATATGCTGCGGCATTTTACTAGTGGCTTCCAGTATTCTGTCCAAACGCGCTCATTATCAATAGAATACCCCCCCTATATCCATCTATGGATGCGAGTAGCCGCTTTTCACGGTCTTCTGAAAACCGATTGCTACGGTACGCGGTTACTTTTTCTATCAATATCGTTAAAAGTTTCTTGACTTTACTTATCATATCGATCGTTCAAAAATATTGAAATATAGCTGTTGGTCATTTTTCTAAACCAAGATATAGGACGATTCAGATCCCATTCACTGGCTCTGTGCGAAACAGGAGATATGCCAAATTGATCCTTGCTCAAATTATAGATTATTGTAAATTTTGCTTTACGTGGATCTTTTGAATACTAGCATTTTGTGCTCCCATTTTAATCGTCATTGCACAGACAATGAATGGAAGCATTAGGAAGAATGGATTAAGGAACTGAATTGTCTGCACAAATAAAAATGCTGCTGCAATCGGGAAAAAGTATAGAGTATATATGTGCTTGTTTTGTATAAATTGACGATAGAATATGATCGGAATAATAATAAAAATAAGAAGTCCTACTATACCGGTGCACACGAATATTTGTTGGGATGCATTGTGCATTGCATTACTTCGATTAGCAACATCATTATACCCCACAGCCCCAATTCCGATAGGTAAAGCATCGGGGTTGCGTTCCAGGAATTCGACATATTCTTCAAAAAGGCCGGTACGGCCATTTGCAGATTCCATATCATTGTTTGTAAGACGTTTTTGGAACGGTTCGACGAAGTCACTGAAGTATACAGATATACCACCGCCGAATGCTGATACGCAGGTGATTAGCAGTGCTAATTTCCACTTTTTCATGCAGAGAATCCCGTAAAATAAAGTAAGCAGGCACACCAATAGTAACCATGTCCGTGATACAGTAAAGGCCGCAATAATTATATCTGCGGCAATCAGAACCCAAAGGAATAGCGGTTTTATATGTAGACGTTTCGCTCCCAATAAAAGGCAAGCATATACCACCACGGAGAAGTATCCGACGTTATTGGCATTAAGTGAAAATACGCGTAAATTCTCGTTTAAAGATTCATCGTACAGACTTACATCGCCCATGCGGTGAGCAAATATTCCTATCGGGCCGAATACTTGATATGAACGATAGCAGATAGCACTGAATACAAACACAGTTGCGATGCAGAAGAGTTTTATTGCCATCGCGTAGTCAACTCCCTTTGTCTTGTCAAAGAATAAGAAAAGGAATAAAGACAGAACACCGATATATATTATAATGTCGTTGATGCGGTGAGCGTTTTGCCACGATGTGAAATTGATAATCTCAATAATCACCAACATTATTGTGAACAGGTATTGAGCTTTGGATATTTTAGGGCATTTGAAGAGTAGACCTATAAACAGGAACAAGCAAATGATTGTGTTCATGCCCGTGACGATCGGAATTAGGAACGTGGAGTAGCTTACAAGGTTCTTGTATGATGCAAATGGAATATACGCGCCTACGATTGCCACAAGTGCGTATTGTGGAATTGGGATGGACAAAAAGTCGCGTATCGAAAATACGCATAATACAAGAATTATGTAGGTAAAGAAGAGAAATCTTTGAAATTTTCTTTCCTTGGGTTTCTCGATTTCCCTGCTTTGCTGTGGGGCTAATGTTAATGATGTCATATAGACGTCTTAGCTAAAAATAAGGGCTTTGGAGCAGCTCACAGGAGCTGGATGTAGTCGGCGGTGTGGATTTCGATGGAGGCGGCGAGGAGGCCGGGGAGCTCGATGAGGAGGTGGCGCTTGCGGGTGCCTCTTGTCTTGAGGAGGAGGCCTTGGATGCCGTTGAGGGGGCCGGGGGCGATGATGCGTACGGGGGCGCCGTACATTGCGGGAGTGATCTCGCCGGGGGTGTAGTAGCGGGGGGCGTCGGTGGACGTGACGGCGGTGATGAAGCGGCGCATGTCGGCGTCGGCGACGGTCATGGGGGTGCGGTAGGGTGCGCCGCGGAGGTAGCGGTACTGGAGGGTGTCGGTGCGCCGGATGACGGGGTCGAGGCGGTCTTTAACGGCGTGGACGAAGAGGAGGTCATGGATGAAGGGCACTTGCTCGCGTACGGGGCGGCCTTGGCGTTGGATAATCTGTGGCCGTGTGGGTGTGAATACGGTGAATCCGAGTGCGGGGAGCCGCTTGTATGCGGGTTGCAGGGCGTTGGGGCGTGTGAGGTCGCGCAGTACGTACCAGGCGGGCTCGGTTTCTGTGTCCATCTCAGATGATGCTTTGGGCGGCGGCAAATTCCTCTAATCCTGCATGAATTGTTATTTTATTGAAATTCATGCAGTTGTCGGTGCGTGCTCTTGAAGTTGCGAAACTTATAGAGTTATTGAAATCCACGTCGGTAAATAGTTGCCACGCGCGGGCGGTAATCTTCTAAATGTGTATCTTTATACAGGAGATACACATTTACGGCTGCAAAGGTACGAATTTTAATTTGAAATAGGCACATGGGTGCGAAAAAAGTGCGGCACATCGTGTATGATGGCCGCACTTTTTATCATCATCTGCTATAATTATTTCGGAAGGATGGGCGAAGCCCATGCCGGAAGGTCATCGACATAGCGTTTTACCAGCTCCCCATCACTCAATCGGAACAAAAGCCGGGTCTCGGTATCCTCTATTGAGTTGTCATAAACATAGAGCCGGTCAACGTATGGAGCCAAAGCAATGCAGTTGGCAATCGACTTGTCGTAGCGAGATATGATTTTGGGTATGGGTACATCATGACCGCCATTCAGCACACGGTTCGCTACGCGCTTTGCATTGATGGTCGGAGATTCAGTGGAAACAAAGAACAGACGTATGAAGAATCCGGCTTGCTTTGCCCTAAGAATGTAATCGACCTTATCGGCAGCCGACATCACAGTCTCAAAGATATGGCTTTTGCGTTCTGCAAGGCATTTTTCCCTCCATTCATTGCAATAATTGGCCGCTTTGAGGACAGACTCCTGATTATTCCAATCGCCAAATATATCACGAGCCACATTGTCGGGATTGATATATTCCGAATCCTCCAGCCATTCATGGTGGAGAATTTTGGAGGTCACAGAAGTCTTGCCAGACCCGTTAGGCCCGGCAATCACAATCAGGACAGGCCGATGTTTACTTGCGGTCATTGCGAAGCCTGCTTAAAGTTTCTTCAACTCTTGCGCGAGCCTCATGTGTAGCGGCCTCAATTCCAGCTGCCACACGCTCGGCAGCCCGGCGAGTGCTCTCGCGGGCATCTTCGGCCACCTCACGCATAATCTGAGCCATGCGCTCATCGCCCGGCTCTTCCATCGACGTCAGCCGATAGCTGTTCATCTCCGTTTCTGACATAATTCTATTTTTTACTTCAACGCCAAAGATACAAAAAAAGTGCGGCACATCGTATTGATGGCCGCACTTTTTTATCGGCGGGGATGTTATTTCACTTCCTCGAAGTCGACGTCGCTGATGTGGTCGTCGGGGCCGGGGTTGGAACCTGCTCCGGGGTTGGCACCGGGATTGGCGCCTGCTCCGGCGTTGGCCTGTGCTTGTGCCTGTGCGTTGAGGATATCTTGCTGTGCCTGGCCGAATACGGTCTCGATTTCCTTGATGGAGGATTCGATGGCTGCGATGTCCTGGTTTTTGTGGGCTTCCTTGAGCTTGGCCACGGCTGCCTCGATGGCTGCCTTGCGGTCGGCGGGGAGTTTGTCGCCGAGTTCGGCGAGCTGCTTTTCGGTCTGGAAGATTATTGCGTCGGCTTTGTTGAGTGTGTCGATGCGTTCTTTTTCCTTGGCGTCGGCGGCTGCGTTGGCTGCGGCTTCGTCTTTCATGCGTTTGATCTCGGCGTCGGTGAGGCCGCTTGATGCTTCGATGCGGATGCTCTGTTCCTTACCGGTGGCTTTATCTTTGGCGGATACGTTGAGGATGCCGTTGGCGTCGATCTCGAAGGTGACTTCAATCTGCGGGATGCCGCGGGGTGCGGGTGCGATGCCGTCGAGGTGGAATTTGCCGAGGAGTTTGTCGTCTTTGGCCATGGGGCGTTCGCCCTGAAGGACGTTGATCTCTACGGAAGGCTGGTTGTCGGCGGCGGTGGAGAATGTCTCGCTCTTGCGGGTAGGTATGGTCGTGTTGGCTTCGATGAGCTTGGTCATGACGCCGCCGAGGGTCTCGATGCCTACCGACAGGGGCACTACGTCGAGCAGGAGTACGTCTTTGACGTCGCCGGAGAGCACGCCGCCCTGGATGGCTGCGCCTACGGCTACCACTTCATCGGGGTTGACGCCCTTGGAGGGTGCTTTGCCGAAGAACTTCTCGACGATTGCCTGAATGGCAGGAATACGTGTGGAACCGCCCACGAGGATCACTTCGTCGATGTCGGATGCCTTGAGGCCTGCGTCGCGGAGCGCGTCTTCGCAGGGCTTGAGGGTGCGGTTGATGAGGTTGTCGGCGAGCTGCTCGAATTTAGCGCGTGTGAGGGTCTTGACGAGGTGTTTCGGAATACCGTTCACAGGCATGATATACGGTAGGTTGATCTCGGTGGATGTGGTGGACGAGAGCTCGATCTTGGCTTTCTCGGCTGCTTCCTTGAGGCGCTGGAGTGCCATAGGATCCTGACGTAGGTCGACGCCTTCTTCCTTGAGGAATTCGTCGGCGAGCCAGTCGATTATCACGTGGTCGAAGTCATCGCCGCCGAGGTGTGTGTCGCCGTTGGTTGATTTCACTTCGAATACGCCGTCGCCGAGCTCGAGGATGGAGATATCGAATGTGCCGCCGCCGAGGTCGAATACGGCTATCTTCTGGTCTTTGTTGGTCTTGTCGAGGCCGTATGCGAGTGCGGCCGCGGTGGGCTCGTTGACGATACGCATCACCTTGAGGCCTGCGATCTCGCCGGCTTCCTTGGTGGCCTGGCGCTGTGAGTCGTTGAAGTATGCGGGCACGGTGATCACGGCTTCGCTTACGGGCTGGCCGAGGTAGTCTTCGGCGGTCTTCTTCATTTTCTGAAGTATCATCGCGGAGATTTCCTGCGGTGTGTATTCGCGGCCGTCGATGTCGATGCGGGGAGTGTTGTTGTCGCCGCGTACCACTTTATAGGGTACGCGCTCTATTTCTTTGGCTACCTGATCGTATGTCTCGCCCATGAAGCGCTTGATCGAGTAGATGGTGCGTTTAGGATTGGTGATGGCCTGACGCTTGGCGGGGTCGCCCACCTTGCGTTCGCCACCTTCGACGAATGCCACTACGGAGGGGGTGGTGTTGCGGCCTTCGCTGTTGGGGATTACCTGAGGTTCGTTGCCTTCAAGTACTGCGACGCAGGAGTTGGTGGTTCCTAAGTCGATGCCTATGATTTTTCCCATGATAGTTGAATTTTATATTTTTGTTTTATGTTTTCTTTACGTTGTTTTGGTAAAGAATAAACAAATCGTGTGCCATAAATGTTTTGGGCCTGTCATGAGGCTGTTGAGACAGATTTCACTGCCATTTTGGCATTGCATTCAGTGGCCGGTCTGCCAACGGATGACTGTTTCTATGGCATTTCGGCATACGGGGCAGAATCCGCAGTCTGTGTTTGTGCGCATGCGGCAGTTGTCCGCTCCCCGCCATATGCCTTTGGCACGGTAGCCTGCTCCCTCAATCAATGATGCACGGCCGTCGCGGATCATCTGCGGCCATTTCGAGTCGAAATCCGTCCGGGTGGTGATATTGGGTTCCCATGGCTCTATGCCGGAGGGGTAGGTGGAGTCCATCAGATCGTCGGCGTAGAAGTATTCGTCGGCCAGTCCGGCGAAACTGTGCCCGAATTCGTGTACGGTGACCCTTGGCATCAGTTCGTTGCGGGCTGCAGTGATCGTGTATAGGTTGAATATGCCTCCGCCTCCATATATTGCCGTATTGGCTAATATTATTATATGGTGGGTGTTCAGTGGCGCCACCGCATCGTACAGGATGTGTACCCGCGGCAATGTGAGGTAGCGCTCCGAGCCGAATGTGCTGAAGTGCGCTCCGAAGGCACTCTGTGGCCATTCGCCGGTCTGTGGCACGGCCACACCTGTATGGGCTGACGCTGTCTCGACGGCTATGAAGTCGAAGTCTTCGGCCCGTTCGGCAAACGGGCTGTGCTCCAGTATAGCATCAACGGCCTGGCGGGCGTATTCTTCAAATTGAGGCATCTCGCCGGTGGTGAATCCTTCGGCGACTATTGCCACGCGGATTTTGGCTGAGTCGGGATTTTCGCCGCGGTAGATATATCTGTGCGGAGGTGGCGCGATGGTGGTGCGGTCGGCTATCATTATGTCGGTCGGATCGACAGGCAGTGTTGTCGAGCAGAGCGGCCGGCGGTATTTGTCGCGCAGCGATATGCGCACATATACTGCCCGGCGTGGCATAGGCAGCATGACCGTGCCCTCCATGGCTGCCGGAACGTCGGTCGCGTCGGAAACCAGCCATTCGTGAAACAAAGTTGAAAAAGGCTGTATATATAATGTGTCGCCGGTGACTGCGTCGGTTATCGTGACGTCGGCATTTCCGGCCAGAGGGGTGCTCCCGAGATTTATCCGCCGGCCTCCCCAACCGCGATATCTCGACATGCCTTCTATGGCCACTATGGGGCTGGGGCGGTCGCCCTGAGGCGCGCCGGCCAATACATAGTCGATGCGCAGTGTCGAGTCGCGGAAATCGCCCGCAAAATCATTACCGGCACGGACTGTCGGTCCGCACAGCAGCAATATGGCGCATATGAGCGCACATGATATTATATATCTCAATCGCGGTTGTCCTTGATGGCAATGGGACGTTTGAACACCTGTTTGAACGAGATGAAGGTCTCGGTGCGTGCGAGACCGAGCGCCTGTATCTGGTTCTGCAGTATGTCGAGCAGGTGGTCGTTGTTGCGGGCAAACAGCTTGATGAATATGTCGTATTGGCCTGTGGTGAAGTGGCATTCCACGATTTCGGGAATTTTCTCGAGCGCGTCGATCACAGACTGGAACTGTGCCGGATCGTTGAGAAATATACCTACATAGGCGCATGTCTCGTAGCCTACAGCCTCGGGGCTGATGAGGCTCTCGGCCCCGGTGATCACACCTGCGGCATACATGCGCTGTATGCGTTGGTGGATGGCTGCTCCCGACACGCCGCATTCGCGTGCTATCTCGAGATAGGGTTTCCGGGCATTTCCTGAAAGCATCTTTAGGATCGTGAGATCAAGGGTATCAAATGTCTGACGATGCATGGTTGATATGGGATGAATTGATATTTTTATTGTGCTGTTGGATATTTGGTTCTTGCTATGGTTTTCAGGTGCCTATTCCCAGGTATATCGTTTGTCGGGTCTGATAAGGCATCTTATTGCGGTGTATGTCTTGCGCAGCGGTCGTGTCGCGGCCAGCAACGGCAGTGTGAGCAGCAGCCTGCGGCCGTTCAGCGCCGTCACTGCCGGACGCCATATCATGCCGGTGGCGCACCACACCGCCATCACGCCGGCACAGGCGATCCATATGAATATGTTGGCCGGCGACATCACTCCTGCGGCTATGGCCGGCAATGGGGCGAGCATGTAGGCCGTGAAGCCTGTTGTACCGGCCACGTGCGGCCGGCGGCTTATGAAGCGTTCGGTGAATCGGCGCCGGGCCATGCGGTGGCGGTATACGTGCGGAGAGTTGGCGCCGGGTATTTCAACAAAGGCATCGGGCGACAGCTCCATCATGGTGTTGCCCGGCCGTGCTATCTCGCTCACGAATATATCGTCATCGCCATCGCGCAGATTGAGATGGCGCGAGAATCCTTTATTGCGGAAGAACACTTCGCGGCGATATGCCATGTTGTGTCCGGTACCGCGCCAAGGACGACCTTTTACGGCAGGTGATATCCATGCTGCCGACTCGGCGACGTGGTCGAACGATCTGGCACGTGCACCTGCCGCCCGATCATCGTATGGAGGGGCTGCTGCGTAGCCAAGTACCACCTCGGTAGGGCTGCCGGGGATGAAGTGGCGGCACATCGTGTGCAGCCATTTGTCGGATTCAATCACGGCGGTGGCTGTGGTAAGCACCACCACCGGCATCCTGGTGGCTTTTATACCGAGGGTAACTGCCAGTTTTTTGCGGCTGAGATTGCGTGCGCCGTCGGGTGTCGATGTGAGGTAGAGATTGCTGTGGGTCATCTGCAGGGTACTTACCATTTCGCGTACAGCCGGTGAATCTCCTTCGTTCACCACCACTATCTCGAATTCTGCCGGATAGGCCTGTCTCAGTATCTGAGGCAGCAGTGCGGCGAGATCGCCTGCATCGTCGTTTGAATACACGATCACGGCCGCATTCTCGCAGCCGTCGGATATCTCGTATTCTGCCGAGCGGCGTGCGGCACGCTTCACTGCCAGCACTCGTGATACGAATACGCCGAGAGCCAGAAGTACCAGCACCAATGCACTCTGCAGCAATGTCCATTGCAGCTGTGTTATTTCAAAAGAGAAATACATTTATTAATGTAGGTTATTTTCTTGCACAGGTCTAACCGTATGTCGGCTGCGTGAGTCCAGAACATACAGCCGCTTGTGTGGGATATTTCCGCACAAGTGATACCAATTTTCTGCAAAAATACATTTTTTTCAGCAGTTGAACAAAAAAATATTTGGCTGCCGGTGCGCGATAATAAAATTTTTCATATAAAATCTTACCATTGTCGATATTTTTACTTTGCCGAATAAAAAAATATATATACCTTTGCGGTGTGTTAGTGATGTACAACACTAATCGTCCATCACACCGCATCCGTTCATCACCACTTATTTAGTATGCAAACAATGAAAACATTCCTCCTCGCTCTTCTCATGGTTCTTCTCTGCGTCATCGCGTTATAAACCGTCATTACAGCCCAAGCTATGTATCATCTCGATAATCTGTCGTATGAATATTCACGTGGCCGGAGTGCCGTGGCCGGCGTTACAGCCGATATAGGGCCGGGCCTGCATCTGCTTGTCGGAGAGAACGGCGCCGGCAAGACTACCTTGCTGCGACTGCTGAGCAGTCTGTGTTTTCCTACGTCTGGCTCATGCACGTACGACGGTGCCGACGTGTCATTGCGCCGCCCCGACTCTTTGAGCCGGATATTCTTCATGGGCGATGACCTCGAGTGTCCGTTTTCGTCCATCGCACAGATGGCGCGTTGCCACGGCCAGTTCTATACCGACTTCAATCATGAACTGATGTATGCCAATCTGGCCGATTTCGGCCTTACAGGCAAGGAAAAGATACACACCCTGTCGTTCGGTATGCGCCGCAAGGCCTATATATCCTATGCGTTGGCGCTGCGCACACCGGTGCTGCTGCTTGACGAGCCGACCAACGGTATGGACATAAACTCCAAGAAGATATTGCGCCAGGTGCTGACACGGTCTGTGACCGATGACGCGACTGTGATAATATCCACACACAATGTCCACGATCTCGACTCGCTGTTCGAGAATGTGATGATCATGCACGGCGGCCGTCTGCGTCTGTGCATGCCTGTGTGGCGTATACTCGAGCGGGTGGCATTCGTGTCGTCGGCAGCTCCGGTGTCCGGAGCGCTCTATCAGGAACCCGACCGCGGCAGTTTCAAGGCAATAATTCCCAATAGCGCCGGCCTTGATACGGATATCGACTACAGGCTGCTGTATTCGGCGGCAATGTCCCCGACCGGCCACATCATGCTCGATTACATAAATACTCAGATATCACAGCAATGACCGATAAATTCTCCCTGCACCGTCTCGACCTCATATGGTCGTATTACTCGCCGGCCATAATGCGGCAATGGATATGGACGATAGTCGCCATATCGATAATGTTCGGGCTGGCTCTGCTTGCCCGGACAATAGAGAGCACGGGACTTTTCTCAATGGTCAATACATTGCTTCTATTTCCGGTTTATCTCGGGCCGCTCGTGTTTACTGTGTATGACGACCGGTCGATGCAGATACAGCTTCCGGCTACAGCCGCCGAGAAGGCAACATTCTATGTGCTCCACTCGCTCGTTATTGTGCCTTTGGCCGTGTTGGCATTGTGGATATCGCTCAACTCTCTGAGCGGCGCCATATTCGGCGACGGGATATATAATTATTTTATGGACACTATGCTCGAGGATTTCACAGAGCGGGGGATCGAGGTACTCAGTCCGGTATTTATCATACAGCGTCTGTTTATGGAGCTTATGCCTGTGGCCGTGGTTCTCCTCACGGTGCTTGCTGCCCGCAGACACCGGGTCATAAAAGGTATCGGCGCTGCCATCGGCACGTTGCTCGCCTATGGTGTCATCTCGGGGCTGACCGGTTTCTTTGTGGCATTTACCGAGGCAAATCATCTCGAGACTCTCGGCAAGATGGATTTCAGCGGCGAGGAGGCCACGCAGTTTGTGACGGATATAATGAGCCGTCTCCTCAATATCCTTACGTGCGTGACCGTTGTTGGTCTCGCTGTCACCATCGTGCTGATATATCGTCAAGTAAGACGCATGCAAGCCTGAAGCCTATGGATTTTCACGCAGACAAGCCCATATATCAGCAGATAATCGACCATGCATTCGCCAACATCCTGTCCGGTCAGTGGCAGGGTGGCGAGCGGGTGCCGTCGGTGCGCGATCTCGCCGCCATGATGAGTGTCAATTCGCACACCGCACTCAAGGCATACGACTACCTGCAGTCGCATGGTATAATAAATATGCGTCGAGGCATGGGATACTATCTTGCCGACGATGCCCGCGCGAGAGTGGAGGCGGAGCGCCGGCAACAATTTCTCACAGTGTCGGCTCCCGCGTTTTTCGAGCAGATGCGTCTGCTCGGTCTCACAGTGGATGATCTCATGCCTATAATCTGTAAGGATGATTGAAGGCATATATAATGCGACAGCCTCCACTCGTTGAAGAAGTGGGGGCTGTCGTTGTGTTTATCTATATTTATTTGCGGCTGCGCTCGATTTCGTGCACGTGGCGGCGGATTTTCGACAGTTCGTTTACCGCACATACGGCTGCTGCGAGAGTCGCAGCCTGTAAGGCTGTCCTTACGATGAATTTCAACAGTTTGTGGCGACGGTGCGCCTCATGGTCATGCTGACGGTGGAGTTCGATGTCCATAATCGGGAGATTTTTTTGGGTTGTGTTATGTTGATTGTATCCTAATAACACCCGTATGCCCCCGATTGTTGCGGATCAGATCTGTGTGTCGGGGTCGATGTTGGCGCTCTCGATGTCTTTGAAGTATTTGTAGGTCTGTACCTGAAGCTCGCCGCAGGCATCCTCGTCGGCTACGATGAGAGCCTTGGGATGAAGCTGGAGTGCCGAGATAGTCCACATCTGCGACACACCGCCTTCCACGCCGTGATGCAGCGCGCGGGCCTTGTTGTGGCCGTTGACGATAAGCAGCACGCTCTTGGCGCTCATGATGGTGCCTACGCCTACGGTTAGGGCTGTCTTGGGCACGAGATTTATGTCGTTGTTGAAGAAGCGCGAGTTGGCGATGATGGTGTCGTGGGTGAGGGTCTTCATGCGGGTGCGCGATGTGAGCGACGAACCGGGTTCGTTGAACGCGATATGGCCGTCGGGGCCTACACCGCCAAGGAACAGGTCGATGCCTCCGTACGATGCGATCTTCTCCTCATAGCGACGGCATTCCTCGCAGGGATCCTCGGCGTTGCCGTTGAGGATGTTGACATTCTCGCGGGGTATGTCGATCTGGTTGAAGAAGTTTGTCCACATGAATGTGTGGTAGCTCTGCTCGTGGTCGCGGGGTATGCCGCAGTATTCGTCCATGTTGAATGTGACGACGTTCTTGAACGAGACCTTGCCTTCCTTGCACAGCTTTATGAGCTCGCGGTACATGCCCAGAGGAGAGCTGCCGGTGGGGCAGCCGAGTACGAAGGGATGTTCGGCGGTGGGGTTGGCTTCGTTGATACGCGCGGCCACGTAATTGGCGGCCCAGCGCGATACTTCGGCATAAGTAGGTTCGATTATAAGACGCATAGTTGTCTATGTTTAAGGTTTTAGGGTTTTCGATACTGCAAAAGTACGAAAAAAAACCGATACCTAAAAATTTTAATCATCCGATAAAAATTCGTACCTTTGCATGGTCTTTGAATATTAAAGGCCGGCTAACGATTTAAAACCAGTCAACCGCACATGCGACAAACCAAGCGCGCCACTCTGATTCTTGAAGATGGCACCCGTTTCGAAGGCCGTTCGTTCGGCTACGAAGCCCCTGCTGCAGGGGAAGTTGTCTTCAACACCGCTATGACGGGATATCCCGAAAGTCTTACCGACCCATCCTATGAAGGTCAGATCCTCGTAACCACATTTCCTCTTTTAGGCAATTACGGAGTTCCGCCAGAAGGCGGCTCCCCCGACTTGAGCCGCCACTTTGAGGGCGACCGCATACATTGCCGTGCAATCATAGCTCAGGATTATGCGTGGGAGCATTCGCACTGGCTTGCCGACCGTACTCTGGCCGACTGGCTTGTGCAGCAACACATCCCCGGCATTTACGGAATCGATACCCGCGCGCTTACAAAGCACCTGCGCGAAAGCGGCTCCATGCTTGGAAAGATAGTGTTTGAGTGTGACGACGAGATAGATTTCTACGATCCCAACGCCGAGAATCTGATAGCCAAGACTTCATGCACGGAAGTAAAGGAGTACGGCCCCGAGGACGGCAAGCGTGTGGTGCTGGTGGACTGCGGCATAAAGCATAATATAATACGTTGCCTTGCCGCACGCGGCGTGCGCGTGATACGCGTGCCTTGGGACTATGATTTCAATACCATCCCATACGACGGCCTGTTCATATCCAACGGCCCCGGCAACCCCGACTTCGCCGACAAGACGGTGGAGCACATACGCAAGGCGCTTGCCGGCAACAAGCCTATATGCGGCATATGCATGGGCAACCAGCTGCTGGCCAAAGCTGCCGGAGCGAGCACCTACAAACTCAAATACGGGCACCGCTCGCACAACCAGCCGGTGCGCCGCACCGGCGCCAATTCGTGCTATATCACATCGCAGAACCACGGCTTTGCTGTCGACAGCGACACGCTGCCCGTCGATTGGGAGCCGCTGTTCATCAACATGAACGACGGTACCAACGAGGGTATCCGCCACAAGTCGAAACCGTTTTTCTCGGCGCAGTTCCATCCAGAGGCATCGAGCGGTCCCCGCGACACCGAGTTTTTCTTCGACGAATTCATCAATCTTCTCTGACAACTGTCCACGAGCAACAATATGAATAAAGACGAATCCATCAAAAAAGTGCTGCTACTGGGCAGCGGAGCCCTCAAGATAGGCGAGGCGGGCGAGTTCGACTATTCGGGCGCGCAGGCTCTCAAGGCCATGAAGGAGGAGGGCATCACCACAGTCCTTATCAACCCCAACATAGCCACTGTGCAGACATCCGACGGCTTTGCCGACAAGATATATTTCCTGCCTGTGACTCCCGACTTTGTGGAGCGTGTGATAGAAAAGGAACGCCCCGACGGCATTCTGCTCGCATTCGGCGGACAGACCGCACTCAACTGCGGCGTAGAGCTCTACCGCCGCGGCATACTCGAGCGCTACGGCGTGAAGGTGCTCGGCACCCCCGTGCGCGCCATCATCGACACCGAAGACCGCGAGTTGTTTGTTGAAAAGCTCGACCAGATAGATGTAAAGACCATACGCAGCAGCGCCGCATCCGACGTGCAGGCAGCCCTCGCCATAGCCGAAGACCTCGGTTATCCCGTGATAGTGCGCGCCGCATATGCCCTCGGCGGTCTGGGCAGCGGATTCTGCGACAACGCCGATGAGCTCGCCGCACTGGTCGAGAAGGCTCTCGCATTCTCGCCGCAGGTGCTCATTGAAAAGTCACTGCGCGGCTGGAAGGAAGTGGAATACGAGGTGGTGCGCGACCGATTCGACAACTGCATCACGGTCTGCAACATGGAGAACTTCGACCCGCTGGGCATCCATACCGGCGAGAGTATCGTAGTGGCTCCGTCGCAGACGCTCAGCAACGACGACTACCACTACCTGCGCTCGCTCGCCATAAAGATAATACGCCATATAGGAATAGTGGGCGAATGCAACGTGCAGTATGCCTACGATCCTCAGTCGATGGACTATCGTGTGATAGAGGTCAATGCCCGCCTGAGCCGTTCGTCGGCCCTGGCGTCGAAGGCCACCGGCTATCCTCTGGCGTTCGTGGCCGCCAAGCTTGGTCTCGGCTACGGCCTTTTCGATCTCAAGAATTCTGTCACACAGTCGACATCGGCATTCTTCGAGCCGGCTCTCGACTATGTGGTGGTGAAGCTGCCGCGCTGGGATCTGGGCAAGTTCCACGGCGTGAACCGCGAGATAGGCTCTTCGATGAAGTCGGTAGGCGAGGTGATGGCCATAGGCCGCACCTTCGAGGAGGCCTTCCAGAAGGGTCTGCGCATGATAGGGCAGGGAATGCACGGCTTTGTGGAGAACAAGGAAATCAATATCCCCGATCTCGACCATGCCCTTGCGTCGCCGACCGACAAGCGTGTATTCGCTCTCGCCGCCGCCATGACACGCGGCTACAGCGTCGACCGCATACACGAGCTTACCAAGATAGACCGTTGGTTCCTGTACAAGCTTCAGAATATCATGGCTACTGCGCGGGAACTCGAGGCATACAGCACCGTAGACGAGATCCCCGTCGACCTATTGCGCCAGGCCAAGCAGCAAGGCTTCAGTGACTTCCAGATAGCCCGCTCGATATTCAAGGACAAGATGGACGATGCCGAGCAGGCCAATCTCGCAGTGCGCGCGCGCCGCAAGGCGCTCGGCATAGTGCCTGTGGTGAAGCAGATCGACACCCTCGCCGCCGAATATCCGGCTATGACCAATTATCTGTATCTCACATACAACGGCACGGAGAACGATGTGGACTATCTGGGCGATCACCGCTCGATAGTGGTGCTCGGCTCGGGCGCATACCGCATCGGCTCGTCGGTGGAATTCGACTGGTGCTCGGTCAATGCCCTCATGACGGTGCGCAAGCAGGGATGGAGGGCTGTGATGATCAACTACAACCCGGAGACAGTCTCGACCGACTATGACGCCTGCGACCGCCTTTACTTCGACGAACTCACCTTCGAGCGCGTGATGGATATCATGGAGCTGGAGCAACCCCACGGCACAATACTCAGTGTAGGCGGCCAGATTCCCAACAATCTCGCCACACGCCTCGACGCCGCCGGCGTGAACATATTAGGCACATCGGCCAAGAGCATCGACAACGCCGAGGATCGTCATAAATTCTCGGCCATGCTCGACCGCCTCGGTATCGACCAGCCCCGTTGGCGCGAACTCACCTCGATGGACGATATACACGACTTCGTGGCCGAGGTGGGTTATCCTGTGCTCGTGCGGCCGTCATACGTGCTTTCGGGCGCAGCAATGAACGTATGCTCCAACTCCGACGAACTCGTGCGATTCCTTAAGCTCGCCGCCAACGTGTCGAAACAGCACCCTGTGGTGGTGACCGAATTCATACAGGATGCCAAGGAGATAGAGATGGACGCCGTGGCACAGAACGGCGAGATAAAGGCATATGCCATAAGCGAGCACATCGAATACGCCGGCGTGCACTCGGGCGACGCCACGATACAGTTCCCCCCGCAGAAGCTCTACGTGGAGACGATGCGCCGCATCAAAAAGGTAAGCTCGCAGATAGCAAAGGCTCTCAACATCTCCGGCCCCTTCAATATACAATATCTTGCCAAGGACAACGACATCAAGGTTATAGAATGTAACCTGCGCGCATCGCGCTCGTTCCCGTTCGTGTCGAAAGTTCTTAAAATAAACTTCATCGACCTTGCTACGCGCGTGATGCTCGGCATGCCGGTGGAGAAACCCGCCAAGAGCGCATTCGACCTTGAATATGTGGGCATCAAGGCATCGCAGTTCTCCTTCTCGCGCCTTCAGGGCGCCGACCCCGTGCTCGGTGTCGACATGTCGTCGACCGGCGAGGTGGGCTGCCTCGGTGAGATGACCTCCGAGGCCGTACTCAAATCGATGCTGTCGGTAGGGCAGCGCATCCCCTCCAAGGGTGTGTTGCTCAGTTCGGGCGGAGCCAAGCACAAGGCCGCGTTGCTCGACGCCGCGCGTATGCTCGACCGCCGCGGATTCCGCATCTACGCCACAGAGGGCACGCAGCGTTTCTTGAGCGACAACGGCATTGCATCCACACTTGTTTACAAGCCTTCGGAGCCCGACATGAAGCCTCAGGCGCTCGACATCCTACACTCGCACGATGTGGATCTGGTGGTGAACATTCCCCGTGACCTCAGTTCGGCCGAACTCACCAACGGCTACAAGATACGCCGCGCGGCCATCGACCTCAACATCCCGCTGCTCACCAACGCCCGCCTCGCCTCGGCATTCATCACTGCCTTCACGACCCTCTCTCCCGACTCCGTGGAGATCAAATCCTGGGACGAATATTAGAGGGTGTTTAATAATAAATGTTAAGATCAGGGTCGCATATGTTGAGCCGATTTTTGACTTGTGGCGAAGGAGTGTACTTGATGTACACGACTGAGGAACAAGGTAAAAAGCGGCCAAGATATGCGATACGGATGTAATTTTGACATCAAGCACCCCATCGCCGAAAATACAAATCAGTTGACAGAATATATTAAAATATGAAATACAATACCCTTGAACGGCCGCTCGTCGGCATATTTCCGTTTGTTCTTCGGTCGTTATGGAACCCCATAACTCCCTCATCACAAACGAAAATCTGCTCGACGAGCGACCGCCCTGAGCTTAACATGTATTATTAAACGCCCTCTTATAAGTTATAGCTTTCAGTAAATAATATGACGCAAGGGGCCGCATCGATGCGGCCCCTTGCGTCATATTATTTTTTCATATTTATTTTGTGCGGAAGGCAAGCTCGGTGATGCCGGCGGTGAGGAATGCGGCGCTTACGTAGGCGGCCGCTACAGGTCCCATGCCGATGAACTGGCCGGAGATGAATACGTAGGATGTGACGATATATGTCATGCACACAGCCGGAATAAGAGCCACCCACATGTTCTTGCCGCGGCGGCGGAGCCATACGAAGATTGCCCACAGGGTGACAACGGCAAGTGTCTGGTTGCTCCATGCGAAGTAGCGCCATATGATAGCGAAGTCGACTTGTGTGAGTGTGAAGCCGACGGCAAATAGAGGCAGACATACGGCAAAGCGCTTCCACAGTGGCTTCTGGTCGATGTGGAACATGTCGGATATGATCAAGCGCGCGGATCGGAAGGCCGTGTCGCCCGATGTGATGGGGGCGGCGACTACGCCGAGTATGGCGAGTATGGCGCCTATGCGGCCGAGGGTGGTGCGTGATATCACATCGACTGCCCAGGCGGGGTTGTTGCCGTTGGCGGCAAGCGACTCGTTAAGGCCTGCCGCACCGCCGAAAAAGGCCATAGCGATGGCTGCCCATATAAGGGCTATGATGCTCTCTGATATCATCGAGCCGTAGAATATCGAGCGACACTGGCGTTCGTTGCCCACGCAGCGGGCCATCATAGGCGACTGTGTGGCATGGAAGCCCGATATGGCGCCGCATGCTATGGTGATGAACAGGGTGGGGATGATGGGGAATGACCCGGGATCAGTCTGGAAATTGTGCAGGGAGAATTCAGGCATGCTGTAGTCATCGAACAGTATCACGCCGAGCAGGCCGAGCGCCATCGCTACAAGAGCGACTCCGAACACCGGATAGCATTTGCCTATTATCTTGTCGACGGGCAGAACTGTGGCCAATACGTAATATGCGAGGATGATCCACACCCATCCCGACTGGCTGATACCGCTTGATATGGATGTGAGCAACTGGGCCGGGCTGGTGATGAACACGGCGCCCACAAGTATGAGAAGCACTATCGAGAACCAACGCACTGCCGAGCGTACGCCTGAGCCGAGATACTGCCCTATGATCTCGGGCAGCGAGCGGCCGTCGGCGCGCAGTATCATCATGCCCGACAGATAGTCGTGCATGGCTCCGAAAAATATGCCTCCGAGTGTGATCCACAGGAAGGCGACCGGCCCGAAGCAGGCTCCGAGTATGGCTCCGAATATGGGACCGGTGCCGGCTATGTTGAGCAGCTGTATGAGGAATACGCGCCAACGGGGCATCTCTATGTAGTCGACGCCGTCGGCCATGCGTCGGGCCGGCGTTATGCGGTCGGGGTCGGTGCCTGCAAGCCGTTCGAGATACTTGCCATAGGTGAAATAGGCGGTAATGAGCGCCGCCAGACATATGAGAAATGTTATCATATCGCAGATTAGAAATGTGTGGGTACAAATATACGATTTTTCGGCCGGATGACAAACTTTTTGTCGAGACTGTATGTTGTATTTGGCAAACGGATTTTAAAATTATAGAAATGGCTACTAAGAAAAGAGACAAAAGCATCAAGGGCACCAAGACCGAGCAGAATCTGGTGGTGTCTTACCTCGCCGAATCATCGGCATATACCCGTTATACATTCTATGCATCGCAGGCCGACAAGGAGGAATACTTTCCTATAGGTGTGGTTTTCCGGGATACAGCCGATAACGAGTTGCGTCATTCCAAGGTCTACTTCAAGTTTCTTGAAGGTGGATCAATTACAGTTCCTGTTACAGCCGATGCCGGTGTGATAGGTACTACTGCCGAGAATCTTGCCACAGCCGCAGCAGAGGAGCGTGCCGAAGGTGTGGACATGTATATGGCTTTTGCCAGGATCGCCGATGAGGAAGGCTTTGCTGAAATTGCTTCGCACTTCCGTGAAATCGCTGAGATCGAAGCTCGCCACGAGGCTCGTTTCAAAGCTTATCTTAAGCAGGTGAAAGACGGTACGGTGTGGAAACGCGAGAAGCCTATAAAGTGGCAGTGTCTGGTATGCGGATATGTGCATGAAGGCACTACTCCGCCCGAGGAATGCCCTGCCTGCGACCATCCATATCAGCACTATATCGCTCTTGATATGGACGAGCTGTAAGCATTCGTCGGCAGACGGTCAAAAGTTCCTGGTAATCTATTAAATGGTGCCTGATCTTATGAAAAAAAGAAACATCGTAAGGCTTTTTGTGCCTATGTGCCTGTTGTTGGCCATACTGTTGCCTTCGTGCGGGTCGATCCGCACACATGCCGGAATTGAACACGACTGGGGCTGTGATTTTGATGATTACGGCCACCGGCATAAGCATAAGAAGCACAAGAAACATAATAAGCACAGGCACCACAAGCACCATCATCATGATGGCTGCTATGATGATTGAATGAAAGAACCCGTAACCGCCACTCGGCTGTTACGGGTTCTGCTGTTATAGTGCGTTGCCGGTTGTCATTTTACCAGGATCTTGCTTATCCTGCTTCCTTGACGCCTTATATATACTCCCGGAGCGGCCTCGCCATGCACGGGCATTCCGCTGAGGTCGAACAGTTCCACCTGCGAATTGACATCATCGGTTGTGACCTGGCTTACGCCCGCAGCATCAATATAATCGCTGAACAATATGCGCATGCTGTTTTCAAATTCCTCAGTATCATAATTGTAGATCTGCTGGATATACTCGGTGGGGCGGTTCTGTGAATCGCGGGTGATGTCGCCTTTGATCCATTCAAAAATCTCCTCCTCGCCCCCGAATGACTCCGATACGTAGACGAGCAGGTCGAGCCCGAAGTCGTCGGTGCGATATCTGTTTGTGGCCACAGTGGTCTCGCTCTCGCCTTCGAATGTGTACGTTTCGGTGATAACCTCATCGTAGCTGCCGTATATGTCGCACACTGTATGCTCTATGACCGATGTCACTTCCATGCCGTCGATCAGTCCTTTGATCTCGCCTTTGAACGAACCTAGCTCGTCGCGGTATTCGACATTAATGGAGAGCTCGTCTCCGTCGCTGATCACCTTGGCCGAACTGATGCGGTTTGCACCGTACATGAGGTCTTCGTCGGACAATATCTGGCCGTCGGTGCGTTCCCATACGATGTCGGTGTATACGTCGCCTTCTTCCCAATACAGGTTGAATCCGTTGCTTGTCAGTTCCTCGCTCCATAGCTTCGATGCCTTGCCGTCGGCTCCGTATTCCACGAAGAAGCGTTGTGTGGGGTCGAAAATACCGTTGTAGAGTACCCTTCGTTCCACTTTCGTGACATTGCCGTCTGTGTCGCGTGTCACTTCGCGCTCCCAGTTGTTGCCGGTCTGCTGCCACTCGTAGTTGAGCCAGTTGTAGCCGTAGGTGGCTGTCACGAATCCGGGCACCACGGCGTCGAATTCGCGTACCGTTTTTTCGGAGTTACGGAAGTTAATCAGATCGGATGAACTTTGTGATTCACGGGTTTTCCAGTTCCCGTTGTCGTTGTATGTGTATACTATGCGTGTCGCGCCCTCGTTGTCACCGTCTACGGTATAATCTTCGGTGGCAAGCCCCATACTGTTGTAGGTGTAGTTGTTGGTTTCGGTGAGTATCCATTCGCCTTCCCACAGGAACATCTGCTGGGTGGCAGGGCACCATATTTCGGCGTGGGACGCTTCGTCGGATTTTGCCGCCGGTTTGAATATGCGTTTCGCTACCGGAGCATGGCGTGGCGCGGCCGGCAGCGAGATCGCTCCTGCGATAAGAAGCACGGAGAGAATGTAAAGTTTTTTCATCAGCAATTTTATTAATTCGGTGAATATTGTTGCAAAGATACGAAATCTTTTGTGATTATTTTTTGCTGTTTCGGCGATATGTCGTATTTTTGTGCTTTAAGATAAAGAAGATTTATGACAGATGTTAGACAGATGACTCCGGAAGAGGAAGACCGCATGATAGAAGATGCATTTGCCGATGTTCTCAACGGTTACCTGCGCAGCAATCATCGCAAGAAGGTTGAGATTATCGAGCGTGCCTACAGGTTTGCCAAGGAGGCGCACAAGGGCGTGCGCCGACGTTCGGGTGAACCTTATATCCTGCATCCCATTGCAGTGGCGAAAATAGCGAGCCAGGAGATAGGGCTGGGTTCTACGAGCATCTGTGCCGCTCTGCTTCACGATGTGGTGGAGGACACTGATTTCACTGTCGAGGATATCGAGCAGCACTTCGGTCATAAGATCGCATGTCTTGTCGAGGGGCTTACAAAGATCTCGGGAGGCATATTCGGAGACAAGGCCTCGGCTCAGGCCGAGAATTTCCGCAAGTTGCTGCTTACCATGAGCGAGGATATACGAGTGGTGCTTGTAAAAATGGCCGACCGTCTGCACAACATGCGTACCTTGGGCTCTATGGCTCCAAACAAGCAATACAAGATTGCCGGTGAGACTTTGTATATTTACGCCCCGCTGGCCCATCGCCTCGGCTTGTTCGCCATAAAGACCGAGCTTGAGGATCTTGCTTTCAAATATGAACACCCCAAGACGTACGAGACTATCTCGCGCAAGATTGCCGAGAGCGAGGCGAAGCGTTCGGCTGTCTACACCGATTTTTCGCTGCCTATCAAGGAAAAGCTCGATAGTCTGGGGCTTAAATATGAAGCCAAGGCACGGTTGAAATCCGTATATTCCATATGGAACAAGATGGAGACCAAGCACGTCCCCTTTGAGGAGGTGTATGACCTGTATGCGATGCGCATAGTGTTTGACTGCGATGATCCGGCGCGCGAGAAGACGATATGCTGGAATATCTATGCGGCCATCACCGACCTGTATCGTCTGCATCCCGAACGTACCCGCGACTGGATATCCACCCCCAAGGCCAACGGTTATCAGGCACTGCACCTTACGGTTATGGGCCCAGACGGCAACTGGGTGGAGGTGCAGATACGCAGCAGGCGTATGGACGAGATAGCCGAGAAAGGCTTCGCTGCCCATTGGAAGTATAAGATCGGTGAAGGCGACGAGGAGAGTGAGCTCAATGCATGGCTGCGCACCATCAAGGATATTCTTGACAATCCCGAGCCGTCGGCCATCGATTTCCTCGATACGGTGAAACTCAATCTTTTTGCATCGGAAATAGTGGTGTTCACGCCCAAGGGCGAGCTTATAACCCTGCCTGCCGGTGCCACCGTACTCGATGTGGCTTTCGCCCTGCACAGCGAGATAGGCATGCACTGCATAGCCGGAAAGGTGAATCATAAGCTGGTGCCTCTCAGCTCGCGTCTTGATTCTGGCGACCAGGTGGAGATCCTCACCTCGCAATCGCAGAGTCCTCAGCCCGAATGGGCCGATTTCCTTGTCACGGCACATGCCAAGACACGACTCAGGGCTGCCTTGCGCAAGATGCGCCAGCCTATCATGGCCCGTGGCAGGGAGTTGCTGCGCGAATGGCTTGCCGAGAACAATATACCCGATACAAATGCGGTGATATCGAAGATAATAGGCACGTATCATGTGCCCAATCGCGACGAGCTGTGCTATCAGCTTGGCAACGAGGAGATAATGCTCGGGGATTTCCTTGTGAAGGCCTTGCGCAAGCCCGCCGAAGCATCCGGAAAGACAGGCATCATAGGCAAGATATTGCGTATCGGCAAAAAAAAGTCCGATGTGCCGACCGTTGCCGGAGGCGACAACCTGCCGGCGATAAATCCCAAGGAAATATATACCCTGCGTTGCGACGACCGCGGCAACGCCAATTTCTGCACGTCGGATTGCTGCACCCCGATTCCCGGAGATGACACGCTGGGATTCATAACCGATGCCGGCAAGATGGAGATACACTCGCTCGACTGTCCACGTGCCCAGCTCCTCAAGGCCGGATACGGCCCCCGCATAGTGGCGACACGGTGGGAGAACGCCGGGGCCAAATTCATGGTCAGACTGCACATAGAGGGTATAGACCGTCATGGAATATTGCAGGAACTTACCAATATGATTTCAACACACTTAGCCATTGATATACGAAAACTCGACATAGAAGCGAGCGCAGAAGTGTTCAGCTGCGACCTTTGGGTGCGCGTGGTGTCGGCCGAGGCAGTCGACGACCTTATAGCACGCATCCTGTCTATCGACGGCGTTAAGTCAGCTACCCGTATACAATGAAGAATATTTTGAGCATAATAAACGGCAACCTCGTGCTGAAGCGTGTTCTGGCGACACTCGCGGCGGCCATCATAATAGTATGGTTCTATCCTCATCCCGGTACTCATAAGTTTATCTATGAGCAGGGAAGACCATGGAATTACAATCAGCTTATCGCACCGTTTGATATTCCCATCCATCCCGATTCGCTTACCGTCCGGGGCATCCGGGACACTCTTGACGCTCGTTTTGTGCCGATATACCGGGTGCATACACAGATAGTCGATTCAATAATCGACGCGCTGCCGCGCGGGCCGATGGCTTCGCGTCTTTCTCCTATAATAAGGCGTGCATATGGCCGTGGTGTGGTAGAAGCCGCCACTATGGAAAAAATACGCGGCGGCGATTTGCCTAAGGTGCGTGTCCTTGAGAAAAATATCCTCAGTGAGGAGTCTACAGCAACCTTCACAACCCCTAGAGAGCTTTATCTGCGTATCGACAGCGCTATAACCGATCCAGTACTGCGCAGATACTTCCTTACCGCCGACCTGCACAGCCTGCTGAGACCGAACCTCGTATACAGTGAGGCCGAGAGCCGCCGCCACTACGACAACGAATTCCAGACGCTCACCGCCGACCGCGGCGTGATACTTCAGGGACAGGCCATAATAAACAAAGGCGATATAATTTCGCCTCAGGACTTTACCAACCTTCATACATACGAGGAGCTGCTCGACGCGCAGCAATCGCGGCAGAACCATTCCATGCTGCTCACCTGGCTGGGGCAGTTTATGTTTGTGTCGATGCTTCTTACGCTTCTCATCGGCTATCTTGCCATCATAGCTCCTGCCGTCTATGCCGGTTTCCGGGCCGTGCTGTTCATATTGTCGATAATCACGCTGTTTTTCCTTATTGCGGCCGGCATCAATGCGTTTGTGCCCGGAGGTGTATATATAGTGCCGCTCGCCATAGTGCCCATACTGGTGCTTGTGTTCTTCGACGAACGTACGGCGTTGTTCACGGCGGCTGTCACCATATTGCTCATCGCACCGATCACATCTTTCGCACTTGAATTCATATTCCTTGAATTCTGCGCGAGCGCGGCAGCAGTATATTCGTTGCGTGAATTGTCGCAGCGTTCGCAGCTGCTCCGTACGGCTGCGATAGTGGCGGTAGCCTATGTGCTCGGCTATGTCGCATTGGAGCTTCTGATGAACGGCTCTCTTGACGGATGGACGTGGCGCATGCCGGTGTTCCTTGCGGCCAATGCCCTGTTGGTTTCGATTGCTTATATCCTGATGTTTGCAGTGGAGAGGGTGTTCGGGTTTGTGTCTGTGGTAACGCTTGTAGAACTGTCGGATACCAATCAGCCGCTTCTGCGTCAGCTCAGTGATGTGTGCCCCGGCACTTTCCAGCATGCCATGGCTGTGAGCAATCTTGCCTCGGATGCGGCGCGTGCCATGGGCGCCAACGAGCAGCTTGTCCGTGCGGGAGCCCTGTATCATGATATCGGCAAGATGACAAATCCGGCATTCTTCACGGAGAACCAGCATGGAGTGAATCCGCACGACGCGCTGCCTCCCGAGCAGAGCGCCCGCATAGTGATCGATCATGTGGCCGACGGCCTGCGGGCTGCCGACAAGGCTGGGCTGCCGGGGGTAATCAAAGACTTCATACGCGAGCATCATGGAGCCGGCAAGGCAAAATATTTTTATTATCAGGCTGCGCAGGCTTGTCCTGAAGGAAAATCGCCCGATGAGGAAACGTTCACCTATCCGGGGCCGAATCCGCGCAGCCGTGAGACATCGCTCCTGATGATGGCCGATGCGGTGGAGGCTGCCTCGCGGTCGCTGAAGGATTACAGCCGCGAATCCATATCGGCGCTTGTCGACAAGATAGTCGACGGACAGATCGCCGACGGCATGCACAACGATTCCACTCTCGAGTTCCGCGACGTGAAGCTTATCAAGGCCGCTTTTGTCAAGCGGCTCATGACAATCTATCATACACGCATCGCGTATCCGAAGGCATAAACCATAGATTCGGTGTATTTGTTGTAACGGTAGGACGGGTATCTCCCCGTTCTGCCGTTTCAATTTTTTTATGGAAGACGTATTCATCATTCTATTGCTGATATTGCTCAACGGGGTATTCTCCATGTCTGAGATAGCTCTTATCTCGGCACGCAAGTCGCGCCTGGCCGCAGAGGCCAAGCGTGGCAGCCGCGGAGCACGCGCCGCTTTGCGGCTTGCGGAGGATCCAGACCGTTTTCTGTCTACCATACAGATCGGAATCACACTAATAGGCATTCTCACCGGTATATATTCGGGTGCGGCTCTTGCCGGGGATGTCGGCGACATGTTGCAGCGACTCGGTCTGGAACCCCGCACTGCGCGCAGTGTGGGACAGGTGGCTATTGTGGTCATTGTCACTTATCTGTCGATAGTCGCAGGCGAACTTGTACCGAAACGTATCGGCCTTGCGCTTGCCACGCCCGCGGCGAGATTTATCTCGCGGCCTATGACAATCCTGTCTGTAGTCGCGATGCCGGCTGTATGGCTGCTGTCTGTCTCCACGTCATTGATAGTGAAGGCGCTCGGGCTGAGCGACCGGAAGAGTCCCGTCACGGAGGAGGAGATAAGGTCGCTGATACAAGACGGCACCGCGGCCGGAGAAGTGCGCAAGGTGGAGCAGGATATAATGGAGCGTGCTCTTATCCTCGGCGACCTGCGGATATCATCGATCATGACTCCCAAAGGCGATGTGGTGTCGATGCGCCTTGACATGACAGCCGATGATGTGCGCCGTGTGCTTGCCGACCGGCTGCACAACGCCTATCCCGTATACTGCGGAGAAACACATGCTGTTGTATGCGGAGTGGTATCGCTCAAGCGTCTTGTCCTTGCCATCGACAAGCCGGGATTCGTGCTGCGTGATGTCGTGGCCGAACCTCAGTATTTTCCTGAGTCGATGAATGTATATGATGCACTTGACAGGATGAAAGATCGCGGCGTTCATTTCGCTTTGGTTTGCGACGAGTTCGGCGACATGGCCGGGGTGATCACCCCGGCTGATATACTTGAAGGGCTTGTCGGTACGATGCCGCGGACGGCTAAATGCCCCGATATTATAGAGGCTGCGGACGGCAATGAGTGGATTGTCGATGCCGCCCTGCCGCTTTATGACGTGCTGAGTCGTCTAGACCTCGATGATTTATATTCTCCTGCGGGCTATTCGACTGTGGCGGGATTGGTTCTCGAGCAGTTGCGCCATGTGCCCGAGCCCGGCGAGTGTTTCGAATGGAATGGAATAGGCATCGAAGTGCTGAGTCTTGCCGGTGCCAGGATCGATAAGGTAAGACTGCGGCTTCGCGAGGCAGTATAAATAAGAGGGGCGCACATTTGTACGGCCCTCTAAATCAAAGAGTTTTTTAGAGTATTCCGGACACGACCTCGTCTCCTCCCTGTGCATATACTATAACCATGCTGTTGCCGGGGTTGTTTACAATGGCGAGGGCTCGGTTGCGACCGTTTTCCTGTCTGTTGGAATATGCGATTACATGCATATTGTTGTCATCGGTTATTTCCAGCTCCAGTTTGTCGGTGATTTCAGAAACAATCTTCTCCACTTGTGAGAGCGATGATTCCGGTGCACCCATAAAAATCACGACTTTGCCCCAGTCCAGGCCTTCTTTGACGCAGTCTTCTGCAGGAACATCATTGATATTGGCTTCCGGTATGGCTTTTATCCGATTGTATGCCTCGTCGAGTGTGATGGCATTTGCGGCGACAGTTGCCAACGCAGCGATAATCACCATTAATATTTTATTCATATCTGTAATCTATTCGGATATGGTTGAAAAATGAGGAGCATGCCCGAGAGAGGCACGCTCCTCCTGATATTATCTGTGCGGGGAGATCAGTCTGAGCACTTGGCTTTGATGAACTCGCGGTTGAGACGGGCGATGTTGCTCAGGGGAATGCTCTTGGGGCACTCTGCGGCGCATGCACCGGTGTTGGTGCAGTTGCCGAATCCGAGCTCGTCCATCTTGGCCACCATAGCGCGGGCGCGACGCTTGCGCTCCACCTGACCCTGAGGCAGAAGGGCAAACTGGCTCACCTTGGCCGATACGAAGAGCATGGCCGAGCCGTTCTTGCAGGCAGCGACGCAGGCGCCGCAGCCAATGCATGTAGCCGAGTCCATGGCCACGTCGGCCACTTCTTTCGATATGGGGGTCGAGTTGGCGTCGGGAGCACCGCCGCAGTTGAAAGATACATAGCCGCCGGCCTGCTGTATCTTGTCGAATGCTTCGCGGTCTACCATCAGGTCGCGCACTACGGGGAATGCGGCCGAGCGCCAGGGCTCGATTGTGATGGTCTCGCCGTCGTGGAATTTGCGCATGTGGAGCTGGCAGGTGGTGATGCCCTGTACCGGGCCGTGGGGATGGCCGTTGATATAGAGCGAGCACATGCCGCATATGCCTTCACGGCAGTCCGAGTCGAACACTACGGGCTCCTCGCCCTGCTCTACAAGCTTCTGGTTGAGCATGTCGAGCATCTCGAGGAACGAGCTGCCTGTGGATACATTGTCGAGGTGGTAGTTGACGAACTGGCCTTTCTCTTTGGGACCACGTTGACGCCAAATTTTCAGATTTACGCTGATTGTATGTTCCATAATTTGTATTCTTACGTGGTTGAGGTTTAGGACTTGTAGTTACGTGTCTGAACCTTGATGGCTTCGTAGTGCAGGGGCTCCTTGATGAGGATAGGCTTCTCGTTGTCGCCGGTGTACTTCCAGCACGATACGTACATGTATTGGTCGTCGCGGCGTGCTGCCTCGCCGTCGGCTGTCTGGTACTCCTCGCGGAAGTGTGCGCCGCACGATTCGTTGCGGTTGAGGGCGTCGATGGCCATCATGCGGGCGATGACGAGGAAGTCCTCGAGTCGGAGAGCTTTCTCGAGCTCGGTGTTGAGGTCATCGGCGCGGCCTACGATGCGCAGGTCGGTGTAGAATTCCTTGCGTACTTCCTCGATTTCGTCGAGAGCCTTTACGAGACCTTGAAGTGTGCGGCCCATGCCTACGAGGTTCCACATCACGTGGCCGAGACGCTTGTGGATTTCATCGGGGCTCTTTGTGCCCTTGATGTTCATGAGCTTCTCGATGCGTTCGCGCACGTCCTTCTCGGCTTTGTCGAATTCTGGCGTGTCGGTTGTGAAGCGGGGAACTTTGATCTGATCGCTCAGATAGTTCTGCATGGTGTAGGGGAGCACGAAATAGCCGTCGGCAAGACCCTGCATGAGAGCCGATGCGCCGAGACGGTTGGCGCCGTGGTCGGAGAAGTTGCATTCGCCGATTGCGAAGAGGCCCTTTATGGAGGTCTGCAGCTCGTAGTCGACCCATATGCCGCCCATGGTGTAGTGAGATGCGGGGAATATCATCATGGGGGTCTCGTACGGATTGTCGTCCGAGATCATCTGGTACATGTCGAAGAGATTGCCGTAGCGGTCGGCCACTGCCTGACGGCCGTCGCGCTCGATGGCGTACTTGAAGTCGAGATATACGGCATTGCCGGTGCCTACGCCGTAGCCGGCGTCGCAGCGTTCCTTGGCGGCGCGCGATGCGATGTCGCGGGGACAGAGGTTGCCGAATGCGGGATAGCGGCGTTCCAGATAGAAGTCGCGATCCTCATCGGGAATATCGGTGGGCTTTTTCTTGCCGGCGCGGATGGCTTCTGCGTCTTCTTTTTTCTTGGGCACCCAGATGCGGCCGTCGTTGCGGAGCGACTCGGACATGAGGGTGAGCTTCGACTGGTCTTCGCCGTGCACGGGGATACATGTGGGGTGTATCTGAGTGAAGGCGAGGTTGGCCAGATAGGCGCCTTTCTTGAATACCTGTACGGCAGCCGAGCCGTTGCAGCCCATGGCGTTGGTCGACAGGAAGAATGCACGGCCGTAACCGCCGGTGGCGAGTACTACTGCATGGGCGGCATAGCGTTCTATCTCGCCTGTGATGAGGTTGCGTACGATGATACCGCGGGCGCGTCCGTCGATGATTACCACATCAAGCATCTCGCGGCGTACGAATGTCTGTACCTTGCCTTTCTGAATCTGACGGTTGAGCGATGCGTAGGCGCCGAGTAGCAACTGCTGGCCGGTCTGGCCTTTGGCATAGAATGTACGGCTCACCTGTGCGCCGCCGAACGAGCGGTTGGCCAGCAGGCCTCCGTATTCGCGGGCGAAGGGAACGCCCTGCTCTACGCACTGGTCGATTATGTTGTTGGACACTTCGGCGAGGCGGTATACGTTGGCTTCGCGCGAACGGAAGTCGCCGCCTTTCACGGTGTCGTAGAACAGGCGGTATACCGAGTCACCGTCGTTCTGGTAGTTCTTGGCTGCGTTGATACCGCCCTGTGCGGCGATAGAGTGTGCGCGGCGTGGCGAATCCTGAATGCAGAAGTTGAGCACGTTGAAACCGAGCTCGCCGAGTGTCGAGGCTGCGGATGCGCCTGCGAGGCCTGTACCGACGACGATTATGTCGAGGTGGCGCTTGTTGGCGGGATTCACGAGCTTCTGATGAGCCTTGTAGTTGGTCCATTTCTCAGCGACGGGCCCTTCGGGTATTTTCGAGTCAATCTGGTACTCAGGAAGTTTTGACGATTCGATGTCGGCGAAGTCCTGCATAATAGGGCTCGAATCGATCATGTCTTTAATTTTAGCGGGATCTATCATCTTTCTGAGAAATTAATTATTCGTTATCGTTGGCTTGTTCGGCAGCTCCTTCGGCGGGATTGGCGGCGACGGGCTGTGGCTGAGCAAACTGAGTGCTTGCGAGCGAGCGCTCGATATTGGCCTTGAGCATCGACATCTGGCGCAACATGTCGGTGGGCATGGCGTCGGGGCACTGCTTGGTGAAGGAGTTGTAGATGAGGTTGGCACGTTCTACAAATGATGCTCCGTATGTGGCTATGAAGTCGCTTTCGGCCTTCTGGGCCATGATGGGATCGGGGGTATCGCCGAGAGCCTTGAATGTCTTGCTGGCGTTGTACTGGAAATCCTCGATGAGATCTGTGGCCTGTTCGTCCCAGAATTCGGCGTACTGCTCCTGGAGGGCTTCGTCGGTGTTATAGAAATTGTTGTGGGCCTGTACGGTGAATACGATAGCCTGTGCGGTGAAAAGGATCACCACGATGGTGGTCCACCAGCAGGCGATCTTTTTGATACGGTTCATCCATATGTTGTTGTTCCAGCCTACAGTATGGAGCATCGACCAGAAGCCGTGGTTCATGTGAAACCACAGAGCCACGAATCCGATGATGTAGATTACGGGTGTGTACCACTGCGAGAAAGCCATCTGCAGGAACAGTGTTCCCATCGCGGGAGATACCGGCACCTCGTTGAGCTGGGGCAGCACGGCGAGATCGGCGTGGCGGAGTTCCTGCCACTGCATCTTGGCCCAGAACTGGATAAGGTGCACTACCAGGAAGGCGAGCACCACGATGCCGAGCACGAGCATGTTTTTAGACGACCATTCCACGCCGGGAGCTTTGCCGGCGATGGCATAGCGGTCGTTGCCGCGGGCCTTGTAATTCTGCATTGTAAGCCATATGGCATAAATGATGTGAATGATGAAGAGCAGGGCAAGGCCGGCAGAAGCTGCGAGCGCATACCAGTTGGCACCGAGAAACTCGCACACCATATTGTAGGCGGCGGGCCACGCGATGGCCACTGCATTCATCAGCACGTGAAAAGTAACAAACAGGACGAGGCAGCAGCCTGTGACAGCCATCACAAACTTACGTCCTATAGATGAGCTTGTTAACCACATAGAGATGATTGTTTTAATTAGTATTGGTTTAATTGTTGAATGTCGTGCGGCAGCGGTACCTGTACGACAGGCCCGCAATTTTGCGCAAATTTAGCACAATTTAAACTTCTTTCCAAGATTTAAAGCATTTTTATTTGGCAAAGCCCGCCATGTATGCATGTGCTTCAGTCCTGATTCAGAAACTTTACGCATACCGGTCTCGGCACGGGGATGCGGCGGCCTGTGGCGGTAAGCTGTCCCGTTGTCGGATCGACGTCATAAATCTCTATGGCATTCTCGTCGCGGCAGGCCACGAGCATAAGGCGTCCGTCGGGGCTGAGGGTGAAGTTGCGGGGATGTTTGCCGGTGGGAGTGTGGCCGGTCAATATGATACGTCCTGTAAGTGCATCCACGTCGAAAGTGGCGATACCGTCATGGCGCAGACGCAACGAGGCATAGAGATGACTTCCGTCGTGGCCGAGGTGTATGTCGCCTGCTCCGTGGGCTTGAGCCGTGTCGGCCGCGACATATTCCAATGTGGTAAGCCTTCCATCTTCATAATGCAGCATGGCGACGCTATCGGAAATTTCATTAATAATATATACACTGCTGCCTACATGGTTGAATATCATATGCCTGGGGCCTGAGCCCGGGATAAGTTGAATGTGATGTGGCTGCCGGGTGGATATCAGGCTGTCGCAGCCGGCTGATACATCGAATTGATGTATGAGGTCGGTGCCGAGGTCGCTGACGAGCATATACCGGTTATCGGGAGTGAATAATATGCAGTGCGGATGGGGAGATGCCTGGCGCCGTTCTACCGGCCCGTTGCCTTCGAATACAAGCAGCTGCCGCCTTGGCGACAGAGATCCGTCGGTCTCGATGGGGAAAACCGATACGCTGCCGCCTCCATAGTTGGCTGTGACGGCAAAGCGTCCGTCGGGGCTTGTCTGCACATAGCATGGACCGCCCGATCCGGTAGGCCGGCTGTTGAGTACATTAAGACGGCCTGTTGCGGTGTCGGTGCGAAGCGCTGTAAGATACGAATCGCTGTCGCCACGCTCGGTTACTGCATATACGATGCCTGATGGCGCCTGGGTGAAGTAAGAGGCGTTGTCGACCGCTGCCTTATATAAAAGTACGGCCGAGGTATCGGCGGTGTTGAATCTGTAGACGCGCAGGGCGCTGTCGCCTGGTTCGCAATAGCTGCCTACAAGCAGTGTCAGTGTGTCGTCGGCCGGGGCGCTTTGACTGTCTCCGTGGCCTGCGCATCCGGCCAATGCCATTGACGCGCACAATACAGCAGATATAGAGTGTCTCATAATACGTGCAAAGATAATAAAATCTTTATAATGGATTTGTGGAAGACGTTTTTTTATCTTAACTTTGCGACGCTTGAATCTATAAAACAATTCCTTATGAAATCGAAAAAGTTTTTTGCCGTTGCATTCGTGTCGCTGTGCCTGATGCTTGCTTCGGGTACGGCGTTTGTCAGCTGCTCGTCGGGTGGCGACGAGCCGGATAAGCCTGTCATTAAAGACGAGCCCGAGGAGGATGATCCTTCCGGTAAACCGACAGACGAGCCTGCCGACCCTATGGATGATGATCATATTGTTCTGGCCTATTTCACATCGTGGAGCACCGGAGTGCCCGACCCTGCATTCATGACGCATATCAACTATGCTTTCGGACATGTATCGGAAACTTTCAACAGCATCGATATCGATAATCCCGACAATCTTAAGAAGGTGGCGGCACTCAAGAACCGTAACCCCAAGCTCAAGGTATTGCTGTCGCTCGGCGGCTGGGGCAGCGGGCGGTTCAGTGAGCTGTGCGCCGATGAGACATACCGTAAGGAATTTGCCCTCGACTGCCGCCGGATGGTCGACGAGTATAAGATCGACGGCATCGATATTGACTGGGAGTATCCCGGGTCGGATGTGGCCGGTATATCGAGCTCGCCCGATGATCCCGCCAATTTTGTGCTTCTGCTAAAGGAGATCCGCGGCGCATTGGCCGACAGGCATCTGCTCACACTCGCCTCGGGCGCTTCGGGTTCAGGCCTGTTGTTCAAGGATCTGCTGCCTTATGTCGATTACATCAGTATCATGTCGTACGATCTTGCCGAGCCCCCAAAACATCATTCACCTCTCTTTCGCTCAAGCCTTGCCGGATATATGACAGCATCCGAGTGCGTGGAGAAGCACATCGGAGCCGGAGTGCCGGCCGACAAGCTTTTGCTTGGCGTGCCTTTTTATGGACGCGGTTGCAGAAAGTATAAAAACAATGAGCCGTACAGCGGTATCACGGTGCAGGCCGGCTGTGTGGAGCGCTGGGACGACTTAGCCAAAGCGCCATATATAGCCGATGCCGACGGCAATGTGGTGCTCGGCTTCGAGAATGCCCGCTCCATAACCTGCAAACGCGACTATATCAAGGAAAAAGGACTCAAGGGCATAATGTATTGGGAATACCGCTACGACGACGGCAAGAACACTCTGCGCCGTGCCGCCGCGGGCATGCTCAAGGTGCGCAAGTGATATCCGCGTGAACCGACGGAACGACTTTAAACAGGTTCTTGTTTGGTAAGTGCGATAAAGTTCTTATCTTTGCACTGTATAAATTTATTTTGTATGACCACCGACGACGAAAAACGCCTCAAGAGCGACCCCGACGGTCTGCTCACTTATGAATATTTGGCCAACAATATCGAGACATGCACCGGTGCCGACCTTGATGCTGTGGTCGAGAACCTTAAGCGTGTGGATCTCAGCGGCCAGTTCACAGCTTCGGCCGCGCGTTATCTCAATGCGATAGACCACGAGGCCTATGCTGCAGCCGTGGAGGCTCTTACAGCCGCGACAATCGACAAGGACCGCGAGCACCGCTATCTCGGAAATCTTATATCGAGCCTGTATGGCGAGGATTATAAAGACCGCGCTGAAGAGCTGTCGGCACGCGACAACAATTTCCGCCGCATATACAAACGTCTTTATCCTAACCCCGAATCGCTATGACACGACGTGTGATATGGATCGCCTCGCTGCTGTGGACCATGGCGTTTTCTATGGGTTCGTGTGGTTCGGCCGAGGCTAAAAATGATAATTCAAACACGCAAAACAACGATTCAACCATGACTGAAAACCTGAATGCGGCGTCGGCCGATACCACAAGCGTTAAGGTGCAGGTAGAAACCTCCCTCGGTACATTCACTGTGCTGCTATACGGTGATACGCCCAAGCACCGCGATAATTTTGTAAAGCTTGTCAATGACGGTTTTTACAACGGTACGCTTTTTCACCGTATCATCGATCAATTCATGATACAGGCCGGCGATCCCGATTCAAAGAATGCCCGTCCGGGGCAGCGTCTCGGCGCAGGCGGCCCGGGATATACGATAGAAGCCGAGATACTCTTTCCGCGTCATTTCCACAAGCGCGGTGCACTTGCAGCAGCACGTCAGGGCGATCAGGTAAATCCGCAGAAGCGCTCGTCGGGCTCGCAGTTCTATGTCGTGACCGGGCGCCGCTATCTGCCCGCGCAGCTCGACGCCATGCAGCAGCAGCTCCGCGGTCAACAGCTTCAGGCGACATTCAACGGCCTGGCCGCACAGCACATGGATGAAATCCGCAGCATGCAGGCCGCAGGCGACAGTGCAGGTCTCAAGGCTTTGCAGGATACACTTGTCAGGCAGACCGAGGCAACCGTCGATGCCGATCCGTTGCGTCTCACTCCTGAGATGGAGAAGGCTTATACCGAGGTGGGCGGTGCGCCGCATCTTGATGGCGCATATACCGTATTCGGCGAGGTGACCGACGGTATGGACGTGATAGACAAAATAGAGAAAGTCGAGACCGACCCGTCCGACCGCCCTGTGCAGGACGTGAAGATAATCTCTATGAAAGTTGTCAGATGATAGAATTCGAGCGTTACACACTGGCCAACGGCCTGCGTGTGATACATAATTATGACCCGTCGACAGTCATGGTGGCTGTCGACGTGCTCTATAATACCGGAGCACGCGACGAATCACGCGATCTTACAGGCATCGCGCATCTGTTCGAGCACCTGATGTTTGGTGGCTCTGTGAACATACCGTCGTTCGATCAGGAGCTTGAGAATGCCGGAGGCGAGAACAACGCATGGACTTCCAACGACTTCACCAACTTCTTCGATATAGTGCCGGCTCAGAATGTCGAGACGGTTTTCCATCTTGAGAGCGACCGCATGCTGGGACTCAGTTTCAATCCTGAGTCGCTGCGGGTGCAGCGCAGTGTGGTGATAGAGGAATTCAAGCAGCAATGCCTCAACAGACCGTATGGCGACCTGATGCACGGGTTGCGTGCGGCATTGTACTCGCCGGAACACCCTTATTCGTGGCCTGTGATAGGCATTGAGCCGGAGCATATCGCCAGGGTGGCCGAAGCAGATGTGCGCCGATGGTTCTACGCGCATTATGCGCCGAACAATGCTGTATTGGCTATCTCCGGCAATCTTGATCATGAACGGGGCAGTGAACTCGTCGAAAAATGGTTCGGCGACATCCCTGCCCGCGACATAGCGCCGCGCCGAATGCCGGCACCGGGCTTTCCGGAAAGCCTTGTACAACGGGAGATGCGCGGTGCAGTGCCGTATTCAAATGTGGTGATCGCCATCCCGATGGATCCGTACGGTACAGTCGATTATCGTGTGGCCGACTGCATTACGGATATACTGTCGGCAGGCAATTCGTCGCGGTTTTACAGACGTCTTATAGCCGACGGCGACGGCAGTATAATCGAGGCCGATGCGTCGGTGACAGGCAGCGAGGAGCCGGGATTCGTGATGCTTACCGCACGTCCGGCTGAAGATAATCCCGAAGCACTTGATGCCACCCGCTGCGCCCTTATGGAACAGTTGCGGCAGCTTGCCGTGCCCGGCGATGTGGACGACTACGAGCTGCAACGCACGCTCAACCGTTTTGAATCCACCTTCGAGCTTATGAATGTCGATGCATTGTCCAAGGCGCAGAATCTGGCCATGGCCGAGATGCACGGCGAGGATATCAACGATACCGTGCCGCGCCAGCGCCGTATCACTACTGCTGATATAAGCCGTGTGGCGGCGAAGTTGGTCGCCACACCGCCGGTGGTGCTGTATTACCGTCCGAAATAAACACACAATATCACATGAAAAATATAAAACAACTGTTGCTCTTTTTGCTACTGAGTGCATGCTGCATACCTGACTGCGATGCCACTGATAGAGGCTCGGCCAAGGTTATGTCATATAACGTACGCATCGAGGTGTCCGGCGACACGGCAGACATGTCGTGGAGTTCGCGGCGCGAATCTGTGGCACGCATGATTCGCATGCAGGCTCCCGACATCGTGGGATTGCAGGAACCTACCGTGGCGCAGAAAGAGTATATATTCGCCAAGCTTCCCGAATACGGGCAATACTGCATAAATGTAAGCGATACGCTGCCCGAAAGCCGTACGGGCAATACGGCGCTGCTCTATCGGGTCGACAAGTATGAGGCTGTGGATTCAGGGTATTTCTGGCTCAGCGCCACTCCCGATGTGCCGTCTCTTCCATGGGATGCGAGCGATCCGTATTACCGGGTAGGTCTGTGGCTGCGGCTGCTCGACAAGGCCACGGGTCGTGATGTATACGCGCTCACCACGCACTTTCCGTATATGAGCAAGCCCGTCGATACCGTGGTGCGTGCCCGCTGCGCGCAGCTTATCGTCGACAAGCTGCACGCCATGGCCGGCGACGATGCCGTGGTATTTGTCACCGGCGACATGAATTGCGCGCCGGTAGCTGATGATGCTGATGCTCCCGGGTCGCGTTCGCTTGCGCCTTTCTTTGCATGGATGCAGGCCGCACGCGACAATGCCGTTGTCTCCGACAATATAGCAAGCTTCAATGGATTCGGTGCAGTTCCGGTCGATTCAAAGGATGCGATGATCGACCACATATTCTATCGCAACGCCACTCCTCTTGTATTCGAGACGGTAACAGGTGCAGACTTTGGCCTGCGCTGGAATTCAGACCATTATCCTGTTGTGGCTACATTCACATATTAAAAAATTTGCACAATCCGCAAAAAAGACATAACTTTGCCATGCATATGCGGCAGTAGCTCAGTCGGTAGAGCATCAGCTTCCCAAGCTGAGGGTCGCGGGTTCGAGCCCCGTTTGCCGCTCAAATCAAAAAGCGTCGGCGAGGAATACTCCACGCCGATGCTTTTTATTTTGTCGAGAAGGCGAAGATGATGGTGCGGGTGTAGGGGGTGCCGGGACGGAGGACTGTGGATGGAAATTCGGGATGGTTGGGTGAGTCTGGAAAACTCTGGCATTCGATGGCTACGGCGTCGTAGTCGTGATATTGCTTGCCTCCTTTGCCTGTCGGCGAGCCTTCGAGCCAGTTGCCGGTATATATCTGGACGCCCGGTGTGTCGGACAGTACTTCCATTATTCTGCCTGAGCGTGGGCTGTATAGCTCTGCCTGGCGGGTGAGTCGGTCCGGGGCGTAGTTGTCTGCCGCCCAGCAGTTGTCGTAGCCTTTGCCATAGGTGAGAGCTGGAAAATCGGCTTTTATGTCGCGTCCGAGAGCTTTTGGCTCTGTGAAATCCATGGGAGTGCCGGCTACCTGCACAAGTTCGCCGGTGGGTATGAGTGTGGAGTCGGTAGGCAGGTAGCGGGAGGCGAACAGTCGCAGGGTGTGGTCGAGTACCGTGCCGGCATCGTGCCCGTCGAGGTTCCAATAGGCGTGGTTGGTGAGGTTGATTACCGTGGGTGCGTCGGTGGAGGCGGTGATCTCAAGTGTGAGCCGATTGTCGTCGCTCCATGTGTATTTGGCTTCCACGTGCAGGTTGCCCGGATAGCCCTCGTCGCCGTCGAGGCTGAACAGACCGAACCGCACATAGTTGTCGCCTACCTCGTCTACTGCCCATATCTTGTGCGCGAAGCCTTCCGGACCGCCGTGCAGTGCGTTCGGGCCGTTGTTTATGGCCAAGGTGTATTCTTTGCCGTCGAGCGTGAAGCGGCCGCCGGCTATGCGGTTGGCATATCGTCCGGGTATCTTTCCTGCGTTCGGGCCGTCGTAGACAGAGTCTTCCACCTTGCCGTATCCTGTGATAACATCAGCGATACGGCCCTGGCGGTCGGGTACTCCGACTTTTGCTATGGATGCTCCGGCCGACGACAGGGTGACATATGCGCCCGAGGGGTTGGTAAAGGTGATGAGGGTCACATCGCCGTATTTTGTACTGTGTGTGGTTATGTCTGTTTTCATTTTCCGGTTAGTTTTTTCAATAAAACGATGTATCGGCCGGCAATGTTTCGGTAGTCGAACCGTGCGGCGGCATGGCGAAGGCGGTCGGCGGGTATCGGCCGGCAAATGGCCCGGTCGATTGCTTCGGCTACTGATACGGCGTTGGGCGATGCCGCATAACCGCTTATGCCGTCTGCGATGATGTCGGCCCGGCCGTCGTGCACAAGTCCCACGGGTACGGCCCCTGAGGCCTGCCCTTCGAGCAACGTGGCGCCGAATGATTCGTAGTGCGATGTGGAGAGCACCACGTCGGTATGGGCCATATACGACCGCATGATCTCGGCGTCGGATATTAGCGGCACGTGGATGTATGGAAATCTTAATCCTGAGAGGGCGGCAGGATTTTTGATGTTGCCCACGAATACAGCTGTTGCATCGTCGGCATGATTGTCGGCGAGGAGGTTGAGGGCATCGACTGCCAAGGGCAGATTCTTGACGGGATCATCAATACGGGCGGCGCAGAACAGTATGATTTTCCTGTCATGGGGAAGACCTAGTTCTTCGCGAGAGCAGCGTGGCTTGCTTGTGAATAGTGACGCATCGAAAGTGTTGGGAATCATTTCCACATGCTGCCGGCAAGTGAGCGCGCTCAGACGGGCTTTCTCTTCCAGCCACGAGCTTACGGCCACAAATGTGATGCCGGCCGATTCGTAAAGCCGTCGTTTGCAGTCGAAAGTGCGGTAGCTGAGGTCGTGGGAGCCTGCGGCGCCGTGCAGCAGGTGGCAGTTGTGGCAGTGCGATGTGTACCTGTCGCACAGGCCAGCGTGGTGGCACAGCGCGGTCATATTCCACATGTCGTGCAACACCCACACCACGGGTTTTGCGGCAGCGATAAGGGCTATCTCGTCGAGCGAGAGCATGCCTTGATTCACCCAGTTGAGAATCACGGCGTCGGCTTCGCGTACCAAAGGGTGCCGCGACAGCGGCAGGCCGTCGGTGGCTGTCGAAACCTTGAACAGGTCGGCTCGCGAAAGCCCGTTGTGCGCCAATATACGCAGATGTTCTTTTATGAAAGGTATACGTCGCCGTATACCGGATGCCGCTACTGTAACGTGTGGCGAGCCGGTGGTGGAATGTGTCACGAGCATGCGTGCGTCGATTCCTGCGCCGCGCATAGCCTCCATAAGGCGGAATGTCACCACCGAGGCGCCCCCTAGCGAATCGCTGTGGTTGATGAGGACTACTTTCATCGGGCTGATGATTTATGGCGTCGGGGCATGGGTATGCCCTCGCGCCGGGCGATAAGAAGCACGAAGCCGGCGAGGAGGAAAAAGCGTATGATGCCGTTGGCTATGGCGGAAGTGGTGAGGCAGTACATACCTATGACATAAAGTATGGCCGCTACAGCGCAATACGACAGTATACGCCCGACCGGATAGGGGATAGGGTATTTTGCACGTCCTACAAAATAGCTGGCCGCCATCATGGCTCCGTACGAGAAGAACGCTGCCCATGCGCAGCCCATATATCCTATACGCGGCACAAGCAGGCTGTTGAGCGCAAGGGTGATCGACAGGCCGAATATGGAGAACCATGCGCCCCATATCGTCCTGTCGGTTATCTTGTACCATACCGAAAGGTTGAAGAATATGCCGAAGAAAAGCTCGGCGAGCATCACGACGGGTACGACCTTGAGTCCGCTGAAATATCGTGGCGATATGAAGTATTTGAGGATGTCGAGATAGAACATCACCCCAAGGAATATGAGCAGCGAGAACAGCACGAAATACTTCATGGCATCGGCATATACCTGTTCGCGACTCTCATCCTCGCCCTTGTCGCGGGCAAATATGAATGGCTCGTATGCGAAACGGAAAGCCTGAATGAACATCACCATCACGATGGCTATCTTGTAGTTGGCTCCGTATATGCCGAGATCGGCCATGGCGTCGCCGCTTCCGGCGGCCAAAGTAGGATAGAGAATTTTATCGATTGTCTGGTTCATTATGCCCGCTATACCGAATATCAGCAACGGAGCGGAATATCGCAGCATCTCGCCGAGCAACCGGCGGTTGAAGCGCCATCTGAATCCCCTCAGTTCGGGGATCATCATCACAAAGTTGACTGCTGACGCTATGAGGTTGGCCAAAAAGATATATCCTATGCCGAAATCGGGACAGTAGAACCAGCCGACAGTGGCCGGCGCCACCTTCATGAGCCACGGGCACAACAGTATGAAAAACAGGTTTAGCCCGATATTGACGCCTATATTCACCAGGCGTATCACAGCAAACCGTACCGGACGCTTGCGATATCTCAGATAGCTGAAAGGCAAGGCGAGAAATGCGTCGAGAGCCACGCACACGGCCATCATCATCACGTATGATTCGTGTCCGGCACACTCCATCCACCGCGATACCGGGTCTATAAATGCTGCGACAAGAAGTACGAATACCGTGGATGTGAAACCGAGCGAGAACAGCGATGTGGAGTATACCTCCATCGGATCTTTCCACCGGTCGTGGTTGGCAAAGCGGAAGAATCCCGTCTCCATGCCATAGGTGAGTACGATGAGCGCCACAGCCACAACTGAATATACGAAAGTGACTACGCCATACTCGGCCTGCGCGAATGTTATGGTATACAGCGGTACAAGGCACCAGTTGAGAAATCGCCCGAGTATGGAGCTTACACCGTATATAGCGGTATCCTTGGCCAAAGATTTGATTTTTCCCATGACAGTATGTTTATCCGAACAATCCGAATTCAGCGCCGGGGCGCATGGCTCCGAGATGTTCGTAGGCAAGAGGAGTCACCTCGCGGCCGCGTGGTGTGCGTTTCAGAAAACCTTCTTTGATAAGGTATGGCTCGTACACTTCCTCTATGGTGCCGGGATCTTCTCCCAATGCGGTGGCGATAGTCGACAGGCCTACAGGCCCTCCGTGGAATTTCTTAATTATGGTGTTGAGCAGTTTGTTGTCGACTTCATCAAGTCCGTATCGGTCGATATTCAGTGCTTCGAGAGCGTAGCGGGCAATCTCGATGTCAATGTCTCCAGAGCCTTTTACCTGAGCGAAGTCGCGCACACGGCGCAGCAATGCGTTGGCTATGCGCGGGGTGCCTCGGCTGCGCAGCGCTATCTCGCCGGCGGCCTCGGTGGAGCAGCGTACTTTGAGCAGGCCGGCGCTGCGCAGCACTATAGAGCGCAGCACATCGTGGTCGTAGTACTCGAGATGGCAGTTGATGCCGAAGCGTGCGCGCAAAGGCGAGGTGAGCAGGCCGCTGCGGGTGGTGGCACCCACCAGTGTGAAGGGGCTGAGCGACAGTTGCACGCTTCGGGCGCCGGGGCCCTTGTCGATCATTATGTCGATGCGATAGTCTTCCATTGCCGAGTACAGGTATTCCTCTACAACCCGGCTGAGCCGATGGATCTCGTCGATAAACAGCACATCGTTCTCTTCGAGCGAGGTGAGTATGCCGGCGAGGTCACCGGGCTTGTCGAGTACCGGCCCTGAGGTAACTTTGAAGCCTACGCCGAGTTCGTTGGCGATGATGCCGGCAAGAGTGGTCTTGCCGAGTCCCGGGGGACCGTATAGCAGAAGGTGGTCGAGCGATTCGTGACGCATGCGGGCCGCGGCCACGAATATTCGCAGATTCTCCACTATCTTCTGCTGGCCGTTGAACGCTTCGAATCGTCCGGGACGCAACGCCCGCTCAAACTCGCCGTCGGCCGTCGACTGTCCGGCTCTTATGTCGAAATTGTCATCCATTCAGTTTCTCGATTACTTTGTTGACCACAGCTTCGGGCTTTATGGCCGAGAGGCACAGGTAGTCGCCACGGAAGCACGGTTTGTTGCCGAATACCGAGCATGGGCGGCATGTCATGGGCAGCTGCACGGTGTCCGAGTCGTTCTGCCGCCAGCCCTTGAATCCGCAATATGGATGTGTGGCTCCCCAGATGCTTACGGTAGGAGTTCCGGCGATAGATGCCAGATGCATGTTGGCCGAATCCATGGTGAGCACCACGTCGGTGTGGTTGAGCAGCCCCAGCTCGGCTGCGAATCCGTAGCGTTTGCCTGCCAGACATGTGGCCGCCGGCATTGCGTTGGCCCAGCTTTCGAGGATTTCCTGCTCGTGGCGGCCGCCTCCATACAGAAATATGCGGATTCCGGTACGGCAGGCCAGCATCTCCACTGCCTGCCGCATCAGTTCGGGCGGATATATCTTGCCGGCATGCGCGGCGAATGGAGCCACGCCTATCCATCGTTCTCCCGGAGGCTTGGGACCCGTGATGGCGGCGAACATTGCCGGGTCGGCTTTGCTTCGTCCGCTGTAAAGTCCGTCGAAGCGGTCGGTGAGAGGCAGCCCGGCCTTGAAGAAGGCTTCGCGGTAGCGGGCTCGCTGCGATGTGAGCGGCAGCATCACCTTGTTGTTGCGGCGTGTTAGGGCACGTTTGTCATCACGGCCCTTGTTGAGTCGTACGGTACGTATGCCGCGCATCATCCCCCATATGCCCATCAGGCGTGTACGTATCACGTCGTGGAGGTCGATGAAGGTGTCGAAGTCATACTTTCCGTCAAGTTCGGCGATGAGTCTCCGCATCCCCAGCGGCCCTTTGTAGTCGTCGGCGACGTCTACACCCTCCACAACCAGATTTCCGGGAGCATTCACAAATATACCGGTCATGGACTGACGTGTCACCATCACAAACCGAACATCGGGATAGCAGCGGCACGCGCTGTATATCACAGGCACTGTCATGGCCACGTCGCCTATGGCCGAGAAGCGTGCAATGAGCACAGATACGAGTCCGCGGCCGTTTCCGTCGGGCACGGGTTTATTTTGAGCCATATAGCACGGGGTTGGTGTCGGCGTCGTTGTACATCTTCATCTGTTTGTACGTTTTCATGTACTTGCGTCCGGCGGCTATATCGTCGATTAAAGTGTCGATGGCTCCCGTGAGGTCGGTGCGTTGTGCGCGCAGCACCTCAAGCTTTGCGGCACAGCGTGCCTTGTGCTCGGGAGTAGCATCCTCGCGGGTCACCTCTGCGGCCATGTGATAGAGCTTCAGCGCAAGGATCGACAGCCTGTCAATGGCCCAGGCCGGAGTTTCTGTGTTTATGGTGGCATCGGGCAGCACGGCTACATCGGCATATTTGCGGCGCATCCATTCGTCGATTTCCTCCACCATGTCGGTGCGTTCCTGATTCGAACGGTCGATGCGTCGTTTCAGCTCAAGGGCTTCCGCAGGGTCGATGACCGGATCGCGTATCACGTCCTCCATATGCCATTGGCGGGCATCGATGAGATTCTTTTCCCATAGAGTGTGCTCGAGTGTGCCCGCTTCGTATGGGTTGTCTACGGAAGCCTCTATACGGTCGGTGATGTGGTATGCGGCTACGCAGCCGTCGAATATTCTGTTGCAAGATTCTGCGAAAGTCATAGTCGTGTATAAAAGTATATATAAATGTGAGTTTACAAAATTAGTAAAAATAATCGAGACAAGGCGTATATTTGATTTGATATTAGTCAATTTCTTTTATCGCGGACGAAACAAATCCACGCGGACGGTGTTCTTCTAATGAAGGCGTTTCTACCTGCGATGGTACTCAAGCCAAAAAATTAACAACAAAAAATTTCAATTATGATTGACAAAAATTATCGATATGGTGATGCCAAAACAGAGGTATTTGGCTCTGATGCCATGTTGCAGCCGGCTCCGGTCGACAAAATTCCCGACGGGCCTACAACGCCGCAGATCGCATACCAGATGGTAAAGGACGAGACATTCGCTCAGACTCAGCCGCGTCTCAATCTGGCTACATTCGTGACCACATACATGGACGAATATGCCACAAAGCTGATGAACGAGGCTGTAAACATCAATTATATAGATGAGACGGAATATCCCCGTATCGCCGTAATGAACGGCAAATGCATCAATATAATCGCCAACCTGTGGAATACGCCCGAGACCAACAAGTGGAAAACCGGTGCTCTGGCTATCGGATCGTCGGAGGCATGCATGCTCGGCGGTATCGCCGCCTGGATCCGTTGGCGCGAACGCCGCCAGAAAGAGGGCAAGCCTTTTGACAAACCTAATTTCGTGATATCGACAGGCTATCAGATCGTATGGGAGAAATTCGCACAGTTATGGCAGATAGAGATGCGTACAGTGCCTCTGACACTTGAAAAAACCACTCTCGACCCTCAGGAAGCCCTCAAACTGTGCGATGAGAACACTATCTGCATAGTACCTATACAGGGTGTGACATGGACCGGCCTTAACGATGACGTGGAGGCACTCGACAAGGCTCTCGACGAGTTCAATGCCAAAACCGGCTACGATATACCTATCCATGTGGATGCCGCAAGCGGCGGTTTTATCCTGCCTTTCCTCGATCCGGATCGGAAATGGGATTTCAGGCTCAAATGGGTTCTTTCGATCAGTACTTCCGGTCATAAGTTCGGCCTCGTATATCCAGGTCTCGGATGGGTGGTATGGAAAGACAAAAAGTATCTCCCGGACGTAATGTCGTTCAGCGTTAACTATCTCGGTGCTGAGATCGCTCAGGTCGGCCTCAACTTCTCGCGTCCGGCCGCGCAGATTCTCGGTCAGTACTATCAGTTCATACGCCTTGGATTCGAGGGATACAAGAATATACAGTACAATTCGCTCAGCGTGGCCAAGTATCTGCACCAGATCATCTCTGAAATGCCTGAATTCCAGCCTTATTCACAGGATCTGCCCAACCCGATTTTCGCATGGCTTATGAAGCCCGATTATCAGAAGACGGCCAAATGGACTCTGTTTGACCTTCAGGACAAGCTTGCCCAGAAAGGCTGGATGGTGCCTGCATATACCATGCCTGCAAACATCGAGCAGATAGTAGTGATGCGTGTGCTGTGCAAGCAGGGATTCAGCCGCGATATGGCCGACCAGCTTATCAACGACATCCGGTTTGCCGTAAATGAGCTTAATGCGCTTGAATATCCTACGACTACCCGTATAGCCATGGAAAAGAATGTTCCTTTGGCAGCTAAGACGTTCAACCATACCGGTAAATAATATATCGGAATACAGATAAAAAACACATATTGTCGACCGGTCGGCTTAAGCAGCGGGTCTGCGTATGGCCGGCCGGTCTTACCTTAAAAATTAACAGAAATGGCAACAAAAACAACAGACGGTGCCTCCGGGTCATCGCCTAAGGCGTCTCCGGTGAAGTCTGCGGCGAAGCTTGGTGTGCTTACCCTGATGATTATGAATATCGTAGCGGTAGTTTCGCTGCGAGGACTGCCTGCCGAGGCCGAATATGGCATGAGTTCGGCATTCTATTATATATTTGCGGCAGTGGTGTTTCTTATCCCTGTGTCGCTCGTAGCGGCCGAGCTGGCTTCTATGTTCCCTTATCAGCAAGGCGGTATGTTCCGCTGGATCGGCGAGGCATTTGGCCGCAAGGCCGGCTTTCTCGGCATATGGCTTCAATGGGTGGAAAGCACCATATGGTTTCCTACGGTATTGACTTTCGGCGCCGTGTCGCTGGCTTTCATCGGAATGGATCATGCGGCGGATTCGCATCTTGCGGATAACAAGCTGTATACCATTGTGGTGGTGCTCGGCATATATTGGATAGCCACTCTTATATCCCTCAAAGGACTGGGATGGGTAGGAAAGGTCTCGAAGATAGGCGGTATCGTAGGTACGATAATCCCGGCCGCCCTGCTCGTGGTGTGCGGCGTGGTATATCTTGCCACAGGTGGAACCTCGCAGATGGATTTCCATGGAGACTTCATACCTGATTTTTCCAATTTCAACAATATAGTGCTTGCGGCATCGATATTCCTGTTCTATGCAGGCATGGAGATGTCGGGCATACATGTGCGGCAGATGAAAAACCCGACTGTCAATTATCCTAAGGCAGTATTTGGCGGAGCAATAGTCACAGTTCTTATCTTCATACTCGGAACATACGCTCTGGGAGTGATCATACCGGCCAAAGACATCAATCTGGTGCAAAGTCTGCTTGTGGGGTTTGACAATTACATGGCTGCGTTCCATATGAACTGGTTCACGCCGGTCATCGCCATCGCGCTGGCATTCGGCGTCCTCGCCGGAGTGCTCACATGGGTGGCAGGCCCGTCGAAGGGTGTGTTTGCCGTGGGGCAGGCCGGTTATCTTCCACCCTTCTTCCAGAAGACCAACAAGTCGGGCGTACAGAAGAACATCCTGCTTATACAGGGTGGGGCGGTGACTTTGCTCGCGCTCCTGTTTGTGGTGATGCCGTCGGTTGAGAGCTTCTACCAGATACTGTCGCAGCTCACAGTGCTCCTCTATCTTATCGCATATCTGCTCATGTTTGCCGCCGCCATATATCTACGCTATAACATGAAGGATGCCAGGCGTCCGTTCCGTATCGGCAAGAAGGGCAACTGGCTCATGTGGTGTGTGGGCGGTCTCGGCTTCCTCGGTTCGCTGCTCGCGTTCGTGCTGAGTTTCATTCCTCCAAGCCAGATTCCCATGGGGTCGCCGACTGTGTGGTATGCTGTATTGTTCGGAGGTGTAGCACTTTTTGTAATACTTCCGTTCATAATCCTCCGTTTCCGCAAACCTTCATGGGTCAATCCCAAGAGCGATTTTGTTCCTTTCCATTGGCAGAAGGATGCAGACTCGCAGGCAAAACTGATTGCCGCCCAAAAGGCATTCGAGGAATCTGAATCCGAATCATAGTATTTTCTTATGGTATTAAAGCAGGTTTTGGGAGTCTTGTTCCAAAGCCTGCTTATATTTTGCGGTAATTTCGAAAAATGTCACTAACTTTGCACCATATTCAATCACATTTATCATGAAAAAACAACTGTTGTTGCTTCTTCTTACCGCTGTATCTGCGGTGGGAAATATGAGGGCCGAGTCGCCCAAGCGTGAATTCCGCTCAGTGTGGATGGCTGCGATGGGTATCGACTGGCCTCTTACCGCCGGCACCGATTCTATTTCGCGTGAGGCTGCCCGGGCTGAACTGATCGCCTATCTGGATTCGTACAAAGAACACAATTTCACAGGCGTGTGCATACATGTGCGTCCGCTGGCCGACGCTCTATATAAGTCGAGCTATGAGCCGTGGAGTGCGTCGGTATCGGGCAAGCGTGGTGTCGATCCCGGTTGGGATCCTCTTGCTTTCGCCGTGTCTGAATGCCATAAACGCGGACTTGAGTGCTATGCCTGGGTGAATCCGTTCCGTATCGACCACAACGGTAAATTGCCCGACACGCCGCAGGATATTGACTGGCGCAGCCGTGGCCTTACTTTCACTCAAGGCACGTGGACTGTGTTTAATCCCGGTGTACCGGAGGCCCGAGAGCATTGCATGAAGGTCATAGAGGAGATTTATACAAACTATAAGATCGACGGATTGTTGTTCGACGATTATTTCTATCCCGGTGTAGGCATGCCCAAGGGTGATGCGGAATCTACGGCTCCCGACTATAAGTTGTGGAAAGACTCCAAGACAACCATGAGCATCGCCGACTGGCGACGTAACAATGTGAACACTTTTGTAAAGGAACTTTACGACCGCATACAGAAGGCACGTCCCGACATGCGCTTCGGCATAGGGCCTGCCGGCGTCGGTGGTAAAGGCGCGCCGGCTTATGGCCTGGAAGGCCCGGGAGTGGCCGACGACTGGATGTATGACGATATATACTGCGATCCGCTGGCGTGGCTCAGCGACGGCAGTGTCGATTTTATTGCCCCGCAGATATATTGGGGTCGCACGCATACTTATTCGCCATTCAGCCCTTTGTGCAAGTGGTGGGCTGATATGGCCGGGCATTTCGGCCGTCACAACTATGTGTCGATGGCATCGTATCGGGTGGATGCCGATGATTTCGGCGGCAATAACGCCACCGGGTGGGAGGAGTTTGCCGCACAGGTGCGCGAATGCCGCGCCGAGGCCCGTGACGCTGCTCCGGGGCAGATATATTACAGTGCCAAGTTTATCGACGGGCCAGTACGCACAGGTCTTGGCTCCCATCTTGCCGGCAATGTATACGGCAGGCCGGCGCTTGTGCCTGTGGTGGACTGGAAGGAACATCCTGTATATGACGCGCCTAAAGATGTGGCAACTTCGGGCTCTTCTTTGAGATGGACGCCTGTCCCGGCCGACAGTAAGGCTATAATGCGTTATTCCGTTTATGCTGTCCCTCAGGGTGTACCGATGGACGAGGCCTGCAAAGATGGTGACGGCATAGATGCTCGGTATCTTCTGGGGGTAAGCTACGAACCTGAATACGTGTTGCCTGCCGATCGTGTGGACGGCTACAAGTATGCGGTGTGCGCTTATGACGGCTATGGCTATGAATCTCGACCCGGTGTGTACGATCCGTCGGCTTCGCATAATGCGGCTGTCAAGTAACGTACGGTTGCACTAAATGTCGGTTTTGAACGTTATAGACATGCAGGCCTTTATGTGAGCCTGCATGTCTCGCTTATGAAAATGCTTCGTTATTTTATTCTACTTGCGGCGCTTCATGTGGGTTCTGCTGTTTTGGCCGGAGGATGGCAGCCCGATGTACTCGGACAAGGCTTTGAAATGCGTTATGTCGATCAAGGCGTCGATTACTCCGGTCATGTGCGGTCGACGATAGTACGGCTTAAGTCGCCCTGTGCCGCGGGTGTGGGAGTGCTTTATGTGCATGGTTTCAACGATTATTTCTTTCAGGCCGATATGGCACGCGAATTCACAGACCGGTGCTATGACTTCTATGCTGTGGATCTGCGCAAATACGGCAGATCGATAATGGACGGCCAGCAGAAATTCCAGGTGCGGGATTTGCGTGAGTATTTTGCAGACATAGATTCGGCGGTAGTTCAGATGCAGGCCGATGGTATCCGCCGAATTGTGTTGATGGGGCATTCGACAGGTGGACTTATCACCTCGCTGTATATGTCCGGGAATCCTGCACAGGCCATATGCGCCATGATACTCAACAGCCCGTTTCTCGATTGGAACCAGTCGAAATTGCAGGAGCGCATACTGATACCGGCCGTGCGCTCTATATCGGGCATAGCCGGCTCAATGAAGATCCCTCAGGGCGGGGGCGATGGATATGCCCGCAGCTTGCTGCGGCGTTTTGGCGGTGAATGGGATTATAATACCGACTGGAAACTTATTCATTCTCCGGCAGTCGAGGCTGCCTGGATCGCGGCTATCGACGATGCTCATGATGTGGTGCAGAACGATCCGCGCATCGCTGTGCCTATATTGCTGATGCATAGCGACCGCAGTTATGGTCATGCCGAAGGAGCTGAGTATGGGAACTCCGATGCGGTGCTCGATGTGGAGGATATTTCACGTTATGGCCGTCGTCTGGGATTCAGCGTCACCGAAATAACGTTGCGTGGCGGACTGCACGACCTCGCTTTGTCGGCTCCGGCTGTCCGGCAGGCTATGTACTGCTATATGTTCGGATGGCTTGCGAAGGTGGCTCCGGCAAATCTGCCTTGATTTGAATGCTGTGTATCCGGCCCTGCGGATACACAGCTGCTGTTATTTCAGACGGCGGGCGTCTATATATGCTATTATCAGACGGGCTATGGTATCCATAGGCAGTTTAGAGGTGTCGAAAGTGATGTCATAAGTGGATGCGCAGCCCCAGCTGCGGTCAGTATAGAAGTTATAGAACTCTGACCGAAGGCGATTGGTCTTGCGCAATATGCTGCGGGCTTTTTCCGTCTTTTCACAGTCGCCGCGTTCGATGATACGCTTTATACATGTCTCCTCGGGGGCATGCAGAAATATATTCACCGTGCCGGGGAAGTCGCGCAGCACGTAGTCGGCTGTGCGGCCTACTATCACGCATGGCCCTTGCGATGCCACATGGCGCATGAAGTCGCTCTGCGCACGGTATACTGATTCTCCGCCTGCCGAATTCGGCCCTGTGTACCATGCCATAGCGCTGTACCCCATGCTCATCGGCAGGACACTCGACAGAAATCCCGGAGCGCGTTCGTCGTTTTTCTCAAATATTGATGTGTCGAGGCCTGCGTTGCGTGCCGCGTCTATGAGCAGCTCCTTGTCGTAGTAGCTGTATCCGAGCAGCCCGGCCAGCTTCTGGCCCAGTTCACGGCCGCCGGAACCGAAACTGCGGCCGATGGTTATTATGCAGTGTTTTGGTATGTCGTTCATAGTAGATACGGTTTGATTCCGCAAAGATAAACAAAAAACTTTACAACTTCAGCGCATGTACGTTTGAAAAGCCATTTAATTAATGTGTGTGCGTATGGGATTTTGAGAAATCGGGGCGTGCTAAACTTTTTTACAAAAAAAATACCGAAATGTTTGGCTGGTTCAAAAAATGTGCTTAACTTTGCAACCGCAAACGGGAACCAAATCGTTTTCCTAAGCATGAGATAATTGAAAACCGCCTCTTTAGCTCAGTTGGCCAGAGCACGTGATTTGTAATCTCGGGGTCGTT
>CAJTMY010000003.1 GCA_910577355.1 uncultured Muribaculaceae bacterium
TCCGGGCGCGGACGCGATTAATCGCGTCCCTACTGATTTTGCGAATTTTGACACACCCCCATAAAATACGATAATACAACCGAGCTGCGTAGCTGCGACACTACATTTAGCGTGTCGCAGCTACGCAGCTCGAAATCAATGATATGTATCGATCACCACAGCTTCGCGCACCTGCGGCGCGCTCGCAGTGGCCTACTGTTCGCCCGGCACCTGACGGCGCCTCTTCAGCCGAGCTATCCGCAGGCAAGACGTCCGACGGACGTCGATTAATCAGTAACCGGGTACGCCGGAGCTTGCGCAGGCGTGCCCGGACAAGGATATGTGGAACCAAGGCGTGCGGAGTACGCCGATTATAGCCACTACGGTATGGCGCAGTTGATTAAATCGGCGGCCTACGGGCGCCGGCAACGGTAGGTGGTGCTGTCCGAGCGCGCCTCGCCTTTAAAGCTCGGCGGGCTCGGTTACGCAAAAATCGGCGGGCTTCGCACGCCCTTCCTCATTCGGACTAACGACTTTTAAGCCGCATTTCAAGCCGATACAATCGCGCAAACGATGTGATTTTAAATTTTCACATCTTTTTAATACTCTGTATTGAAATTATTTGTAACTTTGAAGTCCCTAAATATTTAATGAATACTTACAAATTGAAATATACCATGTTCAAGAAACTCATCCTCGCGGCCGTATTATTGGCGGCTACCGGCTTATCGGCTGTGGCACAGGGCATGCAGGCCGCCGGCATCGCTTTCTACAACCTCGAGAATCTTTTCGATACAATTCCCAACAACGATCTGGGACGCGATCTTGAGTATACCCCCGGCGGAAAGAACCAGTGGGACACCCGCAAGTACAACAACAAGCTGCACAATCTGGCCTATGCCATATCGCAGCTGCCCACAAAGATGACCCCCCGCGGCCCGGTGATAATAGGCGTGAGCGAGGTGGAGAACCGTACCGTGCTCGAGGATCTGGTGAAGCAGCCCGAGATAGCCTCGTGGAATCTTCAGATATGCCACCACGATTCGCCCGACCGCCGCGGCATCGATGTGGGTCTGCTCTACAACCCGAAATATTTCAAAGTGGAGAATGTGACCAACCATCGCCTCACCGCCATTCCTTTCGCCACCCGCGACCAGATGTGCGTGGTAGGCTCACTGCTGGGGCAGCGCATAGGCATCATCGTGAACCACTGGCCGTCGCGCCTCGGCGGACAGGAGCAGTCGTCGCCCAACCGCGAGGCAGCCGCCGAACTGTGCCTCGAGATAGCCGACTCGCTGTGGAAGACCGACCCGAATATGGGCGTTATAATAATGGGCGACCTCAACGACGACCCCATGGACAAGTCGTGCGCCAAGGTGCTCGGCGCCGCCAAGAACGCCAAAGGGGTAGGGGAGCATCAGTTCTACAACCCGTTCTGGAAGATGCTCGACGACGGTATCGGCACCCTCGCCTACAAGAGCGCGTGGAATCTCTTCGACCAGATAATCCTGTCGGGCAACCTCGTCAACACCCCCGACACCCGCTGGCACATACAGCGCCCGATAGTGCACAACCACGACTTCCTGCGCGACACCGAGGGCACACGTCAGGGCTATCCCCTGCGCACATTCGCCTCGGGCGCCTATCTCAACGGATACAGCGACCACTTCCCCACCGAGGTGATACTGATACGCCGCGTCGAGAAAAAGAAATGACAACACAGAAACAACACTATAAACCTAATCAACCAATTTTTATGAAAAAACTTTTACTCTCACTCGCTGTGGCATTAAGCGCGTTCACGCTTAGTGCGGCTCCTGTGACTGTCGATTTTTCGACTGCCGACGGTCTGCCCACCGCAGAATCGTCAACAGCCTCGACCGCCACAATCGACGGAGTTGAATTCTCCTTTGTAAACTGCAAGAAAGGCACTTACAACAAGGCTTCTTACCTGCAGATTTCAGGTAAAAACTACGAGGGCAATGCCTACATGGAATTCAAACTCACCGAACCTTGCGAAAAATTCACAATCACTACCGGTTCAAACGCATCAATCAAAGTTACCGTACAGCTTACAGCCAACGGTGAGAAAATCGGTGAATCAGTTCTATTAAATGCCACATCCGGCAACTTTACATGGACAATCCCCGCTGCCAATCAGGCCGCCGGAACCGTCTATCGACTCGCAACCAGCAACAAATACAACTCTCAGATCACCAAGATCGTATTCAACGGCGAAGGTGGCGAAACACCCGTCGACCCCGTTGACCCATCCGACCTTGGCAGCGCTGAGAATCCCTGCTCTGTAACCGAAGCCCTCAACGCCGCCTCAGCACTTGCCGACGGCAAAGAAATCAATGCAGTGGCCAAGGGTACAATCAAGTCGATCAAGGAAATCAGCACCCAGTTTGGCAACGCTACATACACTATCACGGACGGTACATCCGATCTTTCGGTCTTCCGCGGTAACGGTCTCAACGGTGAGAAATTCACATCGGATGACGCTATCAAAGTAGGCGACGAAGTAGTGGTAAGCGGCAAGCTCGTAAACTACAAAGGCAACACCCCTCAGTTCACAACCGGCAGCAAGATCCTCAGCATCAACGGAGGCGAAGTACCCGAGGTGAAGACCGTCGACTATACCGACATCGCAGCATTCCTCGCCGCAGCCAACACCACCGACCAAAGCCGCATCACCGGCGCCACAACCGCCGTATATCAGAACGGCCGCTATCTGTGGCTCAAGGACAACAGCGGCGTGGTGCTCGCATACAACGGCGGCGACATCGAGATGCCCAAATTTGCCAACGGCCAGACCGTAGAAGGCGGCATCACAGGCAAATATCAGAACTTCTCGGAGGGCCAGCTCCAGATGTCGAATCTTGTGGCAGGTACATTCAAGGCCGGCGCACAGGGTGCAGCTGTTGAGGCCGAGCTGATCCAGGTAGAAGAAGTCGCAACCGACCTCGTAAACACCTACGTACGCTTTGAAGGCGTAACCGTTACCGAAGGCACTGCCGCCAACAACTACGTGATGAGCGACGCTTCCGGCGAAATCGCACTGTACAACCAGTTCAACGATGCCAAATATTACGACGTGGTAAAAGTAGCCACCGGCACCAACCTCACCGTATACGGCTTCGTAGCCATCCACAGCGGCAATCTTCAGATCATGCCCGTGAAGGTGACAAGCGCATCGGGCAAGGAAGTTGTAGCAGCACCCACATTCAACCCCGCTGCCGGCGCCGTAGCCGAAGGCACTGAGGTAACAATCACCTGCGCAACCGAAGGCGCCACAATCTACTACACCACCGACGGCACCAACCCCACCGCAGCATCGAGCGTATACAGCACTCCCGTTGTGATCAACGAAGCCCTCACCCTCAAGGCTCTCGCCGTGAAGGAAGGCATGGATGACTCCGCCATCGCAACCGCAGAATATACTATCAAGGCTCAGACACCCGTAACCGGCAACGAAGCTATGTTCAACTTCGCCGAACCGACCACACTCGATCCTTCTTATAAAGCAGAGGGTACAGAGCAGAGCTATCTTGTGGCAGAAGTTCCCAATGTAACATTTACCAACAACGGCATCAGCGTGGTAAGCACCGGCGGTTCGTCGACAGCTCGTCTGTGGAAGTGTGGCACTCAAGGTCATGGTGTGGAATACCGAGTATACAACGGTGCCACCACCACTATCTCAGCACAGGAAGGCATGCTCATCAAGGCTGTTGAATTCACAGGCGCACAGCTCACCGCTCTCCAGCAGAACGGCGTAGTACTCAACAACGCAACCGAAGCCACATGGACTTCTGCCGAAGGTGTATCAAAGGTTGTGTTTGACTGCGTAACCAACGGTACATACAAACGCGCCGATATCGCTACAATGAAGGTTGTATTTGAGAAGTCATCGCAGGGCATCGCCGACGTAGAACTCGGTGAGGAAGCTCCCGCCGAATACTACAACCTGCAGGGCGTCCGCATGAACGGCGAACTCGCTCCCGGCCTCTACATCCGTCGCCAGGGCAACAAGGCCACCAAGGTTGTCGTGAAGTAAATTTCCTTACATACACTACATAAAGGAGCGGCTCCGCACAGCGGGGTCGCTCTTGTCGCGTATGCCTCACACAAATTCCACGAATTTCCGCAGATTATTATTGGGGGGGTCGTGCGTCCGCGTGCTCGGATGTCAAGGCGTGCGCAGCCCGCCGATTTACTCGTAACCGAGCCCGCCGAGCCTATGGGCGAGGCGCGCTCGGACAGCCATGCTCCCAGTTGCCGGCGCCCGAAGGCCGCCGATTATATCAACGGCGCACATCGGCAATGCTGCTCAAATCGGCGGCCTACGGGCGCCATTTATTTTGCGTTGACCCAGTCCGCGTGCACCTCTGCCAAAGGCTTCGGTGGACGCGGTTACGAGTAAATCGGCGGGCTACGCGCGCCTTGGCATCCGAGAGATGAGACCTCTACGACGCTTCCCCGGCCGACATGCGAATGGGGCGAGGCACGCCTCGACATCCGGGGGATGAGACCCCGTTAGGGGTCAGGCGAACAGTAGGCAGGGGCAAGCGCTCCATAGGTGCGCGCTGCCCCTGTTTTTTCGGTCGTTGATATATCGAGCTGCGTAGCTGCGACATAGCGATTGGCGTGTCGCAGCTACGCAGCTCAATGAGTTGATATTGCATCGATTACCACAGCTGCGCGCACCTACGGAGCGCTTGCAGTGGCCTACTGTTCGCCCGACCCTTACAGGGTCTCTCTCTGTGGAACGGCCATCCGGCGATATCCGGACGTATGAGCCGTACGTCCCTACCTATCGTCGTCCCAAGTTCCGTGGAATCTGTGTGCCAAACTGCGCGGCAGCCAACAAAATAAACAAAATAATCCGTGGAATCTGTGTGGGACATATATTTTTCGTGTTAAATTATTGAAAAATTTCCATGGTGTGTATTTGAAATCTGAAAGTTATATTGTAGCTTTGCAAAAGTGAAAATCAAAACCTCTATCCTTCCATGCAACAACTTATAGATGAAATCAAGATACCCGGGGAGCGGGCCACGGTGCTCGACCGCCTGCGATATCTGCTGAATATATCGCACAAGACTCAGGCACGGTTTGCCCGGCTGATAAACATCGATCCGTCGAGCATGTCGAAGGTGCTGGCCGGCAAGATGTCGGTGACAGAGCCTTTTGTGAACCGCGTGGTGGTGAATCTCGGCGTGTCGAAGGAATGGCTGCTCAACGGCCACGGCACGCCCTTTGCCAAAGGCGAGGGTGTGAAGGACATATCCGCCGAGACTGTGACGATACGCCCCATGCCCAAGGGTGCTCCCGTATACGACATAGATGCCACAGCCGGCGTGATGCCTCTCGGACGCCAGTTTACCGAAGACAAGATCATCGGCTACCTTGACATACCGGGGCTCGACCCGCGCAACCCTGTGATACGTGTCACCGGCGACTCGATGCAGCCGGCCATCCCCGACGGCTCACTTATAGCGATACGCCCCATCAACGACCCCTCGATAATACTGTGGGGCTCTACCTATCTGATACAACTCGAAGATTACCGGCTGGTAAAAGTGGTGAAGCCTTGCCGCGAGGATCCCGCCAAAGTGATACTCCACAGCGAAAACCCGGCTTATGACGACATGGAGGTGCCCCGCACCGCCATCGTGCGCCTGTTCCTGGTAGAAACCGTGATAAACTGCCGTTACCTTGCGTAAGCGTGTTCCATTGCCCGCATGCATGACCCCGGGCATACTCGAGGCGGGCTGCGACGAGGCGGGCCGCGGATGCCTTGCCGGCCCCGTGGTGGCCGCAGCCGTGATATTGCCCGACGGATACAGCCACGAGCTGCTTATCGACTCGAAGAAGTTGAGCGAGGCCCGGCGCGAGGAGATGCGCGCCATCATCGAGCGCGATGCAGTGGCGTGGGCAGTGGGGATGTGCTCGCCGACCGAGATCGACGACATAAATATCCTAAACGCCTCTATCGAGGCCATGCACCGCGCCTTGGCGGCCTTGAATGTGCGCCCCGGGGCGATAATCGTCGACGGCAACCGCTTCAAACCATACGCCGACATTCCGCACACCACAGTGGTGAAGGGCGACGCCACATATGCCAACATCGCAGCGGCCTCGATAATGGCCAAGACCACTCGCGACCGTATCATGACCGAGCTGAGCGCACGCTATCCCGGCTACGGCTGGGAGCGTAATATGGGCTATCCCACCGAGGAGCACCGCGGAGGCATAGCCCTGCATGGTCTCACGCCCGAACACCGGCGCACATTCAGGGGTTGTATTATTTCATAGGGTCTTCAATATCTTTAACGACATTAAGGACATTAATGTTACAAAAATATGATTGAGATATATTGTGTGAATCTGGGCCGCTATATAAGCATCGAGGGCGGGAGCAGCCTGCTCGAGGTGAGCGAGGCTCTGCGCGACGAGCTGGGCTTCGAGCCGATATGCGCCCGTGTCAACAACAAGAACGAGGCGCTCGCCTTCCGCATATTCCAGCCCAAGATGGTGGAATTTCTGTCGACGGCCCATCCGTCGGGAGAGCGATCGTACATACGGTCGCTGTGCATGGTGCTGTACCGCGCCGTGAGCCGCGTGGCGCCCGAGGCGCGTCTGAGCATCGAGCACTCGATATCGCGCGGCTATTACTGCCGCCTCGGCGAAGGCGTGGAATGCACGCCGGCGCTCGTGGCCGAAATCTCGGCCGAGATGCGCCGCATAGTCGACCTCGACCTGCCGCTGGAGCGCCACGAGGCTCTCACGGCCGACGTACTACCGCTGTTCGAGGCGCAAGGCCTCGGCGACAAAGTGGAGCTGCTGAGCACCACCCACGAGATATACACCACATACTACACGCTCGACGGCATCTGCGACAGCTATTACGGCACACTGGCGCCGCGCACCGGCATGCTGCGGGTGTGGGAGCTGAGGCCGTTCAAGGAGGGTTTCCTGCTCGTGGGCTTCGACAAGGCCGATCCGGCTTTCCCGCCGCAGCACATCACGCAGGAGAAGATGTACCGGGCGTTCACGGAATATGTGAAGTTCAACGGCATAGTGGGCGTGCGCACCGTAGGGCAGCTCAACAACGCCGTGCAGCAGCGCCGCGCCGCCGACCTGGTGAATGTGACCGAGGCACTGCACGAGAAAGCTCTGGCGCGCATCAGCGACGAGATAACGCGCCGCTACCGAGAGGGTGGGGCACGCATAGTGCTCATCGCCGGCCCGTCGAGCTCGGGCAAGACAACGACCACCAAGCGGCTGGGCATACAGCTGATGACCAACCTGCTGAAGCCGCAGCTGATATCGCTCGACAACTACTTTGTAGACCGTGCGCATACCCCGGTGGACGAGACGGGCGACTACGACTACGAATCGCTCTATGCGCTCGACCTCGAGCAGTTCAACCGCGACCTCAACGACATACTCGACGGCAAGGAGGTGGCGATGCCCACCTACGACTTCGAGACCGGCACGCGCCGCTACAAAGGCAACACCCTGCGTCTCGACGAAGGGTCGATACTGCTCATCGAGGGTATCCACGGCCTCAATCCGGCACTGACGGCGCACATCGACGAGGCTATGAAATTCCGCGTATATGTGTCGGCTCTCACCACTATCACCATTGACGATCACAACTGGATACCGACAACCGACAACCGCCTGCTGCGCCGCATCATACGCGACCATAAATACCGCGGCACATCGGCTGTGGACACCATACGCCGCTGGCCCAGCGTGCGCCGCGGCGAGGAGAAATGGATATTCCCGTATCAGGAGAACGCCGACGCCACCTTCAACTCGTCGCTGCTATACGAACTCGGTGTAATGAAAGACTTCGCCGAACCGATACTCAAGAAAGTGCCGCACGACGTGGTGGAATACTCCGAGGCCTACCGCCTGCTCAAATTCCTCAGCTATTTCCAGGCCATCGACCTTCGGCTGCTGCCGTCCACATCGCTGCTGCGCGAATTCCTCGGCGGAAGCTCGTTCAAATATTGACCATGCGCAGTATCGTCATTTTATTCATTTTATGCGCAGCCACGGCCATGGCGCAGGGAGGCTACGACAACACGGCCGTGCGTGCCGCCCGCTCGTTCGAGTGGAAGGAGTGGAACAGTGCCGCCACCATGTACGAGCTGATGCTGCGCGAGCGACCCGACTCCATATCGAGCTACACCCGTGCCATAGCCGCCAACCAGATGCTCGGCAACGACGAGCAGACCGTCGACCTGGTAGAGCGCGCCATGGCCCACGGAATAGGACTCAGCGAGCTGCTCAGGCAGATACGCGACACCGACTTCGCCCTCGGCGAGGGCGATCGCTACGGCACATTGCTGCACAGCCTGTGCGCCGCGATGCCTTGGATGCGCCGCGCCCTCGACAATGAACTGCTGCGATACTACAACTTCCGCGACGACGGCCCCAACATAGTGCGCTATGCCTCGATGATGCTCTCCGGTCTGCCCGAATCGACCGAATATCTCGGTATGCTCGCCCGGGGCTACATGCTGCAAAGCATGGAGACCGAGGCCGCCGGCATATGGCGGCGGATACTCGCCATCGACCCCGATGACTACGACACTCTGCTCTACCTCGGCAACCGGTGTCTGCTGTGCGGCGACGAGGCCGAGGGCAAAGACTTGCTGCGCCGGGCAGCCGCCATACGCCCCACACCGTATCTTGAATCATTGCTTAACTCCCAAAAATGAACGACTTCACCATAAAGGAATATACGTCCGCCGATGCCGGCATGTGGAACGATTTCACGGCTTCGGCCCGCAACGCGACATTCCTGTTCAACCGCGGCTACATGGACTATCACGCCGACCGCTTCACCGATCGCTCGCTCATAGCCATGCGGCGCGGCAAGCCGGTGGCGTTGCTGCCGGCCGAGGTCACCACCGACGGCGTGCTGCATTCGCACCGCGGGCTCACATACGGCGGCTGGATATTGCCGCGCAAGCACTTCGACGCCACGGACATGCTGCGATTGTTCGACGAAATGATAAGTTGGTGCCGGGCCTGCGGCATCGGGGCCATCGACTACAAACCGCTGCCGTCGATATATGCCGCAGCTCCGAGCGACGAGGATCTGTATGCACTGTGGCGCCACGGAGCCGTGTGCACCGAAAGCAATATCTCGGCCACGATCGATATCACCGCCAATCCGGGCTCGGACTCGATTCAGCGCAGCAAGGCCAACCGATGCCGCCGAATGGGTGTGGAGGTGATCGAGCTTACCGATGACGAAGCCATAGGCCGATTCCACGGCATGCTGTGCGCCTGCCTCTCCGAACGCCACGACGCGGCACCGGTACACAGCCTCGACGAACTGCTGCTGCTGCACAGGCGCTTCCCCGAATGGATACGCTTCTTCGCCACTATGCTCGACGGAGCCATGCATGCCGCAATCTGCATATACGACACGACTACGGTGCGGCACAGCCAATACACCGCCACGACTCCCGAAGGCCGTAAAAACAATCTTCTGACGCCTCTCACGATGCATCTGATATCGACCATGCAGCCGGGACAGCGATATATGGACTTCGGCATCTCCAACGAGCATGGCGGCCGGGTGCTCAACGAGGGTCTCTACGCCTACAAGGCATCGTACGGCGCCACCGGCACGATCCACACCCGCTACCGCCTCGATATCTGAAGACAAATACACGATTCTCTTTGATATATACATGTTTTTTGCATATCTTTGCAATGTATTGCTTATAAATCAGTTCGGAATATGCTCACACGAATCAAATTTGACAATTTCACGGCTTTCAAGACAGCAGACATACGTTTCTCGCCGGGCATCAATATCCTGATAGGCGAGAACGGTACCGGCAAGACACACATAATGAAAGCGCTGTACACGGCCTGCTGTGTGATCGACGACAAGGAGTCGCGGACATTTGAGCAAAAGCTTATGGCTGTATTCCGACCAAACTCGTTGGGCCGTCTCGTCCATAGGGCTCCGGGGCGCAATGTCGGGCGCGTAGACATATACCGTCGCTCGAACAACGATGACCCCTCACAGGCCGAGAGATCGATATCGTGCACCATATCTTCAAAATCGAATACGACACGACGCAGATGGAACGAAGATCTACGAAATCCGGCGACATATATACCGGTGAAGGACATGCTCGCAAACGCGCCGGGATTCCGCTCGCTATACAATCGGAAAGAACTTGATTATGAGGAGGTATACGCCGATATCATCGACCGCGCCCTCATACCGCCGACCAAAGGCAAGCCCACCGCCGAGCGCCGGCGGCTCACAGGTTTGCTCAGCAAGGCCATATCGGGCCGTGTGATTGAAAAGAACGAGACCTTCTATCTGAAAAACGGCAGCGGAGAGCTGGAATTTCCGCTGCTCGCCGAAGGATTCAGAAAACTTGGACTTCTTTATGTACTGATCACCAACGATTCTCTCACAAAGGGGAGTGTGCTGTTCTGGGATGAACCGGAAGCCAATCTCAATCCCAAACTCTCCGGCGAACTTGTAGAAATCCTGATTGAACTCCAACGTCTCGGCGTACAGATATTCATCGCCACACACGACTATATGCTGCTCAAGGAATTTGAGATGAAAGCTTCCGACAACGACGATATAATGTATCATTCGCTATGTATAAGCGACGGATGCATCGTGCACGAGGCGGCGGCGACACCCGACTCCCTTCAATGCAATCCCATCCGACAGGCCTTCGAGGATCTTCTCGACCGTCAGCTCAGCAATTTCTAAAACGGACATGAAACTGATTACAGACGGTTTTGAATTTGATTTTCCCACCGCCGTCGAACTGTTCAAATTCGATGAGCCCGACAAATCACAGGCCCACTATCACGGTGTATCGCACTGCATGAAAGCCGTGGATGTGGTGGCCGAATTACCCGACAGATACCTGTTCATCGAGATCAAAAATCCGAGAAAGGGAGCCGCCGACTATGCCGCGCGCCCTACATGCAAGACATGCGGCCATGTCAATCGCCCGTTCAACAACCTTCTCGACGATCTTGTGACAAAATGCCGCGATACATGGCTGTACCGCTATTGCGAGAACAAGACCGACAAGCCCTGCCACTTCATCTGCCTCATAAATGTCGATGACACAATGACAGGAGTGTTGCTCAACAGACTGCGTATCCGGCAACCCGCAAAAATGCCGGCCAGATGGACAAGACATTACATAATGGAGATGTCGGCTGTCAATCCGGCTGCCTGGAACCGCAATTACCCGCATTACGGCACAGTAAGCGCCCTGCCGTGAACATGATTTGCAAATATTGAAAATAGTGCGTATCTTAGCGCGACAATAAAATACCACCCCACTCATACCGAAATGAACAACAAGCACAGATATTGCGTGATAATGTGCGGCGGCATCGGCAGCCGCTTCTGGCCTTACAGCCGCACCACGCTGCCCAAGCAATTCATCGATTTTCTCGGTACCGGCCGCTCGCTGCTCCAGATGAGCTACGACCGCATACTGCCTGTCGTGGACAAGGAAAATATCATAATCCTCACCAACGAGCAATATGCCGACAAGGTGCGCGAGCAACTTCCCGACCTCAGCGACAGCCAGCTGCTGCTCGAGCCTGCCCGCCGCAACACCGCTCCGTGCATCGCATGGGCCGCACACCATATCGCCGCGCTCGACCCCGACGCCTCGATAATAGTGACCCCGAGCGACCACCTCATCACACGCGAGGCGGAATTCGAGCGCTGCGTGCGCGACGGCTTTGAATTTGTAGAGAGCCACGACGCCCTGCTCACACTAGGCATATTGCCTTCGCGCCCCGAAACCGGCTACGGATACATACAAGTAGGCGAAAAAATCGAAGGCGACATCCACAAGGTGAAGACTTTCACCGAAAAGCCCGACCTTGAGCTCGCACAGACATTCATACGCACCGGCGAATTCTTCTGGAACTCCGGCATATTCCTGTGGCAGGCGAGGAGCATAATAAAGGCCATGGCACGGTACGCTCCAGATATCGACGCGGTGTTCGAGGCAGGCAAGAACACGTTCGGCTCAGACCTTGAGAAGGGATTCATCGCCGCGGCATTCCCCTCGTGCATGAGCATATCCATCGACTACGCAGTGATGGAGCGCGCCGACAATGTGTACGTGGAGACTGTGACATTCGGATGGAACGATCTGGGCACATGGAGCGCTCTGTACGACATGTCGCCCAAGAACCGCGACGGCAACGTGACACAGCTGTGCCAGGTGCTGGCCTACAACGCCACCGGCAATATATTCGCCGTGAAGAACGACAAGCTTATCGTAGTAGACGGACTCAACGACTATATCGTGGCCGACTCGGGCGACGTGCTGCTCATATGCCCTAAAGAACGCGAACAGCGTATCAAACAGATGGTGAACGACGCCAAGGTAAACTTCGGCGACAAATATCTGTGATACCTCCGCAGGCACACCCGACAGGTACCATTGGACAAGACACAGGCCCCGATGCGGAGATTGAGCCGTATCGAGGCCTGTGCGGGATATAACGCTTTTGAGAACTGTCGGTCAGCGCCTGAGAGTGTTTATCTCGGCCTTGGGGGCGAGGATATCGGGAACAGGAATCTCAGCTCCGTCGATCTCTACAGGCAGTGATGCCCGGATGTCGCGCGATGAAGCGCCCACAAGCAGGTCATACCTGCCGGCATCGCGGCGCCATACCGACCGGGTATCGTCGAACGATGCAAGATCGTTGATGTCGAAGCTGATGCTTACGGTCTCCGACCGGCCGGGAGCGAGTTCGGCTGTCTTGGCGAAGCCACGCAGTTCCTTTTCGGGTTTGTTGCGTTCTCCGGCCTGTGTGTCCGAGGCATAAAGCTGTACGATTTCCTTGCCGGGGCGGTCGCCGGTATTCGTCACTGTCACAGAAACAGTCAGCTTGTCGCCGTCACGCTCCACTTTTGCATCGTCATATGCGAATGTGGTGTAGCTCATCCCGTAGCCGAACGGATATGCGACATCCCTGTCAAAGCTGTCGAAAAAACGGTAGCCGACATATATATCCTCCTCGTAAGGTGTGTAGTCGACAAGCTTACGGTCGTATTTAGGGCCTTTGTTTCCTATCGTCATGTCTTTTTCGGCCTTGATATCGACAGGGAAGTTGGCCGTAGAGGCATGGTCGCCGAAATTGACGGGGAATGTCATGGTGAGTTTGCCCGACGGATTTGTCTTGCCGGTGAGTACGTCGGCGACGCTGTTGCCGCCTTCCTGGCCGCCCTGCCATGCGCATAGTATGGCGTCGGCGTTCTTGCTCCATGATGCTGTTTCCACAGCACCGCCGATGTTCATCACTACAATGACCGGCTTGCCGGCTGCATGGAACGCGCGGCTCACGTCGGCGATCATGGCTTTGTTCACGTCGCTTATATTGAAGTTGGAGGATTCGCGGTCGAGGAATTCGCCCGAGCCGCGGCCGATAGTTATGATGGCGGCATCGCTGGCCTTTGCCTGTGCGGCGAGATCGGCGGCGGAGAAGTTGCATTCATCTGGGAGATGCACGGGCATGAATGCCGCAAAGCGGCCGGTATCGGCCTGCTGTTTCTCGCGCCACGACTTCACGTGCGCGTCATATGCGTCGCGCAGAAGGGTATCGGCGCTGATTCCGGCGTTCTTAAGGCCGTCGAGAAGCGATACGGTATAGGCTCGGTTCACATTGCCCGAGCCCGTTCCTCCGGGGATAAAATCGTAGGAGGTGCAGCCATATAGAGCCACATTCCTGATTCCGGACTGCAAGGGGAGAGCCTTCCGCTCGTTTTTAAGCAGTACCATACCTTCGCTCGCTGCCGAGCGTGTGAGGGCGGCATGCGATGCGAGGTCGGGGCTGTTGGAGTATTCATAGCCCTTGAAGCGCGGGGTACGGACAATCATAGCAAGGATACGCTTCACGTTGCTGTCGACAACCGATTCGTCGAGCGTGCCGTTCCTCACACCTTCCACGATAGCTTCATACTGTGCATTGTAGCCCGGCTGGAGCATATCGTTACCGGCTTTCATCTGCGCCACGACGTCCGAACCTCCGAACCAGTCGGTCATTACCATGCCTTTGAAGCCCCATTCATCACGGAGCAGCCCGGTAAGCAATTCGGGATTCTCGGAAGTATATGTTCCGTTAAGGTAGTTGTATGACGACATCACAGTCCAGGGCTCGCTCTCCTTCACAGCTGTCTCGAACCCTTTGAGGTATATCTCGCGCAGCGCACGCCGCGATACCTGTGCGTCGTTGGCCATGCGGTTTGTCTCCTGGTTGTTGACCGCGAAGTGCTTGATGCTCGTGCCCACACCTTTGCTCTGCACGCCGCGCACATATGCGGCGGCAATCTTGCCGCTTACGAGAGGATCTTCCGAATAATACTCGAAGTTGCGTCCGCATAGAGGATTGCGGTGTATGTTGAGCGCGGGTGCGAGCAGCACGTCCACGCCATATTCGAGCACTTCGTCGCCGATCGCCTCACCGACCTGCTCCACAAGGGCGGGGTTCCATGTGGAGGCAAGCATTGTGCCGATCGGGAAATGCGTGCAGTAGTATGTGGCGGAGTCGCCATCGCGGGTGGGGCTGATGCGCAGACCGGCGGGACCGTCGGCAAGCACTACTGCCGGAATACCCAGACGCTCGATAGGGTAGGTGGTGCCTGCGGCGCCGGGCACTATCGAGCGTGTCTCGCCTACCACGGCGCTGTCGCCGCTGTTTATGCCGGCCATTCCGGTACCGACTATGAGGTGCGCTTTCTCCTCGAGTGTCATTGCTGCCACCACATCATCGATGTTGTTCTCGTTGAGCTTTGGGGTAGAGTCGCACGAGGCGATGCCGAGTGCCATGACAAGACCTGCGCATATATTATAAGTTGTATGTTTCATGTCGTTTATCTGTTGGGGGTTGTCCAGTTGTAAGTCTCGGTGCATGTGAGGTCGGCGGTCTTGTCGCCTACCTGGATCCTGAAATCGCCTTTTTCGAGGAGCCACTTGCCGTCGGCGCCGACATATGCAAGATCGGAAGCCGGTATCGTGAGGGTGACTGTCTTTGTCTCGCCCGGCCTGAGGCTTATCTTGTCGAAGGCACGCAGACGGCGGTTATCAGGCACGCACTGCGATGCTACAAGATCGCTCGAATAGAGCATCACTGTCTCCTTGCCCTCGCGGTCGCCTGTATTTGTCACGTCGATAGTGAACGACAGCATGTCGCCGTTCCTGAATTCGGTGGCCGATGGCTTGAGCGTGCCGTAGGCAAATGTCGTATAGCTCATGCCGTAGCCGAAAGGCCACTGGCATGATACGTCGGCGTTATAGTCGTAGGCGCCGGCCATGGTACCGGTCTTCTGCGACGCCTTGTAGTCGTAGGTGGAGAGAGAGCTCACGTGGCGGGGATATGTGTATGGCATACGGCCCGAGAAGTTCTCGTCGCCCGAGAGCAGGTCGGCGAGCGCGTTGCCGCCTTCGTTGCCGGGAAGGAGAATGTCTACGACGGCTGCTGCGAGAGGCTCCACATCGGAGATAACGCGGGCACGGCCGCCGTTGAGAACGAGCACTACCGGCTTGCCGGTGGCGGCGGCGCGGCGTACGAGTTCCTTCTGGTTGGCCGACAGGTTGATGTCAGTGGTGTTGCCGGGAGTCTCACAGTAGGAATTCTCGCCGATGCACAGTAGTATCACGTCGGCAGATGAAGCCGCGGCGGCAAGGCCGCTGAAATCAGGAGTCTTCTCGTCATGATAGGCGCCATTCTCATTGTATTCCACGGTGGGGACATATATGATGTTCTCTGCCCCGAAACGGTTCTGCATGGCCTTGAGTATAGTGTTCTTGTCGGCGAGATCGCCGGGTTCGAGCTTGCCCTGCCATGTCACGCTCCATCCGCCGTTGAGCGACCGCATGGAGTCGGCATTGGGACCTGTGACGAGTATCCTGCTGCCTTTTCCTAATGGCAGGATACCGCCGTCGTTCTTGAGCAGGATCATCGACTCCACGGCGGTGCGACGGGCTGCCGCGTCGTGGCCGGCGGATGCGAAGTCGGGATAGTCGGCAAGGCGTGTCATGGGGTTGTCGAAGAGTCCGAGGCGGTATTTGAGGCGCAGCACGCGGCGTGTCGCGTCGTCTATGCGGCTCATGGGCACCGTGCCTTCATTCACAAGTTCCTTGAGCAATGTGCAGTAGTCCCATTGATATGGTTCCATAGCCATGTCGATACCGGCATTGATTGCCATTGCGATGGCCTCCTTCTTGTCTTTGGCGACCTTCTCGCGCTGCCACAGGTTGTTGATGTCGGCCCAGTCGGTGACAATCATGCCGTCCCATCCGAGCTCTTCCTTGAGCCATCCGGTGAGCAGGCGCCTGTTGATATGTGTAGGGATACCGTTGATGCTGGAAGAATTCACCATGATTGTAAGAGCGCCGTTGCGGAGACACTCGAGGAACGGGGCGAAGTGCTTCTCGCGCAGGTCGGCCTCGCTGATTACCGCCGGCGTACGGTCCTGTCCGCTGAACGGAACGCTGTAGCCCATGTAATGCTTTACGGATGTGGCGATCTTGTCCTTGCCGAGATGGTTTGGATCGGAGCCCTGGAAACCGATTATCTGTGCCGCTCCCATGACACCGCTCAGGTAAGGATCCTCGCCGAAATTCTCCCATACGCGCGGCCATGCGGCCTGACGTACGAGGTCGACAGTGGGCGAATATGTCCACGGGCATGCCGTGGCGCGTGTCTCGTATGCGGTGATAGAGGCGGCTTCCCGGGCAAGCGCGGGGTTGAATGTAGCGGCCACATTGATATTCTGCGGAAATAATGTACCTCCCTGAGTATAGGTGACGCCGTGATTCTGATCGAGGCCATAGATACACGGAATTCCGATCTCCTTCATGGAAGCCTCCTGGATGATGCCTATGAACTCGTTCCATTCCGCAGCCGTAAGAGCATGCTGCGGAGCGTTGAGTATGGAGCCTACCTTGTATTTGCCTATGATGCTGTCGAGCATACCGGGATGGTACACAAGCTTGCCGTCGGGCCCGCGGTGGGCGATAAGGTCGATGGCGAGTTCTGTCATCTGGCCTATCTTCTCGTCAAGGGTCATCCGTGCCAGAGTCGCCTCCACTTTTTTCTCTATGGCTTCGTCGCGCGGTATCACGGGAGAGGCAATAGCTGTGGCGGCAATGGCCGCCACAGCTGTGAATGTGATGAATCGCTTTATCATTTTTTGAACAATAAGGGCGTGAATTCAGTGAGGTATATGCGCCAGTTCTTCCATATGTGTCCCTCGGGGGTCTCATAGTAGGTATAGGCGTAGCCGTTGTCGTCGAGTTTCTTGCGGTAGGCCTTGTTGGCTTCGTACAGGAAGTCGGTATTGCCTATGCCTATCCAATAGAGCGATGGCTTCTTGTCGAACTGTGTCTTGAGCTTGCTGTCGAGATCGTCGTAGATAGGACTCTTGACATCCTTGCCGGGTTCGATGGCGGCGGAGAAAAGACCTACATAGTCGAACATGTCGGGATATTGCTTGGAGATGTGCATCGAGTGGAAGCCGCCCATCGACAGTCCGGCGATAGCGCGCGATTTCTTGTTCCTGATGGTACGGTAGTTCCTGTCGATGAATTTCACTACTTCAGGGAAGTGTGTCTCAAAGCTGCCTTCCATAGTCTTGGGGAGCTGCATCGACGGAGCCGCGAAACCGAGGCTCGACTCGCCGGGAGCGGCTTCAAGGGCGGCATTACCGTTGGTCATGACGACGATCATGGGTTCGGCCTTGCCCTGTGCGATGAGGTTGTCGAGAATCTGCGATGCACGGCCCAGCTCGGTCCATGCGTTCTCATCGCCTCCCATGCCGTGAAGCAGGTAGAATACCGGATAGCGCCTGCCGCTTGTCTCATATCCGGCCGGGGTGTAGACGGTGAGACGGCGGTCCATGCCCAGAGTGGGGCTGTCGTACCATACTTTCGACACGGTGCCGTGGGGCACGTCGTTGATTTTATAGAGGTCGGCGCGTTCGCCCGGAATGATGAACACATCGGTCACCGACTTTACGTCGCGGATGCGGTGCACATTGGAGGGGTCGTTTATCTTCAGTCCGTCTACAAGCATTGTATAGCTGTACAGCTCGGGAGCGAGAGGCGCCGGAGTGGTGAACTGCCATACACCGTCTTTCTCCACCATGTCGGCGACACCCGGTGCGTCGAATTCGCCAAAGGGAGTCTGCACTTTCTGCGTAGGCAGGAAATCGCCTGTAACCTGCACTTTGACAGCTTTGGGCGCGGAAAGGCGGAATGTGACTGTTTTGTCGGGATTGATCTCGGGCGATACAATCTGAGATCCGCCCCACAGGGCCTGTTGGGCGTCGGCTGCGAGCGATGCCAGCGCCAGCGAGGCTATGATAATATACTTTTTCATTGTGGTTTATTATTTGGTTGATAACGGGTAGTGGAATTATTCTGCAAACAGTGTGTCGAAGAATGTGATGATCTTGGGCGCGCAGGCGCTCCAGAATGGCCAGTCGTGTGCACCGGGGCGCTCGATATACGACATCATGGGCAGATACTGGGCCACATCCTTGAGCCATTTCACATTATCATACAGGAAGTCTTCGGTGCCTATCTCCACCACAAAGGGTTTCAGGCCGGGTGTCTGGAGCATATCGCCTATGTTGACGCTCTCGCCGTTGCTGAGGGCCGGCGAGCACGCGTACATGCCCGCGAACCTATCGCCGTACTTGATTCCGTAATAGAGGGTGCCGAAGCCGCCCATCGACAGGCCGGCTATACCGCGCTTGCCGTTGCATCTGTACATATCCTCGATGGCGGGCATGAATTCGGTGGTGAAGAATGTCTCATAGCTTAATCCCTTGCCCTTGTAATTGTCGGTATAGAAAGAGTCGAATCCGTCGAATGACGCCTGCACCGATACAATCACCATCTCGTTCTCCACATTGCCGGTATGGTATCCGATGCCGCCCTGCACAAACCAGTCGTTGTTGTTTCCGGCAGCGCCGTGGAGAATATACAGGAGGGGATATTCCTTCTGTCCGTCGAAGCTCTCGGGCAGAAGTACTGAATATTTCACCTCACGGCCGAGAACCTCGCTCCGGAAGGGAATATCAAGCTTCTCGGTGCCATGTTTTCTGAGCAGGGACACAAAGCGGATACCGAGATTTGTGGAGCCGCTGCCGCCTGCCTCAGTTATATATGACAGATTCTCGCCTGTAAAGCCATACAGCTTCTCGCCGGTGATACCATCCACGGCGGCGATTGTGATATTGCCTTTTGTGATGAACTGTTTCTCGCCGGAGGGTGACATCACGAACGCGCCACCTGTCATGTGATATCCGGGGCCGCTCGATATCCATCCGTTGTCGATAAGCCATGCCTCGGCGGGCGAGCCGGCTATGGTATATGTGCCGCAAAGCTGCTCTGCCGTCATGCCTTCCTTATTTATGGCCTCGAAGAATGCGGCGGGTTCGCCGGAGGGATCGCTTATCGTAAGAGAATATTTGCTCACACCGGGAATCACGGTGGTCTGCCATGTGGTGAAGTCGGTGACGGTCACAGGATCGATCTTGACCGACATCGTGTATCCGCTCGGCTCGGGATCGTCGACACCGATCTCAAAACTGATGGGACCGCGGTATCCGATGACATAGCGCTTGCCGTCGCCGCCAGTGAGTATGCCGCTGATATTGTAGTCGGTACCGATCATGCTTACCTCGAGGTCGCCGGCGGTGATCGCACCGTTGGCAATATCTCCATTGGCCACAAAACCGTAGAATCGATTGGCCTTGGGTTCCTCACCGACACTTTCCATAGGAGTGTATACTCCGGGCTGGAGTGTCCATTCACGCGATATCACCTTAAGGTAGAATGTATTGTCGGAGTCGTCGGCGAATATCATGTCAAGGATTTTCAGACCTTTTTTCAGCTTTGTGGTCTCCTGGGTGGTCTCGGTGTTGAAATTGTAGCGCCTGATGTTGTCGTATGTGCCCGACAGGTCATCGATCACGTTGTCGCTGCACGCCCACATCATCACAGCCAGCGGCAACAGCAATAGTCTATATATCTTTTTCATTGTTTTCCTTTTTGAAATATTTTACCATCCGGTATTCTGGGTCATATTGTGGTTGAGCTCTATCTCCTTGCGCGGGATCGGAAGCAGATTGTGCTTTTCCTTGAAACCGAAGTTGGTGTTGACGAAGGCTTTCTCAGTAATACCTGTAGCAGAGAACGCAGGTATGGCCGCGCCCTGCCGGCCAAGATATTTCTCGGCGTCGCCCCAGCGGACGAGATCCTGGAAACGCACGCATTCCATACATAGCTCAAGGCGCTTCTCGGCCTTGACATCCTCGAGGGTCACACCCGAGAGTGCCGGAAGCTTGGCGCGGCTGCGGATAGCGTTGACATATTCGTCGGCACGCGAACCTCCCGACATCACATGGGCCTCGGCTGCAAGCAGGAGCACCTCGGCATAGCGCATCACACGCAGGTTGGTATACTGGAAGCCCTGGAAGTATTCCGCATCCATGATGCAGTCATCCTTGAGAACACGACCCTTCCAGTTGAACAGACCTTCATGCCCCACAAGACGTTCGCCCGAGTTGACGGCAAGGCCATATTCCGCATTCAGCTCGTCGTAGGTGCGGAGTGTGGATTTCAGACGGTATCCGTCCTTGCCCTCACGTGCCACGAAGGCGTCGTAGAGCGACTTTGTTGGATTGAAGAATCCGTATGTGCCTTTAGCGATATCTCTGTCGAGCGAGCCTATGTTGACAAGGCTCGTACGCCAGCCCGACATGATGAATGTATATGAGAACTGCGACCATGTCTGCTCCGGGTCGTTGCGTCTCTGGACTTCAAGGACAGACTCGCAGCAGCCGTTGTTGGCGGCATGGAGCAGCATATCGTATTCGCCCTGGAAAAGCTCGTATTTCTTAGAGTCGATCACCTTGTCGAGCTCACGGGCCGCATCGGCATATCTGCCCTGGAAAAGATAGGCCTTGCCGAGCATGGCTTCGGCAGCCTCGAGGGTTACACGTATCGAGCCGGCGGCATCGTTGACGCCGCTCTTTCTCGGCAGGGCCTTGCTGTCTATGGCGGCACGGAGATCGTTCTCTACCTGTTCCCATAGTCTTTCAGGCGTACTGTTGGGCTGATGGTATTCGTCGGGATTCAGCAGGTGATCCACTACCGGTGCTGTTCCCCAAAGGGAGACAAGCTCGAAATGAGCCAGTCCGCGGAAGAAATATGCCTCGGCCACGGTCTGCGCTTTAACGGGAGTATCTGGAGCGACCTTCTCGATAATCAGGTTTGCTTTGTATATGATTCCGTAGAGTCCCTTATACAGGTCTGCGATCATGCCGTGGTCGGTGTCGAACGTATATTCGTTGATCCGTTCCATATCGGCGTTGTCGCCGCGCGAGCCGCCGCCGGTCCATATATCGTCGGACAGGAGATTTTTAACTGCAAACCAGCTGTAATAGTTGCCGCCCCATGTGTTGTAGAGCGAAGCCACGGCTGAAAGAGCTTCCTCGTCAGTCTTGTAGTAGTCTTCCTGACCGCCCATGTTGCCGTGCTTCGGAATATCGAGTCCGTCCTCGCACGACGAGAAGAGCAGAGCCGCTCCGGCCACTAATGCCGACAGTATATATTTTAGTTTCATGTTTTTTGCTTGTTAGAATGTGATGTTGAAACCGAGAACTACTTTCTTCGACGATGGATATGCGCCTTTGTCGATACCCATGCCGGCTGTGGCATTGGCAGCCACCTCGGGGTCGAATCCCGGATATTTTGTGAAACAGAAGAAATCGTCGAGCGACGCATATATGCGGAGATTGCTTATGTATGCCTTGCTCGTCCATTTCTGCGGAATCATGTATCCGAGCTGGATCTGCTTGATCTTGAAGTAAGAGCCGTCATAAACAAGGGCGTCGGAAGTGGAGTATTTGTCCATATTGTCGGCGCCGGCACGCGGCACGGTACCGTTGAGATTCTCCGGGGTCCAGCGGTTGTCGTAGAACACTTCCTTGAGTTTGTTGCTCTGCGGATAGTCGGCACGGTTTATGCAGTTGAACACCTTGTTGCCGGCAGCGCCTGTGCCGAATACGGTGAGATCCAGACCCTTCCAGCCGAGATTGAGCGTAAGGCCATAGGTGATGTCGGGAATGGCGTCGCCTATGTAATCGATATCGCCGTCGTTGAGTGTGCCGCTGTTGTCAAGATCCTTGAACCTGGGGTTGCCATTCTCATCCAGGCCGTCGAATTTGTATCCGCGGAAGTAGTAGACGGGATAGCCCTTCTCGAAATATGTGATGGTGGAGGTATGGAAAGTGGATCCCGGTATACGTGCGATGGAGGGGTCGAGGTAGGTGACTTCGTTTTTGAGTGTGGCGAGGTTGAAGCTTGCGCTGTAACGGAAATCACCCACATAGTCGCGCCATGAAAGTTCGATCTCCACACCCTTGTTGCTCACGTTGCCTGCGTTCATGGGCGAGGTGGTGCCGCCGATGATGAGTGATGGCACGGTGCCGTTCACGAGGAGGTCTTTGGTTTTCTTTGTATACCAGTCGAAAGTGAAGCCAAGCCGATTGCGGAGGAACCGCATGTCGAGGCCTAAGTCAAACTGTTCGGAAGTTTCCCATTTCAGCTTGTTGTTGCCCATTGTGCCGGGTGCCACCGCATTGGTATAATTGTTGCCGGGAACGAGCGGATAGAATCCGCTGATTACCATGTCGGTGCTGTAGGGATATCCGCCCAATGCAGCGAGCGAGCCGTTCTGGCCCCAGCTGGCACGTATCTTCACGATATCCACATAGCGGCGGGCATCATCAAAGAATTTTTCGTTTGACATTGTCCAGCCGGCAGATACGGCGGGGAAGTAGCCCCAGCGGTTCTCAAGCGGAAGCTTGGAGAGGTCGGCCGCATCGGCGCGGAGGGAGGCCTGGATGTGATATCGGTTGTCGTATTCGTAGCTTACACGGCCGAAATACGACATCTTGGAGCTGCGGGTCTTCTCGCCGCCGACGCCCTTGGTGGCCGATTCCTTGGCATAGTTGAGATACCAGAAAAGCGGATCGTTTTTCTTGAGCGCGTCGTCGTTGACACTGCTGAGGCTGCCCTGTGTATATGAGTTGACCGACTCGGAATAGCTCATACCGAGCATCGCGGAGATGGTATTGACGCCAAACTGCCTGTTATAGTTGGCGAAATTCTCCCACTGCCAGTATACGGTCTGCGAGTTGGTGGCCGACGGGATGCTCACCCAGTCGCGGTTCTGTGTTGCGTTGCCGTAGAACGGAAGGCTTATATTGGCGCTGTGTGAGGCCGACATGCGATAGCCCAGACGTGATGTGAAGGTGAATCCGTCGAAGGGCTTGAAGTCGGCGAATATGCTGCCGGTGATGTTGAAACCGCCGTTGCGGCTCACATTGCTGTCGCGCATCACGAAGGGATGGTAGTTCTCGGCGTTGAGGAACTGCGACACTCCGTAGTAGTTGCCATCTTTGTCGGTAAGCAAGGTCTTTCCCTGGTTCACGGCGTTTATCATGTGCAATGGAAGATTCTCGGGAGCATACTTGAATGGTGTGAGGGGATCCATCAGAAGGGTGGCGGTGATAAGGCTGCCGTATTCGTTGCTTTCGGATACCTGCCTTATATTGTATTTCTCGATCTGGTTTGTCGTTCCCACCTTGAGCCATGTCTTGATGTTGTATTCGGCGTTGATGGCGGCGGTAAGACGCTGGTAGAGGTCGGAGTTGCCTCCCACGATACCGTTGTTGTCGAGATACGAGAGCGAGAGGTAATAGTTGCCGCGTTCGTTGCCGTTGGTGAACGAGAGGTTGTGGCGCTGCATGTGTCCGGTCTCGAATGCTTCATCGATCCATGCCGTGTTGGTGACACCGTCCCAGTTTTTCAGCAGATAATCCTCGGTAAAGAAGTTGCCTTCCGACATGTATTGTATGTACTGCTCGGCGTTGAGCATCCGGGGTATCTTGGACGGGCGCTCCCAGGTATACTGGAAGTCATATGAGATCTTGCCGTTGCCTTCGCTGCCGCGCTTGGTGGTTATGAGTACAACGCCGTTGCCTGCCTCAGCGCCGTAGATGGCGGCGGATGCCGCGTCCTTGAGCACTTCCATCGATGCTATATCGTTTGGGTCAATGCCGCTGATATCGCTCAGACGCACGCCGTCGACCACATATAGAGGATCGGAGGATACATTTGACGAGTAGCCGCGCACACGGATGGTAGGCGACGACCCGGGAGCGCTGGAGGTTTCACGACCTGCACACCGGCTGTCTTGCCCTGAAGAGCGCTCTTGGGGTTGGTGACTGTGCGGTTCTCGATATCCTCGGCCTTCACCTGGGAGATGGCGCCGGTGACCGAGCTTTTTTTCTGCACGCCGTAGCCCACCACCACGACATCATTGAGCGCGGTGGACGATTCGCGCAGTGTGACATTTATCTCGCCGGCAGCGCCTACCTTGCGTTCGGCGGATTCATATCCTATGTAGGAGTATACGAGAGTGGTGCCGACAGGAATCTGGATCACATAGTTGCCGTCCAGGTCGGAAGTGACACCGCTGTTCACCCCTTTTGCCGTTATACTGACGCCGATGAGGGCTTCCCCATTGTCGTCGGTCACTGTGCCGGTCACCTTCACCGGTGACTGTCCGAACGACATCAGGGCCGCGGACAACATCAGCACAAGCAATGCGATTTTAGTTTTCATGATATATAATGATTGGTTAAGGTATTGTTAGAAACTTCTGTGTTTTACCGTTTCGGACACGATATCGAGGAGTTCACGGTCGTGACCGTCGCGCACGGCACACTCGTTGTCGAAGAACATCGTCGCCCGTCGGTCGGGGGTATATGCCGGCCATTCCGGAAGCGAGGGAGTGTTGGGATTGCCCGTACGCGCGAAAGCCAGCCATGCGTCGGACATTCTCCCGGCAAGGATATCGGCCGAGGCACCGCCTCCCGTCATCGAGGCATGTATCCGGGCGTTGTTGAACACAAACGGAATCTCCATGCAGTGGGTGCTGCGCAGGATGCCGTCGAGGACGGGCGACTCCCATGTGAAGAGATACATATATACCGGAGCGCCGTTCTGGGCGGCTTTTATGTCGGCCTGCCGTACTGCGGTGGGACGGAATGTGATGTCAAAGTCGATGAGATCCTTGGGCTTATAACCTGGATATGCCTTCTCGAATGCCGGCAGTATCCTGTCGGCGGCTTCCTTTCCGTAGCGCTGCACCATGAAGCCTTTTGCCATGTCCATGTCGGCGTCGCGCAACATGGGCACGTATGTCGTGGCCGAGAATTCGCAGCGTGTGGATCCTATGAGCATGGGGATGTCGGCGCTCTGTGCCGGGGCCCCGTCGGCAAACGGCTGCCTCGGCAGTACTGAGCCGTCGACCGTGGGAGCCCAGCCGAATATGAATGCGTCTCCCGTGCCGCCTTCCTCCTCCACCTGCCGGCGTACGGCCGCCACAGCCTCCGTACCTGCCTCAAGCAGTCTTTCATAGGGTATTGAGGATATTTTCTTTATGTCGTCTCCGATGCCGAGCCGTTTTACGGTCTCACGGCCTATACGGCGCGACATTTCGGAAGTCATGGTGCCCAGTGTGGAACCCGACTGTACGATAGCCTTATGGAACAGCCCCTTTGCAGCCGGTGTGGCGCAAAGGACAGACACCTTGCCGCCGCCGCCGCTCTGTCCGAATATGGTGACATTGGAAGGGTCGCCGCCAAATGCCTCGGCATTGTCGCGCACCCATTCGAGGGCGGCCACGAGATCGAGTAGGCCGGCGTTGCCCGATGCCTCGTATTCCTTGCCGAAGTCGGAGAGATCAAGGAATCCGAGCACATTGAGGCGATGGTTTAGTGTAATGACCACCACGTCGCCCTTGCGGGCGAGGTTGGCACCGTCATATCCGGGTAGTTCCTGCCCGCTGCCTGCCGAGAAGCCACCGCCATGCAGCCATACCATCACAGGGCGCCTGCGGCGGTCGGCGGTCTTTGCCGGAGTCCATATATTGGCTCGTAGGCAGTCCTCGCCCGGATAGCCGTCATCCCAGTTGAAGGCAAAGGCTATCTCGTCGTTCTGCCATCCCTGGCGCACTGCCTGAGGGCATGTAGGGCCATAGTTGCGGCAGCTTCGTACACCTTGCCACTTGTCGGCCGGCACCGGGGGCATGAAACGCTCTGCCTTGGCATACGGCACACCTTTATAAATATTTATACCTTCCTCGGTGTATCCGGCAATCCGGCCTCCTGTGACGGTGGCCATCGCATCGGATGTGGAGATTTCGGTGCGCGGCTCGGCCGCCATACAGCCGAGCGCCATCGAAACGGCAAAAAATGAAGCGATGAGTTTTTTCATGGTGGTATGATTTGGTTATGTAATTTCAGCGGTACAAAATTACGCTCTATCAAACCGGCGGGCTTTACATATTTTTCAAAAATTTGTCATATGTTATCATCTGGTGTTGTATATTTGTTCAAAAGTTTGACAATGCGTTCAAATGCTTAAAATTCAGGGTATTCAAGACAAATGAAAAACAGAATTATTAATAATTTTGCGACGTTTTTGAAACCTCCCGATCCATCATGCGACTCACCGACGTCATTGCCATACCCATACTTTTGCTTGCGTCCTGCACAGGCACGACTCCCGCCGGACAATTCGATGAGTCCTCGCACAGGCGGGCTCAAGAGATATCCAACCAGTTTGTCTACGATATAGCCGAGGACAGCACTGGACAGATATGGATAGGCACATTCCGAGGGCTGAACCGATTCAACTCGCGCGACTATTTCCAATATTTCAACAGCAGCGACTCCACGTCGCTCCCGCACAACCAGATCCGCTCGCTGCTCATGACTTCGGGCGGCGACCTTTATGTAGGCACAGTCTCCGGCCTGTGCCATCGTAACCGTGGCGACAGTTTCACGCCTGTGGATCTCGGCGACTATTATCTTGTGGACGATATGGTGCAGGCGGCCGATTCCACAATATTCATAAACGGAAGCGGTACGAGCCTGCTTTCATATCGGCCGGGCGACAGCAAAGCCGTACGTGTGCTCGACAGACTGTGCCCCGGAGCCACCTATAAGGTGCGCCTGCACCTGAACCGCGACAACGAGCTGTGGATAGCCGGGGACAATGCCCTGCGCCTATATGATTACGACAATCACACATTGGCCGACTCCATACCGCTGGAAACATTCGCTACCAACTCATATCTCATAGACGGCCACGAACTGTGGTTTGTAGGAGACAGGCTCAGATGCTTTGACACCGCCTGCCGCAGATTCGTGCCGCTTCCGGAAACATTGCGTGAACATCCTGTACTCAGCGACGCACGTATCGAGCTTGTCCATCCGTATGGTGAGCACGGCCTGTTTCTTCTCACATCGGCCGACGGCATGTTCTATCTCGACAGGGAATCCGGAGTGGTCGTAAGCCAGAACGAGACGGGTTTTCCGATCAATGTGCCCGATTTCAAGATAAAGCTTATGTTCACCGACTCGCGGGGCAACATATGGTTTGGCAGCTATGACCGCGGAGTGGCCGCCCATTACCATTATACGGAACGGTTCAACAACAACAAATTTGTAAGCAATGCATTGGAAAACAAGTCGGTGGTATCCACCACAACCGACAGCGACAACAACCTCTGGATCGCGACACGCAACGACGGCCTCTTCGTGCTCGACGGAAAGGACAAGTCGCTCAATCAGATTCCTCTGAGCGAGCTGTCGTCGCGCCGATACAGCTATGACGAGTCGATAAAGAACGTTTTCGCCGACTCCCACGGCAACATATGGCTCACACTCACCAATGCCGAGACATTGCGCTGCCACTATGCCGGCAACCGTCTTGTGGTGGACAAACGCTATCAGATATGGGGCGCCATGTCGATCACCGAGGACAGGAAGGGCAAGATATGGATAGGTACCGGCTCGGCCTACGTGGCGCATCTCGACAGCGTAAGGGACGAATTTGAATTTCTTCAGGTCTTCAACCCCGGTTTCGTATTCATTCCCGGACTGGTCGCCTATGATGACGATCATATAATCGTGGCGGCATTCAATCGGCCAATTAAAAAAGTAAATGTAAATTCGCTGGAAGTGAGCCCGCTCCCGGTGGCCGGCGAATCCTTTTCCGAGGCGATGGATTATTCTACTTTCATCCCCACCGACCTGCGGATGGACAATTCGGGTACATTGTGGATAGGCACCGTCTCCCACGGCCTGGTAAAGTACACTCCGTCCGATTCGACATTCACAGCGGTGGAGGGCGTGGCAAGCAGCGACATCTCGGCCATAATGCCGGGGCTCGACAGCTGTCTATGGATAAGCACCCTCGACGGTCTCAGCCGATACGATCCCGCCTCAGGCAGTTTCGAGCATTTCTTTGCCCGCGACGGCATAGGAGGCAACCAGTTCTACGACCGGGCGGCCGCAGTAGACAGTGCCGGCAACATTTATTTCGGCGGCACTCACGGCATCACATCCTTCAATCCCCGCGAAGTATGTGCCAAAGTGCCGGCCCCGCTTGTATTCCAGAGCCTTATGGTGCACAACAGACCGGTAATCCCGGGTACGGGCATAATCGACCGTGCCCTTGAAAATGCGCCCGACATCCATCTCGACCATGACCACAACAGTTTCGGTATCTCATATGTGGCGGTAGACTACTGCGAGAACCCGCGTGTCGCATACCGATACAAAATGGACGGCATAGACAAGGACTGGGTGGAGGCCGGCGGATCCACCGAGGCATATTACGCCAATGTCCCATCCGGGACATATATCTTCCATGTGGGCATATCGGGCGACGAGAACTCACATATATCCCTTAGGGTGATTGTCGAAGGCCCGTGGTGGACATCCTGGTGGGCCATCCTGGCATATATGCTGGTCTTCTCCGCCATCGCAGGCATACTGGTGATGTCGGCCATGAAAATACGGGCCGAGCGGCTCGCTGTGCGCAAAGCGCGTCGGGAAAAAGAACGGGAACGTCATATCAATGACATGAACATGCGCTTCTTCGCGAATATCTCGCATGAATTCCGCACACCGCTCACCATGATATCGGGCCCGATAAAACAGCTTGTCGGCAGCAGCTCGCTGTCGTCCGCCGACAAGCATCTTCTTGCCATCGCCGACACCAACGTGAACCGCATGCTGAGCCTCGTAAACCAGCTTCTCGATTTCAACAGGCTCGAGAACGATACTCTGCCGCTCGAGGTGGAACGCATCGACATGGCCGCCTTGCTGAGGCAGATATCCGATACTTTCGCCAATCACGCCGCCGGCAAGGAGATAAGCTTTGTCATCAACGGCATGGAAGAGAACTGTTTCACGACCGCCGATGCCGACAAAATAATGAAGATATACTATAATCTGCTGTCCAATGCCCTGAAATTCACGCCGCGCGGCGGCTCCATAACCGTGGGGCTCGACACGCACGACGACCCCTCGGCCGGAAGTTCGCTGAAGATATACGTACGCAATACCGGCGCACGCATCCCCTCCGACAAGCTTGAGAAAATCTTCGAGCGATACTACCAGCTCGACAGCAGGATATCGGAAGGCTGCTACAACTGCGGCACCGGCATAGGGCTCTATTATGCGCGGGCGCTGGCAAAGCTGCATCACGGCAACCTGTATGCCGTAGACAATGAGGCTTTCGACGGAGCGGAGTTCGTTCTTGAAATACCGTCCGATCCGGCAGCCTACGACGGCGACCAGCACAAGAGCACGCCAAGCCAGCCGGTGGCATATCCGCTGAGCGGCAGAAGTCCCGGCAAGGACGGTGATGACAGCGACACACGCCCAATGGTGCTTGTGGTAGACGACGATATACAGGTGGCGGAGTATATGCGCTCGCTGCTGTCGGCGACATACAAGGTAATGACCTGTTTCGATGCCGACAGCGCCCTCGAATGGCTCAACGAAAATATACCGGCCATGATAATAAGCGATGTGGTGATGCCTGGAACCGACGGATACCGTTTCTGCCGCACGGTAAAGCAGGATCTCCGGTTCAGCCATATCCCCGTGATACTCCTTACGGCAAAAGCCACGCCCGAAGATCAGGTAGAAGGCCTTGAATCCGAGGCCGACGCATATGTCACCAAGCCTTTCGACCCGACCGTGCTTCTGTCGCAGATAGGCTCGCTGCTGCGCAACCGTGAGCGGGCCCGCAGGATGATCACCGCCGGAACGACAGTCGACGACATGGACAAGGATGTGCTGTCGCCGCAGGACAGTGTGTTTCTCAACGACCTTTATGGCCTGATGGAAAAAGAACTTACAAATTCGGAGCTTGATGTCAACGAAATAGCCCGGCTCATGAACATGTCGCGCACAAAATTCTACTATAAGGTGAAAGGGCTTACAGGCGAACCGCCGTCGGTATTCTTCAAGACATACAAACTCAACCGTGCCGCAGAACTCATAAAAGAGCACAGGTACACGCTCTCGGAGATATCCGACATGACGGGATTCTCATCCCTGAGCCATTTCTCGCGCAGCTTCAAGAAACAGTTCGGCACAAGTCCGAGTTCATTCGAGGCTTAGAAAAAAGCAGGCGGCCATGTATCCCACGGCCGCCTGCGATGACTGTATCGGAGTCTATTTGTACTCCTTACGCATGCGGGCGAAGTAATCCTCCAGAAAGTCCATCTGCGGCTTGTTGGGCACCGGCGCAAGGAAGAAGCCCTCTTTCATGTACATTACCGAAGGAGTATCGGGGCTGAATACTGTCCAGTAGGGAAGTGCCGTGGAATTCGGGTCGCCGGTCTTGACAAAGTTTATCCAGTAGCGCTCCATTATCTGCGACATGTGGGTGTCGACCTCGCTCATCCTGCCGCCGAAATTGAAACCGTATACAAACGGCATCTCGGCAACATGAGTCGCACCGCGGGTACCGCGCATGATAGTGTTCTCGGACAGCTGGTCGAAATAATAGAAATATACCGGGCGCTTGCCTGTGCGGGTCTGCAATGACGCCCAGGCCCACGACGGCCATCCGAAAGCCACATCGCGGAATACATCGCGGAGAGCCTGAAGAGCCTCGCCGTCGTCAGCGGCCGGAAAAGCCGCCCTGAACTCCGCGGGGGCAGCGGAGAAGTTGGTTCCCATCATCCTTTCATACGCGTCCATACCAGCCCCGTGGACAAAAAGGCTGCCTTCATCGGAATTGTAGCCTATCATCAGATCCACGTCGTTGTAGTCGCCTCTGAGATATGCCTCGTAGGTATCGCCTGTGATGACATATCCGTCTACTGCGGGCCAATACCTGTTATATTCGGTTCCGGCCTGTATTTCCTCGGCCGGAAGCTTGCGCATCTGCTTCAGATTCCTGCATCCGAGCGATTTCTGAAAATCGAGTCCGAGGCTTTGGGCATATTTCATGTCCTGGGCAGATCCGCATACTGTGGCGGCACCTGTACGTATCGGCAGGAAGTTGCCGCCGCTCTCGCAGATAGCTCTGTTGAACAGACCCTTGCAGAGAGGCGAGGCGCACAGGATGCTTACCGATATTCCGCCTGCCGATTCGCCGCATATGGTGACATTGCCGGGATCGCCGCCAAAGCGGGCGATATTGTCGTGGATCCATTGCAGAGCCATGATCTGATCCATGATTCCGTAATTTCCCGAGATGCCGCGTCCGGATTCTTTGGCGGCCTCGGGGTGTGCCATGAAACCGAAAGAGCCGAGACGATAGGCAATGCTGCAATATACGATGCCGTTGTGCACAAAGCTGTCCTGGGTGCCGCTGTATGAGCCGGTGAAAAAACCGCCGCCATGTATGTTAACAAATACCGGAAGGCGCTCCGATGCATCTCCGGCAGGTGTGGCGACGCTGAGATAGAGGCAGTCCTCGCTCATGGGAAGGGCGTTTCCGCCCTGATTGGGGTCATTGGACTGCATGGGCCGGTCGCCCCATTTTTCGGCCTTGTAAACCCCTGTCCATGGGGCTTTTCTGACGGGAGCGTGCCAGCGCAGGTCGCCGACAGGTTTCTCAGCGTAAGGAATGGCTTTATATAAAGCGTAGCCGTTGTGAAGCTCGCCTTCGATCTCGCCCTGCTCGCACGTGGTGCGCAGTATCTGGGCGTTGACGCCGATGGCCGATATCGCCATGGCCGATAATATTGTCAGTATTTTTTTCATTGTGGTATGATAGGTTTAGATTCCGCAAATTTAAGGAAATCGGAGTCGTACATGTTTGTACGGATGGTTTATAATTTTGCGCATTCGTTCAAATATGCACACATGTATCCCGGGACGGCGCCTGCAACGCCATCGGCATATCAGGAAGTCTCAGAATCTGATATCAAATACCTGCGCCGGAAGCCGGACATCGCGCACCACCAAGGCACGCGTGGGATTGCGGTAAATGTGGCCTCGCTCGAGCGTGACGGCGATCTCGGCGAGTAGCGGATGCCTCGTATCGTTGAAGTATATGATATCCGCGCCTGCCGCATCGGTTGCGACAGCGGTCTGTCCGTGCACTATCATCATGTCGGGTGTGCCGCTGTCGGTTATACGTGTCTCGGGAAGAGCCATTTCCACAAGGCGTTGCAGCAGCAGCTTCTGCTCGCCGGCGGCTATGCCGACGATTGCCGGGCGGAGGTCAACGAGTATGCGGTAGAGCAGGCGCAGCTCGGCGTGCGGCAGACGGTCGGCGGCATAATATGCATAGCCGCGGGGCGGACGAAGCACCTCGCGCACCATGCGGTAGGCATAGGGCGAGTGGACTCCGTAACCGTGCCCGTGGCGCCATCTCTTATACCAGCGGCTCAGCCCCATGGCGCGACAGCTCGCGGCGCCATTGTATGAAGAGCGCCAGCAGCAGCAACATGTATATGACAGTGACGCAGGCGTAGGCCACGCCTCCGGCTACGTGCAGCGAGTCGGGATCGAATGTCATCACTATCTCGTGGCGGCCTGCCGGAATATGCATGGCGCGCAGCACATAGTTGACGCGTGCAAGCTCGGCGGGTTCGCCGTCGACGGTTGCTTTCCATCCCCAGGGAAACCATATCTCGGAGAATACGCCTGTGGCGGCTGTACGGGTGTCGGAGAGATATTCCACACGGTTGGGTGTATAGTTTACAAGGCTGATGGTGTCGCCGGGTACGAGCGAGGCGGTCTCGTTGCCGAGCATCTGCGCGAATCGCTTGTCGGCCACTGCCTCGCGGCGCGGGTCAAGACTCGCGAGGGCGGCCATCTCGGCATCGGCGTTCTCCACGTATTTCACCGACGGCACAAGCCATGCCGACCCCATGGCGCGGGTGTTGACCAATACCGGGGCATCGGCCTCGCCGGTGATGATATAGCGGGCGTTGAGCATGTCGAGCACACGGTAGGCCGCGGCGAGGCGGTCGGCCATGGCGCGTTGGTCGGCGGGGTAGGAGGCACGCACCGAGTCGTCGCGCAGTTCGGGCATGTAGCCGAGCTGCACAGCCGGATTGAGAATGCGCTGTATCAGATCCTCATAGCGGTTGAGCTTGGCGGCATGGTATCCGCCCACCATGTGATGAAAGTACGAGCGGTCAGCCTTCCAGAAGCCCGGCACATCCATCACACGGTAATACGAGCTGTCCTGCATTATGGTGGCGTCGATCGCATCGGGAGTGAAATCGGGCGATGAGGCATCCACGGCCACAAAACTGTCGTGGCTCACATAGCGCTTGTCGGCACCGTATAGGTCGAAGAGCACGAGCACGCCCACACCGCCTATGGCAAGGCCGCTCTTGAGCTTGCCGAGGCAGGCGCACCACAGCAGGGCGCCTCCGAGCAGCACGAACAGCAAGGTGCGCATGGCATCGTCTTTCACAAGACCGTGGCGTAGCTCGGTGATTGCGGCCGCGTTCTCGGGATTACTGAGCGAGTACTGATACACTACAGCCTGTGTCTCGGCGGGCGAGTAGCCATATTGCTGAGCCATCTGCGTGACCTGAGCGGCTATCTGCTGCGCCTGGGCGCGGTCGGTCGATGTGATGGCGTCGCCAAACATTCCGGGCACCATCCACGCAGCCAATGCCACCACGGCGCAGATGCCGAATGATATGAGCACGGGGCGTGCGAGCGCCTTGCGGTCGGGCGCGGTGAACAGCTTGTGCAGAGCCATCAGCGCCAACAGAGGCATAGTGAACTCGGCTATGACAAGAATGCTCTCCACGGCGCGGAATTTATTGTACATCGGGAAGTTGTAGATGAACAGGTCGGTGAGTGCATCGAAGTTGGCGCCCCAGCTCAGCAGCACCGATATCACGGTCATCACCACGAGCGCCCACTTTACCGGGCCTTTGACGATGATGCATCCGAGCAGGAATAGAGCGCATATTATCGCGCCCACATATACAGGCCCGTTGGTGCCCTCCGAATCGTTGAAATACTGGGGCATGTATGGCAACAGGGCTGCGGGCGCCTTGCCCTCGTACTTCTTGGCCTCGGGCAGGCGGTCGAGTCCCATATACACCATGCCGCCCTGCTCGGGACGTGCAGTGGCTCCCCCTTTGATATTCGGGACGAGCAGCGAGAAAGTCTCAGATTGTCCGTAGCTCCAGCCCACTATCTCGTGGCGGGGCAGGCCGCCGGTGGGACGGTCGGCCGGGGCATCGGCTGTCGTTGTCAACGGCAGCGGGGTAAGCTCGCTCTGCGAGCGCTTGGTCTCCTTGCTGTATTCGTAGGTGTTGTAGAGGCTCGGCAGATTGGCTCCCACAGCCAATGCACCCGATACGAGTACCACGACCGATGCCACGAGCCAGCGACGCACCTGCTTCTCGCGTATGGCCTCGACGAGCCACGCTATCACAAGTGCGAGCATCACGAATGCGAAGTAATAGCTCATCTGCGGGTGGTTGGCGTTAAGCTGCAGCATCGCGAAGAGCGACGTAAGCGCCGCACCGGCCACGTAGCGGCCGCGGTAGCATAGCACAAGTCCGGCAATGGTGGGCGGTATGTAGCTCAGTGTGACGAATTTCCATATATGGCCGGCGCCGATTATTATTATGAAGTAGGATGAGAAGCCCCATGCCACAGCGCCTATAAGGGCGTAATACCATCTGAAATTCATGACATACAGCAGGATGAAGAATCCCATCATCATCATGAAGAGCAGATTGGACGGCACGGGCAATCCGAGACCATACACCTCGTTGAGCCACGTGAACAGCGAGTTGGACGGATACGACGGCGATATCTGGAACGTGGGCATGCCGCCGAACAGCGCGTTGGTCCACAGAGCCTGCTCGCCGGTCTGCTCAAGGTACTCGCCGGCCTCGCGGCCGTTGGCGATACCCTGCTGGGTATCGGCCTGACGCAGGCTGTTGCCCTCGAAGTTATCGGGGTAGAAAAACGCGATAGATATCACGGCCATGATCGCCACGGAGGCTATGAATCCCCACACGCGGGGTTGCCGCAGCCATTGTATGAATTTTTCCATATGGATTATGTTTTCAATCAATCACACAAAGGTAAGGAAAATAATCCATCCTCCCCAATCATTTGTGATACTTTCTGTACACAGATATGGCCTCAGCCTCGACTTCGGCGGCAGGGTGGCCGGCGTGACGGGCGTAGGCGCGGGCGAGGATGCGCAGAAAGGCCGGGTCGTCGGTGATGCGGCCGAAGTTGTCCATCAGCCTGGCGCGCGAATTTACGTCGAATTCCATGCGGTTGATGTCGACAAGAAAGAATTCGTAATGCCCTTTGGCGCCTGTACGCCGCCGCAGTATGTTGCCCTGCGAGAAGTCTTTCATCCACACCCCCGCATCGTGCATGCGCGCCATAAGGGCGCCGAGCCCGTCGGCAAGCATGGCGCGGTCGTCTGTATCGTCGATCACACGCATGTCGCGGAAGCCGTCGAGCTGCTGGCTCACGAAATAACTCAACCCCAGCAGCGGCCCGGAGCGGAGTTCGGCGTATGCCAAGGGTTCGGGAGTGTTGAAGCCGAGGTTGCGCAGGCGCAGGGCGAATTCATAGGCCCGGGCGGCTTTGCTGCTGCGTACCGTGGTATAGGCCAGACGGTTTACAATGTTGGGCACGCGGAATTCCTTCACGTTTATCTCGCGACTGCCACGGCACAGGCGCACCACACGGTTGCGGCCTTCGTATATGTCGGTGGCGTCGGCCGGAATGCCGTGAAGAAGCAGCTCGTCGACCAGAGGTGCCACATCCTGCGCCCACGGCGCTATCTTACTGCGGACGCCCATTGTAGATGCTCAGTATGCGGTTGTAGAAACGATCGTAACCATACTCGTTGCGGTACGATTCCAGTCCGGCCTGTGCCAGACGCCGGCGCAGGGTATTGTCATCGAGCAGGCGCCGTATAGCCGCGGCAAGCGCTTCGGGGTCGCCGGCCGGGACGATCAGGCCGTTGCGTCCATCATCGATTATCTCGGTCTGCGCCCCGCTGTCGGTACTCACCACCGCCGTTCCCTGGCTGAAGGCCTCGAGTATAGCCAGTCCGAAAGCCTCGGGAGCACGCGAGAGTATCACCGCCACATCCGCATTGGCGAGAGCAGCCGGCACATCGTTGCTGTAACCGAACCAGTGCACACGCCCGTCGGGAAACTCCCGCTTGCACATCGACATCAACGGCAGCACATACTTGCCGCTGCCGGTGCCGAATATGTCGAGTGTCCATTGCGATCCACTACCTATGCGCCGCAATGCGTCGAGCAGCACATCAATGCCTTTTTCGGCGGCCAGGCGGCCGGTATATATCAGTCTGAGAGGAGTATCGACCGGAGCGTGGCGCTCGCGTGGCCCGATATCCACGCTGTTTGGCACCACATGCAGCCGCGAGGCATCCACTTCCGGCAATGTGCTCAGGAACTTGCGACGGGCAGTATCCGACACAAATATTATAGCATCGAGCCCGTTGTAGATGCGCAGATGCGAGACATCGGTCTTGGCCGCACGTACCAGATGGCGCGTGGCGACCACCCGTATGTCATCGCGGTCTTTGCACAGCCGTCGGGCGGCCAGAGCGGTATAGGCGTCCTTGAAATTGTGCACGTGGATTACCGTCGCACCCGGCAGGCGGCGTATGGCCGACGCCAACCGTATGGGAGTCATGAAATCCCACGCGCCGCCCATCCGCAGTGTGCCGGCGAGCATTCCCTCGCGGGCGAATACGTCGCGTACAGCGGCCTTGTTGCGCGTGTAAGCCTTTACATTGTGTCCGTCGGCCGCCAAAGCACGGCACAGGTCGAGGGCATAGCGTTCGCCACCGCCCCATACCTTGTTGGATATAAGGTGTATAACGTTCATTGTTATTTTTCGGAAATCAGATGACGGGCCATGCGGTAGGCCTCATAGGTAGTCTTGGCACGCCGCCGTGCAATGGTGAAGCCACGAGAACCGTCCATCCATGCATAATGCACCACATGGCTTTTCAGATACTGCCATGCGGCCATCAGACGGGGAGTCAGCACGGAGATTGACCGCGCACGAGCCGCGAGAATACCGGCCTCGAGTGAGGCGATGCGGTTTTCCTTACGGAAAAATTCGGCAAGTGTCGAGCATCGATAATGATGTATGGCACCCGGCATGCTCTCGGCTACAATACTGTCGGAATACGACACCATATCGCTCACATCGCGCAGATCCCAGTTGGCATAGCGCTTGTTGAACAGCCTCACGCACTCGCCCGGCTCATAGCCGGAATGCGACAACGGCTTGCCGCAGAAATAATTCTGAATGGTGATCTTATATACACGATGCCCGAATCCCTGCTTCTTCAGGGTCATGATATGGCTGCGCAGCTCCTCGTCGAGCACCTCGTCGGCATCGATGCACAGCACATACTTGTGTGTGGTGAGCCCCACGGCATACTGTCGCTGAGATCCGAAGCCGGTGAACTCGCGCTGTGTCACCTTGCATCCGTATCTATGGCATATATCGACAGTATGGTCGGTGCTGTATGAATCCACCACCACGATTTCATCGGCGACACCCTGCAGTGCGTTGAGACACCGCTCCAGATTCCGCTCCTCGTTACGGGTTATGATTGCTACCGACAGCTGTTCCATGGCAATATGCTTTACGGGTGCAAAGTTACAACATTTTTTTGAATTTGAATTCACCCACACGGATTACGCGGACAACTTTTACGTGCAGCCACGTGGAGTGGCACACGGATTACACGGAGTTTGGGACGACGGAAAGTAGAGTCGTACGGCTCGTACGTCCCTACTCTCCAATAAATCTGCGGAAATCCGTGTAATCCGTGGGGACGATAGACAGCAGGAGCGGCCCCGCACACGCAGAGCCGCTCCTGTATGTATGGTGGTTGTGATGCTTACTTCACGACAACCTTTGTGGCCTTGCCGCCCTGACGACGGATGTAGAGGCCGGGGGCGAGCTCGCCGTTCATGCGAACGCCCTGCAGGTTGTAGTATTCGGCAGCAGCGCCCTCACCGAGTTCGATATCGGTGATGCCGGATACGCCGCCGGGATTAGCAATGGGGTCAAGAGCACGTTCCGCGCTCTCCACGCCATCGGCGTTTACAGCCTTCACAGTTATCTGAAGCTTTTCATCATCGACAGTCTGAGGCAGCTTGGCAAGGTCTATTGTGCCATTTTCAACCTCATACCATGTATCGGCTTCGAGAGCGTAAGCCTCGGGAGCTTCCGCAGCACCTACGACAGCATATTTGTACCATGCGGTGCAACCTTCCTCGACAGTTACGGTAACAGCATTTTCACCGACAGTAACCTCGGGAGCGGCAGGGGCAACAGGAGCAGCGGGCTTCTCCCAAATGAGGGTTATCTTGGTAAGTTGAGCCGCTCCGTCACGCGAACGTATACCTACATAAGGGCTATCTGAACTGATACCAAGAGGTATATTGGACTCTTTTTCGATTGTACCGGCTTTCTCGCCTTGCGTAGATGAACTAAAGAGATCGGATGCTGAGGTATAAGCATTATCATTTACATAAACATCTATGGTTTTGCTTGCCATTCCAGGCTCAGTCCATTCAATAAGTATTTCACGAATCAAATATCCTTCGGGGTTTTCAGTTACAATGATGCCAGATTTACTTTCACCAGTCTTAATCTGAAAATATGTACCGTTTTGGCTATAAGCGTAAGCCGCGTATTTTATATTTGTAACATTCGAAATATATGTGTAATTAGCATAAGAAGCCTTGATTCCAAAATCTTCAGCATTCAGCACATCAACAACAGCTCCCTCAGGTATAGGCCTAACCACCTTTAAGGTATATGAAGCTTCTCCAAACTTAAATTCCTCAGTTTCAAGCGAAGAAGCTGTTATAATGGTAGTTCCCGGTGCAAGAATGGTAACAGCTCCATCGGTATCTACGATTGCGACATTCTCATTTGAAGAAGTGTAGGTAACTTCAAGATTATTTGGATTCACAAGCTCGGGAGCTGTGAATTCATCGCCAAATTCGACATTGAATTCAGTCGTTGTGTAGGCAAGACCGGCAGGTTCTTTATTTAAAGAAGAACGACTTTCATATGTTATTTCAATGGACGAAAAAGAGCATAGATTACCGGATTCCTGATAGAATCCAACATAACTGTCATTAACATCAAAAACACCTCCATCAGAATTTTGTGTTGTCGAAATTTCGGCCACTTCCGTTCCATTTAATGCGCCCTTTCCTGATGTACCAGTAGGTAAAGTAAACGGAACTGAATTTTTTATTATTTTGAAAACATAGGCTCTACCTTTGGTGGCCATGTTTAATTTTATGTTCGTGATAACAACATCATTTTTATTTGCTGAAACAGCAAAATAAGCACATTTGTTGTTATTCATAGCGATACCGCCGTTAACAGCAGCACGAAGCTTGAATGTTAATCCACTTGCTGCATCTTCTTTAGTATAATTTGTATAGCTGTTTCCACTCATTCCCAAAAAATCGGATGTTAGAGTGATTGTTTCGGCGAAGGAAGGTAGCGCGAAGCTGAGCACCGCCGCCATTAAGAGTAATAGTTTTTTCATAAGCGTTTTTGGTTTGGTTTATTTAGTGATAGTTGTATAAGCGTCGTGATGTGTCTGTGTGTTATGGGGCATACCAAACTACGTGGCCGACGGAAGGGACGGTGTGCGACATGGTGTCGAAGTCAAGGATTTCGCGCAATTTTAGTTTAACCATAGCATTTTGCCACACAAGTGGCAGTAGTGCTGCAAAGGTATATAATTTTTAGGAGAACAAGCCCCCCCCCCCGTGTTAATTTGTGTTAAAACATATTAACATTGCATTTTGTCAACCGACGGGTACGCACTTAGATGGGGCGTGCGTAGTCCGCCGATTTGACCCGCGTCGCCACATTGCGCCGTTACCGCTGTTGATATAATCGGCGGCCTACGGGCGCCTATCTCGAGAGGATGACTGTCCGAGCGCGCCTCGCCCATAGGCTCGGCGGGCTCGGTTACGAGTAAATCGGCGGGCTACGCACGCCTTGCCATCCGGGCAGGCGGACGCACGAGCCGTGCGTCCCCACTTTTCAATGCTCATAATCTGTGTGGGGCGGGCGCATCAGTCGGTTTCGTGGTGGAGGCGGTCGGAGGGGATGACGGCTGCGGTGGCGGGGTTGTAGCGGAGGCCGAGAGAGAGACCGAAGCCGGCGCGCAGCAGAGTCTCAGCGGCGGCGGGCTTGCCCCGGTAGCCGTGTATTATCCACATGCCCGGAGCGGGACGGTGGCGGCGTATGGCGGCGAGGAGCAGATCGTCGGCGTGCACGTCGTGTATTATCAAGGGCTTGTGCAGGCGGGCGGCGAGGCGGGCGTGGAAGTCGAACACGGCCTGCTGCACGGCGATGTCGCCTCCGCGCAGGCGGTCGATGCCGCATTCGCCTATGGCCACGACGCGCGGGTCGCGGGCGGCGGCCACGAGGGCGCGCAGAGTGGCGAGTGTGACGGGGCGCTCGGTGTCCCAAGGGTGTATGCCCACGCTGTATGTGCCTCCGGGCAGCATCGGCTGGCCGGGGCGCAGGCTCACGATGGCGCTCCCGGTGCAGGCCCGGTCGGTGTCGTGGGTGTGTATGTCGGTGTATCGGGCGAGGGGCTTGGTCATGGCACGGGATCGTATCCGCTGCCGCCCCAGGGATGGCAGCGCAGCAGGCGCTTCACGGTGAGCCACGTGCCACGGATGGCTCCATGGCGCCGCAAGGCCTCGAGGGCATATTGGCTGCATGTGGGTGTGAAGCGGCACGACTGTGGAAACATAGGTGATATAGAGGCCCGGTAGAACAGCACGGGCAGGCTGAGGAGCCATGCGACGGCCCGGCTTATGGCGCCGGGGCGCGATGCGGGTTTATTCATCGTCATCGGCGGGGATGAGCGATGCCTGCACGCGCGCGAGGAGCTTGCCTACGGCTGTGTATACTGCGGAGTAGGGCATTAGGCGATCGGCCACGTAGACAAAGGCGAGGTCGATGCGTGTGCCGGCGGGGAGGGGGTAGATGTGGCGCTGCAGGCGGTATGCCTCGCGTATGCGGCGGCGCATGGACACGCGGTCGACGGCGTGGCGCAGGCGCTTCTTGGGAACAGTGATGAGAAACGCCACAGCGGCATCGCTGCTGCGGCGTGGATTGGGACGCCACACGGCGCGCAGGGGATAATCGAGTGCGCCGGTGGTGTCGCTGCCGCGCATAAAGAGCTGCTCGACGGCGACCGTCGAGCAGAGTTTTTCCTTTTTATAAAGGCGCAGGCCTTTCATCGCGGCATTACATGATATTTCACATCGCCTGTGCGGGAGCGTTGTGCTCGGCAAGGTAGTGCTCTATGGCGGCGGTCATGGAGGGCGCCTTTGCGGTGGGAGCCTCAATGTCGACGCGCAGACCGGCATCCTTGGCGGCCTTGGTAGTGGTGGGACCGAAGGTGGCGATAGCTATGTCGCCCTGGTTGAAGTCGGGGAAGTTTTTCATCAGCGACTCGATCCCCTGCGGCGAGAAGAACACAAGCATATCGTAGTCGAACGGCTCGTCGGGAGCGAAATCGTTGCTGACAGTACGATACATCACAGCACGGTCGAACTTGATTTTCTCACCGAGCACCTCGGCGTCGGAACCGTTGTTGACGTCCGATACGGCAAAGAGGTATTTCTCGTCCTTATGCTTGAGCATGTAGGGGAGAAGGTCGGCGAGTTTGCCTGTGGGAGAATTGAATATCTTGCGCTTACGGTATACGATATATTTCTGCAGATATTTGCCGATGGTCTCGGATGTGCAGAAATACTTCTGCGTGTCGGGAACATTGTAGCGCATCTCCTCGCAGAGACGGAAAAAGTGGTCGATTGCGGTTTTGGCAGTGAAGATAATGGCCGTGTGTTCGGGTATGGAGACTTTCTGTGCACGGAATTCCTTGGCAGACAGCCCCTCGACCTTTATGAACGGACGGAACACGATGTCGACACCGTATTTTTCCGCCAATTCAAAGTAAGGTGATTTTTCGGATGAAGGTTTAGGCTGAGATACTAAAATTTTCTTGACTTTCACTCTGGGTAAGATTTTAGGAGAACTGCACGGATTGTGCGGCTCCCGGGATCAGACGAGCTCAAAAACAGAGCAATTATACACCAAAATCAAAGGTATGATTTCAAGGGTGCAAAGGTACAAAATAAAATAGAGCAAACTGCCGATTTTATCATAAAAAATTCTAAAACCCTTTGAAATAAAGAACAATCTTGCCATAAAGTATCCCAAAAGGCCAAAAGCTGTCATCCATCGGATAGTGGCGGGATAGAATATGACAAGTATGGCCGGCACAGCCAATACCACACCGAGCAAAGCCTGGGAGGCATTGAATCCGCGCAGCCACTCGCGCCGGCCGTCGGTGCTTGCGAAGGTATATCCCACCACGGTGTAGGCGGCGAGTTCAAATATATAATACAATCCTACTATACCTATAACTCCGGCTACTCCAACAGGAGTCATGAGCGCATGGCCGGCACCCGACATAACGGATATGCCGCCGGCGAGCAGGATGCCGGCACTCACCACAAACTGTATCACGAGCAGAACCAGAACGCGGGTATCGCCTGTCGGCCGGTCGTCGAACACATTGTCGCGGCCACGGCGCACGTTCACAAGTTCCTCGCCATAAAAACGCAGCAGCCGGCCGATGGTACGGAAACTGAAGGTCATCACCACAAAAAGCAAGGCGATAACGCTGATGAACACCGTGCTTTTGCCGGGATGTATGTCGCGGCCTACAGGCTCGAGCCCCGACTCCCATGCTGCAGGCACCGCGGCGACAGCCGTATACAGCGTGTCGGAATATCCCGCCGGAAAAAGAGCCTGCAGACGGGCCGTGTCGAGTGTGGCGTCGAACGGACTCACAACACCATCCGCCGAGGCCGGAATGATTATCACCGAATCGGGCGTCGCGGCGACCGTATCGGCCGGGGTCGCGGCCGACACATGCAGGGCGTTGTCGAGGGCATCAGTGCTTATCGAGGGCATCTCAGAATTTTGCGTGGAGGTTGAGACGGTCGGGCTCGGCGGCGGCGAGAGCCACGGCCACAGCCGGATTTGCGGTGACACGGAACAGCGACATGTGGTCGGCGGGCAGGAAACCGGCGGCGATAGCGTCGGCGATCTGCGCCAGCCACGAATCGTAGTAGCGGGCAACGTTGAGTATCACGATGTTGCCGTAGTACAGGCCGAGCTGGCGCCAGGTGATTATCTCGCTCAGCTCCTCGAGGGTGCCGATGCCCCCGGGCAGCGCTATGACTCCGCGTGCGAGGACGGCCATGCGGCGCTTGCGGGCGTGCATGTCGGGGGTGATGTCGGTGATGGTCGACTCGGGGTCGTTCCAACCGCGCTCCACCATGAACTGCGGTATCACGGCCACAGTGCGGCCGCCGGCAGCGCGTGCGGCACGACCCGCAGCGCCCATCAGCCCCATGGAGCCGCCACCATATACGAGGTCAAGGCCCAGGCGGGCCACCTCGGCGCCGATGACGCCTGCGGCCTCGGCATAGCGGGGATCTTTGCCCGCCGCCGAGCCGCAATAAATTGTGATGCCTTTTGCATTGGATTCCATAGCGGATACAAAGGTAGGAATTTTTTACGGAAAAGTCACCGCAGACGGCTGAAGAAGTGCCATATGGTGATGCCGGTGGAGACGGCGACGTTGAGCGAGTGCTTGGTGCCGGCCTGCGGTATCTCGAGGCACAGGTCGCAGGCGTCGACCACAGCCTGAGCCACACCGTCTACCTCGTGGCCGGCGATGAAGGCGTAGCGGCGGCCTGCCTCCGGCTCGAACCGTTCGAGCGATACCGAACCCTGCACCTGCTCGAGGCAGCACACCGTATAGCCTTCGGCACGCAGCGCCTCCACGGCCTGCATCGTATCGGGGTAATATTGCCATGCCACGGTGTCTTCGGCGCCGAGGGCGGTCTTGTGTATCTCGGGCGAGGGAGGTGTCTGCGATATGCCGCACAGCACGAGCCGCTCCACGGCAAAGGCGTCGCAGGTGCGGAATATCGATCCTATATTATTGAGCGACCGCACGTTGTCGAGCACCACTACGAGCGGTATTTTTGGAGCGGCGCGAAATTCGTCGGCGGTGAGCCGGTGCATGTCCCATATCGTTTTCTTTTTCATCGCTTGCGTATTATGGTGAGTCCGTCGTAGATGGGGAGCATCACGCACTCGAGGTCGGGGTCGGCGACGACATCCTCGTTGAAGGCATGTATGCCGAGGGTCTGCGGGTCGTGCCGTCGCTCGGTGTCGAGCACAAAGTCGCTCCAGATGGTGTTGTCGGCCAGAATGTATCCACCCGAGGGTACAAGGGGTTTCACGAGCCATAGATAGTCGGGATAGGAACGTTTGTTGGCGTCGATGTACACCATATCCCACGGCTCGGAAGATATTTCGGGCACCACCCGCATGGCGTCGCCGATATGAAGGTGTATGTCGCGGGCACGGGGCGAGCGGGCGAATACATCGCGCAGGGCGTCCTCGGCCTCGTCGTCGATCTCTACGGTGTGCACCTCGGCGCCGTCGGGCATGCCCTCGGCAAAACACAGAGTGGCATAACCGCTGAATGTGCCGAGCTCAAGTATGCGGCGGGGGCGTATCATGCGGGTGAGCATCACCAACAGGCGCCCCTGCAGTGGCTCGCAGCACATGCGGGGGTAGAGCCGTGTGAGATGTGTGTGGCGGTAGAGGTCGGCGAGCATTTGCGGCTCGGGCGACGAGTGGGCGACGAGGTATTGTTCTTCGAGAGGTGACACGGGCGGGGATTGGTCTTATATTACTGTGATAAACAAGCCTATATCTGTGAGGGCTACAAGTGCGACGAGTATCCACGCCACAGCGCGGCGCTGCGGGTAGCACATCCACGCGCAGATGCCCGATATCACCACATAGGCGGGATAGAGCCAGCCCATGTATGCCGTGCCGAGCCATCGGGCCTGCTCCACCACATCGGCGGCCTGCGGTATGAAGGTGAATGTGGGGAGTGACACCAACAGTATGACGACCACAAACCACCATGGGGCGCGCGGTGTACGGGGCGGAGGAGGCAGCATCAGGCTTTGGCTCCTTTCTGCCGCGCGGCGGCCTTGTCGGCGAGGTATGCCTCGACTGTGCGGCGGATGCCCTCGCGGAGGTCGACTTTCGGCTCAAAGCCGAAGTCGCATTGGGCGTCGGAGATATCACAGCTCCAGTTGCGCTGCTTCATTATCTTGAACTTGTCGCGGTTGAGGGTCGAGGGCTTCATGCGCATGAGTCCCCACTTCTCGCACGCCACCGACGCCACGTACGCCGCCCACAGGGGCAGCTTGACAGGTACCACCCAACGGTTGCCGAGCGCAGCGGCCACCATGGAGCGGAAATCGCGCTGCGTGTAGGATCGGCCCTCGCTGATGATATACTTGCGGCGCAGGGTGCGGTCGGAGGCCAGGGCGTCGAACATCCCCTCCACCAGGTCGTCGACATATATGAAGGTGAGCAGCTGCGGACGGTAGCCCACGCCGAAGTCGACATGCGAGTCGATGCTCTTCACCATCATGAGGTAGTCCTTCTCGTGCGGGCCGTATACGCCTGTGGGGCGGAATATTATCCACGGAAAGTCGGGCAAGGTCTCGAGATATGTCTCGGTCTTTATCTTGCTGAGGCCGTAGCGGGTGTCGGGATTGGGGACGGTACGCGAGGTGAGCGGCGCATAGGTCTTCTCGTCGCCGGGGCCGAGGGCGCTGAGCGAGCTCATGTACAGGAATCTGTCGGGCACCATGTTGTTGCGCCTCAGCAGCTCCACGAATGTGCGGGGATACAGGAAGTTGATGAGGTTGAAGTCGCCGAAGTTGGCGCACTTCGTGGCGCCGAGATTCCATATTATATGGTTCCAGCCGTGAGGCGAAGGTGCGGCCTCGAGCAGGGTGCGTTCCACCTGATCGGGGTCGTCGTAGTCGAACACCACGAAGTGCAGGCGCGGATCGGTGAGATACCGGCGCGAAGTGCTCGCGCGCACGCCCACCCATACGTCGTAGCCGCGGCGCAGACCTTCGGCGGCGATGAATCCGCCGATAAAGCCACCCGCGCCGATCACAAGCAGAGTCTTGGATGTGTTATCCTGTTTCATAGCGCGAAGTTAACAAAAAAAACGCAAACACGCGGCGGAATGTTGAATAATCCGTCCAACAATCATATCAACCCAAAGTAGGGACGTACGGCCCGCCGGATGGTCGCCATGCGGGCAGGGCGTGCGAAGCCCGCCATCCGCATATTTCCACACGGATTACACAGATTTCCACGGATGTTTTGATGTATGGACGTACGGCTCGTACGCCCGGTACAACCCGCCGGCATCAGCACAATGTTGGTAGAAAAAGTTACAAAAATAGGTAGAAAACGATAATTTTATATTATGAAAACAAAAAAACAAGAACACCGATTGATCTGAAACTACAGCTTTTAAAAGCTTATTTCACGCCTAGTTTCGAAAGAGCAAATTGAGCCGAAAAATTACCTTGTGCGGCTGCTTTTTTATACCATTTTATAGCCTCTCCATAATCTTTAGGAACGCCTTTGCCTTCATAATAACATTCTGCAAGATAAGGCATGGCTCCAACAATATTTTTTTGCGCGGCATTAAGAAGCCACTTTACGGCTTCTGTATAATCACGTTTGAGTTCTGTCCCAACATAGTATCCAATATAATAACGGTATCCAAGTGCATACATGCTCGAGCCATGACCTTGAACAGCAGCCTTACGATACCATTCAACAGCCTCCGCCTCATCCTTGTCGACTCCTATACCTCTTTCATAGCAATCAGCAAGACCTTTCATTGCATCAAAATTTCCTTTTGCAGCCGCTTTTCTAAACCATCGCAACGCTTCTTCATAATCGCTCTTAATGCCTCTTCCATAGCGATAACATTTAGCCACCATATTTTGAGATGCTATATAACCTTGTTCTGCTGACTTACTGAACCATTCAAAAGCCTTAACTTCATCTTCAAGCACACCTTTCCCATAATAATAACATAAACCAAGACGATATTGCGCGCTGGCATCTCCTTGTTCGACTGACTTTTTGTACCACCTGATTGCCTCTGCATAATCCTGTGGAACGCCTTGGCCATTATAATAGCATACTCCAAGATTAGACTGCGCTTTGGCATTCCCCTGTTCGGCAGATTTGCGATACCATTTAACGGCTTCCGCATAATCCTGTGGAACGCCTTGGCCATTATAATAGCATACTCCAAGATTAGACTGCGCATCCACATTCCCCCGTTCAGCAGATTTAGTGAACCACTCCACCGCTTCGGCATAATCCTGAGGAACGCCTTTACCATAATGATAGCAATATCCAAGATTAAATTGCGATTCGGCATCCCCCTGTTCAGCAGATTTGCGGTACCATTTAACGGCTTCTGCATAATCCTGTGGAACGCCTCGGCCATAATAATAACATTCTCCAAGATTATTCTGTGCTAAGAAATACCCCTGTTCAGCAGATTTGCGGTACCATTTAACGGCTTCTGCATAATCCTGTGGAACGCCTCGGCCATAATAATAACATTCTCCAAGATTATTCTGTGCTAAGAAATACCCCTCAGCTTTAGTGAACCACTCCACCGCTTCGGCATATTTTTGTTCAATGTAAGCTATACATCCGTACTGATGCATTTCCGGGGCAGACAGCCGCCGGGTCGTCGCGGCTTGCGACGTTGTTTTTTGGCGGCCGAGGAGATCGAGGAGGTCGTCGACGAGGACGGTGTCGATGGGGTGCTCCTCGATGGTGCGCCGGTTGATACGGGCGAATGTGAACTCGAGGGCGATGGGCAGCGCCGAGCCGTCGATGATATAGGGCAGCATGCGGCGCTTGCGGTTGAAAGCAAAAGTTATCTCGTTGTTGGTATAGTCGGACTGGTAGGAGTTACGGCTCGCTACAAAAAGAAATATCTTGCAACCGACGATGGCGTTGGCGAGCACTTCCGGAAACTCCATGCCGCCCGCGATACCCTGCCGGTCGATGAAATACGAGATGCCGGCACGGTCGAGCGCCCGGCATATGCGGTCGGCCACAACCGAATCCCTGCGGCTATAACTGATGAATACGTCTTTTTCCATGACTGTTGATTGTTTTTATCAAACCGAAATGATTGATTTGCCGAAAAATGTAGACAACATGGCAAGTGTGGCGATAGTGAAATTATGTTCGCCACTTAGCCATTTTGTAATCTCGCTCGGGCGCCGCCCTATCGCATCAGCAAATTGCTTTTTGGACAGACCGCGTTCTTCCATCAGTAAGTGGATACGGTTTGATATTTCGAATGAAAGCTTTGTGGCTTCCCGTTCCTCATTCGGAATCTCGGCAAACAATTTCTGAAGATAATTCGGATCTGCTTTCATATTTCAAAAGTTTTGTCGGTTTCTATCGTATTCGAATTATGGCTCGATAATCGGCATTAAGCTCGGAATCCTCGCGAAATTTGCTGACAAATTTATCAAATTCGTGACGTTCATCTCCGAGAAACTGTATCGTATAAACGGTACACTTGTCTCCATTATTCAATAATATCAGCTCAACTTCACTCATAAAAGGTATCTATTTGGTATTACAACGCAAAGATACAATAAATATTTCACTTCAAAGTGAAATATTTGAATATTCTGTATATTTCTTATTTCACATTGAAGTCGAGGATAGCTTTGTTGTAGGTGGCGATGATGCCGGAGGTGAAGGCGGCGGGGGTGAAGCGCTTGATATGGCGGTGGCCGGCGGCAGCAAGGCGGTCGCGCAGGTAGGCTTTTTCGAGCAGGCTGCGGGCGGCCTCGGCATAGGCGAGGGTGTCGTCGGGGTCGACGTAGATGGCGCCGTCGCCGCCGGCCTCCTCGAGGCACGATCCGGTGCAGGCTATGACGGGCGTGCCGACCGAAAGGGATTCGATAACGGGGATGCCGAAGCCCTCGTAGCGCGAGGTGTAGGAGGAGAACACGGCGCAGGCATAGAGGCCGGGGAGGTCGTCGAACGGCACATCGCGCAGGTGCAGCACACGGTCGGCGACGCCGAGCGAGCGGACTTCGGCTTCGATGCGGGCGATGTAGCGGCTGTCGCCGCCGCCCACGAGCACGAGGGCGACATCGGCAGGCAGGGAAGGCAGCGCCCGCACGGCGAGCAGCTGGTTCTTGCGCCCCTGAAGGGTACCTACCGATATGATATAGCGGTCGGGCAGGTTGTACCGCCCACGGATGCGGGTGCGCTCCTCGTAGTCGACCGGGCGGCTGAAGATTGGGTCGCAACCCTGATATACGACGTCGATCTTGTCGGGCGATATGTGCCAGTCGGCAATGATGTCGGCCTTGGTGCGCTCGCTTATGGCTATGATGCGGGTGGCGATGCGTGCCGAGCGGCCGTATTTGAAGTCGTAGAGGCGACGGTCGACGGCGGCATAGTCCCCGGGGATGCGTCGCCATATCAGGTCGTGGATGGTGACGACGGTAGGCACGGGAGCCAAGGAGGCCGTGACAGGGATCTCGTTGCTGAGGCCGTGATATACGTCGAGGCCGAGGCGCGGCCAGTAGTGCACCATCTCGACGGAGCGCCACAGCGAGGGCATGCGGCGCAGCAGCCCGCCGGGAGTGACCACCGATACATTTTCGCGCTCCAGGATGGGCGCGATACGGTCGTTGTCGCGCACACGCGGACACAGCAGCACATACTCGTCGGACGGATACATGGCCGACAGCGAGCCCACCACGAGGCGCGAGTAGTTGCCGAGTCCGGTCATGTTCTGCATGGCACGCTTGCCGTCAAATCCTATCTTCATAATCGCAGAGAAATGTTTGGAATGGTAAAATTAGTAAAAATGGTTGTAATTTCGATAAATCGGGTTGGCTTTTTATGCTGAATACTTGTTAATTTTGCATGACAAAACCATTTACATCATGAACATAGCCGAAATACACTCTCCCGCTGACATAAAAGGCAAATCTATCGACGAGCTTACTCAGATTGCAAGCGACCTGCGCAAAGCGCTGATAACCAAACTCGCACACCACGGCGGCCACGTAGGACCGAACCTCGGATTCCTTGAAGCCACCATAGCGCTGCACTACGTGTTCGACGCTCCGACCGACAGAATCGTATACGATGTGTCGCACCAGACGTATGTCCACAAGATGCTCACCGGTCGCATCGAGGCCTTTCTCGACCCCGAGAAATACGACGACGTGACGGGTTATACCAATCCTAAGGAAAGCCCTTACGACCTGTTCTCGGTAGGCCATACCTCCACATCGGTATCGCTGGCATCGGGTCTTGCCAAGGCTCGCGATCTGCGCCACGAGCATTATAACGTAGTGGCCGTGATAGGCGACGGCTCGCTCACTGGCGGCGAAGCATTCGAGGGACTCGACTTCGCATCGATGGCCGGCACCAACTTCATTGTGATTGTAAACGACAACCAGATGAGCATCGCCCCCGACCATACCGCACTTTCCGAAAACCTCACCGCCCTGCGCCTGAGCGACGGCAAGGCACAGGACAACTATTTCAAAGCCCTCGGCTACAAGTATATCTATGTGAAGCGAGGCAACAACCTCGAAGACCTTATCGAGGCATTCCGCAGCGTCAAGAACATCAACAGCCCCATAGTGGTGCATCTCAACACCGAGAAGGGCATGGGCCTGCCCGTGGCCGAGGAATACAAGGAGAAATTCCACTACTCGGGGCCTTTCGATCCGGCGACGGGCAAACTTGTCGGAGATTCCGACGAGCCGACGTACATAGGCATGTTTGCCGACTTCGCCATGCAGCAGATGAGAGACGACCGCGAGGTGGTGACAATCACCGCCGGCGTGCCCGGTGCCGTGGGTTTCGGACCGGCACGACGCGACGAGGCCGGAGAGCAGTTTGTCGACGTCGGCATCGCCGAGGAGCAGGCCGTGGCCATGGCCTCGGGGCTGGCCAAGGAAGGTATGAAACCGATAGTGGCCGAGCCGGCAACATTCCTGCAACGTACCTACGACCAGCTGTCGCAGGACGTGGCCATCAACGGCACAGCAGCCACGTTCGTGACATTCTACACCGGAGTATGGGGCATGAACGACGCCACACACCTCGGATTTTTCGATGTGCCGATGATCTCCAACATCCCCGGCATACTGTTTCTCGCCCCCACCTGCGCCGAGGAATACCTCGCCATGCTCCGATGGGCTGTGGAGCAGAAGGAGACCCCGGTGGTGGTGCGTACGCCCGGCGGCGCGGTAGTGAACCGCGACGGCGACTTTGCCGTAGACTACAACAAGATAGGTTATGAAACCGTGCGTCCCGGCCGCGACGTGGCCATCTTAGCCGCCGGATCATTCCTCGGCATGGGCATCGAAGCCGCACGGCTGATGGCCGGACGCGGACTCGACCCGATGGTGATAAACCCGCGATATATGTCGCGGCTCGACACCGCCACGCTCGACAACCTGCGCGACTTCCGCCTGATAATCACCCTCGAAGACAACAGCATCGACGGCGGCCTCGGCCAAAAGATAGCCGCATACCTCGGCGACGCCCCCGTGGCCGTGAAATGCCTCGGCCTGCCCAAAGCCTTCCCCGACCGCTACCGCGCCGCCGACCTCCTCGCCGCCTCCGGCCTCACCCCCGAGGCCATCGCCGGCCTGGCATGACAGGTCTCACCAACAATAAAAAACGTTGCCGCCACACAAATTGCGGCAACGTTTTTTATGCCCGAGAATCGCTGTGTATTGATGTAAATCATTACCTTTGCATTCATGGTTCAGAACAATAGCGGTTCATTCCTGAAATTCATAGCCTATCTGCAGGTAATAGGTATCATATTGGTTGTATTAGGGCATTCTTTCCATGAATATCCATACGACCATTATGGAAACATGCTTATATACAAGATGTTGTATAGTTTCAGAATGCCGCTTTTTGTATTCGTGTCGGGATTTCTGATGCTGTTTACGACCCGGATGGTTCATAAAAAGAAGACTTCGCTTTCTCAGTTCTTCACTGTCAAAGTAAAGAGATTGCTGCTTCCATTCTTTGTTCTAACATTGGTGACATTCATACCGAGAGCCATGATGTCGGACATCGCAGACGACACAATCTCCCCAACTTTTGAATCGCTCGTCCAATCCGTATTGTATGGCGACAAAATGGTCATCCCATATTTTTGGTTCTTACAGGCAAGCTTTATATTGCTGATAACCACATATGCCTTTATCACTGTCTGCGAAATACCAAATATACATAATGCGTTGATTTACATAATGTTGATAGGGGGGGCGACTTGTATCATGATATTTTTACCGGAAAACATCACCACCATTCTCTCGCTTGACAGAGCGGCAGAATTGGGCATATTCTTTGTATGCGGTATCGTATATTGCAGATATTCAACTTATATCGACCGATATATAATCTGGACATCGGTCTGTTTCTTTGCCTTTATATCAGCTGCCTGGGCAATATTGTATTTTGTGACGGAAAACACTGCGTTTGTCCCGATATGCTCCTTGGCCGGAATCGCCATGTGCATAAGTCTGGCCAAAATATTGGAATCAAGAAAAATAACCGTGCTGGATCATCTTATCGGAGCAAATTATATAATATTCCTGCTTTCATGGTATTGCAATGTCGCCTCACAGCAGATACTGCATCACTATGTACAGCTGCCATGGTGGGTCTACACAATCCTGTCGCTTACAAGCGGTATCTACATACCGTGGCTCGCCTACAAATATCTGCAAAGCCACCGCGACAGCCGCTGGGTGAGAGTAACAACCTTCCTGCTCGGACAAAGACTCGGCTAAATTTGATTAATCATTTATTATAACGAATTTTATGCAATTAAAAACAAAAATAGGCATATTGAAAATAATATCCTGCTTGCTGTTAGCCTTTGGCATCATCCTACCTTATATAGGATTGGGGAATTGGATGATATATAGGGATGAAGCCTATCAGATTTTGTGTTGTATGAATTATACTTCAGCGCCTATGGCTATGCTTACATTCTACATAGGCAATCTATGGCAAAAAATTTGGGGTAACGAAGTAATTAATTTCAGAATTCTAATGGTTATTTGCTATCAGGTGTCCATAGCATTATGTTGCATCTACTTATATTGGAAAACTAAACGTTTCTTACTTAGCTCCATTTTATTTTTTATGATGTGTCTTGGTATCGGATTCGCATGCCAGACGCTTTATGGCTGGGATGCAGGTGCATATCCCTTCATGACTATGTTCACAATCGCATTACTTGTTTACGCTCAGTCACCATCATATATTAGAATTGCCATCGTAGGTCTTACAACAGCTATTATGGTTTTAAGTAGAATTCCAACTTTAGCCGCTTTACCTCTTATTTTTATCTGTATAATATACTGCCGGAGAGACGGAGATGGCAAATATCAATGGACACACATAGCAACCGACAGTATGATCGGATTGAGCGTTTTTGCTATTGTCTCTTGTATTACCATCTTGGTAATCACATCAGGAGACATTTCAACATACATAAATTCTTGGTGTGCAGACAATATAATCAACGGCCATTTTGATAAAGAATTTATATTATGGCGATGGAAAGACGTCTCTCGAAGAACGATAATGGGTTTTTACCCCATGTTGTTTTGTTTCGCTTGCTCATGCTATATGTCCACTGTCAAAAAGAATTACGCCATAAATTTCATTATATCAATATTAACCAGCACTATCTTAGCCCTGTTTTTTATAAAGACTTTTATATTGTCGGGAGATTATGCTGCAGGTATTTATATCGGATTGTTTGCCATCCTTATTTCACTTCCATGGCTTTATAATCAATCACACAGTTCGATAATAAAACCTCCATATTTTACTATACTAATAATATTATGTTGTTCATTATTGGCCGGAATCGGGTCAGACGGTTTTTTGGAACGTCCTATGGCAATTTGCTCTATTCCTTTGACTTATGCCATAATATATACCTATTATAGAAAAATAATAAAAAACCTCACAATATTTATTATTTTACCTATCATAATAATGTCTGCTTATACAGCATTTTATAATGCAAAAAACTCCACATCTAATTACAGTTCAATACCTCATCTTAAAGGAATTAAAGCCGACAATAAAGAGAATTTTCGCCATTCTGAAATATCAATATTGATCGATTCACTTAAGAAAAACGACATACCATTTTCTATAATTGGTACTATAAGATATGAGTTCGATTATGTCTATAACGACAGCGTGACATATAACTTAAATCATTTCTATTATATGGATAAAGAAAAGGATCTTGATATCTTAAAATCCTTATCGAATAGATACGACCATATCCTTCTTGTAAAAGAATCCGAAGATAAGAGTCTTCCAAATTCTCAAAAACTTTTAACAAGCCGAGGATATCGGATCGCCAAAATAGGAGACTACTATGAATTATACGAAAAGTTTAATTCATCCACTCTTCCTTAATTCTTTTTGACCTACCATAATTAGTAGTGACAGGAGGATTAATACAATATGAACAGAATGGAACAGGTTTGTTCCTAAGCTTTTTTAATTGTGATATAGACTTAAGATCCTTCACGTATATATAATCAGAATCCAAATGCTCGAATCTCATTCCAAAAGCATTATTCAGATGTTTAACGCATGCGCTTATCGAACAAGGATATATCTTATCATCAACCACTGTAATACATCCTCTGTTATAACACTTTAAGTGAGATATATATTTATTTTGTGATTTGGTTATGTCCAAAGAAAATTTAAAGAATGAGTTTTTTTGTTCTCTATCTCCAAATACTGATGCTGTAATACCTTTTTGATTACATAAATCCATTAATATATCATAATCAAAATTTATGGGATAACGAGTTATGGCAATTTGAATTTTTAGTTTTTTACAGTGCACCCAGAATTCATCAGTCATTTTTGGTAATAAAATTCCATTTGTAAATATAAATATATTACTTTCAGGAAAATACTTCCGGGCTATAATCATCGATTCTATAATATCAGGATAAAGAAGCGTTTCTCCTCCGATAAGATAAATGTCTTTTATTCCCTTTTTGATAAAGGAAGATATATGTGACATATTATTCTTTAAAGATTGAATAGTTGTAAATTCTTTTGGAGCGACAGGAGAATAATGCGTACACCCTTTACAATTCAGATTACAATAATCTGTAAGTATAAATTCCAGTCGTATAGGATCATACATATAATGATATAAAATACGTATTACTCCTATAAAAGATTTGATAAAATTTTTCATTATTAAATATTGTTAATTATTTTATTTTTACACCCTAAAATTATGTTATATAACATATAATTTATAATTTTGCATTGTGTTTTTCATGGTATTAGATTTAAGGTTAAAGAGATTGCTCGTCGAGATGACGAGTAATTTTTTTTTGCTTATCAATACCATCTTTTGTAAAGTAATAATATGACAGTATAAATCCTTGTGTCATAAAGAAAAATGATTTATACCATGGTGCATTGCGGCGTGGTATGTCGCGAATCAGCCGCAAGTAGCCCATTATTGTACCATAACGCAGGCGCAACCAGTTGCCTTGTCCACGCAAAGATGAGAGAGAAGCCTGCCGGCAGCCCGTTGTAAGTCCGGGATGATGTACAATAGTAAGAGGAAAAAAACGCCCCTTCATTCCGGCTCGAATAATCCGATAAACAAATAGATTCTCCTCGCCGGCTCCAAATACATTATTACCAACACCAATTATATCTGAAAATTTAAGACTCTCCAGCAGACTTTTTCTTCGGAGAGCTATCTCAAACGATGTGATGTAGTAACCTTTAGGCTCGACTGCCAAATCAAATTCAAAGTCGGGATAATGTTTATTATCTCCCCCTTCATATCTGAATGTTGCAAAATCAAGTTCAGGATGACTCTCAAATACCCTCATAACACTCAACAGCCTTTCCTCCGTATAAACCAGATCATCGTCTGCTATAAGAAGTATATCACCTATACTGTTAATTATGGAATTGTTGCGGTTGCGCCCAAGACCAATAGAAGCTGTCTCACATACTCTTATATCGCATCTACGGAGATTTTGAGGTATTACTATTGCTTCCTTATAAGGATTTTGAAGACTCACAAGGTATGACACATTATTTATACGCGGCAAGTCCATTTTTGCTACTCTTTCTATACCTTCTATACCGAATGTTGCTATCAGAACCTCGAGTGTCATAATCTGGAATTCCAAAAATCAATACAATGCTGTGCAACTACTTTAGTTTCATTGTGTTTTTTTACAAAATCACGACCGAGAGCACCTGCCTGTCTGAGATTATCGGGATTCAGTATGTAATTCTTAATAGTCTCATACAATACATCATCATCAGGAACTGCATTGATTATGGGATGATTATCATTTTCTCCAATAAAATCGTAGTACTCCGGCTCAGCTCCCGAAAGTACAGCCTGTCCTGCAGCCATAGCAAGAAGTGCATTTGTACCGGGTGTGTATGAATACAACTGATCAAGAACCAAATCTCCTTTTGCAAGTTTTTTCAGATATTTGTTGTAAGGAACATTTTCTACAATGTCAAGAGAACATTTTTCAGGATATTCTTTTGCAATAGTTTCTGCTATTTCTCCAATACGATCTGTTCCTTTTATTGCTTTATGATAATCTATTCTTCCCAAAAACATATTAACCTTGTCATCAGCACATAACTGTCTGTCAATAGGTTTGATAGTTTTCATATCTATAGGTACACCTGCATATGCAAGTTTCTCATCTGGAAATATGCGCTGCATGGCGAGATGATATTCGTATAGAGCCGTTGTCACGCCATCGACATGCTCATATATATAATCACAAAATCTGCCTATATCGCCTTGCTGCCATCTACAGTTTTCCTGAAGTTCTTTAATATTCTTCTGATAGAAAACTCCCGGTGAAGTATGAAATTCAGAATAACGAAGCGGACAATCAGGCGAGATTATCATATCCATAAATGCCTTGTCTGTACCGATAGCCGAGAGAAATACCTTGCCATTTTGCCTGCGTAGTCTGTCGAATATATGTTTAAGACGCGAAGGTCGCAACTGAACAAAAGAAGGGCTGATAATTGAGACAATATCATACCCTTTCAACTGATTTGAAGCGAGTATTTTAAGGTATAGCAATGCACCACCTGCACGTCCGGCTATCGGGCGCCCAAGATATACATCAGTATCTGTATTCATCCATTCCGAGCCATCAGAGGCCACGGTAACATAGTGACCCAACCTACGCAGTCCTACAGCTAAACAGGCATGATAGTTGCTGTAATCGCCCAAAAGGAGAATTTTCATATCATATACTGCCCAAGCGTCGCAAATTGTCTATTACATCACCGGCAGTCATACGGCGCTGCATACGCAATGCAGAGGCAAAGTCACGCGCCACGATAGCTACGGTAGGATGCGTGAAAAGACTGTTGTAATAACGATAGTTCTTATTATATACTGCCTCGGATTCGTCTTCGTCGAGCGAACAGTAGTTACTGCCTTCCTCGATGATGATATCATGCACGAGTCTGAGCATGTCGGCATCGGGCGACGTACCGGTACAGAATCTACGACATAGTACATTGCCTATTAGCATTGCAGCAGTAACCTGAAACTGTCTCAACAACTCGTTCCAAGCGATCTTTGCCGAAAACCTCGGATTACCGCCGAAGAAAAACTCCTCGGCCATAGACAGTGATTCCTCATCTTCTTCAAGGGATACTCCAGCAAGCATGTCCTCGCAGTCGCAGGCCATCAAGGTTATCGCCATGCCCGCGATACCGAGACTCTTGTCTGTCTCGTCTGTATATTTCAGTCTATCGTACATTTCCATTCTATCAGTTGATTACAACTATCTTTGCAACAGCACCCGACGCACTGCCGGTGGCATTCTGCGACGCCATCACGAGATATACTCCCGAACGGACACGGTTGCCGGCGGCATCGCAACCGTCCCATTGAGCCATACCGCCTTCCGATCTGCCTGTCCATATCACATTGCCCTGCTGATCGGCAATTTTAATAAGAGATTTGTCCATAAGACCGTTGATGGTGATCCATCCTGTATAATCGGGACGTACGGGGTTGGGATAAGTATATACATCGCTGTAATCTTCGGCAGCAGGTGCCGAATCGGAACTGTAAAGGAACAGACCTTCGGGTGTGCCTATCAACACATCATTGCCATGCGGATCGCAGGCAAGCATGGTAATGGTATTTGAAAGCAAAGGAGAGTTGTCCGTGCGGTATTCGGCAAGAATCTCCGTACCGTCCTCATTTACATAAAACAGTCCTGAATTTGCTGTACCTATCCACTTCTTATTATTGGAATCAACAGCTATACAGATCACAGTCTCACTGTCAAGAAGATAGTCTGCAAAATTAGTACCGTCATTGCGTGCTACTTTAGGACGCTTGACATTCAAATATGATGTGGTAGATATTCCTAACTGCTCTAAATCTTCTACAATTAAAATTCCAGTATTACTACCAAGCCATAATTTACCGTTTTTATCTTCAATGATCCACATAAAGTTAGTGGAAAATGAATTGCCATCCTGATCTACCAATCCTGTATATATAGAATATGAATCATCGTTTACATCAGTAGTACCTTTTGTATCGTAACCAACCAACGGAGTACCAACACTTAAATGTCCTATTCTAAGACCTTTGTTATATTTAGAAGAAAATAAAATTTTCATATCAGGCCTTCCTGCATCATTATAAGGCCATTTAGGTTGCAACCAGTATTTATAATTTCCGGAAGCATCCTTTTCTTCAAGTATTTTTGGATTTTTTTTAAGAATTTCCAATGATTCTTTCGGTAAAATCTTAAAAGGTGAACCGTTTGAAACTCCAACCGGCCCTTGTGTATAATGCCAGGTTCCCACCCATAGATTACCTTTATTATCAAAAGTAGCATCAAAAGTTCTTGTACCCCAATGTGCATAAAGAGGTGAATTTTCTTTTGAGAATCTGTAATAAACATTTCTGTCTTTTATAACAAATAGACCATCAAAATTATTGGCAAAATATACAAATGAATCATCTTCATTATCCACAGTTATTTGACCTTGCCCACCGTATAAAAGACCCAATTTTTGATAATTTGAATATTTATCTTTGATATCTGTCGGATACAAAGATTTAAAATCACCGGTTTTCCAATTATAACTTTCCAACAAGAATGGTGTATTATAGGCATCCCCTCCATTTATACCCATTGGATGATATTCCGACAATCCAATCCCATTAAAATACACTTCCTCGCCGTCGGGGGTGTAGGCTACGAAGCAGTTGTTGAACTGCTTTGAGGACTGAGGAAAGTATTTTTCGGAGAGGACTGTCGGTGTGGTCTGCGACAGGTCGAAATTGCCGATACCGGCGGCATCGGCGGCCCAGACGGATGAAGGTGATGTCCAGAACGACAGACGCTGTTTGCGGAAATCGGCCGGAATATCAACGTTTGAAATGAGATTACCTTCCTTATCAAGCATTACGAAGCGATCATTACAGGTGAGGTAGTAACCGTCCTTGTAATTCTCAAACTTGTCTGCACCCGGCACTGCAATACCGGTGTCGTTGATCGATACATTTCCGCCGGCATCGACTGTTACTTTCCACAGTTTGCCGCTGAGGGGCGCTATATAGCTGTCATCGGATATCACAATCCAGTCTGAAAGACCTATATCGCGCAGAGGTTTGAACTTAGAGAGAGTGTTGTGACGGTCGGCCTTGGGCGATATTCCGAGATAAACAATGTCCGGCTTCTCGCTGCTTAGATTCTTGGCGGCTATTATCAGATTATCGCCCATCTCGGCAATGAAGCTCACAGGTGTATTGTATATGCCCGACTCTATCACATGATGTTTCTGATCGTCGAACACCACTATGCCGAACGATGTAGCCACATATATGCGGCCTTTACCGAAATATATATGATTGACAACCTTGGCCGATGTAAGGTTGGCATCCTTGATTTCAGGGAGATTCACCACCTTGCCGTTGTCATATACAAGGTCTATGTTGCAGTTGTCGTACACACACATCAGATATTTCTCATCCTTATTATATTTCAAGGCGGCGACACCGCTGTCCGACAGCTTCGAGCCGGGTGTGTAGTATTCTGTCTCGTTGTTTTCCTTATCGTAGGCATACAAGGCTCCACCCGTAACGTAATACACTCTATCGGGAGTTTCCTTTACAAGTTCGAAGTCCATGGCCGACATAGGTAACACCCGCCACGAACCCGGTGCATGCTGGGCGCAAACACTTACCGTACAGGATATAATGGCAATAAGGAGAAAGATTTTTTTTATCATATATACTGAATTAGATAGTGTCCTTGTCAAGAGATCCAAATAATTCGAGCAAGCGCGCCACAGCTCTGCCGCGATGACTCACCGCATTTTTTTCGTCGGCAGTGGCTTCGGCAAATGTCTTGTTCCATCCGTCGGGCATAAACACCGGGTCGTATCCAAAGCCGCCGCAACCGACAGGTGAATCGATTATACGTCCTTCCACTATGCCATCGACTGTATAAGTGCGGTCGCCTTTTATAAGGGCTATCACTGTACGGAAACGGGCTTTGCGATTTTCTTTTCCCGAAAGATTTTTCAGGAGCAATGCCGTGTTGGCGGCAGCGTCATGACCTTCAGCCGACGCATAGCGGGCAGAATGCACACCGGGCGCACCGCCGAGAGCTTCTACTTCCAGACCTGTATCGTCGGCAAAACAATCGTAGCCGTAATGCTCTTTCACCCATAAGGCTTTCATCACGGCATTGCCTTCGAGAGTATCGGCAGTCTCGGGTATATCGTCGTGACAGCCTATATCGGAAAGCGAAAGGATGGCGAGCTCCGAGCCCACCATCTTCCGCAATTCTTCGAGTTTATGAGGATTGTTACTTGCAAATACTATTTTTTCCATCAATATTTTAACGGAAAAAAACGTCATTTATTGTTTATCCCACCACTATGTTCACAATCTTGCCGGGCACAACTATTATCTTTCGCACGGTTTTTCCGTCGAGCCATTTTACCGAAGACTCGTGGCCGAGCGCGAGTTTCTCCACTTCCTCGCGCGGAGTGGCTGCATCGACTGTGATGTTGAATCGAGCCTTGCCGTTGAACGACACTGCATAGTTGACGCTCGATTCCTTGAGATATTCCTCATTGAATACCGGCCATGCGGCATCGCATATGGTGGTATCGCGACCTATAGCACTATGCCACAGCTCTTCGGCTACGTGAGGTGCGAACGGAGCAAGAAGAACAAGCAGATCGGCCAATATCTCGCGCGAATGACAGTTCTGCCGCGTGAGTTCGTTGACACATATCATGAACGCCGCCACCGACGTATTGAACGAGAAGTTCTCTATATCGGCGCTTACCTTCTTTATAAGAGTGTGAAGCGCCTTGAGATTATCGGAAGTAGGCTTGCTGTCGTCCACCAGACATGTGTCTCCTTTATAGAAAAGGTTCCACAGTTTCTTTATGAAGCGGTTCACGCCGTCGATACCATTGGTATCCCATGGTTTCGACTGCTCGAGCGGCCCGAGGAACATCTCATAGAGACGTAGCGTGTCGGCACCGTAGCGCTCCACTATATCGTCGGGATTCACAACGTTGAACATCGACTTAGACATCTTCTCCACAGCATAACCGCATATATACCTGCCGTCTTCAAGTATGAACTCGGCATCGGCGAGGTCGGGACGCCACGCACGGAAACGCTCCGTATCGAGCACGTCGTTGTTCACGAGGCTTATGTCTACATGTATCGGACTCACCTCGTATTGATCCTTAAGGCCGGCGCTTACAAACGTATTGCTGTCCTTTATACGGTAGGCAAACGACGATCGACCCTGTATCATGCCTTGGTTGACAAGCTTGCGGAAAGGCTCGTCCTCGCACACCTTGCCTATGTCGTATAGGAATTTATTCCAGAATCTCGAATATATAAGGTGACCTGTGGCGTGCTCCGTACCACCGATGTACAGGTCGACCTGCCGCCAGTAGCTGTTGGCTTCCTCGCTCACGAGAGCGTCGCCGTTGCGCGGATCCATGTAGCGCAGATAATAGGCCGACGATCCTGCGAATCCGGGCATAGTATTCAGTTCGAGAGGATACCCTTCGGGAGTCTTCCAGTTCTCGGCACGTCCCAGCGGAGGCTCGCCTGTCTCGGTAGGGAGATAAGCGCTTATCTCAGGCAGTTGCAAAGGCAGACTCTCTACCGGCAACATATGAGGTATGCCGTCTTTGTAATATACCGGGAAAGGCTCGCCCCAATAGCGCTGGCGGCTGAATATGGCATCGCGCAGGCGATAGTTGACCTTCACACGGCCTATACCCTTCTCCTCTATGAATTTCTTTGTTCTGGCTATTGCATCCTTTACCTCCAGTCCGTTTAGATCAAGCTCGGCACCGCAGCTGTTTATCATACGGCCTTCCTTGGCGTCGAAACTTTCCTCACTAACATCGGCACCTTCGATAAGAGGTATCACAGGCAGATTGAAAGCACGGGCGAAGGCATAGTCGCGGCTGTCGTGAGCCGGCACGGCCATGATGGCACCGGTGCCATATCCTGCCAGCACATAGTCACTCACGTAGATGGGAATATTCTTGCCTGTAAGAGGATTCACCGCATACGAGCCTGTGAACACACCTGTCATGCGCTTGTCTATCATACGCTCGCGCTCGGTCTTGTGCTTAACGGCCTGAAGATATTTGTCCACCTCCTCTTTCTGCTCCGGAGTAGTGACTTGTGCCACATAATCGCTCTCGGGTGCGAGTACCATGAATGTGACACCAAATACGGTATCGGCACGTGTGGTGAATATCTCAAGCTCCACATCGTCGCGACCGGCCACCTTGAAGCGCATCTCGGCGCCTTCGCTGCGGCCTATCCAGTTGCGCTGTGTCTCTTTGAGCGAATCTGTCCATTCGAGACGGTCGAGCCCGTCGAGAAGGCGCTGTGCATATGCCGACACACGCAGACACCACTGATACATCAGCTTCTGCTCCACGGGGTATCCGCCACGCACGCTCAGACCTTCGCTCACCTCATCATTGGCAAGCACGGTGCCGAGTTCGGGACACCAGTTCACCATCGAGTTGCCGAGATAGGCTATGCGGTAGTTCATCAGCACGTCGCTCTTCTGCTTCTCATCCATTGCCTTCCACTCCTCGGCTGTAAAACTCATATCCGTGCCGGCAGCGGCATGTATGCCGGCTGTACCCTGTTTGTCGAAGTGAGCCACCAGACCGGATATCAGCATGGCCTTGTCGGCTTGCTTATCGTAGTAGTGGTTGAACATCTGTATGAACGCCCACTGTGTCCACTTGTAATATCCGGGGTCGCAGGTACGGATCTCTCGATCCCAGTCGTAGCAGAAACCTATCTTGTCGAGCTGCGAGCGATAGCGTGCTATGTTATCGTTAGTGGTTTTCTCGGGATGCTGTCCTGTCTGTATGGCGTATTGCTCGGCGGGCAGACCATAAGCATCATAGCCCATAGGATGAAGCACATTGAAACCTTTCAGACGCTTGTATCGTGAATAGATGTCGGAAGCTATGTATCCGAGGGGATGACCTACATGCAGACCCGCACCTGAAGGATATGGGAACATGTCGAGCACATAGAATTTTGGCTTCGATTCATCTATACGGGCAGCGTATGTCTTGTCATCCTTCCATCGACGCTGCCATCTGGCTTCTATATCTTTATGATTGTATTCCATTTGAATTAATTTTTCATTTATTTGAATTGCAGCATACGCTCTATAGGGCGCAGAGCTGCCTCGGCCAAAGCCGGATCTACCGTTATCTCGGGAGTCTCGTCTCTGAGACAGCGATAAAGCTTCTCAAGTGTGTTGAGTTTCATATACGAGCAATCGTTGCAGCCGCATGTGGCAGCATCGTCTGGCGGAGCCGGTATGAATGTCTTTTCGGGACAGTCTTTGCGCATCTGATGCAATATGCCGCTCTCGGTAGCAACGATGAATTGGGTGGCATCCGAAGCCTTGGTATATTCGAGCAACGCTGCGGTAGAGCCGACCTTGTCGGCGAGGAGCACCACAGGGCGCTTGCATTCAGGGTGCACCAGTACCTTGGCGCCCGGATGCTGTTTTTTAAGTTCTATAATTTTCTCCACCGAGAATTTTTCATGCACATGGCAGGCTCCGTCCCACAACAGCATATTACGACCGGTTATTGAATTTATATAGTTGCCGAGATTGCGGTCGGGACCGAATATTATCTTTTCATCCTCAGGCAGACTGTTCACGATCTTGAGAGCGTTGCCCGATGTCACAAGAATATCGGTAAGAGCTTTCACACCAACCGAAGTATTTACATAAGATATCACCGTATGGCCGGGATGCGCTTCTATGAATTTCTTGAAATCTTCGACCGGACAGCTGTCGGCAAGTGAGCATCCGGCATCGGCATCCGGCACCAGCACTTTTTTGTCCGGACAAAGCAGCTTGGCTGTCTCACCCATGAAGTGCACCCCACACAGTACCACGATGCGTGCATCGTCGAGCGTGGCGGCATATCTGGCCAATGCAAGAGAATCGCCTATATGATCGGCGATATCCTGTATGGGCCCCTGCTGATAATAATGGGCCAGGATAACAGCCTTCTTTTCTTTTTTAAGACGAGTTATCGCCTCTTTCAATTCTTCTTCGGTACGGAAGTTCTCAACATCCATTTTCTTTTTATTTTATATTTTTGAAGAAAAAATTTTTATCTCTAAAAAAGTAAATAATAATAAAGGGATGTTGACAATGCAGATAACTTGTAGGCTTAAAATTTGCTTTTTATGGTTATCAAATCCGAATACATGTATACTTACATATTATATACATCCTTCTATGCTGATAACCAATATTATCCAAACTTTATCAACACCATGTTTATAAAGTGCAAAGTTAATAAATTCTTTCGGAAAAAACTGTTCAAAGCTGTCAAAAAGCATGAATATAAAGCACAGTCGTTATCGACATCTGGCTGCTATCGGCTGCATGTGCAGGTAGAATCAAAGTGAAGTATTGAGTTTTCAACTACATTTTCAACAGGTTTTAAACATACTTATCAACATATATCAAGCATGTAAAAACGGTGGGCAGGAGGACGCACGAGCCGTGCGTCCCTACTATGAAAATGAAAAAGGTTAAGTTTATTAAAAGTTGCTTTTTATTATGTCCGTGCCGGCAGGCGATTGGAATATACGCAGGTCAAATTCGTTGACTATGGCGTATACGTGATCGAAGATATCGCTTTGGACACGCTCATACTCGCGCCATGCCGTAGCATGCGTGAAGAAGTAGAGCTGTAGCGGCAGACCCTGGGCTGTAGGTTGCATCTGTCGTACCATGTAAAGCATCGAGGTATTAACTCGACTGTCGTGTCGTATGTAGTTGTCGAGATAGAGTCGTAGCAGATGCAGGTTTACCATCTCTCTGGCTCCGTCGGTGTCGATGCCGTCGAGACGTCCGCGGTCGCGCAATCTGTCAAGCTCTGCGTTGTCGAGAAAGCGTACTGTATTTAGATCGATAAGTATGGAACGCTCCACGCGGCGACCGCCTGCGTCACGCATGGCCTGATAGTTGCGGAACGAGTCGGATATCAAAGTATACGGCGGTATTGTGGAAACGGAATTATCCCAGTTGAGCACTTTAACGGTAGTGAGCGACACGTCGGTTACCGTGCCGTTTATACCGTGTGAGTCACACACTATCCAGTCGCCTTTCTTGAGCATGCGGTTGGCCGACAGCTGTACCGATGCCACAAGGCCGAGTATAGTGTCCTTGAACACAAGCATGAGTACTGCCGCTGAAGCACCGATGGCTGTAACGATTGTGGCCGGTTCGCGTCCGAGTACTATGCTTAGTCCCACTATGACACCTATGCATATGATAATGAGGCGAAGCATCTGGAAAATACCTTTCACGGCATATTTCTTGGTTGATGGCTTCACTTCCATCAAATCGTACAGATTCTTTACCAAAGTAATGCTGAGGTATATGAATGCCACAAGCACATATAGGGCTGTAAGAGTCTTGATCCATTGGTGCAGGGATGTGTTGCTGTCTATAAGTTGAGGCAGACAATGGTTCACCACCAGGGCAGGTACCAGACGGGCAATGGCTGTACACAGTGATTTGTTGAATATTATGTCGTCGAGTTTGGTTTCTGATTTTTCGACTTTTTTCTCTACCCACAGCATCACGGCACGCACAATGAAATATGCCGCCACGGCAATGACAGCTATAACAAGCAGCAGTACAGCCTCGCGTAGCAAAGGCGAAGCCACCCGGTCGGACAATATAAGACGAAGTTGCTCAAACATACGTTGCAAAATTATAAAAAGATTAGTAACTTTGCAAATATGCGAGTAGTTACACTTGATAATAAAGATTTTGCCGACATATGCCGATCTTTGGAAAAGAGAGTGTCAGCAACAGGATATGTGCCCGATCTTGTGGTAGGTGTGGCTACCGGCGGCATGTATGTGTCACAACATATTATGTCAACTTTACCGCATGCCGTTATGGTGTGTCGGCGTCCGTCTACAGTTTCTAAAGAGGAGAATATAAAGTTGATAAATATAGTGAACTATTTGCCTTTATGGTGTCGCAATATATTGAGAATAATGGAATCGTTGGTGCTGAGAAATATAATTTCAAAAGAGTTACCTTCTGTAAATACGGACATTAGAGATGAATCGATGATATCAGGTTCCTGTCGTATTCTTGTTGTGGACGATGCTGTCGACAGTGGCATCACATTAAAAACTGTAGTTGAAGCCGTATCGGAATTGGCACCGCATGCGGAAATACGTACGGCGACAATTACCGTCACTATACCACGACCGGTATTGATGCCTGATTACTATATATATAACAACGGTACATTAATAAGATTTCCATGGTCGAAGGATGCGGTAAAATGACATTGCCCCTTACAGGTACACTCACTGTGGTTGATCTTGACGGAACACTTGTTAATGGCAATACACTGCATGTGTTCATGCGTTGTTCATTGGCTGCAATGATAAGGCAAAAGCGTTTATATACCGCTGTAAAGTTTTGTATAATGGCGTTTATGAGAAAATTAAAATTGGTTTCACATAGGCGTATGAAATTTTATGTGTTGGCAATCACCGTTGCAGATGATACATTCAGGAAAGATTTTGTAAACAAAATAAAATCTAAGATACGAAGATCAGTAATTGAAGAAATAGAAAGATGTCGTCGTGAAGGATCAAAAATATTGCTTGTCACCGCTGCCGCCGATATTTATGTACCATGGATATGGCAGGAAGATTATATAGCCACTTCCACCTTTGGAAATGTTGCGCATAAAGAATGTCGCGGAACGGTCAAAGCCGAGGCAGTGCGGCAGTATGCCGAGAAAAACTCACTGAAAGTTCATACAGTTATTACCGATCATCTTGATGATCTGCCATTGCTGTCGTTGCCGGATGTGCGACGAATACTTGTAGCTCCGTCTGCAACGACTTTGGCTGCTGTGAATTTTGCAGGTTTGTTTCCACATAGAATTATTGACTGAATTTATCTCTCTCAGCGGCTTTGAATGTGTAGGTGGTGCCGGCGACGGTTGGAATATCGTAGAGGATTGTGACGGGGATGTCGATGACGTGGATGCGACCGGCATCTTTGATTATCGGAGCAGGAATTTCGTAGACTGCATTGAGCGGATTGGGGTTTGCTCCTTGGGCGGTGGCGGGTTTTGTGCCGTCTATGCCTTCAAGCGGTGTAGCCGTACGCAGGCGCAGGTTGCCTCCGAGATGCGATGTGATGCTCAGCGACACAAGCCGTCCGTCGGCCCACTGCATGTCGGTAATCTCAAATCCACCGCGTACACGCAGGCCGCCAGTACGTCCGCAAGGCCATGCGTCGGGCAGTGCCGGCAGCAGATGCACGGCACCGTCGTGGCTTTGTACGAGCATCTCGGCTATTCCGGCGGTGCAGCCGAAGTTGCCGTCGATCTGAAACGGCGGATGGGCGTCGAACATATTTGCATATGTGCCGCCGTTGCCGTCGGCTATGGTGACGTTCGGATCCTTGAGTCGGAGTTGATTCTGTATCAACCGGTATGCGTGGTTGCCGTCGTGCATTCGTGCCCACAGGCATACTTTCCATCCCATAGCCCATCCGCGGCTTTCGTCGCCTCGGCCGGTGAGCGATTTTCCGGCGGCGGCAAATAAGTCGGGATTTGTATACGGCGATATCTGATTGCCGGGGAAGAGTCCCCACAGATGCGATATGTGCCGGTGTCCGCTTGTCTCGCGGTCCCAGTCCTCGGTCCATTCCTGTATCTGTCCGTACCGGCCTATGCGCATCGGTGATATTGAGGCGCGCAGGCTGTCGAGCGATGCGGAGAATGCCTCGTCGGTGCCGAGTGTGCGGGCGGCTGCCGCTGTATTGTACAGCAGATCATATACCATCTGATTGTCCATCGTGACTCCGCCGAATATGGCGATGCTACGTTTCTTGCCGGTCTCGTCGGTGTACGATCCCAGTCCGGGATGATTCTCGGGCGAATTGGACGGTGATACCACCATGTAGCCTGTCTTCGGATCTTTTACCATGAAGTCGAGATAGAATTCACAGGCCGATTTCAGCACTGGGTATACTTCGGCGAGAAAATCCTTGTCGCCCGTATATAGATAGTGTTCCCACAGATGGCTGCAAAACCATGCGTTGCCCGTGGGCCATATGCCGCATGCGTGGTTGTCTACTGCGCCCGACGAGCGCCACAGGTCGGTATTGTGGTGGAGCGTCCACCCGCGGCAGCCATACATATCGGCAGCCGACTTGCGACCCGTGACGCTGAGATCGCGAACCATCTGTATGAATGGTTCGTGGCACTCGGTGAGGTTGCATATCTCGGCTGGCCAGTAGTTCATCTCCACATTTATATTGGTGGTGTACTTGCTGTCCCATGCGGGATATTGACCTGCGTTGGGATTCCATATTCCCTGCAGATTGGCAGGCTGTGTGCCCGGCTGCGAGCTGCTGATGAGCAGGTAGCGGCCAAACTGGAAATACATCGATGCCAGCGAGGGGTCGTCGGTGGTAGAGAATTCCTTGATGCGTACATCGGTCGGCTTCGCTGCCTGTGCGGGGTTGATGCCCAGATCGAGACATACGCGGCCAAACTGGTTGCGGTATCGTGCCACATGGTCGGCGCGGGCGCAATCGTACGGCTTGTCGAAGGCTTCGAGCCGGCTCTGTGCGCGGGCTTTACTGTCGGCCGATATGTTGTTGTAATTAACAAAATTGGTGGCGATCGACATATATATGGTCGCGGCATCGGCACCGTTTACCTTTATAGAGCGTGTGGAGGTGTCGGCCACGCAGGAGCCGCCTTCCGGCACTACTTTTATAAGTGTGGTGGTATGCAGTAGATTGGGTATATTCTCCTCGGCTTCCGCAGCACCTTCGGTATATACCTCGAGCATATTGTCGCTGCCCGGCACCATCGATACGGTGGCTTTGGTGCGCGACGTCTTGAGCGGGCCGACAAACGAAGTGCCGAAAGATATTGCGCCGGGTTGCGAGGCCGTAATCCGTATGATTATAAGGTCGTCGGCCAATGATGTGAAGGCCTCGCGTGTGTATTCCACTCCGTCGGGAGTCGTGTAGCTTACACGTGCCACAGCCTCATTGAGGTCAAGACTGCGGCGGTAGCCTATGGCGCCGGCGTGCGAATCCGGAAAGTCGAGAAGCAGATTGCCCACCGATTCATATATCATGCCATGGCCTGTTATGGAGCGGTCGGCAATGATATATTTCATCGACAGCCGCTGCGCATTCTCATAGTCGCCCTCGTTGATAAGGCGGCGTATCTCGTCGAGATGTTCACGGGCATTCGGGTTGGCATTGTTATACGGCGAACCCGACCAATAGGTATCCTCGTTCACCTGAATGGTATCCCGGTCGGTGATGCCGTACACCATGGCGCCGAGGCGACCGTTGCCGAGCGGCAAGGCCTCCACCCAGTGCTTGGCCGGCTTGTCGTACCACAGAGTGAGATCATTGGCGCCCGAATTTCCGGCGCCGCACAGTATAGAGGAAATTATGGATAACGATAAGAACAGTCTTTTCATGATCTATGATTTAAGTACTGCAAAATTATTAAAAGTGCTCATGCAAAATCCTGAAAAACGGTTCAAAACCGTGTAAAAACGGCTCAACCCCACGCCTCCGACAAAAATTACCATTTAAATCGACAAAAAATTATGAAAACTAATTCGACGGAGTGGTGTTTTATATGCAAGAGACGGCATTTTACTGGCTTCATTAAAAAAGCCGAATTACATTTAGAAGTAATCCGTACTCCCAATGTCCCGCGCCATGCCCTTTGACGCGGGCTTTTTTGTGTGAGGCGGTGGCAGGTACTTGCAGGGTAGGGGATTAATTGTTACCTTTGCATGTTGTTAAGTCCTATATGGAGAATTCTATGCGCAAGTTTTTGTTTATTTTATTTATAATGGTGGCGGTGGCCGCTCAGGCTTTGGTGGTGCGCACCGAGGCGGCGGGACAGCTTGAAGCGCTTGTGGCTGATGCCGGCGATGTTGTCGAGCTTTCGGTGACGGGTCCGGTGGATGTATCGGATCTTGTTTTCATGGCCGAGGAGATGCCGTCGCTGCGTACGCTCGATCTCACGGGTGCCGATATAGTGTCTTATACCGGGCCGCGTGTGGGTGGTCTCACTGCGTGGCCGGCGTCATATATGCCTGCCGGAGTATTTGCCGGCTCGGCGATTGCTGAGGTGAAGTTGCCGGCCGCGGCCGTGAAGCTCGGCGATGCCGTGTTTGCCTCGTCGGCCATCGAGTCGTTTGTATTGCCGGCAGGTTATATGGTGATACCTGCGGGTATGTTCAGCGACTGTAAGTCGCTGCGTACGGTGGAGTTCGTAGCTCCGGTATGTATAGACGACCATGCTTTCGCGGGCTGTACGGCTCTTGCCGAGGTGAAAGGTTCACAGAATATAACTTCGATAGGCGACCGCTCCTTTGCGGGCTGCACGGCTCTTGCCGAATTTGCCGTGGGAACTCGGCTATCGGCCACAGGTGACGAGGCTTTCAGGGGGGCGGGACTCAAATCCATTGATCTTACGCCGGCAGCAGGTCTTGCGAGCGTAGGCGAATGGGCGTTTGCCTCGATGCCTGCGCTTGTCACGGCCAATCTCGGCAGCTGTGCGGAGATAGGGAGTGGCGTACTGTTTGGCTGCACGGCTTTGGAATCGGCTATATACAATACCGCAGCAGTTCCCGACTATGCATTTGCGGGCAATGCGGTGCAGGATGGCGTGCTCGCTGCCGGCACCGAATCTTTGGGCCGCTATGCCATGAGCGGAATGAGTGGAGTTAAGGACATCGCCTTGCCTGAGTCGCTCGAGAGTCTCGGCGATCATGCCATGGAGCACATGACCGGTCTCAAGAATATCAAAGTGACGGTCAATAGAGTGCCGTCGCTCGGCGAGGATGTATGGCATGGCGTGAATCAGCCGGCTGTAAACCTCAATGTGCTTGCCTATATGGTCGAAGATTATAAGAATGCCGGGCAGTGGCAGAATTTCAATATAATATCGGAGAGCCGGTCTAATGAAACGGTGGCCGATGTGGCAGGCTCCGCAGTGAGGGCACGTTTTGACGGCGATATGCTGCTGCTCCGGTCGCAGGGAGCCGATATGGCCTTGGTGAACGTTTACGACCCGGCCGGCAATAACATTGTCCTTCTGAGGCCCGATGCCGACATTGTCTCTATCGACTGCTCGTCGCACGCCACACATCTGTATATCATTATGGTACGCCTTGCCGACGGCACGGAGGCGGCTATAAAACTCGCTCGCTGATGGGTAAGAACAAACTTAGCAAATTCGCCGAGATGAACACCATCGATCTGGTGTTCCAATATCCTTTTTCGCGCCTCAAGGCCGAGGGTTTTGACTCGTTTCCGATGAAAGGCCGGTGGCATGAATTTTTTGGCAATGACAATCCGATAGTGCTCGAACTTGGCTGTGGCAAGGGCGAGTACACAGTAGGAATGGCACAGATCTTTCCCGAGAAGAATTTCATAGGCATCGACATAAAGGGCGCGCGAATGCATGCGGGCGCGGTGAAAGCCCGCGACCTCGGTATGCCCAATGTGGCCTTTTTGCGCACGCAGATAGAGCTTATCGAGCATTTCTTCTCTTCCGGCGAGGTATCCGAGTTGTGGATCACATTCCCCGACCCGCAGATGAAGAAGACCTCCAAGCGGCTCACCGGCACCCGTTTCCTCGGGCTATACCGCAAGGTGATGGCCGACGGCGGCGTGGTGCGGCTGAAGACCGACAGTCCCTTCCTGTATACCTATACCCGGGCGATGGTCGCTCTCAACGGGCTGCACTGCGAGGTAGATACCGACGATCTGTACCACTCTGGCATGGTAGATCCCATACTGGCCATACGCACGCATTACGAAAGCCAATGGCTTGCCCGCGGGCTCACAATCAAATATCTTGCGTTCGCACTGCCGCACCGTGGCGAACTCGCCGAGCCGGACGACGACTTCGAGCGCGACACATACCGCTCCTACTCGCGCGGCACGATAGATTCTGGAATATTAAATGAAGTACAAAAGCAATGACACTGTATCCCAATCTCATACTCGACGCCCTGCGCAATGTGCGCTATCCGGGCACCGGCAAGAACATCGTTGAAATGGAAATGGTGGAGGACGACATGCGCATCGACGGCAACAAGGTGTCGTTCTCGCTCATATTTCCGAAGTCAACCGATCCGTTTATAAAATCGGTTGTGAAGGCCGCCGAGCAGGCCATCCTCACGTTTGTAAGCCCCGATGTGGATATTGTGGGCAATATTGCCGTGAAGACTCCCGCGGCTCCGGCCGTCGAGGCTCCCGTACCCGTATTGCCCGGAGTAAAGAACATCATCGCCGTATCGTCGGGCAAAGGCGGCGTTGGCAAGAGCACCGTGGCTGCTAATCTGGCTGTGGCGCTCGCCCGGGAGGGATACAAGGTGGGATTGCTCGACGCCGATATATTCGGCCCGTCGATGCCCAAGATGTTCGGCATCGAAGGCGAGCAGCTGTATATGCACGAGGTGGACGGCCGCAATCTCATCATACCGGTGGAGCGCTTCGGTGTGAAGCTGCTCTCGATAGGCCTTGTCATCGACCCCGACAAGGCAGCTCTGTGGCGCGGCGCCATGGCATCAAACGCCCTCAAGCAGCTTATAGAGCAGGCCGATTGGGGCGAGCTCGACTACTTCCTCATCGACATGCCGCCCGGCACAAGCGACATCCACCTCACATTGGTGCAGACGGTGGGCATTACCGGCGCCATCGTGGTCACCACACCGCAGCAGGTAGCGCTTGCCGACGCCCGCAAGGGCGTGGCGATGTTCCGCGAGCCCAGAATCGACGTGCCCGTTCTCGGCATAGTCGACAATATGGCATGGTTCACACCCGAGAAGCATCCCGACGAGCGATACTATATTTTCGGCAACGACCAATCGGTCGACAGCATGGCTGCCGAATACGATGTGCCCATCTTGGCCCGTATCCCGCTTGTGGCCTCGGTGGGCGACCACAACGATGCCGGAGCGCCCATAGCCCTCGGCGACACGGCAACGGCATTCGCCTTCGCACATCTTGCCCACGAGGTGATAGATGCCGTAGACCGCCGCAACAACGAGTTGCCGCCCACGGCAAAAGTCAATGTCACAAAATAGATGAAAAAGATACTGATAGTCAACGGCCCCAACCTAAACCTGTTGGGGCGCCGCGAGCCTGAGGTGTACGGCCCCGATACGATGGATGATATCCTTGTCGGTGTGCGCGACCGCTTTGCGGATGTGGCAGAAATCGAATATTTCCAGTCAAACCACGAGGGCGCGCTTATCGACCGCCTGCACGAAGCTGCCTACGGCTCCTGTCCCGTCGACGGCGTAGTGCTCAATGCAGGGGGCTATACACATACCTCGGTGGCTTTGGCCGATGCCGTGGCCGCCATAGCGCCGCTGCCGGTTGTCGAGGTACATCTGAGCAATGTGCATGCCCGTGAGTCATTCCGCCGGCAGTCGTATCTCGGCCCTGTGTGCGCCGGCACCATCACCGGCCTCGGAGCGAAAGTCTACTCCCTGGCCGTCGAGGCTTTGTTATGAGCCGATAATTATTATTCAAGGACATAGTCGTAGACAGGTCGAATAGCGATTTTATATCCGCCTTGTGACAGATCTTCGTAATCATGGTCTGTCAACATAAGCAGATTTTCGCACCCGGTCTTTTTTGCGGCAAGAATTAATCCGGAGATTTCCCGTTTTCGTGTCTTTATTGAAGATATGTCATACGATACTTGAACGGCAAGTATCGCCTTGCGGCCATCGCATACTATAAAGTCACATTCACCCGATCTGTCTTTATAGTAATATATATCCATATCTAGGCTCTTGTATTTTCGTAATAAATATAAGAGTACGATTGTCTCAAGGCGCCAACCGAGGTTTTCTCCTGCAAAAGCATCTTCTCTCTTATTCATAAGAGCAACATCAATAGGATATACTTTTTCTCCTGTAAGTCTTAGCCTGCTTTTGGGAGAATACTTATGTATTCCTACCATCAAATATGCCTGTTTAAGATAACTTAAATAGTTTTTTGCCGTATGTTGAGACTTTAAGCCGAAAGCTTCCTGTATTACTTCGTAGTTGACAATAGTAGGTGATATGTTAAGCAAGTGATGAACCATAAGTTCAAAAGACGATGTATGAATCACTCTGAACCGTTGTTCAATATCTCGTGTAAGAATGTTGTTTACCAACTCTTCGATATATCTTTTTGTATTGTTGATAAACTGTAATTCGGGAAACCCACCCTCTCGCATATAATCATCAAATGCTGCTCTTCGAGCGGAAATTGCTCTAGTCGTTTTGGAAACCGTATTGATTTTTTTTAAAACACAATATTCTGCAAAAGAGAATGGAAATAAGGATATGGAATGGTGACGTCCGGTGAGATGTGTTGCAAGTTCACCGCTCAGGAGCTTTGCGTTGGATCCTGTAATAATAACATGCATCTGTTTCCGCAAAAGGCGGTTCACAAACAAATACCATTCCGGGATATTCTGAATCTCATCTATAAAAAGATAATTGAAATCTCCGTTTATCTTGTACAGAACTTCAAGAACATCATTTAAATCGTTACCTGTAATATCAATAAGTCGTTCGTCATCAAAATTCACATATGCAAACTTTATCCGTTTCCGTGTAAGAACATTATAGCAGAGTGTGGATTTTCCGCTTCGTCTCACTCCTATCACCACTTGTGCCTGAGTACTGTCGAGATCAATTTTTTCTTCTTCCTTACGTTGGCAGAAGTGGTTTGTCTGTTTTAAAGCCAGCTCTTCGGATTGGTCGGCTAATATTGTTTCAAGAATTCTTTTATCCATGTTAAAATATTTTCGGCTACAAATGTACAAAATATTATGGATAAAATGCACTGTTTTACATAAAACGACGATTCAAAATGCGTTATTTTACATAAATATAAGGCGTAGAATGCATTATTCTACGTTTAAATGATTAAACGGCTTATATGCAGAGCTGTATCAGCTTGCTTATTTAAGCTTGCGGGCGAGATAGCGGCGGACGGGGATGTCGTATAGCCCCAGAGCCGCCCATGCCATAAGTATTATGCCGGCAAAGAGGGCGGTGCATATATGCCATACCTCGCCGAATGTGTAGTCGTGCGCCCATATCCATGCATAGAACAGGTACATCACGGGGTAGTGTATTATATACACGGGGTAGGATATCTCGCCGAGGAAATTGCATGTGCGCGTGGAGAATGCATCTGTAGTAGTGCCGCAGGCTCCGATATATACCAGTGTGGGAAATATCATCAGAGTGCACATGGTGTCGTAGATACCGTTGAGCACCGACGGTTCCGGACCGCCGACGTAAGGACAGGCCATGAGCAGAGCCATGACGGCGGCGCATATCCAGAATGCGCCGCGTATTCGCCGTGGACGGAAGTTGCGGCTGAGCAGCAAACCGATTGAGAAGGAGAAACTCAGACGCAGGAAGCCGCCGACAAATCCCCATCCCGCAAGCGTCCATCCCATGCCGGTATGATAGGCGCCCGAGAGATTGCCGAGGGTGCATGCGGCGAGACCTATGCCCGATATCACCACCACGGTGCGCAGGGTGCGAGTCGACAGTCTGTGAAGCACCACGGCATAGAGGATACTGCCGATGTATTCGAAGAAAAGCGACCATGACGGGCCGTTGAGCGGAAACATCTCGCCGTTGCCGCGTACATCCGCGTCGGTTCCCGGTACAATCGGTATGAGCAGCATGCCGAGTATCAGCGCCACCGCGAGCATCGATGCCGGCATGGGCGTGCCGTCCCAGCGTACACTGCCCTGTATCAGATAGGCGACAGCGCCGAGTACCACGGCCAGTATCACCATCGGGTGCAGGCGTATGACACGCCTCAGCATGAACTGCGAGGCTGTCATGTCCTTTTTCCATCGGTCGTCGTAGGCATAGCCCAATACGAAGCCCGACAGCACAAAGAAGAAATCGACGGCGAGGTATCCGTGATTCATCATCTGGTCGGTGGGCGATGTGGCGAAGGCCTCAAAGAAGTGATACCATATGACGAGAACGGCGGCAATGCCGCGCAGGCCGTCGAGCAGCTCGTAGCGTGGTTTTACGGTTATGATTGCAGATTGTGTGTCGGAAGTCATTGTGGCAGGGTAATTGATTTCGGCTACAAAATTACGGCTTTGCATTCAGAATCTTCTTGTCCTAAATCAAAAAACGGTCTTTGAGGCGCGTATACGGCTCAGTGTCGATGGCGTGATACCGAGATACGACGCAATATCGGTAAGGCGGGCGCGGCGGCAGGCCTCGGGCTGTTGGCGCGCGAATGCCCGGTAGCGTTCTGCGGCAGGCAGTGTGAGACGTTCCTTGTGAGAGAGGTGGAGCCGTCGGTATTCGTCCTCATGGATCAGTCCCCACCACACGGCCATATCAATATTGTCGGTGACGATGCGGCGTAGGTCGGCCACACGTATCGAATAGGCGAGCACCGGCTCTATGGCCTCGACACATTCCTCCGACGGCTTGCCGTAATACACCTCGTCCATGCTGAATACGAGCGTGCCCTCGGTGGAAAAAGAAGTGGTGACCTCCTCTCCGTCGACTATCCAGTAGCTGCGGGTGATCCCCGTTTCGATAAAGAAAGCTTTGCCGCGGGCCTCGCCGTCGCATACAAGCAGTGTGCGCTTGGGAAAACGGCAGGGCTCGAGCTTTGCGGCAAGCGCCGCAAGCACCGATTCATCGACCTTGCAGCGGTTGCGTATGCGTATGATGATGTTGGGGATATCTTGAATACAGACCATTATAATGATTAAAAAAAGACCTATTACTTTTCAAAAGCAATACCATTATAGACTAATATTAATAAAAAATTTTATACCAGAGACGCTTGAAAGGATTCTTGGATTTCATAGCTTCCTTTTTCTTAGCTTCAATCCCTGCATAATATTTTTCTTTATTTAATTCCAAAGAATGATTTCTCCGAATTTGATCAATACCTTGATCGACAAACCATGTGGATTGGGTATCATTATTCTTAAGATAAATTTCTTTGGCTTTTTCATAATATGTTATAGCATCTAAAAATAGATGCATACGGCTATGACATTCAGCAATTTGATAATAACTATGGGCTGTTTCAGAATGATTTTCTCCATAGGTTATTAGCTTTGCTGAAACTGCTTTTTGAAAAAAGTCCAATGCTTTACAATAATTAAAGCTTTCTTTGTAAGACATCGCGATATTTGTATAGCTTTGAATAATTTTGGGATGAAATTCCCTTAATAATTCCATCCGAATATCAAGAGCTTTAATATAGTTTTCAAGAGCTTTATTATAATCTGAAAGTCTTTTGTACGTGTATCCGAGATTATTGTAGGCTTGAGCTGTGTCAATATGTTTTTCTCCCAGTATATTTAAACGTATGGCCAAAACCTTTATATTACATTCTAATGCTTTCGTATGATCGGATAGAGAATTATATATTGATGCTAAATTATTATAACTTGTTGCTGTATCAATATTATTTTCTCCTAACGGCCAATCTTATTTGAAGAGCTTTAAGATGATATTCCAATGCCTTAGAAAATTCATTTTTAGAGTCATATAGATAACCTAAATTATTATAACTTGTTGCGGTATCTTCATCGTTTTCACCTAAGACCTTTAACCTTATATCGAGAGCCTTCTGATAATACATGAGAGCTTTTTCATAAATTGAAATAGAATCATATGCGCCTCCAATATTGTTATAGATTGTTGCAGTAATTGCGCTGGCTTCTTCATGCAATCTTAGTTGAACTTCTAATGCTTTATTAAAGTATATCAATGCTTTGTCGAAGTCATCCAAGTTATAATAAACAAGCCCGATGTTATTATAACTTACAGCAGTATCATTATTATCTTTTTTTATATTTAAAGTCAATGCCTTATCAAAAAATGTCAAAGCAATTTTGTGATATCCGAAATATTCTAATATATATAAGCCTATGTAATCAAGATAATAATCTTTATTCAGATAGTCTTCCAATGAATACGAAGATTCAGATAATAGTGTTCGCCAATATTGGGTTAATGTTGATGGAGCCTCGTTTTTGAAGTATAGAAAAACTGGCATATGTAGTAAGAGATTGTGGAGGTGTGGAAAATCTCTAAGAGCATGATACTGAAATGCTAATTCAGTATAGCTTCGATGGCGTTCAGGTATTTTAGATATACAAGAAACAATACTTTGACGTAGTTCTTTTTCGAAAGATGATTCAGTATCATAAAGATAACGAGTACGAACAGCTTCCAATAAATATTGATGAGAAAAGGAAATCAGTCCGCCATGTCGTGAGAAATGAGCGGCATATCCACAATATAATTCCGACCATTCAAGCGGATTACATTTGAGTATGTCAAGCAATTCAGATTCAGATAGACCGTCTTTTGATACAGCTATTACAGATAGGGCTCGTTTCACGAATTCGGCACCATAGAAATTTTCTGCTTTTGAGAGAACTCGGTCAAAAAACTCCGATATGGTCTGCGATGAAAGATAATAATCAATCATTGTATCAAGACTTTCGTGAGAGCCGTAGATAATAAGTTCGTCAAGAAGCGAACGAAGTACAAGCGGATTGGAAGATTCATTATCATTGGCAATCCGGTTTACTTGATTTTCGTTTAATTCCTTTCCCGCTTTACTGAGATAAAGTCGTATTAATTCGTGGCGTGTTTCTATTTTGATAGGCTCTATCTTAAATTCTTTAAAGTTTCTTGCTTTTAAAACAGATGCAGTTTCATCATCAGGAACAGTCGATACAAGTATTTTTATATTTTTAGAGAACTGTTGTAACCATGTTAACTGCTTGGCATTATCTGAAGCTGATAATTGATTGAGGCCATCGAGTACAATTAGTAATGGTTTATCATTTACTATCTGTTTAATTAAGTAGTTGAATTCCTCAATTATCTTATAGTGCTTTTCCGTTTTTTCGCATGATATGTGGTATATTTCACGAATTTCATTGATGAGACGTCGTAATATTGTATCAGGCGTCGTATCAGAGAGACCAATGAAATGATATATCAAGTTGTGATCAGTTTGCAATCCGTCTAACCAGTTGGCTATTAAAGCACTTTTCCCTAAGCCGCTTGATCCGATGATTGCAAAATGATTTTCATGTTCGGATAATAACCAATTATTAAGAATATCAAAATTATGAGACTCCGGTATATATAAATTGCATTTCTGTCTCAGAATAGATTGTTGAAATAGCCGGTCAAGATCGAGTTGTGATAGTGGCTTGTTTGGAAAATATTTATTAAGAAATTTTTTAAATGTATTTTCAACTTTTATTGAAAGTTGCTTGATTGAATTATAAGTCTCTACTTGAAATTGACTGTTTAATAGTTTTTTGCGTAAAGTTTCGTGTGCGGGACATTCGGTAGAAGCTCCTTCTTTTAAGAAAAAAGCAGCGTCAACTTTGCCAGCGGCTTCAAGAGCCCCATGGCGCATCTCTATTTCGGTGATACTTAAGTGGTCGTCAATATATTGACTTATTGCAGGAAACCGCTTTAATATATCCGTGCATCGCTCTATTTCTTCTTTTCCGGGACAGTAGCCATAACGATCGCCAATAAGTCCGATAAAAAAAGGATGAGAATTGTCAATTTCCTGAAGACATGTCAATATAACACGACCGTTTCGTGCTGCATCGTCTGTGATTCCCCAACGAAGGTCTACCAACTGTACGGTGACATTGCGACGAGCTGCTTCTATCTCTAAACGTTTAAATAGTTTTACAAGCTCATCTCGTTCAGCTTGCATATCTCGAAAAGTTGAGGAAAGAAATACCCGGATCAATCTGTCTTCTAAATTATTGTTTTTCATTTCTTTAAATTGATTTAACAAGCTGTTATTTAAGATGGATGATGCCATTATCAGAGGGATGAAATGTATTGATGCAATATATAATCAAATGCATATCATATGTCGATTCAGAGGTTTTTATGTGATAAAATTTTATAATGTTTTTTATATCAATACATTAGTGCGCAAAAGTACAAAAAAATCATGAACAAAATGCACTATTATACTAAAATGAGGCAGAATAAAATGTATTATTTTACATAAAAAATATTCAATGCGTTTAAAATCAGGCGTAAACGGATGATAAAAAACGACCGGATCGCGAAAATAAATCGATCCGGTCGGATTTGTATGTAATTGCGGAGTTTTTCGGTCAGTTGTTGACGTCGACTACCTCGACCTCGAATATGAGGGTGGCGTTGGGGCCGATGCCTGCCTGAGGCACGCCCTTGACGCCGTAGGCGAGGTCGGCGGGAATGTAGAGCACGGCTTTGCCGCCCTTGCCGAGCATCTTGAGGCCTTCACCGAAGCCGGACACCACGCCGCGGGGCGAGAACGTTGCGGGCTGACCTTCGGGACTTTGGTCGAATACGGTGCCGTCGATAAGCTTGCCGGTGTAGTTGACCTTTACCATGGAGTTGTCCTTGATCTCGACCGGCTCACCGGCTTCTATTATCTTGTAGCTGAGTCCGCTTGCCGAGGTCTTTACCTCCGGATCGGAGCCTTTGAGCTTGGCAATGAATTCCTTGCCTGCGGCTTCGTTTTGCTTGGCCTCGGGTGCCTCGGCGGCGAGTTCGGCCTCTTTCTTGGCTTTGATCTGCTCGGCCTCCTGCACCAGACTGTTCATCATTGTGCTGTATTCGCGCAACGCGTCCATGTCGAGAGTGTCGGCCATGAATACCTTGCGGAAGTTGGCTATGACCTTATTGCGGTCTACCTTTACGCCCATCTGCTCGAATGATTTGATCTGTTGCAGCATCTGGCCGCCAACCTGCAGGCCCATGATAACGGCCTCGTCGTCGGCGTTGGAAAATGCCAGCTGGATGCCTTTCATGATACCTTTCTTGGTCTGGTCGTTCTGCATCGTGCTGTCGAAGCGCTGGAAATCATTGAGAACGTATCCACCGATGGTGCTGCCGAAGCACATCGAGATTGAATCGGAGAGTTGGTCGGGCACGAGGCTTTCCTTTGCATCGCCGCCCTTCGAGCACGATGCAGCCATGATCATCATGGCTGCACATGCTCCGTAGATTAATTTTTTCATCACGGTTTATCGGTTTATTTTATGATATTTATTAATTCGACGGTAAAATCGAGCGCGGCGTTGCCCGGCACTGCGCCGGTGATGCCTTCCTCTCCATATCCGAGCGATGCGGGCATGGCTATGCGGTATCGGCCGCCGGGCTGCATCATCTGCAGGCCCTCGGTGAATCCCGGTGTGAGTTCGTTGACCTTGAACCGCACCGGCCGGCCCGTCGCGTCGGCTACCGTGCCGTCGGAGAACCGCAGGGTGTACTTCAGCTCCACTGTGTCGGTCGGTCCGGGCTTTTCTCCTGTTCCGGCCTGCTCCTCGATGAACACAAGTCCCGATGGGCGGCGCACTGCGCCGGACTGCGAGGCCAAAGCGTCGAGAAACGCCTGCTGCGACTCGGGGGTGAAGCTGTCGGGCAGATCGGCGGGGCGTGTGGCGCTTATATAACGGTCGATCCACGCATCCGCCTCGTCGGGGGCGATGCCTGTGGCTTCGCCTTTCACCACACGTGCCAGTGTGGCAATGAACACTTCGTTGTCGACGGGCACGCCGAGAGTGGCGAGCTGGTCGAGCGATCCACGGATATAGTTGCCGAGCACCGTACCGACGGCGGTCGACAGCGTGTCGGCCGGCGCGATGGCCTGTGCTGCGGCGTCGGTGGCGGAGAGACCGACAAGGAGTGCTGCTGCGATAATTCCTTTGTGCGCGGTTTTCATTTACCTTTGCCTACCACCTCGAGCAGTTCGACATCGAAGATAAGAGTCTGGTTGGGGCCGATGGCGCCGCCGGCACCGTTTGGGCCGTAGGCGAGGTCGGAGGGAATGAAGAGACGCCACTTGCTGCCGGCGTTCATCAGCTGCAAAGCCTCTACCCAGCCGGGGATAACCTGTGTGACGCCGAATGTGGCGGGTTCGCCACGCTCCACGCTCGAGTCGAACACGGTGCCGTCGATAAGCTTGCCGGTGTAGTGCACCACCACGCGGTCGGTGGAGTCGGGTCTGGGGCCGTTGCCTTGCTCGAGTACTTCATACTGCAGGCCCGAGGGAGTGATGCGCACCTCGGAGCGCTTGCCGTTGGCGTCGAGGAAGTCGCGGCCGGCTTTGGCGTTGGCTTCGCTCATCACCTTGGCTGCCTCCTGCTGTTTTGCCTCGAGGGCGGTGAAATATTTCTGAATCTCAGCCTTGGCCTCGTCGTAGGTCATCTTGGGCTTCGAGCCGTAGAACACGGCGGCGACGCCGTCGGCAAAATCCGACACATTGATGGTCTCGATACCCGAAGCACGGAAATTGTTGCCCATGCTCAGGCCGAGGGCATAGCTGAGACGGTCGAGTTCTTGATTTTCCATTTTGATATTGTTATGTATATGTTAGTTTCACGAAATATGCGGCAAAGTTACGGCTTTGCCGCCGACTATCCAAAAGTTAGAACAAAAACGACAGTCAAAATGCTTGAAATTAAGATTTTTTGTATAAATTTGCAGAAACCTTGTCGCATTTTTGATTTTATGGAAAAGACCGCATATTTTGAATCATTGCTCGGGCGCGATATGTTGCGCTATGTATTGATGCGCAAGCCTTCGCTTGACGATTCTGATGTAATAAGCCGCCTTATGGCGGAGATTGATGTAGCCGACATCATGGGGCGTCTCAAAGCCGTCATAAAGGATGTTATAGACGAGCATATTTCGGGTCGCGCATACGGCGATCATGCCCCGGCGCCTGCCGGACATCTCGATCCATGGCTCCGTCCCGGCATAGTGAATGATATGATGGCCGATTATGCCGCTCGTCTTGACAGCCTGCTCATACCGGCCGACCGCATAGTCCGCGTGATGTCGCGCATCGAGAGTCTAACATGGATACAGGGCCTCGGGGATATGGCCGAGGATATATACGCTTTTATGCACGGAGCGCTCAAGCGTGCCGATGAGTATGGGGGAATACCCGTATCGGGGCCGCATCGCGATGTGCTGATGAATAATTATCAGCTTGCCGAGCGTATCACCGTCGTAGAGCATATTACCGGTGGAAACGATGAGGATATAAGGCGTTATCTCGACACGCTGCACGAATATGCCCGTGCCCGCTGCGAGGAAGTGCTGTACAGCAAGATAGCCGGCATGTACCGCGTGGTGGCCGGTTCGGAGGATCTGCGGCATGTTGCCGACCGGTTTGCCTCGATGCGGCTCGACCTGAAAGACATGGACATGAAGATCCCGGAACCGAATCCGGCCTGGGATGCCGAATACAAACACCTGGTACCGGTCGATTTCTACGAGCGAAACATAGAGAGCATCGACGGCGCCATGGCATTCCGCATGGTGCTGTTGCAGGCTTTCGGCCGCCATGAAGAAGAGCTGCGGGCCGAAGGTTTTCTCGGCAGCGACGGCGAGCTACGCATATTCACCAATACGGCTTTCGATCCATTCCGCTGGATGGCGCGAAGCATTCAAATGATATTAAACTGAGACAATGGCAATCAAACCCTCGGGAGTCTGTGCCGAACCCGGGTCGCGGCGGGCGACATTCGACGAAGCGGCGCTCATCGACGGCGTGTACAACAACGATTATATCCTTGTGGCCGGCTCGGGCGTGATGCTTGATCGGGATAAGTTCCCCGAGGCCGACGGCGACATCAACACCTTGCTGTTGCAGACAATAAGCGTCGAGCGCGGCAAGAACTTCCGTTCGCTTGCCGAGGTGAAGGCTGATCTCAAACCGCAGGAGATATCGCCGGTATATGATATCCTTGTCAATCGCAACGAATACGATATCGATGAGATATGCCCCGAGCTGCGCAGGTTGCTTGAGACATATCTGTTCCGCTTTGTGTTCACCACTACGCCCGACAGCTATATGGAGCTGCTGATGCGCAGGCTGTGGGGCGACAGTCTCCTTGTGGTGAATCTGTCGGACGAGCGTTCGCTCACCGCTTTCTGCAACGCGCTTGTCGAGGCTCGCGCCACGGGCTACTGCCGCCCCACGTTGTTTTATGTATTCGGCAAGGCCATCAGGGGCAATGTGAATCCGACACGTTTTCTCGAGAGCGACGAGGATGCCATACTGTATGTAGAGCGCTGGATGAAGCTCGACAAGGACAAGGCGCCTATCGTCGACTTCCTGCGCGGAAAGAAGCTGCTGGGATTGGGATGCCGGTATGAGGACTGGTACTTCCGCTTCTTCTGGTATATACTCAAGCGGCAGTTCGGCAGCGGCGCCGTCAGCGGCAATCACTTCGGTCCGACGCTCAGCGACAATGTGGTGATGGATGCCGCCGAGCCGAGTCTCCGGGAATATCTCGACAGTATCAACGTGTGCGTGCACGACGACCCTTGGCAATTCATGAGCCGCATCCACGATATCCTCACATCTACCGCACCGTCATCGCCCTACGCCGGCATAGTGCGCGAGAAGATGCTCGGGCGCCAGATATTTCTGTCGTACAAGATGGATCCTGACCACGCGGCAGCTTCGGAGCTGTTTCGGCGGCTTGTTTCAGCGGCTCCGTTCCGCATATGGTTCGACCAGTCGCGCCTGCTTGGCGGCGACCGATACAATCCCGAGATAAAGGCGGCGATAGCAGGCAGCAAGGTGTTCATTCCGGTACTCACACGCACAGTGGCTGAGGTGATACGCAGCATTGATGTCAATGCTACCGAAGTGCCCTATTTCGTGCAGGAATGGCGTATGGCACGCGAGGTGCCCGGCATCAGGATAATCCCCGTGGCGTTTGACGGCTACAATCTCCGGGGTCCGGAGCATCAGATATTCGAGTCCATAATACTCAAAGACCCCGACGATGCACCCTCGGGCATAGACCTTGGCGATGCCGGCGATATGCCGCAGACAGAATTCGGCAAGCTTGTGAAATCGGTATACACTCAGCTCGGAATTGACTATGAATAAACTGAAAGCTGCTTTGCGACGCATGTTTGGCCGTAGCGCTGCGCGGCCTGTGCACGACGAATCAAATCCATGGGCCGGACTGATGTCTTATTCCGACCCCGCCGCCGGCTCGACACTGCGCTTCTGTGGCCGCGACCGCGAGACGGCCGACCTTTTCTATCTCGTCGACAACAACTTCATAGTCACCATGTATGGCAAGAGCGGCATAGGCAAGACCTCGCTGCTCAACGCCGGCCTGTTTCCCAAGCTGCGCGCCGAGGGATATCATCCAGTGGCTATCCGCCTCGGGATGATGGACGATGGCGATCTGTCGAAGAATATCATAGCGCTGATCGACAGTGAGATGAAGCGTCAATACAGCGACGACTCCGTGGAGCTGCGCGATATCGGCGGCATCAATGCCGATACGCCCGATTCGAACCTGTGGCGCTACTTTGCCTCGCACCGCTTTCACGACGCCGGGGGCAATGTGATATTTCCGGTGGTGGTGTTCGACCAGTTCGAGGAGGTGTTGCGCCACAACCGCGACGGCGCCCTCGCGCTGCTGCGCGAGCTGTCGTTCATGGCCGATGCCGGCAACGCCATCGCCGACGGCTATGTGGCCGGCAAGCCTTATTCGTACGACTTCAACTTCCGATTCGTGCTGTCGATCCGCGAAGACGACCTATACCGCCTCGAGGATATCGTAGACCGTAATTACATATCACGCATCAAAGACTGCCGCTACCGCCTTCAGAATCTCTCCGACGACGGTGCTGCCCGTGTCATCGGCGACATTGGTGCTCCGTATATACGTCCCGACGACCTTGCCGGCGTAACAAAGCTTATCACCGATGCCTCGCGCAACAGCGAGGACGGCCTTGTCAACACCAACGTGCTGTCGCTGCTGTGCGCACGCATGTATGAGCGCTATACCGATTCCAAGGCCGACGCCATCACCACCCGTATGGTGGAGTCGTTCATATCCGAAAACCCCTTCGAGAAATATTACGAAGAGGCCGTAAAAGACCTGTCGGAAGGCGAAAAACGCTTTATCGAAGACCGCCTCATCGACCCCGATGGCCGTCGTAACTCCATCAGCGAAAAGGAATTCGCTGACAACGTGCGCAACTCCCGCCGGCTGTTCGAGGGACGCAACCGCATAATGCAGCGTGTGAGCGCCTCAGCCGGCTCCAAGAACACAAATGTGGAATTACTCCACGACGCCATGTGTCCTGTCATCCTCCGCAACCGCACCGCAAGGCTGGAGCAGAAGAACGGCATTATAACCGGATTGTGCCTCACCATTATAGGTGGTATATCTTATTATTGTCTTGAAACGGGGCTTCTTGACAATATAGTTTATTTCTTTTTTGCATGCATGAACGGCAACTTTACATTCGATAATGTGGAGGCTATTGCATCGTTTATCGCTATCGTTATGTTCCCGTTTATGGCCGGTATGGTCATTTATCATAGCCGTATGCCGTGGTATTTGGCCGCATTGCCGTTTTTCATAACATGGATTCCGTTTGTATTATTTGGCGATTCGTATTTCAATGTTTCTTTCGCAATAATTGTAAGTATATCATTTCTGTTCTTACCTCTTACGGTATTGGATAAAGAGAATAAACAGCCACTGCGTAAAGTATTGGCAAAGATATGGGGGTTGCTGTCTGTCAAACTTTTCTATTTGGCTTTGGCTTGTTATCTTTTCGTGCAGTCCATATTCAATACAGACTCAGGTTTTATTATCAACAGTACGGATTCATCATGGGGTATAGTGGTGATACCGTTGCTTGTGCTTGATATATCGGTAGCGCTATTTAAGATACCATGTAAAAAATGGCAGGTTATAGCTTATATATGTCTGTTGCTTATGTTGTGCGTGGGATCTTTCCTATTGGAATTTACGTCGGTGACAAATATATGTGGAATATTTCTATCCTTAGTCCTTTTATGGATTATGTCGCGAGGTATTGACCTATTTGGCAGAATTATATTTCTTTTAATAAATATCAATGCTCTTATTGCAATCTTTTGGTTTAATCTCGGCTATAATCCGCTTCATTTTCAAGATAATGAAGTAGTGCGGGTGTTTCCGTGGGAGACAGTTGTCGTAAGGCAGGATGGACTTTATGGTACTGCTGCGCCTAAGACCGGTAAAATGATTGTTGACGCACAGTTTGACAGCATAAAAGACATGACGCTTATCCGTAAACTTGAAAAGCCTTATGGCGACATTATCGATCGTATGATGATTTTTGGCGCGCCTTGGTATTTGGAAAGGAGAGATAGCTCATGGCTGCTCAAATCAATATATTATAACAACTGGAAGCAGCCTAAAATAAAAAATCCGATTGCAGACAGTATCCGTGCAAAAGCATTCGAAGGCTACTACCGTCTTAAAAACGCGACCATATCATATATCATAAATGGTAATGACAGCGCATTGAACCGATTGCCATACCAATTAATACCGCTGAGCGAGTTATTGCAACGCGATCTTGACGCGAAGCTTGATACGCTCTCGGCCAATGCCGGCAGTATCAATGAGCCAATGGTATGCAATGTTATAGAAGCTCTCTCTCGCCGCATGTATCTGAATATGATGCGCGAGGCGTTGCTCAAGAAGAATTATACCAACGTATGCGACTGGTATCTGAGTTATTATATGTCAGTATTGCTCACAGATGAAATCCCTAAAGGATATAATATAAGTTTCTCGGCGAATAAGGAATTCAATCTCAATGTAAACGGAGAACATTTCAAAGAAGTGCCGGTAAATATAGCTATTACGGTGCGGCAGCTTGCGGAACGCAATGATGCAGTTGCTTGGTACAATATGTTTTATATCCTTTTCTTCGCAGAATATCAAAATGATATGAATGGATATTTAGCTGCTATACAACAAAACAATAATGAGCTTGAAAACCTTAAACATCAGACATCGGCTCACATAAATGGGCAGGCCAAATACAAAAAGTATTTGCAAGGTATACTATCGACAGTAAATGCAGCTAATGCTGAACAGTCTCAAATTCTTGAGGATCTTCAAGGCGCAGCTTTGCTGCCCGATTCTCTCAAAGATGAGGTCATAGCTCGCAGCATAAAATCTTTGCTTGAAATTGTACCGGCGATGAATTCTATAAAGAGCGATCTTAAGGCATCGATGGTCGATTATTCAAATTCAAATGCTGAAATAGATTCTATGATTTCGGCAGCAAACGGCATTGCTCTCATAAAATTAGACCACGATTTCGAGTCGCTTATACAATCGACATATAAACGATTGCTTGATATCGTTGAGAAAGATCCCAACAATATCTACAACGGTCTTTTCATCACACTATGCGAGCGGCTGTATACGATGGGGGCAATACGTCTCTATGATATGTCTGAGCAAAAGAAGAAGATGGATTATATAGTACCGCTACGCGTGAGTGGTACATATCGCCTTGTAGTGCAGGTCGACTCGCTGCGGCACAAGCAGAACGAGCTTATTAACAATGTGAAAGGGGCATATCAAAAGCAAAATGAAGATTTGCAGGAGCTTATTGACCAACTCAACTCCATGCCGAAGTAGATTGGCTATGTTGATATAATCGGCGTCCGTCGGACGCCCAAACAAAAATCTGTGCGAATCTGCGGAATCTGTGTGGGGTTGCCGGGCGGGTGTAAGTTTTTTCTTGTCGGGAGAGAAATATTTTGTATTTTTGCCGAAAATCTCGATGCAATGACTTATCAATATGATTTTCTCGTTATCGGCTCGGGTATAGCCGGTATGAGTTTCGCGCTTAAAGTGGCCCGCAAGGGGCGTGTGGCACTGATCTGCAAGACCACCCTCGAGGAGGCCAACACGGCTCTTGCCCAGGGCGGCGTAGCCTCGGTGACAAACCTTGAGGTAGACGATTTCGACAAGCATATCCACGACACTATGGTGGCCGGCGACTGGCTCAGCGACCCCGCCGCTGTGGAACAGGTGGTGAAGGGCGCTCCCGCGCAGATACGCGAGCTTATAGGCTGGGGTGTCGATTTCGACAAGAGGGAAGACGGCTCTTTCGACCTGCACCGCGAGGGCGGTCATTCGGAGTTCCGCATCCTGCACCATGCCGACAACACCGGCTTCGAGATTCAGGAAAGCCTCGTGAAGGCCGTGCGCGAGAATCCAAATATTGATGTATACGACCACCACTTCGCCATCGAGATAATCACCCAGCACCATCTGGGCAAGATAGTGACCCGCCGCACGCCCGACATCACCTGCTATGGCGCATATATACTCGACGAGGCCACCGGCTCGGTCGACACGTTCCTGTCGAAGATCACCGTGATGGCCACAGGCGGCGTGGGCGCCGTGTATCAGACCACGACCAATCCTCTCGTGGCCACCGGCGACGGCATAGCCATGGTGTACCGCGCCAAGGGTACCGTGCAGGATATGGAATTCATCCAGTTCCACCCCACGGCACTGTTCCATCCCGGCGACCGCCCGTCGTTTCTCATCACCGAGGCCATGCGCGGCTACGGCGCCGTACTGCGCAACCTGCGCGGCGAGGAATTCATGCACAAGTACGACCCGCGCCTGTCATTGGCGCCCCGCGACATCGTGGCCCGCGCCATCGATTCGGAGATGAAGCTCTACGGCGACGACCATGTGTATCTCGACGTCACCCACAAGGATGCCGAGGAGACACGCCGCCACTTCCCCAACATCTACCGCCACTGTCTTGAAATCGGCATCGATATCACCAAGGACTATATACCCGTGGCTCCCGCCGCCCACTATCTGTGCGGCGGCATCAAGGTCGACCTCGACGGACAGTCGAGCATCGACCGTCTGTATGCATTGGGCGAATGCTCATGTACGGGGCTTCACGGCGGCAACCGACTGGCCTCCAACTCGCTCATTGAGGCAGTGGTGTATGCCGACGCTGCCGCACGGCACGCCACGGCGCGTATCGACGGCCTAAACTTCCGCACCGATGTGCCGGTATGGAACGACGAGGGCACGCGCCATCCCGAGGAGATGGTGCTGATAACGCAGAGCATCCGCGAGGTAAACCAGATAATGGGCTATTATGTGGGCATAGTGCGCTCCAATCTGCGCCTCGACCGCGCGTGGAACCGCCTCGACATCCTCTACGAGGAGACCGAGCGTCTGTTCAAGTGCTCCAAGGCATCGCGCGAGATATGCGAGCTGCGCAACATCATCAATGTCGGCTACCTGATAATGCGCCAGGCCAAGGAACGCAAGGAGTCGCGCGGCCTCCACTACACTATCGACTATCCCCCGGTGAAGAAAGACTGATCCAGATGCTTTATAAAAAGACCGTGGGGCGGCGATGTTGCTGCCCCACGGTCTTTTTATAGAGTGGCCGATAAGCCGTTTATTTCTTCACGACTTTGGCGGTGGTGTCGGCGGTGCGGCGGATGTAGATGCCGGCGGGAGCGGTGTCGTAGTCTACCGCCAGTCCCTGCAGGTTGTAGTATACGGCCTCGGCGGCGGTATCGGCCTCGATGTCGTCGATTCCGCTGGTCTCCACTACCTTGAACCGTATCTCGTGTGTTATCGGAACAAGTGTCGATCCTACTCCGAGCGCAAGCGACATGTAGTAGACCCTGCCGATTACGGGCTCTTTGAAGTTATAGGTATTGTCGAAATCGTATGTCTCGCCCGGCTCGGTGAGGAACACATTGTCGCCCAGATAATCCAGCACTTCGGCATTGCCTTGAGCGTCGGGCGCGCCGAGTATCACGGCAAGCAGAGGATATGCCAGATAGCCGTCATTGAGTGTCACGGTGGCGTTTATGCGGATATCAGATGCGTCGGTCACCTCATAAGTGGAGGTTTTGTCGTTGAATGTGGCATTGCTGATCGTGAGCGGCGATGTCATTGTGATCTTGGGAGCGCCGGGCGCCGGATGAAGTATCACCTTGCCGAATATCTGGTCGGCCATGACGCGGTATGATGTCTCGTCGAACAATGTGAGGTACAGCTCTGTATCCTCGTATATGGAGCCTATGCTCTGCGACATGGAGTACAGCTCGGTGACAATATCGCCCTCTACCGTCTCGCCGGGCATTATCGACAGCATCTTGCTGTTGCCGAGGAAGGCGGGGCTGCCCTCGGCGGTATAGAGCATGGGAGCGATGCCGCGGCTTATCTCGATGTCGTTGTTGTTGGTGACCTTGTAGTGGAATTTGGCGAGGCATCCGTAGTACAGTTCGTATTCGATGCTCACCTCGTCGACGGTATAGAAATTGCCGGGTGTGGTGTCGAGACGATACCGGGTTCCGTTCTTGGTGAGGATCATGGAGTTGGAATATCCGTGGTTTTCCTGTACGGGCTGCCATGTCTGATCTTTGATGTTGGTGACCAACGCCGACGATGTGAGTATATATTCTCCGTCCTCAAGGTCGAGGGCGGTGAGGTCGAGCGGACGGCACGCACCCTGCGATACACCGTGGCCTACCGGAAGATCGATGAGTTCTGACAGAGGCACTATCGTGGTGTCGGCCTCGGCGCGTGCTTCGGCGGCGGTCTTTTTCTGTATGGAGATGCCCAGTATCACTTCCATGTCGTAGGGTGAGTAGTTGATCCACATAGGCTGTGCCTCCTCGATAATCTGTACGGTGAGGGAGCCGTTCTTCACAGAGCCGCCGATTGTGCCCTGGAGGGTAAGCCGCAGCGGGCGTGTCTCGGCGGGCTTGCCGGTGGGTGGCTGTATACCGAATACGGCATCCTGCGTGAAGTTGTAGCCGCCCCCGTCACCGCCGCCGGCTCCGAGCGAGCTTGGATTAAGGGCGTCGAGGCTGTAATAGCCGTCGCTGAGTTCGCTCCATCCCCAGTTGAAGTGGAAGAGGCCTGTGGCGGCCTCATAACCGTCGATGATGAACGAGTGTCCGCCGCCTAACATCGATGCGCCTCCATACAGTACCGGGCCTACGTCGGCCAGATTCTCATATACCAGCTCGTCCCACCGTGTGGCCGACACATAGCTGCGCAGCATGTAGTCGATGTTGGGATCGTAGTCGAAATATTTCACAAGTGCGTATGCGGTATTCATCGACAGAGCGCCGGATGCATCGGCGCCATAGCTCATTTTCACCGATGCGCCGGCCGATTTCATGAGTTCGGCCACAGCGAGACCTTGGTCGGCGGTGTATTTGCCGGGCTTGTAGCTGAGCAGCATGTCGTCCCATACAAACGGATAGTCGGCAAAATTCCATGTGAGGCGCTTGCCGCAGCCCTCCTCGTCGGTATAGCTTATCTTGCCTCGGCCTACCTCGGGATATTTGAAGTAGTACATTATCTGCGACATAGACGTGGCCACGCAGCCGGTGTATGCGCGGTGTCCGTTCACCACGGGGCAGAGCTGGTTGTAAGGCTCGCCCTGATCCCATGTGGTCTGTATCATCTTTGGCACGTCGCGGCGCCCTTCCTTCACCTCGCGTACCTGCGCGGGAGCGGCTCCGCGGCTGCGCGCCCATTGAATCTGCCGGGCGTATTCGTCGAGCCACCATCGCATCGCGGGCGCCATATCGGCCGGGTCGGCCGAGCCGCTGTCGGCATAGCCCAGTAACGGGAGCGCCACATCGTCGGCCGACAGCACCATGTAGCCGTCGTCGTTGTGTGCGAATATATAGACGGCCGGAGATCCGTCGGCGGTGCTTGCCGTATATACAAGCTGCGGGTCGGCTTTCACTGCGGCCGACACACGTTCCATGCCTCGTTCGGCACCGGCGCGTGCGAGAGCTTCGGCCGGGCTGAGTGTCTCTGCCGATGCTCCGGTTGCAAACAATATTGCAAATGCTAATGATAGGTAATTTTTGATCATATGATATCCAATACGAATGTTGTTTCTGTTTAAGGTATTTACAAATCAAGGTTCTGTTACCTGAAGAATATATCGGGGTAGGGCATTCTGATGATGTTGTAATGGAAATAATCCGCGGGGATATGCGGAGGCATATCTCCGCGGATTATTGATTATTAATGTGGTTTGTTGTTTATTTATCTGATGGATATTTTTTTGCCATCCACTATGTAGATGCCGGCAGGCAGCGACCGGAGTGCATCGGAATCGGCGTCGCGCAGCACGACGATGCCCTGCAGATTCACTACGGTGTGCAGGCTGTCATCGGCCTCTATACCGTTGATGCCGAGGCAGTCGGGATCTACAGTGTAGCTGATTCTGATGGCCGGCGAACTCTGTGCTCCGTCGAGAGTGAACGAGCCGTTGAAGATTTCAACGGTGTAGTCTCCCTTGGCTTCGATGGTCTCGGTAAGCGTGATCCTGAAGGCGGGATGCTCGGAATCGGCCACAGTTTCCACCTTGTCGGCGCGGGCTATGATCGAATATCCCTGCTTCACGGATACCCATCCGTTGTTGAAGTATTCGCTCAGGGTGGCAGTCTCGGCGTCGGGGAACTCGAGCGTGATTTCAGACAGAGTCTTCACTGTGAGGCCGTCGGCAGGTGTGACATTCCAGGTATATTCCTTTTCTTCTATCACCTGCCATGTGTATTCGATGGCCTCGGGATTGGGCTTGCCCGAGATGGTAAGGGCGCCGGCCGGAATCGATATGCTCAGTGTGCCTGTTGTCGACTTGTCGAATGCGGCGCCGCCGGCCACCATTATCATCAGGGCGGGATTACCGTATTCGACCATTATCTGACAGCCCATTGTGCCTTCGTCGTCGTAGTCGTATTCGGGGAGTATCTCGTCGTTGAATTTCACGGTGATATCATCGAAAGCGGAGCCATACGATATAATCTCGTTCTCCGAGAATACAATAGCCGGTGTGAATCCGTATCCTGCGTTTACAATCTTGCCGTCGGGGCTGGGATTCCACGAGAAGTCGACACCCGATGTGCGTGTGTATGTCCACGCGCCCATGATTTCGGGCGACGGTGTGGTGCCGTCGAGTATGAACGAGCCTTCTCCTATGCGCAGTGTGATGGTGCCGTCCTTGGGCGAGCCTTCGCTTTGCGCCTTGAAGGTGACGGTGTTGCCGGCGATGGTCACATCCTCGGGCTGTACCTGCACGCCCCAGTTGAATCCTTGTGCCAGGATGAAGTATGCATTGTCCTCATCGAGCGCCACGGTTTCAGCCTCGGGGAATGTGAGCTTGAATTCCTGCCAGTCGCTGATCTCAGTATCCACTGCTGGCGTGAATTCATATGTGTAGTCTTTCGCAGCCCCGAACCTGGCTGTGAAGTTTATTGCGGGCGAAGGTTCCGCACCGTTTACGGTGAATGCACCCTCGTCGGCGGTGATTGTGAGCTTGCCGGCCACCGAGAATATCTCCTTGCTTATCTCGATAAGCAGCGCGGGCTTGCCCCATGTGGCCATCGACTGTGTGAATGTCCATCCTGGAGTTTCCTCCAGGTCGTCGCTCATGGCTATGGGCTGGTCGTTGTAGCTGAGCCACGGCCCGCTGCCGGCGGTGAATGCCTCGCTGTCGAGAGTCTTGGCCTTGGGGAGACTCAGGAGTATCAGCACATTGTCCTCGGGCATATCGTTATCGCTGCCGTCGGCAGGGCTGAAGCTCCACTCGTATGTATAGGCGGGATCGACGGTGACCTTGATGTCCAGATCGGGGTTGACCTTCGATTCGGCGGTACGCTCATACTTGGTGAATTCTGCATCGGGATATGTCTCGTATACGACACCGGCTGGCATGTTTATGGTATAGGTGCCGGCCTCAGTGACAGGTTCTGCGAGAGTGATTACGACCGGCAGCGCCATCAGCTCTTCATTGAATTTTGTCTCGTCGGGCATTACGGATGCCACGGCGTAAGTTTTGCCGTTGCCGCTTACGGTAATCCATGCGGCCGCATTGTCGCATATGTCGAACATTGCCTCGCCTACGGGGAAGAACACGGATACCGAGCTGAGGGTCTTGACTGTGGCGCCCGATTCAGGGTCGCTCATGTAGCCGAGTGTGCCGTAGCCCTCCTTGCTCAGCTGCACTTTTGTGACGTTACCGCTCTTGGGAGTGAACGATGATACAGCTTCGCCGTCGACCTTTACAGTGGTGCCGGCTTCGGCCTCTACCGTGTATTCGGAGGTGCCATACAGGCTTATCGGTCTGGAAAAGTCGCTGATTGTGAACGCTCCGCTCCTGAGGCTTGCCCGGGCGTCGCCGGCTGTGATGAACGAGAGTGTATACTGCGAGGGTGTCTGTGGCGCGAAGAATACCTGGAGGACGGAGTTGGCCTCGAGTTTCACGTTCTGGTATACGCCGGGGTTGTCGGAGGTGTCGCTGTTGGGTGTAAGGACTTTGCCGTCGAGCACGGCAAACTTTGTGTAAGCCTCCGTAGCGTCGCCGCCTGCCATTGATATCTCGAACGTGTTGTTATAGTCGGGGTCGATCATGATTCTGTTCCATCCCGGCACCAGATATTCTCCATTGCCTGCGCCCTGGTAAGGCACAGTCTCCTCATTGCCTCCGGCGCTTCTGAATCTGGCGCGCAGACGTGTGGTGGACGCGGGGCCTTCGTAATATACCATGACGGGAGTGTCGTACTCGATCTTGCCTGCCTCAAGGAATATCGGTGCCACAGACTGATTGAATGCGACGGCGCCGGTGAGATATATCTGGCCGGGTTCCTCGGGGTTGCCGCATACAGCATTCTTTATCCAGTAGCCCTGTTTAACGTCAAAGAATACATTTTTGGTCTTGCCCGAAATATTGTCTAATGTGTACTGTGTGGTGGCCACGGGGATTGTAAAATCACCGAGGCATACGGTACCGGCGCCCTTGTCTTCGACCTTCGTGACGCTTATGGCTTTGGCGTCGCTGTCGTATGTGCTGTTGCTGAAGCTGAACGCATCGATGTCGTTGGTATAGAGTGTGGCCTCAAGAGTCTGATATGTGATTGCGGTGGCATCGACCGTAAATTCCGTGTCTTCGTCTATGGCGTATCGCTTGCCGAATGTGCCTTCGGCACCGTTGACCTTCAATGAGGTATATGTATAGTCGGTTTCCGATTTCGCGCTTACCTGCACTTCTGTTCCGGGTGCGACCTCAAATCCTTCCGCAAAGTTGTCCACCATCTTGTGGGAAGTCCAGTCAAATACAGTCACGCATTCGGGATTGTCGTTTGTGAAGTTGAAGGTCACCTTGTATTTTTTGTCTGCCAGGGCCGGATCTGTCGCGGCGATGTATACCTCGCTGCCGTCAGTGACGGGCACGCTGTATTTGAAAGACTTGTATTCGTATGATGTATCGCCGGATTTCACCTCGTAAAGAGCCTTGTAGTCGGAGCTGCGTATCACAAGCGTGTTTTCGCCCTCTATGATCCTGACGTTGTTGAGACCGTCCCGGATACCGCTCAGTGTCCGTTCATTGCCCGAAGCGTCGGCCAATGCAGCCGACAGACGGTCGGCTCCGTTATCTACATTGAGAGTGAACGAACCCGCATACTGTGTCGCGGCGACATCAATCTTGAATGTCTTGCCGTCGAGGGCTGTCTGATAGCTTTCGTATTGCAGAGATAGCTTGAAGTACTTCACCGAATACAGCTGCACTATGGATGCTTTGCCGGTTATCTGGTTGTCTGCGCCTTGCAGCGTGTAATCTTCAGCGGCCTTGAACCAATAATAGTTTTCGGGCGAATCGGTATGGTCGGCACCGGTTATGGTGAGTGATGTCTGGCCTGCTTCCAATGCCAGAGTCTCATATGTGCCGACAGTGGGGCTTGAGCCCTTGATGACTTCCACCGAGCCGGGGATGTCCCATTGCACGGTCACCGTGTAGTCTGCGGCGTGCGATCTGAAACCGCCCAGAACCACCGGCAACAGCAGTAGAAAAGAAAGTAAAAGCTTTTTCATAAGAAATGGTTTAATAAAACGTTTAGTAGCGAAAAATATCGGCGGCGCCGCCGGATTTATACAGCGGCGCCGACCGTTTACTTCATCAGTGCAGAGCCACCTTCACACAGGCGCCGGCCGCACGTACCATATAGAGACCGGCTGTGAGACCTGTAAGATCGAGGCTTTCACGGTCCGAGGCCACACGCACACCCTGCATGCTGTATACCTCGATGACCCCGGGGGCTGTCACCGTATTGCCCGCGATGCTGATGTCACAGCTGTCGCCGGCCACGGCGTCACCGATGCCCATGATGCCGTCGAGGGGCAGGTTGTAATAGTGGGTGGTGCCGCGCGACGATCCGGCTCCGGCAGTATAGATCACCGCAAGACGGTTCTGCTCGCCGTACATCGGCATTATGATGGCGAGCGATCCGGCTTCACAGTCGCCAAGGAGCAGCAGATCCTTGCCGGCCGGATTATCCTTGTCGGCTGCCTGCGCTATAAGCAGCTGTTCCTCTGAGGCCTTGTCCGATCCTTCGGGCAGCGCGCGTTTGATGAGCATCATGTATTCCTGCTTGTCGTCGCTGTGGAATGTTCCGGGCTGCAATGCTATGCCGTCAAGATACAGAGTAGCGTAGTTCACGTTGTTGCCCATGTTCACCTGGTCGATGTGATCTACCTTGCCGTCGCGGTCGATATAGGCTATGCGCATGTAGTTGATGTCGTTGATATCGTCATATCCGGGCACTCGCATCTCGGCCGCGAAAAGATACGACTTGCCGTCGGGTGTGAGTGTGCGGTCGACGTTGGCCATGATATAGTCGGGCTCGCCGTCCTCGCCGTCGAGCATCAGGCCGTAGTTGAGAGCCAGCTCTGTCTCGAAAGTGCGCAGGTTGAAGAAGTTGAAGATATAGTCCTTGCCGTCATTCACGATAAACAGCTGCATCGGATCCATTCCCGCCAGATTAGATAGTGGCAAATGGCTGTCCGAATTGGCAAAGATGGTCTGCTTGAGGCTGCCGTCGGCGTTATAGGCCAGGAATGAGCAGCGCTCGTTGTCGCCTACAGTCTGGTCGCGCCGTACCACAAAGAAGTCGGCCTTGTCGCCTTTGAACACCACATCGTCGCGGCCGCGGAACGATCCCACAGCATAATATGATGCGAGGACATCATCTTCCGAGGCTTTGATAACGGGTATCTTCGAGGTCTGTTTCAGCACGAAAGCCTCACCCGGTGCCGGCTGCTCGTAGATCTCGACCACGAGGTTGTTGGGCAGGTGCTGAGACATGTCGTCGATCGGGGAGTAAAACGGATTGTAAAATACTTCTTCATAGTACGGGTATACTATCACGGGCTTGCCGTCGTGGAGCATTGTGAGCGAAAGCGGGTCGTCCTGCTGGTTGCCCTGTGCCTGATAATATATCGTGGTCTTGGAGAATACCTCGGTGAGCCTGCCGTCGGCACCGGCAGCGCTGTATGCGGTCATGCCTATCTTGTTGCCGAGATTGTACTGCCAGTAGTTGGCGCGTTTCTCGGGGTCGTCGGGGTTCTCCCAGTCGTATATGTCTTCTTCGGTGAGTCCCGAATCGTTGTATTCATGTATGAATGTCATTATGATGTTCTCGCTGTCCCCGGTCGAGGCGACGAGGACATCGTTCACCATGCCGTCGATGACTCCTACAGGCACATTGTCGCCATCGGCGCCCGGGGCATCGCCCAGCGAGTATATATATGAATAAGGCACCACACCCGAGGGCTTGGGGTTGACGATCACGGTCACCACCACCTCATACTTGTCGTCGCTGTTGAAATAGTTGCGGGTGATGATGGGCAGTACGCTCACCTGGCGAACCCGCACTTCGTTCTCTTTAAGCACGAATGTGTCCTTGATGGTACCCCTCAGGTTCATGTCGCTGTCGTATATGCTTACCTCGAACGACTTGGGCCGCTCCTCGGTGTAATAATCGCTTATCTGCACATATTCATAGTTTATGAAGCCTTGATAGAACCACAGCTCTCCGTCGGGGCCGTCGATATCTCCGTACAGATCTTTAGCCTCGAATGTATAGTCGGGCACATAGCCGCCGTCGGGACCCACAGCTTCGAGCGCATTTACAAAGCGCGCGGGTTTGCCGGCTTCCATACGCTTCACCGCAGCGTCTACAGCACGCTGCCTGTCGTTGTCGATGATTGTGGCGTTGCGCTTGCCTTGCCACAGAAACCTTGACAGGTCGCCGTCGGGCGCAGGCATGGCCGAGACGGCCGTCCCCGATAAAAGGATCGCGGCCACAACGGTTGAAATAGTAAAAATTTTCATATCATTTGTGGTATTTCTTAAAATGTGATAATAATGGTTTTGTTATCAGTTAAATCTATTAGGATTTATCTGCGGGCAAAATTAATATCAATTTTACATTTTTCAAAACATTTTGATTCTAAAATAGTGTTTTTTATATAATATCGATTGTGTTAACTTAAATTAACGTTGTGATAATCCTTCAGATTCATATACAGACCATGTTTCTTGAAAAATGATGAAAAAAGCCTATACACAGCGATACTTAATTCACAATTTTTATGTACCTTTGCCGAAAATTTGCGCGCAGGCGCATCTCGTTAGTTTTTATGGATTGGATTACTGAGCTTATTTTTCCCGGCAATACCTCCATTGCCAGCACTTTGGTGCTTTATTCTTTTGTGATTGCCGCAGGCATTTTCATAGGTAAGATCAAGATTGCGGGCGTGTCGCTCGGCGTTACATTTGTATTGTTTGTCGGTATCCTGATGGGCCATTTCGGCTATGAGGTTGACATGAACATACTCAAGTTTGTGCGCGAGTTCGGCCTTATTCTGTTCATTTTCGCCATAGGCCTGCAGGTAGGCCCAGGCTTCTTCTCGTCTTTCAAGAAAGGCGGAGTGAGGCTGAATATGCTGGCGGTTCTTGCCATAGCCCTCAACGTATTGATTGTGCTCGGCATATATTTCTTCGGAAACATCAGCGATATCAATGCTCTGGTGGGCGTGATGAGCGGTGCTGTGACCAACACGCCCGGTCTGGCCGCCGCGCAGCAGACCGCCGTGCAGCTCACAAACTCGCCCGACGAGGCCAACCTTATGGCTCAGGGATATGCCGCCGCCTATCCGCTCGGAGTTATCGGCATCATACTGTCGATGTTTGTCATAAAGGGAATATTCAAGATCAATACCGACGACGAAATCAAAAAGATAGAGGAAGAACACGACGCATCGCAGCTCAAACCCGATATATTGTCGATCGAGGTCACCAATGCGCTTGTCGACGGCAAGACATTGCTCGAGCTCCACGATGTGATTACCTGCAACTTTGTGGTGTCGCGAATAATGACCTCCGACAAGCAGATAATCATCCCCACCTCAAAGACTCAGGTACATCGCGGCGACATACTGCGCGTGGTATGTTCGGCGCAGGATGCCGAACGCTTCCATGCCGTGCTCGGCCCCGATGTGGAGATGGATTGGGAAACCACACCGCGCCCCGTGTATTCGCGCCGCATCATGGTCACCAACAGCCATTATAACGGTGTGGCTCTCGGCGCCCTGCGGCTGCACAACGGATATCAGCTCAACTGCACCCGCGTCAACCGCGCCGGAGTCGACCTTCTTGCCAGCCCGTCGCTGCGCCTGCAGATTGGCGACCGCATCACCGTGGTGGGCAACCTCGAGGACATCGACCGTCTGGCCTCGCGCCTCGGCAACTCGATGAAGCGCCTTAACCAGCCCAACCTCATCACCATATTCGTGGGTATAATTCTCGGTATCATTCTCGGGTCGGTAAACCTCGGGTTCGGCATGAAACTCGGTCTTGCCGGAGGGCCACTCGTGGTTGCCATCCTGCTCAGCCGCTTCGGATACAAGTTCAAGCTTATCACCTATACCTCATCATCGGCTTCGCTGCTGCTCAGAGAATTGGGCATATGTCTGTTCCTGGCGTCGGTTGGCATAGCGGCCGGCAAAGATTTTGCCTCGGCCGTGTTCAACGCCACAGGCATGTGGTGGGTGATATGGGGATTTGTCATCACTGTGGTACCCCTCGTTGTGGTGGGTCTGATAGCCCGTGGCCGAGACCGTATCAACTTTCTCACAATCATGGGTCTTAGTTCCGGATCCTATACCGATCCCCCGGCTCTTGCCTACGCCAACAACTCTACCGGCAACGATGCGCCGGCCGTGGCGTATTCCACGGTGTATCCGCTCACCATGTTTCTGCGCGTGGTCGCTGCCCAGGCGCTGATACTGGCATTCGCATAGCAGGAAAAACATTTGCCTTTGCCTGGTTGTTCTAAGTTAGACAATAACTAACAAAACATAGCCATGAGTGAATTCAACGATATCATCGCGAGCGATAAGCCTACTCTCGTAGACTTCTTCGCCACCTGGTGCGGCCCCTGCCGCATGCAGAGTCCCATACTCGAGCAAGTGAAAAACAAAGTGGGCGACAAAGCCACCATTGTCAAGATCGACATCGACAAGAATCAGGAACTTGCGGCCCGCTACCGCGTGCAGAGCGTGCCCACCCTTATCCTGTTCAAAAGCGGCGAGCCGGTATGGCGGGCCGTAGGCGTGCAGCAGGAACATCTGCTCACCGACAAGCTCCTCGAGCACGTCGGCACCAAGAGCGACGAGAAATAATTACCCCGTACGGATTGTCGGAACACATCCGGGGCAGCGACATTGTCGTTGCCCCGGATGTGTTTTCGCATCAATAGTACGCAAGATATTTGGAAATTTAGTAACTTTGTGGCTATGAATGTGAACGAGCGACATATGCATCCGCGCGACGCGGCTCTTTGCTTCGACGATGCATCGCATATCTACACCGTCGGCGGTGTGGTATACGACTCGGTGACTACCGTTGTAGAGTCGTGCTTCGAGCGGTTTGATGCCGACTATTGGGCAGCCCGCAAGGCAACACCGGGCCATACAAAAGAAATGATATTGCAGGAGTGGGCCGCCAAAGGCGAGGCCGCGCGAAATCTCGGCACCCTGATGCACGGGCGCATAGAGAGTTATTATCTCGGCAATCCCGTCGACCCGGCGTGGATGGCCGACCCTACCTTCCGCATCTTCGCCGCCTTTGCCTCCGAAGTTCGTCTGTGTCCTTTCCGCACCGAATGGCGCATCTACCATGAGGAGAGCCGTCTGGCCGGCACGCTCGACTTCCTTGCCCTGCGCCCCGACCGCCGTCTCGAGATATGGGACTGGAAGCGTTCGGCAAAAGTAGTCGACAGCCTCGGGCACCCCGTCATGCAGAATTCATATGGCAAATGCGCCTTCGCTCCGCTTGATCACCTTCCCGACACGGTATATCACCACTATGCCCTGCAGGTGAGCGTATACCGCTATATTTTGTCTGAAAAATACGGTGTGGATACAGCAGCCGCGCATCTTGGAGTGTTTCATCCCGACTGCGGCCGCTATCATGTGGTTGATCTGCCGTATCTGCGCGATGAGGTCGCGGCTCTCGTGGCCGCGAGATGTGAAGCCGAATATATATGCATATAGCTATGGACGGGCGATTTATAGAGATGTTGGCCGCGCTCGGCCACGAGGCGTATACGCGTCTGCCCGAGGTGATAGCCGACGGCTGCGTGCCGGTGTCGGTGCGCATCAACCCGGCACGTCGTACCGAAGCGTTGCCGCAGGGCCGTCCGGTGCCATGGCACAGCGGCGGCATATATCTTGATTCCAGACCGGCCTTCACTCTCGATCCCTTGATGCATCAGGGCGCGTATTATGTGCAGGATGCCTCGTCTATGGCACATGCAGCCGCAGTGGCGCGTGCTGTGGAGCTTATCGGTCATACAGCCGAGCCTATGCGTTATCTCGACGCATGCGCCGCTCCGGGCGGCAAGACCACAGCTGCGATAGATGTACTGCCCGCCGAGGCACTCGTAGTCGCCAACGAATATGATCCACGCCGCACCTCCATTCTGGCCGAGAATCTGGCCAAGTGGGGCGCTCCCGCTGTTGTGACCCGTGCCGACGCCTCGGCGATACGGGGGCTAGACGGATTCTTCGACATCATCGCCGCCGACGTGCCTTGCTCGGGCGAAGGCATGATGCGCAAGGACAGTGTGGCCGTGGCGCAGTGGAGTCCCGCACTGTTGGCCGAATGTGCCGTCCGCCAGAGGGCGATTGTCGACAACCTGTGGCGCTGCCTGCGTCCCGGGGGATTCATGATATACAGCACATGTACTTTCAATACGGCCGAGAACGAGGACATCGTGCGCCATATCGCCTACGATCTCGGGGCCGACATAGTGTCTGTGCCGGCTCTCCAATGCCCGGGCATACTCGGCTCAGCCGCAGGGTATGACGGCATGGCCGTATACCGGTTCGTGCCCGGGGCGGTGGAGGGCGAAGGCCAATTCATAGCCGTGCTGCGCAAGCATGGCGATGAGCCGGCGCGGATGCCAAGGCGTTTTAAGCCTTTAGGCAAGCCCTTGGCCGATTACAATATGCTCGACGGCCCGTATATCTACATGTCCTTTGCCGGCCGTATTGTAGCTCTGCCCACGATTCACTGTGCCACCGCCTCAGCCGTGGCCGAGGTCATGCATGCCGTGGAATGTGGCATCACCGCAGGCACAATGAAAGGCCACGACATTATACCTGCGCAGCAGCTCGCACTGGCCCGCGATCTCCGGGCCGATGTTTTTCCCGGCTGTGAGATCTCCGACACAGCCACCGCGCTCCGCTACCTGCGGCGCGAGGCTATATCGCTCTCCGCCGGTACCCCCTGCGGCCATGTGCTGCTCACATACGGAGGCCTTTCATTGGGATTTGTCAAGAACATTGGCAACCGCGCCAACAACCTTTACCCCGCTTCCTGGCGGATATTGAACAGATGAGACACTTTTGCATATATATTACAGCCGCATTGGCAATCATGCTCGCGGCCTGCGGCCACAGCGACAGTTTCCGTGTGCATGGCGAGCTTACCGATGGCTCGAACATCAACCTGCGTTTGGTATACTACACCAACGGAACCGTTCATACAGGCATCACGGCATCCAATGCCGGCAGATTCATGTACGAAGGACAGGCGGCCAAACCGGCTCTCGTGGAGATATACGACAACGACTACCGCCTGCTGGGGCGCACGATGGCACAAAACGGCGAGGATATAGAGATTAAGATCGACCGATCAAACTACTATCGTAACACTGTCAAGGGCAACAAGACTGCCGAAGATCTTACCTCCTATCTCAATGCCAATGCCGATGTCCTGCAAAGTTCCTCGATAGCCGGGCGCAATGGCATTATAGCCGAGCAAGTGGGCGCAAATCCTGATTCTCAAGGATCGTATCTGCTGCTTGTTACGGAATTCAGCACGCAGGGTTATGAGCATATGGCCGACTCGCTGCTGTCGCTTATCTCCGAGGAGGCACGCATCGATGGCGTCTCGGCCGGCTTCGAGGCTCTGCTGCAGCGAGTGGCCGATGGAATCGCCGCCGACAGCGTGGTGCCTGTCCCATACATGATTTCGGGCGGCATCACACGCATGTTCAGGCCGGCCGACTCGCCGCTGTCGCTCATCGTGCTCAGCGACTCGCGCAGCGGACGCGACAGTGTGCTCACTGCTATGCGCGGTCTTGCCGGTTACGAGCGCAAAGGGCGTTTCGATATCCTCGACCTCAACCTCGACCAGGATACTATAGTTTGGCGTCGATCCGTGCGTGCAGATTCCGCCTCATGGACACAGGGGTGGGCCGCCGGAGGCATATCAGCACAGGGCATCGATCGCCTCGGCGTGCCCGGACTTCCGTATTTTGTGCTCGTAGATTCAGCAGGACACACCTTATGGCGGGGCGTCTCGGCTTCCGAGGCAGTATCACGAACTATCAAACTGACAGATAAGCAATGAAACGACTTGTCATATTCGATCTCGACGGCACTCTGCTCGACACGATCGCCGACCTTGGTGCGGCGACCAACGCCGCTCTCGCCGCCGCAGGATTTCCCACACACTCCATCGACTCTTACCGCATGATGGTGGGCAACGGAGTTCGCCGCCTCATCGAGCGCGCCGTCCCTGCCGATAAGAATGTCCCGGAGACAGTCGACGGTCTCCTGAGCGCCTTCCGCGCATATTACGACGGACACCTGCACGACTTTACAAAGCCCTACGCCGGCATCCCCGAGCTGCTCGAAGAGCTTCATGCACGCGAGATAGCCATCGCCGTGGCTTCCAACAAATACGAGAGCGCCGTGAAGCGTCTTATCGCACACTTCTTTCCCGACATCCCCTTTGCCGCGGTGTGCGGCAACATCGAGGGCGTGCCGGTGAAGCCCGACCCGTCCATAGTGTTCCGCGTTCTCACCGAGTCCCCCGCGCCCAAGGCCGATGTGCTTTATGCAGGCGACTCGGGCGTGGACATAGAGACCGCGCGGCGGGCATGCGTCGAGTCGGTGGGCGTCACCTGGGGCTTCCGCCCTTTGCGGGAACTCACCGGTGCCTACGCCGACCACATCGTCGGCAGGCCTTCCGAAATCCTCGATATCCTTGACCGATAGTACATGTTGTTAATTATTGTTAAAGTTATATCATTTAGTTAGAGTTTTCAAAAAAATACTTTACTTTTGCAAAAGATTTGACAAGCTATACTGATTACTTACTAACGAACTATTGCAGAAAAGTACCCCAAAACATCACTTACAATGGAAAAAATAGACAATCTTGACAGGAAAATACTTCACATCATTATGCGCAACGCGCGTATTCCCTCAAAAGATGTGGCTTTGGAGTGCGGGGTGTCGCGTGCGGCCATACACCAGCGCATACAGCGCCTGTGCGAGCTCAATGTGATCACCGGTTCGGGCTACACCGTCAACCCGAAAGTCCTCGGATACTCCACCTGCACATACATCGGCGTGAACCTTGAGCGCGGCGCCATGTATCGCGATGTGGTGCCCGAGCTCGAGAAGATTCCCGAGGTTGTGGAATGCCACTTCACCACCGGCCCGTACACTATGCTCATCCACGTGTTCGCACGCGACAACGAGCACCTGATGGATCTGCTCAACAACCGCATACAGATGATCCCCGGCGTGGTGGGCACCGAGACACTCATATCGCTCGACAAGTCGATCGACCGTACTATCCCCACCAACTACAAGGACTGACCGATACAGTCCTGCAAACGACCGCGGACGCACGATCCCACCCGGGGATGTCGCGCGTCCGCGGTTTGTTCTTACAGGCGCCTCATATCGTCCTTGGCCGAGTTTGACCCGCGGTATCTGTTCTCGTGCCTGAATGTATAGCTAAACACAAGGGCTACACGGCGTGAGTCCCTGAACCAGCGGCGCCCGAATATGTTGGAGGCATAATATTCCCGGCTTTTTGATTTTGAGGCAAGAATGTCATCGGCCTGCAATGACAGGTAGAGCGAGTTGTTGAGAAACCGCCTGTAAATGCCGGCATCCACTCTTAAATACTCTCTCCGGCGGTAATTGCACTCCACGCCTGCGGGATTGTAATGTGCTGTAATATATGCCGTAAAACCGTTGAACTTGAAATAATTGCTTAGCGAGAGGGCTATGTACGGTGCAGTGCCGGGGATCGGAGTGTTGCCCTTATGCGGCATATCGTAGAAAGTTTTCAGGATGTTGGCCGAGAGATACGGCTCCCATATGCCTGCTTTCAGATTATAGCTGATACTTGCATACAGCTTCCGGTACATCGGTTTGTTGACGGGGCGTACGGTCATGTGTGGCGGTAGCCCGGAATCGATGGTATATTCATCGGTGATGAAGTCTTTTATCCATTGGAATCCGATATCCGCCGACAGTGCCGAGTATTGGACGGAATAGCCGAGGTCGTATGTGTATGTGGGCGATAATAACGGATTGCCTTCGGTGGTTTCAAACCGGTTGAAGTATTCCTTGCCGCTGCGCAGTTGGTAAAATGTAGGGCGCGATATACGGGATGACAGGCCGAGCGCCATGGTGGTCTTTCCGAATTCGGACGATATGTTCAGATTCGGGTACAGTCGGCGATATGTTTTGTCCAAAATCGCAGAATTGTCCGTACCGTCCCTGTAATCCATGGTATTCGTCTCATAGCGCAGACCCGATTCTATTTTCCATCGGCCGAGCCGGAGGGAGCACTGTACGAAAAAAGCATATCTGCCGTCTTTCGAATTAAGGGTGCTTGAATGGAAAATCCCCTCCTGCCTGTCGCTGCGTTTTTGGTCTATTATGTTTCCGTCGCATCCGGCCGACAGTCCTATGTTTGCCGTCACCTTCCAGTCTGCCTTCAGATTGCCCGACCATAGACCATATTTCAGGTCGCCGATGTTGGATACGTGCAGCGGAGCCAGTCCTGGTGGATTCTCCTCGTTTAGGTGTGTCGAGTATGCCGTACGGTTCACGTAGTCGCCGTTGAATATGATGTCGACAGCCGGGCTTATGGAGCCTTCATAGTATATATTGGAAGCACATTGCCTGTATCCTCCGGTAATGTACGTCTCGGCATCATACAACTCCAGGTTCACATTGTCAAGAAATGTTCTGTTATGCTTAGTCCCTCCGTTTTTGTGCGAGTCATCGGTATATGTCGCTTTTATTCCGGCGGAATGGCCCGGCGATATCTGCACATTGATGCCGCCGGTAGCGGTGAAGTCGCTGTATTTCGATTCCCAGCGCGGCATGTCGGTGTCGAGCGTCCATAGCCCCGCAGATGTATATACCTCCTCGCGGTTCGACTGGTCGCTGTCATATCGGCTTGTATTGTCGGATATGACAGCGAAAATGTTTACCGGCCCGGTGCCATATGACAGCGATAGCTGTCCGTAATCGGAAAACCGGCGCCCTTGGCTTCCATAAACCATGATATCCGTACCGAATCCGTCGAGAAAGGCCTTTTTAAGCCGTATCCTTATCACGGCCGGTACGTCCGCATCAAATTCGGCTCCCGGATTGCCTATTATTTCAATCTGCCGTATATCCTTGGGACGTATGCGGCGTATCTCGCTGCTGTCTATTACCTTACGGTTGTTTATGTATATTACGGCAATGCCTTTGCCGAAAACACTGTATCTGCCATTTTCTCCCGTCAGCGACGGCAGGTTGCCCAGTATGTCATCGACCGTGGGCAGATCTCCCAAAGAGCTGTTTCCGACATCGATTATCATGGTGTTGCCGTTATGTGTCACGAAATTGGTCTTCTGCGGCACGACAAGCCCTTTGAGCAGTACCGGGGATATGTCCATTCTCACGGTTCCGAAATCTGTGCCGCCCGGTGTGGCAAGATGTTTCGGGATGTATCCCAGACAGGAAATCTCGATATGTGTATCAGTCTCGTCGCATGGAATTGCAAACCTTCCGTCATCGCCCGATATACCATAGGTGAGCGGGTCGCCGCTCTCCGTCATCACCTTGATTGTCGCCGCCGGCAGCGGTTCGCCGTCATATGCGAGTATGGTGCCGCGCAATATCCGCGAGCCTTTATGGTCGGCCTCGATATATATGCCGTGTTTCTGCCTTTTTACCGTTATGGGATGGAAACCCAGTATCTGTTTTATGGCAGTGACGGCATCGTCGGTGTCGATGCATGCCGAAGTATGGTAATTGTCGAGGTCGGAATATATGAAACTGAGATTCAGTTCGGGATGGTCACCACCTATCTGCTGAAGAGCCTGTGATACGGGTATGTTGTGGAATGTATAGCGGTAGTCGCCGGCATGGGCTGATATAAAGGCAAGTAATATCGCCGAAAGGAGTATAGGCCGTTTCATGCTCAGTCGACGATGAGGGTTTTGCCGGCAATGCGTATATTTATTTGATCGAAGGTATTGAGGCGTTCGACAGTCTCCTCAAGAGTCAGTGCCGGATCGAGACGATAGTACATGCGTATCCGGGCGGTCTCCCTGTCGTCGAATCGGGTAGTGACCCCGTAAATTTCGTCGACCGATTTCATTATGTCGTACAATGTGGCGTCGTCAAAGAGAACAGCAGGCTTTGTGGCGTCGACCGTATCGACCGGCGCATACGTGATGTCGGCTGCTGCGGTATTGTTTGTCACGGCAGCCGGCTGCTGCAAATTCTCCTTTTCGGCATCGCGGTCGGCAATCGATACTTTTACAGCCACACTCACTGCGACCACCACAAGCGACGTGACAAGCAAGGCTGTTATTGAGGCAGCCCGTCCGCTCAACCTGTGATAACGTCTTTGTGCGGATTTTGACACGGACGTGCTGAAGGTTCTCCATTCCACGTCCGTATCGATTTTCTTTTGCGCTTCTACCGCCGACTGTGTCTTGCACAGCAGATTGTAGATTTGGTGTGTCTCCGGGTCGGAAAGCAGTTCTCTGAGACGTCGGGCGGTATACTTATCGGGATTTGTAACAATATCGATTACAAGGTCGTACTTATCCATTTTCTCCAAGGGTATTGCGGATTATTATAAGCGCTTGGCGCAGGTTTCTGAATACTGTTCTCAGACTTGTCGACATCTCCCGGGCAATGTCGGCATAGTCCATACCGGTGTAGAATCGGAGCTCCACCACGCGGCGGCACTGCTCGGGCAGGCGTTCGCGCACTATCGAGTATATCGCGGCTATCGTGGCTTCATCGGGCCATTCCTCGTCATCGTATTCGTCCGTGTTGAGGAAATTGCCTTTTGCTATGCGTCCGTGGATATCCTTTTCGCGTATTTCGTTTAGGCAGCGGTTGCGCACGGCACGCATCAGGTATCCGGCCTGCGGCGTTTCCGGGCGACGGCTGTCGAGAAGTGAGGCAAACACATCATGCACGGCATCGCGCGCAGCATCGTCGTCGTGCAGAAGAGCCACGGCCAGCCGGCGCATCTGCGCGTAATGTGCCCTGAAGAGATATTCAATGTCCATACAATAGTAAGACACACAAAGTAGCGGTTACTGCCACCCGTACTATCTTTTTTGAAATAAAAAAGCCCGGCCACTGTGCGTAGTCGGGCTTTGTATTGGGCAAGGCCTGGATTAGCCGTTTACTTTCTTCATGTGGGCGATGAGGTCGAGCACCTTGTTGGAGTAGCCGATCTCGTTGTCGTACCATGATACTACCTTCACGAAGTTGGGTGTCAGATATACACCGGCGTTGGCGTCGAAGATAGAGGTGCGGGCATCACCGAGGAAGTCGCTCGATACCACTGCGTCTTCGGTGTAGCCGAGCACGCCCTTGAGTTCGCCTTCGGCAGCTTCCTTCATGGCAGCGCAGATGTCTTCCTTGGTGGCGGGCTTCTCGAGGTTTACGGTGAGGTCAACAACAGATACGTCGAGGGTGGGGACGCGCATCGAGATACCGGTGAGCTTGCCGTTGAGTTCGGGGATAACTTTGCCTACAGCCTTTGCAGCGCCGGTGCTCGAGGGGATGATGTTGCCCGAAGCGGCACGGCCACCGCGCCAGTCCTTCATCGAGGGACCGTCAACGGTCTTCTGTGTGGCGGTGGTGGAGTGTACGGTGGTCATGAGGCCGGTGATGATGCCGAACTTGTCGTTGAGCACCTTGGCGATGGGAGCAAGGCAGTTGGTGGTGCAGGATGCGTTGGATACGAACTGCTGGCCTGCGTAGGTGTTTTCATTCACACCGCATACAAACATGGGGGTATCGTCCTTCGAGGGAGCCGACATAACCACGTACTTGGCACCGGCTTCGATGTGACCCTGAGCCTTTTCCTTGGTGAGGAAGAGACCGGTGGATTCAACTACGTATTCGGCGCCCTTTTCGCCCCATGCGATTTCTTTCGGGTCGCGGCATGCTGAAACCTTGATTTCCTTGCCGTTGACAATGAGGAGGCTCTTTTCGAGGTCGTAATCTACGGTGCCTTCGAATTGGCCGTGCATGGTGTCGTATTTGAGCATGTATGCCATGTAGTCGACGGGGAGGAGGTCGTTGATGGCAACCACTTCGATGTCATTGCGCTTGGTCGAAGCACGGAACACGAAGCGTCCGATGCGTCCGAAACCGTTAATACCGATTTTAGTCATAATTGTAAATTGTATATATTGGGTTGAATATCAGTCGTGTGCTGTATATAACTCTTGCGTGGGCGCCTTTGTTGCGCTTTACGGGCGCAAATTTACGAAATTTTTCCGTAATTACGCTTTTTTTAGCTTCTGTTTTTTGTTAAAACTTCAAAATCAGGCCTTTTTGCGTGCCGCTATGCTGCCGCGCACAAATACGATGATACGTATCGCGGCGCCGGCGAGTGTGAAGGCGAGCCAGTCGCGCGGGCTACCGCCCGGATACCACATGAAGAAGGCCGCCGCGCAGAAGAATATCGCGCTCCACCCCTCGATTCTCGCCCAGCGTTTCTCGCGCATCGGTGTGTCTTTTGGAACCTTTGTGAACAGTGCCGCCGCAAGGCATACCAGCGCGCCGGCGCTGAACAGGTACTTGTACAGCGGCGATTCGGGGAATCCTCCGCTCAGTATCGGAATCAAAGTGGCCACGGCGATAAGCAGCAGGCCGAGGCTTGAGATAAGTTGCATCATATTTCAGGATTGAATTATTCAAAGACATACACGTCCTCGTTGGGACGCTTCATGTTGTATTGCTCGCGTACCACCTGTTCCATCAGTTCGGGGTCGGTCGACAGGCGCCGGTTGAGGTCGCGGTAATACTCGAGCGAGTCCTGCTGCGCGCGCAGGCATTGTTCCAGACTGTCGATGGTGCGTTGGTACTGTATGCGCTGAGTCACCGATTTGTCGCCGAAGAACACGATGTAGGCTATCAGCGCGAGGCCGAGAATAGTAGGGAGGGCTATGTAGCGGCGCACCCACGACTTCTTTTTCACCGGGGCGGCTGCCACGGGGGTGGATGCATCGGGGATTGTAGCCGGATCAGTGCCGGCTTCATTGTCCGGTTTGTCGGTAATATCGGTCATTGACTGTGATTTGGATTATGCAAATTTAGGTATTTTGTATCGTCCCCGCAAGTCTCCGCAGCACCCCGATGGCCGATAAATGTTAAATTTATTCAACCGGCCTTATTTTTATTATCCCTGTGTGTTTTAAAATAAACGTTTCAAATTCCTCACCTATGAAAAAGCTTATCCTTATCATATTGGCGGTTCTGTTTGCCGCCGGCATGCGGGTCATGGCGCAGTCGGGGGCTGCGGCTGTTCGCTTCGACTCGATATGCGCCGCGCACCGCATCGAGATTCCGGCGGTCGCTCCCCCAGAGCAGCCTTTGCCGGTGGTTTTGCCACGTAAGGTCAACGGCAGCAACTGGGTGTCACCATATGCGCTGCCTTATACCACACACTCCACCGGTGCCAACTGGCACCGCATGTGGATCAATACCGCCGTGCTGTCGGGTGCATTTGTCGGCACACTGTTTGTGCTCGAACTGCTGCCCGAGGACGCTACCGCATGGAATCGTGCCGCCATATCGCAGGTGCCGATGTTCAAGCGTTGGTTCCGCAACATTTTCAAGAAAGGCCCCGAGTGGGATCACGACAAGTTCATATTTAACTACGTGCTGCATCCCTATGCCGGCGCCGCCTACTTCATGGCCGCGCGTTCGTGCGGATTCAGCTTCTGGGGGTCGATGCTGTATTCGGCCGCCATATCCACGGTGGGGTGGGAATTCGGCATTGAGGCGTTTATGGAACGTCCGTCGTATCAGGATATTGTTATCACACCGGTAGTGGGCTCGCTTATAGGTGAGATGTGCTACAAGGGCAAGCGTGCCATAGTCGACCGCGGATACGAGCTGCTCGGCTCGCCGGTGCTCGGCCATGCCGCCTGCTTCCTGCTCGACCCGGTCAACGAGGTCATCGACCTGTTCCGCGGCAATCCATGTTCGGCCATCGCCCGGCGCAATAAAGTGCGCGGCACATTCGCACCATCGCCCCGTGGTTTCGCCCTTACCGTGTATTTTTGATCAAATGGCAGTTAAATAATAGCATTTTGTATTGTATTAGGTGGAAAAGTCGTATATTTGCGGTAGAATACACAACCTTTTTATCCTAATGAATACAAGCTTATGAAAAAATTAATCGCACTGGCTCTATCGGCCTTGATAGCGCTGGCTCCCGTATCGGCGCAGCAGCTCAAGGCAGGTAAGCCGACGCCGCTCCCGGCAAGGGTGTCGGCGACCGGTAAAGCCCGTCCTTTCACACCTCTCGTGCCAACGCGCAGGCACATGCAGGCATCTTCTATGCAAGGCCTCAGCACCGCACCCGCCACGCCCATGCGCTTTGCCGTTCCGGCTGCCGGGAAGCGCAAGGCTCCGACACGGTCACCCCTCGCCGAGAATCTCGAACTCCGCGGTAGCGTGGTATCGACATATTCGTTCATGCACATGCCCGGCTATTATAAGATCCCCTCTACGGCCGACGGCGAGTTTGAGCAGCTTGGCGATATTCAGGCCAACTATGCCGCATGGGACGACGGACAGGGAAAGATGTACGTGGGCGGTATGCAGGACTGGGGCATGGGCTTCGTCATTCCCGAGCTGTATGTCTATTCCACCGACACATGGGAGGAAATCGACGGTCTTGAGTGCGATTTCACAATCATCGGCACCGACAACGCCACCGATCCCACCACCGGCGATGTTTACGGATGCTACTATGACGAGGATGGCGCCAACCTCACATGGGCCAAGGCCGACTATCCCGCCGGCCGCAGCGACGCCATAAGGGTGCTCGGCGAGGACGAGCGCATATTTGGCGTGGCATGCGATGCCGCCGGCCAGTATTATGCCGTGCTCGGCAACGGCAACTTCGTCAAGGTCGACAAGGCCACAGGCGAGTTCACCGTCGTGGCGCAGACCGATCTGCGTCCCCATTACGGCACAAGCGCCGCGTTCGACGACAAGTCGGGCAATGTGATCTTTACCTACGCCCCTGCCGCAGGCTTCTCGTCGATGTGGGCAATCGATGCGGCTACCGGTGCGGCTTCATTGGTGCTCGACTTTGCCGACAACGACCAGGTGACGGCTCTGACCGTTGTAAAGGATGCCGCCGAGCCTCTCGCTCCCGCCGCTCCGACCCTCGTGGCCGAGGCTCCCGAGGGTGGTCGTACCATCAATTATACCATCACGATGCCCGCGACACACTTCGACGGCAGCAGCGCCGCCGGACAACTCAAATGGACTCTTACGGTCGACGGCAATGCCGCCGGCAGCGGCGACTCTAATTTCGGCGCCGTCGTTAACGGCAGCTGCACGGTAGATGCCGACGGAGTGCATACCCTTGTGGCATATGTCGAGAACGAGGTAGGCCGCAGCCCCTCGGTCAAGGTCACTGTTGTGAACGGTAAAGGTGTGCCTGCCGCTCCCAAGGGGCTTGGAATCAATAATTTCGGCGATGGCGAAGTGTCGCTCTACTGGAGTCCTGTGAAGGATTCCGCCGACGGCGCGTATATCGACCCCAAGGCTATTGTCTACAATGTGACCCGCAACGGCGAGCTTGTCGCCGAAGGTCTCGACGACACATTCTTCTACGAGACAGTCTCCGTCCCCGACACATATATGAAGCTCAACTACGAGGTAAAGGCCGTATATGCCGGCAACGAGTCGGAGGCCGCTACGGTGAGCACCGGCATTGGTGCCATCAAGCCTCCCTACGCATGCAGCTTCAGCGCGGCTCCTTACGATGCTGATCTTTATTCGGTGGTAAATACCAACGCCGATAATGTGGAGTGGTATTTCTCTGAATATTACGGCTGCTTCAAGTACGACTATTGCGACAACAAGGCCGACGACTGGCTTATCACCCCCGCGTTCTATCTCGAGGCCGGCAGGATATACGAGTTCAGCTACAGCATCGCCGCCGGTCATACCACGTATAAGGAGCGATATGCTCTGGCCATGGGTGTGGCGCCCATCGCAGCCGCCATGGTCACCGAGCTTGTGCCTCCCACCGAGCTCGAGGGCGACCTGTCTACTCCTCTTGTCAAGACTGTGACGGTAAAACCCGCCACCACCGGCAACTATTACATCGGCTGGCACGCTCTGAGCGATCCCTCCCAGTTCATGATTCAGGTAAAGGATGTGCGCATGAGCGCGCCCATGGCATCGGGTTCGCCCGCCGGCGCCACCGACATCACCCTTGAACGCGACCCCGTGGGTTATCTCAAGATGCACGGATCGTTCAAGGCTCCCGCAGTGGATATCAGCGGCAACACACTCACCACGCTCGGCAAAGTGACCGTTACCCGCGAGGGCGCCGAAAAGCCAGTGGCCGAATTCACATCGCCCGCTCCCGGTGCCGCTCTTCAGTTTGATGATAACGATATCCCGCAGATGGGTACATACACATATGTGATAACAGCATGGACTCCCGACGGAAACATAGGCCGCGAGACCCGCGCGAGCGCCTACGTAGGCCCCGTCGCTCCCGAGGACGTGCCTGCCGTGCGCCTCGTCGAGGGCGAAGTTGCCGGCACAGCCGTTCTGAGCTGGGACGCTCCCGCCTATGACGTGGACGGCGATCCACTCGTGCCCGAAAATCTCACATATATGGTATATGTGCTCGGCGATTACAGCCAGGCCATACCCGTCATCGATGAGCCTGTCGCCGCCCGCGAGCTCACATTCAAGATCTGTGAGCCCGATGAAAAGGAATTCGCCACATTCTACGTGGCCGCGCTCAACCTCGGTCTCGAAGGCGAAGGCCTCGCGCGCTCGCCCATGGTGCCCGTAGGCAAGGCCGATGCCCTGCCATACACCGACAGCTTCTCCAAGACCGACCGCACCGACAAGCTTCTCGGCTATATCGTGCCCGCAGGCTCGTACGGATTTGTCGAGCTCGGCAACCGTGAATCGGCCGGAGTGGCCGCACAGGACGGCGACGACGCCTTCATATGCCTCGGTACATATTCACCCGATATCTCGATAGAATTCTTCACCGGCAAGATCGACCTCACCGGCGCCGAAAGTCCGGCGGTATCGATGTACTACTACAAGTGGTCTGATTCCGACACCAACTTCACCGACGTGCTCGTCGTTGATCGCGACGGCAACGAGATTCCCGTCGGATACGCCGACAACTCGCGCAGCGGCCGTGTGGGATGGAATCTCCTCGTATGTCCTCTTGACGAGGTCAAGGGCAAGGAAGTCAAGGTAGTGGTGCGCGGCACATTCAGCAGCCACGACAAGATGCTCTACGACAATCTGCGTGTGGCCGACCGTCTGCCCGTCGACCTCGCCGCCACAGGCGTGCAGGCTCCTGCACGTGTCGAGGTGAATGTGCCATACGTTGTCATGGCCGACATCGCCAACCTCGGCCGAGACGAAGCCACCGGCTACACCGTCGACCTGATGCTCAACGGCGAGACCGTAGCCACCGCACAGGGTCCGGCCATCGCTGCCGGCGAGCGCACCGCCGTGGAATTCAAGCAGACACTCAGCCCCCTCACTCAAGGCAAGCTCGAATATACCGCACGCGTCTCAATCGCAGGCGATGGTGACGCGTCCAACGACCTCTCGGCAGCAACCGCTCCCGAACTCGTGGTATCGAAATTCCCCGCCGTCACCGACCTCGCCGCCTCGCGTGCCGACAATGGTGTGAACCTCACATGGTCGGCACCTCTCACTGCCGGCTTCGAGACCAAGGACGTGGAAGACTTCGAGGACGCCCCCGCATGGACCGAGGAAGTCGAGGGATGGACAATGATCGACCGCGACGGCAAGCAGATCGGCGCCATTGACGGCGCATCAATGCCCGATGCCGTAGCAATGCGCACAACACACTCGTTCTACGTGTTCGACAGCGAGAGCGACGAGATCAGCTTCTTCAATCCCGAACTCGCCTACCTCACCAAAGGCAACTCGGGCAGCAAGAGCCTCGTGGCCATGTACATCCTCACTTCGGAAGCCGAGCAGGACGACTGGGCCATCTCGCCCCTCCTCAGCGGTGAAGCTCAGACCATCAGCTTCCATGCCCGACGCTTCCATCCCGAATATGCCGACCACATGGAAGTGCTCTACTCCACCAAGGATTCAACCGACCCCGACGACTTCGTGACACTCTGTCCCGACGGAGCCTTCGAGGTGCCCCAGCTCGTCGATGCCATCGGAAATGCAGCCTACAAGGAGTATGAATTCGACCTGCCAGAAGGCGCCCGTCGCTTCGCGCTGCGTGCTCACAATCCCGTAGGCGAAGGCTTCATGCTCATGATCGACGACGTGCGCTTCCGTCAGGCCAACGCCACACTCGAGGTAGCACACTACGACGTATACCGCGACGGAGCGAAGATCAACGCCGCACCCGTCACCGCTCCGGCCTACACCGACACAGAAGCCGACGGCTCGGCACACACCTACAACGTGATAGTCAACTATAACCGCGGCCTGTCGCCAGCCTCAAACACCGTTGAAGTCGAGGCGCTCGGTATCAGCGACGCCATCGCCGCCGGCGTGCGCGTGGCGGTTGAGAACCGCGAGATCGTTGTCACCGGCACAGCCGCCGATACCGTCATCCGCCTCCACGGCGCCGACGGCCGCCTGCTCCACATAGGCCACGGCGACTGCCGCATAGCGGCCGCTCCCGGCACCTACATCCTCACAATCGGCGCCCTCAGCACCAAGGTGACAGTAAAATAACCAGCTTCAATAATTCGATAGCCGGGCGGCCTCCCCACAGAAGCCGCCCGGCTTTATTATGCGCACAACTTCCCCACACTGATTACACCGATTCACACGGATTATTCCTCAGACATAAATATCCCCTTGGCTTCTACCTGTCATGAACTCTATGTCATATCTATCGGCAATAAAAACACATTTTCGCAAGTCGGCGTGGCATGCAAAACAATGTTATAAAACATATCGTACAAAAACCGCTGATATATTTGGCCCCGCAAATGACATTTTTTAGTATCTTTGCAGCAGATTCGCGCGCCATGGCGTTGGTGCATTGTGAATCCTGCTTTTTTACTAAAAGGTGTTATTGAAATTTTATCTTCAAATCTCGAACTTGGCGGTTTGATTTTCCACGGAGATAAGGTTGGCAATAGCACCTGCATCGGTTGCTTATACCCTGCCGTGATTGGCAGTTTATA
>CAJTMY010000004.1 GCA_910577355.1 uncultured Muribaculaceae bacterium
ACATATTAACGCATCTGGTATATATGACACCTTTTGAAATATAATCTATATTATGGATAATACGGTATTACGCAAATTCATCATCCTCACAGCCGTCGTTCTATTGATGCCTGTGGCTGCCATGTCGCAGCGTTGGGCATTGAAAACCAATATAATCGGTGATGCTGCGCTTAGCCCTAACGTGGCTGTGGAGGTTGGTCTGGCTCCTAAATGGACGTTCGATCTTTCGGGACAGTTCAATGCGTGGACGATCGGTGACGGGCACAAGTGGAAGCACTGGGTGGTGCAGCCCGAGGCCCGTTATTGGCTTTGCGAACGCTTCAGCGGACACTTTTTCGGCATCCATGCCCTCGGCGGACAATATAATGTGGGTCGTATCGGCATTAAATCGCTCGACTTCCTCGGCACCGACTTCTCGCAGCTCGCCGACCGCCGCTATCAGGGCTGGGGCGCAGGTGCGGGCATAGCTTACGGTTATGCGTGGCCTGTAGACAAGCATTGGAATATCGAGGCCGAGTTCGGCTTCGGATGGGTGTATACCCGCTCCGATATTTATCCCTGCGCCGAATGCGGCACCAAGATTCAGGAGGGCAAGGTGCACAACTATGTAGGCCCCACCAAGGTGGCGTTCAATATCGTATACGTATTTTAAAAGTAATATCCGACAATGAACAATAATATATTACTCGCCATACTTGCTGCCGCAGCCGCTATCCCCTTAGCCTCGGCGCAGAATGTGAGGCATCTGAGCGTAAGCGACTTTGAGACAGGTCGCGACGGTTCGCGTTTCTTTGTCAACATGAATGTCGATCCGGCCAAGCTCGATCAGCGCACCAACCGCCGTGTGGAGCTGTTCCCCGTGATATACAGCGCCGACAGCACGCATCGCGTGGCGCTGCCCTCGCTTACCGTGGCCGGCCGCAACATGTACTACTCGACACTGCGCAATGTGGATACGGCGCAGCCTACGTCGTTGTATCGGTCGGGGCGTGGCCCGGTGGTGAATTACAGCCACAGCGTGCCCTACGAAGACTGGATGGAAGTGTGCACCGTGGGCGTCGAGGCACGCAATACAGGCTGTTGCGGCGAGCCGCAGGGCAATGAACTTGTGCCGGTGTCCGATCTCGACCTGCGTCCGCGCCGCTTTCAGCCGCACTTTGCCTACGTGGCTCCGGTCGATACGGCTACCAAGCGTTTCAACCTGTCGGGTCGCGCCAACGTGCGCTTTATCGTCAACAAGACCAATATCGACTGGAAATATGCCAACAACTATGTGGAGCTCGACTCGATACTGCGCACAGTCAACGCTGTGAAAGACAATCCCGACGCTACGGTCGATTCGATCTTCCTCAAAGGCTTCGCCTCGCCCGAAGGCCCGTACGACAACAACGTGCGCCTTGCCAAAGGCCGTACCGAGGTCATAAAGGAATATGTGCGCAAGAATTCCACATTCCCCGCATCGGTATACCATACCGCGTCGGTGCCCGAGGACTGGGCGGGTCTGCGTGCATGGCTCGTGACTTCGTCGCTCGCCGACAAGGACGCGATGATAGCCTTTATCGACGACTCATCCATCCCCGCGCCGGTGCGCAACGACGAGTTCCGCCGCCGCTTCCCCAAGGATTATCCTTTCATACTCGACAATGTGTATCCGCCGCTGCGTCACACCGAATACCGTATCACATATACGGTGCGCAAGTATCTGAATGTCGATGAGATACGCGAGGTGATGCGTACGCGCCCCTACAACCTGAGCCAGAACGAGCTTTTCCTGCTCGCCAACAGCTACAAGGCCGGCTCGCCCGAATATGACGAGGTGTTTGAAGTGGCCGTTCGCCTCTTCCCCGATAACACCACAGCTAATCTCAATGCCGCCAATACTGCCATGCACCGCGGCGACTATGCCGCCGCCCGCCGTTATCTCGATCGAGCCGGCGATGCTCCCGAGGCTGTCTATGGCCGGGGAGTGCTCCTTGCACTTGAGGGCAATTACAGCGAGGCGCTGCCGCTGTTGCGCAAGGCGCAGCAGCTCGGTGTGGCCGAGGCCGCCGAGGCTGTCGGGCAGGCCGAGATGTGTCAGGCCGGTCCCAACGGCATCACATATTACGATGTAGACTGAAAATAATACATATAACTACAAAATATTAATCACTAAACATTCAAAGAATGAAAGCACTTAATCTACTTCTTGCAGGAGCGCTCGCAATGGGCATGTGGTCCTGTTCCAGCGACGAGCCGGTGCCCGATCCCACCCCCGGGCCCGATTCCAAGGGTGATGTGTACGCAACCCTTACACTTGCGCTGCCCGGCAGTCGCTCGGAAACAAACACGCCCGGTGGCGACAATGGCGATTATCCCGCCAGTTCAACTAACGGCAACGAGGTCGGCAAAGATTACGAGAACAATGTTGACGCAATCTACGTGGTACTCGCACAGCGCGACGCTACTACTCAGAAGTTCACATACGCTGCAAAATCTTATTCAAGCTCTGTAAAGAATCAGTCGAACAGCGCGGCTACTTTCACTATTATTTTCCAATCAGACGATCTTGAAAAATTAGTAGGCAAAGGTCCCGAAACGGTTTATGTATTTACATACTGTAACCCCTCGGCTACTTTGAAAACATATCTTGATGGCCTTACGAGCGGAGAATTCGTTGATGAAGTGTATACCCTCGCAAACGAGAATGACGAGTCGTTCGCTGCCAAAAACAACTTCCTCATGACAAATGCGCTTCTTCGCTCAAAAGAAATTCCTGCGCATTCCACCCTTATCAAAGAGAATAATACCGTGGCAACAGCCTTTGATCTCGGCGAAGTCAAAGTGGAGCGTGTGGCATGCCGCTTCGACCTTGAGGAAAAACCCGCTGACGGCGACCTCCCCAAGAATGCCTATACCATTGACGATAATGTGAGCGGACTGCCCATCGCATATGTCGAGGTAAACGGTATGGCTCTTATCAACGAGGCTAAGGAATTCTACTACCTTCCCCGCATGGCCGCTGCCGATCAGGATTGGACTACTACCACCGATCTTTGCGGATATGAGCGTGGCATTGGTACCGGTGATCAGAATTATGTAGTATCGCCCAACTATTCTCTCAAGAATGAGTTTGCCGCCGGTACTCTCGGTTATGACGGCATCAGCGACAACTACTTCTTCAATATCGGCATGAAGCCCAATCAGTACAATTATACATGGGTGACTTCCACCGAAGATAATGATGGCTGGACAGGTGCTGCCGGCACAAGCTACAAGATCTGGCGCTATGCCACCGAGAATACTATGCCCGTCAACGCACAGAAGCACGGTATCACAACCGGTATCATCTTCCGCGCCGAGATGAAGGCTCTCCCCAATACAATGTGGGGCACTGTTGAAGGTGATGCTAAAAATCCCGCCGAGACTTTCGCCAACGCTCTTACAACCGGCGAAACCATCTATGCCTACACTCAGACTGAAGCCGGCAAGGATCTACAGGTCAACACCATGCTCGGTACTGCCAAGGACGTATGGGCATACGCCTACACTCATAAGCAGTCGGAAATCCGTTCCAAGTTTGTTAGCGCTGTGGCTGCAGGTAAGTTCACTGTGACCATCGGTGGCACAGCTGTTACGACCGAAGATGACATATTCCCTGAGGTTAAGGAAGACGGTACATACAAGACCTTTGAGGAACTCCTTGCAGCTGTCAAGGTAACCATGTTTGCCGCTAATTCCGTAAACGACGGTGGCCAGTATGTTCCTGCAAGCAATTACAACTTCGTAGCATATGCCCCCGATGAGGACGGCCACTACTATACATACTATTACTACTACAACAAGCATAACGACCGATATAGTTCTGATGCTATGGGCATAATGGAGTTCGCCACAGTGCGCAACAACATCTATAAGCTCAAAGTTTCTACCGTAGCAGGTTTCGGCCAGCCCGGCGACGTTACTCCGACCCCCGGTACGAACGACAAGACTCCTGAAGTTTACTTCCAGGTATCGGCTCTCGTACTTGACTGGGTGGTTCGTGTTAATCCGGTTCCTCTGCAGTAATAAGGAATCCTATCTGATACTTTAGTTGCGGCGGCATGCCGCCGATGCTCCCCACAGGGTCGGGCGGCCTAATACCCTCCCGGCTCACAAATAAGACAAACTGATTTCTCTTTGAGATGAACAAAGGCATTTTCGCAAATATATCCGGCAAGGCATTGGCTATGATGGCCGCCGCAGCTGTCGTGACGGGTCTAAGCTCGTGCGAGAGCATATACGACGACCTCGACCCGTGCCCGCAGGGCGTACGGCTCCGCTTCATATACGACTACAATATGGAGTTTGCCAACGCCTTCCCCTCGCAGGTCGACTGCCTCACCGTACTGTTCTACGACGAGGCGGGGCGCTATGTCGCCACCCGCACCAACACCACCGACGAGTTGCACGACGAGAACTACCGCATGACTGTCGATCTCGATCCGGGTACATACACAATACTGGCTTACGGAGGCATGGCATGCGATGATGCCTCGTTCCACTTTGTGACGGAGCCTTCGGCTACTGCCTTGAAGGATATCAAGGTGGAGTTGAATGCCGATTGCCTCACTTCGCCCGTCGGCACCAACCTGCATCCACTGTTCTACGGCAAGCTCAACGTGGAGGTCGAATCAACCGATCTCACCTACCGCGAGTACACTCTGGAGATGATGAAGGATACCAACAATCTGCGTGTGATGTTGCAGCAGATCAACGGCGATCCTCTCGACTATGCGGAATTTGACTGGAAGGTGACCGACAACAACACTCTCTTTGCGTGGAACAATGACATAATACCTCAGATTCCCGTGGAATATCTGCCATGGGCTCAGGGTAATGTGTCGCCCGGCAATCTGCCCGACGGTACGCCCGCCTCGGTATGCTGGTCGGAGATGTCGTTCTCGCGCCTTGTCACCGGCAATGAGCCGCATCTTGTAATCACCCGCCGCAGCGACGGCTATACCGTAGTGGATATTCCACTCAACAATTATCTCGGCATCATGAAGTCGGAGCTGTTCAAGGATATGAAGCTTCAGGAATATCTCGACCGCGAAAGCCGTTGGGAGATGATCTTTTTCCTCGACCGCAACCACGCGTGGATCCAACTCCAGATCATAGTGGAGGACTGGGTGGTGCGTATCAATCGAATAGATGTTTAATGTCTCATGGGTTTTCTGCCGCGACATATCAACACTGTGCTGAGTGCTCTTACGGGCATGGCGATGCTGATGGTGGCCGGAGCATGCTCCGACACGGAGGCTCCCGTTCCTGCGCCCCCGGCCGACGGGCCTGTCGTCACACTGAGCCTTTCGGTTGGCATCAACTCGCCGCAGCAGATGCGCGACTCAAGGGCGGCAGGTGAATACCCCTCGGGATATCCCTACGATTTCGAGCCGGCAGCGACCGTGTGGGAGGGTATCAATACCCTGCGTATCATAATCGTGCGCCCCGACAACTCGGTAGAGGGCAACAGAATGTGGAATTTCTCCGATCTGATTCCGGCGGAGGGCAATCTGTACGGAGCGTTTGAGTTTCCGGTAAAGAGCGCCGAGAACAAGCGCGTATACCTCATCGCCAACGAAGCATCCATAGCTCCGTCGGTCGATTGGACGCAATATGCCATAGGATCGCCGCTCGCACCCGCCACTGCCGAGAGGATGATGCAATATCAGCAGTGGCCAATGGCTGTCGCCGATTCGCTTGCCACGCCATATATCGACAATACGGGCGATGCCTCGGCCAAGAAATATGTGCCTATGAGCGAGTTCTTCGACACATATATCGACGCTCCCGCCCAAGGAGCAACGACTACCACTCAAAAGGCCACGTACTTCATAACAAGAGGTGTCGTAAAATTCGGGTTTTCCATCGCGTCGCAGAACGCTCAGGGTGTGACGAATGTTCCCGTAAACAGTTTCAGGGTCAAGTCGTTGGTATTCCGCAATGTGATGCAGAAAGCCTATGTGTTCCCGTACGAGACGGTATACATCCCTTCCAAGAGCGACAATACACTCGATTTCCGCAGGGTGATAGCACAATTCACCACTCCGGGTCTCAACGGCAACCTTGTGAGACCTTATCATTTCCCTGTCGACAATATCGGCTTCGGTGTCAACGCCTCGGGCAGCAACTATGCCTCCACGCAGGTGTATATGCCGGAACTGTATTTCAACGAGACGATGAACAATACCGACGGCAACCGCTTTGACATCGACGTGGAGGTGGAATTCGAGGGGATGGAGGGGTCCGTGAAATATTACCGGCTTGAGATGCCCAATCTGCCGAATTTCCCCCGCAATACCTTCGTGAAAGTCAACTTCACCATGAAGGAGAACGATCTCTCGGCTCAGGTGGATGTGGTGCCTTATATCGGCGTGGAGCTTAAACCTATCTTCGGCTTCACGCAGATAAATCCAAAAGATCCGCAGAATCAGCAACCGTAAATTCTATGCCTGTGCGTTTCTCCACGAGAAGATTGTGCGCGTCGATTCTTTTCCTTGCAGGCATGATGGCGGGATGTGTCAACGATGACGAGCCCGTGCTTGAATCGCTGGTGAAGGTCGGCGACCGTCTGCCGCAGTTTGAAGTGACTATGGATGACGGACACAAAATGTCGACCGGCGATCTTGCCGGACGGCGGTCGGTGGTGGTGCTGTTCACCACGTCGTGTGCCGACTGTCGCCGGTATCTGCCGGTGGTGGAGGATTTTCACCTTACAAAGCCCGAAGTGCCGATAGTGTGTATCGCCCGCAGCGAGGATGCGGCGACCCTGCGCTCATATTGGACGGCCAACGGCCTCACGCTGCCATACTCTCCTCAGCCCGACGACAAGATATACAGTCTTTTTGCTACCGGAGGTGTGCCGCGCACCTATGTGAGCGACGCCTCGTTCACGGTGATTGCCGAGTGGGACGATTCGCCCGTGCCGACGCTTGAGCAGCTTCTTGCAGCAGTGACAGAGTGAACCAATAGTTTGCAGACCTTGTTGTATATGTACAAGCCCGTCTGTTTTATGAAAAATATCGATACTTCTTTTTTCAGAGTCTCAACCGACAAACTACCCGTCGAAGCCGGCAATCTGCTTGTCGCCGATCCTTTTCTGAGCGAAATGTGGTTTGAGCGCGGAGTGATCTCGATCATCGACCACAACCCCGAGGAAGGCACCACCGGTGTTGTGCTCAACAATGCTCTTGAATCGGGTCTTGACGAGGTGCTCGACGGTATATGCCGTGAAGATAAGGTGCCGGTGTATTGCGGCGGTCCGCTGAGCCAGGACCGTTTGTTTTTCGTGCACACATTGGGCGAGACCATAATACCGCAGGCCAGGTGCTATGCTCCGGGGCTGTGGATAGGCGGTGACTTCGACTCGGCGATCGAGTATGTGAACAACGGCTATCCCGTAGAAGGGTATCTGAGATTTTTTGTAGGTTACAGTGGATGGTCGGCAGGACAGCTCGACGATGAACTCGCCGCCGGCACATGGGCTGTGAAACGCGAGCTCGATGAGGTGATACCCCTTCTGGCCGGTTGCGGCGACCCTTACTGGCACCGCGTGGTGCACAGCATGGGCGAGCGCTACCGGCAGTGGACTCTTCTGCCACAGGATGTAAAGGCCAACTGACATCATACATGTGTCATAAACACTTTGTCATACGAAAAAAAATCGCTAACTTTGCACTCCGTTAGCGATTTTTTGGTACATGAACAATAATAATGAAGCACTGCCCGTGATGCAGATAGGACAGATAGAAATAAATCCCGAAAACTTCAAGGAGCCTGTGAATACCGATGACCTGCCGGTGCTGGCTACCCGCAACCTTGTACTTTTTCCGGGCGTGAACATACCTATCGCGCTTACGCGAGATATATCGCTTAAACTCGCGCGCGAAGCTGCTGAAAAGCGTTTTCCGGTAGGAGTCGTGTGTCAGCTCGACGCATCTAACGACTCGCCGTCGGTCACCACCGGCCTCTATCGCTACGGTGTGGCTGCCGATATATTTCAGGTGATCGACCTGCCCGACGGCTCGCACACCGCAATAGTGCATGCGCGGCAGCGTATACGCATAATGGGCAAAGGCGCGGGGCTGGTAGCTCCAGGCTCGTTGAGCGCGCGCGTCAAACTGCTTGATGATGTGATGCCCGAGGATACGGCGCAGCTCGACGCCGTCATGGCCAAGGTAGATGAAGTGACCCGCGAGATTGCCTCGCGCACCGGCGACAACGAGCAGATGTTCAACTCGGCCGTATCTCAGATCAAGGGCATACCCGAACGTCTCAATTTCATCGCTACAAACATACCTGTGGATCCAAAGGACAAGATGGAGATGCTTGCGCGTACAAATATCGACGTACGCGCACGCGAACTGCTCCGCGCCCTAATCGACATGCAGGAGAAGATGAAGGTGTACGAGGATATCGTGAACAAGGCCCGCGGGCGTATGAATGAGAATCAGCGCTCGGCATTTCTGCAAAGCCAGATGGATGCTATCCGCGAAGAACTGTACGGCGACAGCGAGGAGGAAGAAATCGATGCGCTTGTCACCCGTGCCGACGAGGTGGGGATGCCCCGCAATGTCCGCGCGATATTTGATCGACAGATCACCAAGCTCCGCCGCCTCAATCCTTCGACTCCCGATTATTCTGTAGAGTATTCATACCTTGAGACTCTGCTTGACCTGCCTTGGAAGACCGGAAAATCCACTCCCGATATCCGCAGTGCGAAAGAGATACTTGAGGAGCGTCATTATGGTCTCGAAAAGGTGAAAAAACGCATTCTGGAGCAGATAGCAGTCCTGATGCACGGCAAAGGCCGTGGCAAAGCCCCTATCATATGCCTGGTCGGCCCTCCCGGTGTGGGCAAGACTTCGCTCGGACGATCGATAGCGCAGGCTATGGATCGCAAATACCAGCGTGTATCGCTCGGGGGCGTGCACGACGAGGCGGAGATACGCGGACACCGGCGCACATATATCGGCGCCATGCCGGGCCGTATAATCAAGGCCATGAAGGATGCCGGCGTAAACAATCCCGTATTGTTGCTCGACGAGGTGGACAAGCTCGGAGCCGACCACAAGGGCGATCCGTCGTCGGCATTGCTCGAAGTGCTCGATCCGGAGCAGAACTCTACATTCCACGACAACTATGTGGATATCGACTACGACCTGTCAAACGTGCTCTTCATAGCCACCGCCAATACTACGTCGACAATCGATGCGCCGCTGCTCGACCGCATGGAGCTTATCGAACTGTCGGGGTATCTGATGGAGGAGAAGATAGAGATAGCCCGGCGCCATCTCATGCCCAAGCTGCTCAAGGAACATGGTCTTGACGAGGATACGACATTTGACCTTTCAGACGAGACTATTGCGGCGATAATTGAGAACTATACCGCTGAGAGTGGCGTGCGTCAGTTGGAAAAGACCATGGGTTCGCTGTTGCGTAAGTGGCTGTTGGCCGACATGAGCGGAGAGGTATTTCCCGACCCGATAACCCCGGACGATCTGAATGGCCTTCTCGGTCTGCCCAAATATAACAAAGACAAATATGAAGGAAACGATTACGTCGGTGTAGTGACCGGGCTTGCCTGGACGCAGGTCGGCGGCGAGATTCTGCTTGCCGAGGCATCGCTATCGACCGGTAAAGGCGACAGGCTGTCGATAACAGGCAATCTCGGCGATGTGATGAAAGAGTCGGCTACCATAGCCCTGCAATGGGTAAAAAGTCATGCGACCGCAATAGGTATAGACGTTGCGAAATTCGACAACAACAATCTTCATATCCATTTCCCCGAAGGGGCCATCCCCAAGGATGGCCCGTCGGCAGGCATCACCATCGCCACCGCCATCGCCTCGGCTTTCAGCGGCCGCAAGGTGCGTGAACGCGTAGCCATGACCGGCGAGATAACCCTGCGCGGCAAGGTATTGCCCGTGGGTGGTATCAAAGAGAAGATATTGGCAGCCAAGCGTGCCGGCATAAAAACCATAGTGCTCAGCGCCGAAAACCGCCGCGACATAGAAGAGATCCCCGCAAGATATATCGACGGACTCGATTTCCACTATGTAGATACGGCTATGGATGTTATAGATTTCGCGTTGATATGATTATCCGGTATCTTGTTCTTGCCCTGTCTTTTGCCGTAACGGCTATAACGGTCTGTGCGACAGATTATGTCGCTATGGTTGCTGCAATAGCCGGTATGCCGGTTCATGACCGGGCCGAGGCCATAGCGCGATTTGTGCTGGAGACCGGAAAGGACGAGGATACGGCTGCCTCAGCCACACAGGTGCTTGAGAACACATTGCTGTCGGCATCGTCGCCCCTGCGCGACGATGACCTGTATATCGCCTTTGCCGAGGAGATGCTGCGCAGCGGATATCCCAACCGTGTGCGCAACGAGTGGATGCTCGCCGCAGTGAAGCAGAACCGTCCCGGCTCCATGCTCCCCGAATTTGAATACGATACCCGCAACGGCGTCCGACACAGTTCTGCCGAGCTGCGGGGCTGTATCTCGGTACTGATGTTCTATGATCCCGATTGCGGCGACTGCGGCGAGGCGATAGCGAGAATCCAGTCGGATCCCCATATGACAGAAGCCATTGATACCGGCAAGCTGCGCATGGTGTGCATATATGCCGATGGCGACCGTGACCTGTGGCTTTCGGCCGCCGACAAGATTCCGGCTACATGGACCGACGGATTCGATACCGGTCGCATAGTCGATGAGGAACTGTTCGTGCTGCCCATGATCCCCACGATATATGTGGTGGATGCAGAAGGAAAAATCCTCCGCAAGGAAGCTCTTGTGGAGGATGTGCTGAATCTCGAATTCTGATAGAATTATTTTAAGAATCTTTTCGTGATGTCGCCGTAGGCGTCGATACGTCTGTCGCGCAGGAACGGCCACCATCGGCGTACCTGCTCGGAGCGTGCGAGGTCGATGTCGACTGTCTCTACGCACTCGGCATCCGACGGAGCACGGAACAGCAGTTCGCCCTGCGGCCCTGCGACAAAGCTGTTTCCCCAGAATTGTATGCCGTTTGTCGCACCCGACGGATCCGGTTCATGCCCCGTACGGTTTACAGTTATCACAGGCAGCCCGTTGGCCACTGCATGTCCGCGCTGCACTGTGATCCATGCCTCGAGCTGTCGCGTCTTCTCCGCATCTGTATCTGTTGATTCCCATCCTATTGCTGTGGGATATATCAATATGTCGGCGCCGGCAAGAGCCATGAGCCGTGCGGCTTCGGGATACCATTGATCCCAGCACACGAGCACGCCGAGCCGGCCTACTGATGTATCGATGGGCTTGAATCCGAGGTCGCCCGGAGTGAAATAAAATTTCTCGTAATATGCGGGATCGTCGGGAATATGCATCTTGCGGTAGCGTCCGGCCTCGCTGCCATCGGCATCGAATACAACAGCGGTGTTGTGGTACAGACCCGGCGCGCGGCGTTCGAAAAGTGATGTGACAATGACTACTCCGAGGTTTGCGGCGAGCTTTGAATAAAATGCGGTGGCGTCGCCGGTAAGACTTGTCGCCTGATCGAAATTATCTACATTCTCGGTCTGGCAGAAGTAAAGCCCGTCGTGCAGCTCGCGGTTCACTATGAGGCGTGCGCCGCGTGCGGCAAGCTCTCTTGCCGCTTCGGCGATACGTTCGCGGCATGCTGCAGTATCGGCGGTATTTGATTGTTGGATTATTCCGACACGAAGTTTCTTTTCCATAATTCAGAGTGGCAGTACGTCGGCCGGCACCTGCATGGTGGCACAGTGCAACGAGCCGTGTTGGCGTATTAGAGCCCGGCAGTCGACCGGCTCGATGATGTGATCGGGAAATGCTATACGCAAGGTCATTGCAGCGCGCTCGTCGTTGAGCGGCTGGCCATATATGGGGAGGAGTACGGCATCGTTTATTATAAGGAAATTGGCATATGTGGCGGGCAGGCGATGACCGTCCTCAGGATCATATATCGCATCGGGCATGGGCAGCTCCACAAGATTGTAAGGTATGCCGTCGGGAGTGGCGAATCCTGAGAGGCATCGGGCAACTCCGGCAAGAGCGAGTGACTGCTCGTCGGATTCGGTTTCGGGCCCCGGGACGCAGTACAATATGGTATCGTATGGAGCAAGGCGCGCGATAGTGTCGATATGTCCGTCGGTATCGTCGCCGATTATGTCGCCGCTTTCGAGCCACAGTATGTTGCGGGCACCGAGCGTCTCGCGCAGCTTCTGCTCTACTGACGTACGTGAACGCTGTTTGCCTCCGTTGCGGGTGGGCGTTAGCAGGCACGACGATGTGGTGAGTATAGTGCCACATCCATCACTTTCGATAGAGCCGCCTTCAAGTATGAAGTCGTTGAGGTCGAGATAGCGTCCACGCAGAAGCCCGGCATCGACCATACGGCGGGTCACACCGTTGTCGAGCGCGCTGTCAAATTTTCCACCCCAGGCATTGAAGCCGAAGTCGCACAGCACCGGACTCCCGTCGGCATCGCGTACAGTGATCGCTCCATAGTCGCGTATCCATGTATCATTGGTCGGGGTATCGAAATAAATAATATCGCCGGCCGGAATATCGGCAAACCGTGCCCGTATGGCTGTTGTGTCTGGTGCCACGATAATGGCTGTCGCATGCCGTGCGATGGCGCGAACCATAGCATCGTAGCACTCTTCCACCTGCGGCATCATGTAGGCCCAGTCGGTATCGCGGTGAGGCCATGATATCATTACTGCGCCCTGCGGCTCCCATTCGGCAGGTAGCCGGAGATGGCGGGTTGTCGGTTTACTCGTCATAATCGGTGAGTGAGTTCCATACCTCGTTCTGGCCATCTACATATTCCTCGCAGAAGTCAAGGAAGCCCCGCTTTTCTGAGGAACCGACCTCGCGGCACCATTCGCGGTATGCTTTGCGTAGCTCCGTGTCATCGGCCAGCGCACGTTTGAATTCAGCCTCGGCCATGTCTATCGAAGGAGTCTGGCGTATGATTGATATGAAGTATTTGGTAATGTCGTCTTGCATGGTTAAGAAAATGATGGCAAATGTATGCATTTTTATTCAATAAAGTAGTATTAATGTGGTTATATAAAGTTAAATAAACACATTAATAATGTCAAACTTTATAATTGATCAATGTGTTACATAAATATATAACAAAATTAGATTATGAAAAAGCTTGCATTCATGACACTTGCCATTATGGCTACGCTTATTACGGGTTGCAGTCCGTTCACTTTGGTCAATAACGAGACCTATAATAATGCGGATCTGTCCGATTATTCCACATTCCGTATCGTTACGCCGGCTGATGGTGAGATGCCCCCAGGCATGCAGGCTGTGACGTATTACAACATAGCGGCCGCAATACGCGAACAGATGATAATGCGTGGATATACAGAGGATGCCAACTCGCCATTGCTAATCAATATAGGTCTTACCGTCCACCGGGAGATAGAGACCGAACCGGCTATTCCGCCTGGATATATGCCTTATACCGGGCCTTATTACAATGGTTATTATCCGTTCTTCATGTATCCCCGTTCATATTATTGGAACAGCTACTACGCCAATGCCAAGGTGATTACCGGTATATATAGAGAAGGGGTGCTCACGATGGACATGGTCAATATTGACAAGAAGCTCCCGTTATATTCGGCGTCGGTTGCCACGATTCTTGAAAACGGTAACGCCAGGTTCCGCAATCTGGAAGGCATAGCCGAGGCAGTGAAGACGCTTTTCTCAAAATTCCCGGTGCCGATTGAGCCGCAATACCGTGCGGTAAAATAGAAGGATTATATACAACGTAAAAACAGAGACCCTGCCGAATAATGCGGGGTCTCTGTTTTTTTATGCTGTCGGACGATGATTATTCAGCGTCGGCTGTGGGATTGGCAAGCTCGCGGAATTCGTCGAGAGTTACTGTTTTTTCATCAACAGAGATGACGTTGCGCAGTGCGTCGAAGGTTTTGGCTTCTTCCATTTCGTCCGCTATGCGGCGACGGTAGTTGTTTTCGGCGAGGATACGCTTGGCCATGTCGGTCACGGTCTCTTCGTCCATGTTGTACATTCCGTACTGCTGCATCTGCTGGCTTGCGATGAACTTGGCGCGGGCGAGCAGGTCGTCTTCCGTAACCTTCACTTCAAGCTTGCGGGCTACATCACCCGAGATGATTTCCCACTTGATGCCGGGGAGCATGTTGGCGAAGTCCTTGTCGAGAGCCTCGGCCGTGAGATTCTTGTCCTGGAGAAGAATCCAACGCTTCAGCAGGGCTTCGTCGAGTTTCATGTCTCCGTACTTTTCCATAAGATAATCGTGGGCGTCACGGTTGAAAAGCTGGAAACTGTTGGGAGCGAGCGAAGATTCGATCATTCCACGGAGCTGTGCATTATATTCTTCTTCAGTATGGACTTTATCTTTGCCGAATACGTCATCGTAGAAGTCCTGATCATGTTCGGCAAGCTTGAGAACTATGATTTCGGAAATCACGAATTCAAAATCGGCGGTGACGTTCTCGGCTGCATCTTTGTCGATGTTGAGCATCGATGCGAGCTCGGCAATCTGTTCTCCTGCTGCGTTGCGGGGATTGAACACCACCTTGTCGCCAACGTGCTTGCCGAGGAATTTGTCGGCTTCCTCCTTGTTCTTGAAGAGGAACGGAGCAACGATACCCGATACTACCTGAATGGCTTCTGCGTCGGTCTTGACTGTGCCGTCGGCGTTGAGTTCCATTATCGAACCCTTCACGACAGCCTTGGCGTCGACTTCCTCGCCTGGAACCTGTGCGCCGAAGCGCTCGCGCAGATTCTTGTCCTGTTCGGACATCATCTCGTCGGTTACTTCTATCTTGTAGAAAGGCAGGTTGACGCTCTTGTTAAGAGTGATATTCAGTTCGGGCCACAATGCTACATCATAGCAGAATGTGTAGTCGGAGGTCTTCATGTCGATCTCGGTGGTGCCGCAAGGCAGCGGCTGGCCGAGGATCTGTACTTTTTCTTTATCGATATACTCGAAAACGGCGTGGAATACCTCGTCGTTGATCACTTCGCTCTTGACGTCGCGTCCAAAGCGTTTGCGGAGTTCGGGTACTGCAATGTGCCCCTTGCGAAATCCGGGAATGACGTGCTTTTTGCCTATTTCCTTGAGTTTGGCAGTTACCTTGTCGGCATAATCGGCCTCAGTGATGCTGACGGTGATTTTGCCGCAGGCTTCGCCTGTCTTTTCAAACTTGATTTCCATTTTATATTATTGTCTTTATGGTTTTCAGAATATTTTGTTTTTTCGCGTGCAAAGTTACTAAAATTCGCCCAAATGGAAAAGTTAAGTTAGAATAAAATTACCGTTTGATCTCATTTGTATTCATTAACATGGCTGTGCCTTATGCCTGCACATGTATATGTTTAACTTTGTGATGTAATCTTTAACCTGCCAACAATGCCAGCCAAAATGAATCAGACCATAGTAATCACACCAAATGTCATAAATACGCTGCGTTCCCTCCCTTTGGAAGAACGTATATCTGTCGCATCGGCTCTCGCGGGAGAAATGTTGCTTGGAGCAGGAGTATGCAGCAGCCTCAATCCCGAGGAGGATATGATATATCAGATACTGCGATTTTATGTCAATCAGGCGTCGGCCCGATATAACCGTCGGTAATCCATGTTTTTTAGTATTATTTGGCGAGTGATGTGAAAATAAACGACAGAAAGTCTTGGCGGATAAATAAAAAAACAGTACCTTTGCAGTCGCAAACAATGCAAGACCAAACCAACTAATCATTTAACAAAGTTAATGGCAACAAAAATCAGATTACAACGCCACGGTCGCAAGAACTATGCGTTTTATCCTATTGTTATCGCCGATAGCAGGGCACCACGAGATGGTAAGTATATTGAAAGGATAGGTTCCTACAACCCGAACACTAATCCTGCTACAATCACTCTTAACTTCGAACGGGCCTTGTATTGGGTGAATACCGGCGCACAGCCCACCGACACAGTGCGCACTATCCTCTCCAACGAGGGTGTACTCCTCATGAAACACCTCCAGGGCGGTGTCCGCAAGGGAGCTTTCGACGAGGCAGAGGCAGAACGTCGCTTCGCCGCCTGGAAGGCAAAGAAGCAGGCGCAGGTTGATGCTCTCAAGGCTGACATGGCCGACAAACGCCAGTTGGCTGCAAAGCAGCGTCTTGAGGCAGAAGAAGCCGCAAACAAGGCTAAAGCCGAGGCTGTGGCCAAGAAAAAGGCAGAGATTGCCGCCGCTAAAGCTGAAGCCGAAGCTGCCGCCGCTCCCGCCGAAGAAGCTCCTGAAGCTCCTGCTGCTGAATAAGCTACTGAATGTCAAGCTCTGTGCTTGAAACCGTATCAAAGGGGGTGTGTTAGCTCGTCGCTGACGCATCCCCCTTACTTTTTTATCTGAATATATCCAAGACTTCTATAACACCGACTTATCATCTTTTCCCGACATGAAGAAGTTTCCAGAATATAACGGACTTAATCTTCCGGCAATCAATCGTGAGATGCTTGAACTGTGGAATGCAGAGCATCTTTTTGAGAAGAGCATGGATGTGCGTGAGGGCGCTCCTGCTTTCGTATTCTTCGAGGGGCCGCCCTCGGCCAACGGCATGCCCGGCATACACCACGTGATGGCCCGTACCATCAAGGATATTTTTTGCCGCTATAAGACCATGAAGGGATTTCAGGTGAAACGCAAGGCCGGCTGGGATACCCACGGACTGCCGGTAGAGCTTGGCGTGGAGAAGAGCCTTGGTATAACCAAAGAAGACATCGGCAAGAAAATTTCGGTCGATGATTATAACGATGCCTGCCGTCGTGAGGTAATGAAATTCACTCGCGAATGGGAGACCCTTACCAACAACATGGGATATTGGGTCGACTTGTCTGATCCGTACATTACATACGACAACCGTTACATAGAATCGGTATGGTGGCTGCTTGCACAACTCTATAAAAAGGATTATCTATACAAGGGATATACAATACAGCCTTATTCACCTGCCGCAGGTACGGGACTAAGCTCGCATGAGTTGAATCAGCCCGGCTGCTATCGTGATGTCAAGGACACTACATGTATCGCGCAGTTTGAGATAATAGATCCCCGCGACGAAATGAAGGGATGGGGCACTCCGGCATTCATCGCCTGGACCACTACTCCGTGGACTCTTCCCTCTAATACAGCTCTGTGCGTAGGCCCGAATATCGACTATTGTGTAGTACGTACCTATAATAAATATGATGGCAAGCCCATTACCGTAGTGGTGGCTGAGGCTCTTGTGGATTCGGTGTTCAACCCAAAGGCAAAAGACCTTGCTCTCGAGGATTATAAGCCCGGCGACAAACTTGTGCCTTACCAAGTGGTGTACAGATGTAAGGGCTCGGATCTCGTAGGGCTGCACTACAAACAGCTTATACCGTGGATGAATCCCGGCGAAGGTGCATTCCGCGTCATCCCGGGAGATTATGTCACCACCGAGGACGGTACCGGCGTGGTGCACATAGCCGGTACATTCGGTGCCGATGACCTGCGTGTGTCGCAGGCGTCGGGCGTGCCTCCCATGGAACTTATAAACGCTGCCGGCAAGATCGTGCCTATGGTAGATCTGCGCGGTCGTTTCTATATGCTCGACGAACTCGACCCCGAGTTTGTCCGTACCCGTGTGGATGTCGACGCATATACGCCGTGGCAGGGCAAGTATGTGAAGAACGCCTACGACAGCAATAAGACTGAAGGTGATATGACTCTCGACGTGGAGATATGCATATGGCTGAAAGAGAATGGCAAGCTCTTTACTTCCGAGAAGCATACGCACAGCTATCCGCATTGTTGGCGTACCGACAAGCCCGTGCTCTATTATCCCCTTGATTCGTGGTTTATCCGTACTACTGCTGCCCGCGAGCGTCTTATGGAACTTAACAAGACAATCAAGTGGAAACCGGCTGCGACCGGCTCGGGTCGCTTCGGAAAATGGCTCGAAAACCTTCAGGACTGGAATCTGTCGCGCTCGCGCTATTGGGGCACTCCGCTCCCTATCTGGCGTACGGAAGATGCCTCCGAAGAAATGATAATCGACTCGGTGCAGACCTTGTGGGACGAGATAGAGAAATCTGTCGCCTCAGGATTCATGAAGTCGAATCCGCTTAAGGACAAAGGTTTCGTCCCCGGCGACTACTCGAAAGTTAACTATGAGAAGATCGATCTCCACCGTCCGTATGTCGACGACATAGTGCTTGTATCGCCTAAGGGACAGCCCATGAAGCGCGAGCTCGACCTCATAGACGTATGGTTTGATTCGGGTTCAATGCCATATGCCCAGATACATTATCCGTTTGAGAACAAGGATGCGTTCGACAACGGTGAGGTATATCCGGCCGATTTCATAGCCGAAGGTGTCGACCAGACCCGTGGATGGTTCTTCACACTGCATGCCATTGCCGGCATGATATTCGACCGTGTGTCCTACAAGGCGGTGGTATCCAATGGTCTTGTGCTCGACAAGGATGGAAACAAGATGTCGAAACGACTCGGCAACGCCGTGAATCCTTTCGAGGCTATCGATACATACGGTTCAGATCCTCTGCGCTGGTACATGATCGCCAACTCGTCGCCGTGGGACGATCTCAAATACGATCCGGATGGCGTGACCGAAGTAGGCCGTAAGCTTTTTGCCACTCTTTATAATACATATTCGTTCTTTGCACAATACGCCAATGTCGACGGCTTCACGGCACAAGAAGCACAGATACCGGTAGGGCAGCGTCCGGAGATAGACCGATGGATATTGTCGCAGCTCAACTCGTTGATCCTTACAGTCGACGAATCTTTTGACGATTATGAGCCGACAAAGGCCGCCCGCGCTGTCAACGACTTCGTGATATACAATCTGTCCAACTGGTATGTGCGCCTCAACCGCAAGCGTTTCTGGGGCGGCAAGATGGACAGCGACAAGCTCGCCGCATATCAGACACTGTATCAATGTCTGCTCACCGTGGCAAAACTCATCGCTCCTGCCGCACCTTTCTATGCCGACCGTCTCTATCGCGACCTTACGGCAGGCATACCCGGCGCTATGCCCTCTGTCCATCTCGCGCTTTTCCCAGAAGCTGACAAGGCGACGATCGATCCTGCCCTTGAATACCGTATGGATATAGCGCAGCGTCTTACATCAATGGTGCTCTCGCTGCGTCGCAAGGTGAATATTAAGGTACGCCAACCGCTTGCCGAGATCATGGTGCCGGTGGCCGACGATGGTTTCCGCAGGGCTGTGGAGGCAGTGGCCGACCTTCTTCTTGCCGAGACAAATGTGAAGCATCTCAAGCTTGTCTCAAATGATGAAGGTGCCCTTGTGAAGCGGGTGAAGCCAGACTTCAAGAAACTCGGAAAGAAGCTCGGCAAGCAGATGAAAGCCGCCGCCGCCGCCATTTCGGCTCTGTCACAGGCCGAAATAGCCACTCTTGAGCGCGAAGGATTTATCGAACTGCAGATCGACGGTGCACCATTACGTATAGAAGCTGCCGATGTCGAGATCTTCTCGGAAGATATTCCCGGATGGCTTGTGGCCAATGACGGCTCCCTGACAGTAGCTCTGGAAGTCACCATCACCGAGGATCTGCGCCGTGAGGGAATCGCACGCGATATAATAAATCGTATACAGAATATCCGTAAAGACCGCGGATTTGAGATAACCGACCGCATAACCCTTGTGTTTGCTCCCGACGCGACGGTCGAGGGTGTCCTCAAGGACTATGCCGAGTATATTTCGGCTCAGGTGCTTGCCACAGCTCTTACAGTGGCTACGCCCGATGATGCTCAAGATGTCGAGAATCTTGATATCGACGGTCTGGCGGTAAAAGTGCATATCTCCAAAAACTGATTGTCATGGCTGAAAAAACAAGATATACAGACGAAGAGCTTGAAGAGTTCCGTTTGCTTATACTCGAAAAGCTTGAGAAGGCCGAGCGTGAATATGACAACCTGTGCAACTCTCTTCGCAACAATGACGGCAACGGCACTGCCGATACCTCGCCCACTTTCAAGGCTCTTGAAGAAGGAGCGGATACTCTATGCAAGGAGGATGCCGCCCGTTTGGCAGAGCGCCAACGTGTGTTTATCAATCATCTGAGAGCCGCTTTGGTTCGCATAGAGAACAAGACATATGGCGTGTGTCGTGCTACCGGTAAGCTCATTCCCAAGGAACGTCTGCGTGCCGTTCCACACGCAACTCTGTCGATCGAGGGAAAGGAACAGAAACGCTGATGGATCGCCGCAAACCGATATTATCGCCCGGTATGACCGCCTGGATTGTGGCCATGGCTGTCATACTGGCCGACCAGATCGTGAAGATATGGGTCAAGACTCATTTTTACCTCGGGGAGAGTGTGCAGGTGCTTCCGTTCTTCGAGCTGCGCTTTGTGCAGAACAACGGGATGGCTTTCGGTATGGAAATCGGCAGCAAACTGCTGCTCACGGTTTTCCGTATCGTTGTTGTGAGCGCTCTTATCTGGTATATGGTACGCTTGTCGCGCAGGAACGGCGTATGCCGTGGATATCTTGTCACATTGGCGCTGATCGCTGCGGGGGCTGCCGGTAATATTATTGACTGTGTCTTTTATGGTGAGATATTCAGCAATCCGTTTCCTCCCCGAGTTGCAGAATTCGTGCCGTGGGGCATGGGGTATTCGACGCTGTTCCACGGCCTTGTGGTGGACATGCTGTATTTTCCGCTATTCTCATTCACATGGCCCGCGTGGATACCTTTTGTAGGTGGGGCTGAGTTTTCTTTTTTTGACCCTGTATTCAACATAGCGGATTCAGCCATCACTGTCGGAATCTTTGTATTGCTGCTCTTTTATACCAGACATCTGCCTTTCGGAAACAAATGAGAAAGTTGCCCGCATATATGGCTGTTGGAATGGTAGTGGCGCTCGCCGCATGCAAGGGCGTGCCGGATTACGTTGTGCAGCCAGATGAGATGGCGGTGCTGATGGCCGATGTGCGAATGGCCGATGCGGTGGTGTCGATACAGGCACGCGAATACAGTGACGACACTGCCAGGCTCGCTTTGCGCCGGGCTGTCTTCGGGCGTCATGGAGTGACCGAGGCACAATTTGATACCTCGTTGGTATGGTACGGGCATAATATCGGCAAGTATCAGGAGGTGACTCAGATGTCGATAGACATATTGGAACAGCGTCTGAAAGATGCTACGGCACGCGCGGCCGGCGAGGCTGCATTGTCGGTCGCCGGCGACTCGGTGGACATATGGACAGGCCCGCAGGTTTTTTCGGTAAGTCGGCGCTCGCCGTCACAGTATGTGACATTTGTGTTTGATACAGACCGCAACTGGGAGCCCGGCGACATTTATACACTGCGTTCCAGAATAGTGTCTCCGCTTGGTGGCGTTCGTTGGAATATGACGGCATTATATGATGACGGAGCGGTGGAAAGCACCACTTATTCACTTAATGTATCTGAGCCGCGCCGTCAGGAACTTATGCTTGTCACTGACTCCACCCGTACTGCCGTGCGTATTTCAGGATGGATAGAAGTGACTCCCGACGGACATCGCCCGGCAATCATAGATTCAATAGGGCTTACACGACGTCGTACAAATGCCATACTTGCTCGCAATCGTCGTAATACGCAGCGTCTGTTTGTCCCCAAAAACAAGATGGAGAATAAGGAGGATGCGGATTCGGTTGCAGAAGTCTGAGATATATCTTGCCCGCAAAGTAATATGTGAAGGTGTAGAATATGGTTTGTCCCTCGTCTCTTTTACAGACGATGGGATACATATCCGCAAGTTTGAGGAAGAGACGCCATCGACGGTCTATGTAGATGGCGTGATTATTGTGGAGGCAGGCTGTAATGGCCCTGAACTTGTGCAGGTCATATAGGATTTCATTTTGCAGGTATCCATTTTCCCGACCACATGCGCCATAGAAATATGCCGCCACGGAACGACAGCTCCGCGGCCATGGCGATCCATACGCCGCGCAGGCCCATGGTAGGCGCCATGATAGCGGCGAGCGGTATACGGACGGCCCATATCGAGCCGAAATTCATTATCGCGGGTATCATGGTATCTCCCACACCTACAAAGGCGCCGTAGGCTACGATCGATGCTGCATAAAGCGGCTCGGCCCAGGCCTCGATACGGAGGACTTCTATACCTAGGCTGCTTATACTTTCCACATCAGTCATGATCTCCATCATGACGGGCGCGCCCCAGTATAGGATGATGCCCATGAAAGTCATCACGACAATGCCGAGGCCGACCGTAAGATGGCAGAATCTCACCACAAGGTCGCGTCGCCCGGCCCCATAGCTCTGGCCTATAAGTGTGGTGGCGGCATCGCCTATACCGAATCCCGGCATGTAGCACAGGCTTTCGGCTGTTACTGCAAATGCATTTGCCGCGATAGCCACTACACCGAGCGGAGCTACGATGACCGTTATCATTATCTGGGCTCCGCAGAATATGGCGTGTTCCAAAGTCATCGGAACTGATATCTTGAACGCACGATGCAGTATTGGGCGGGTAGGGCGGAAACTGCCTCTTTCCGCACCGCTAAGGCGCACATCCTTCTGTCGGGTGAGCATATACCACATCATCGCGCATGCTATGATGGTCTCGGCTCCGGCCGTTCCCAATGCCGCGCCGAGTACACCGAGTCCGGCGCCCGGCATCACCATTTCGTGACCGAATACAGACAGCTCCCTGGTGGAAAATATGAGAAACCAGTTGAGCACCACGTCGAGCAGGCACATAGCTACATTGAGCAGGCTCGGCACCTTCATGTTGCCTGATGCGCGCAGTATGCCGCCGGCGAGGTAGTTGAGCGACAGCATTGGCAGTGCGGCCACAAATACGGCGAAATACAGCGATGCGCCAGCGTTGATGCTTTCGTCTCCGCCAAGCCATCCGGGCAGCTGGCGGGATATCGCAAGGCCTACAAGCGCCATTGCAAGTCCCACTACAATCACAGATGTTATGCCCTGACGCACCACAACCCTTGCTTCGGCAGGTTTCCTGGCTCCAAGACGATGGGCTATCTGCACTGAAAATCCGGTTGTTACTGCCGAACATATACCCCAAAACAGCCATAATGAACTACTCATAAGCCCTACGGAGGCTGCTCCGTCGGCTCCCAGACGCCCTACCATCGATGCATCTATATATTGCATCACTATGCTCGAAAGTTGGGCGAGAATGGCCGGTACGGCAAGCTGGGCCGTAAGAGATACCTGTCGTCGTAATGGTATGGCCTCTCCGTTCTGTATCGGACTGAGATCAGCCATCGTTGCTGCCGATCATGAGCTCTTCCATGGCTTTTGGCACGATCATTACATCGGATGGAGACAGAGGCCTGACACCATTGAAGAGTTTGAATTTGGGAAGATACAGCATGGAGCGCCGCATCATGAAAAGCGGAGTTGCTTTGCCTGTCGTCTCCGGCCACATCTTTATAAGCTCGGTAGTGCGTCCTGTGAATATGGCTTTCAGGAACGAACTTTGTGCCGTCACCATCTTGTTGAATGTGGAGTCTGCTTCTTCCGGATACATTATCAATTCGACATTGCCGTTGATATCGAGTTGCCTGAGTTCGCCGTTGTCGAAACGTGCGATCATTTCTTTGCCTGCAAGCTGATCGTAGTAATCTCCATAGATCCTTTGGCTTGTGAATCCGTAATTAGGCAGGCGTGCCTCATCTATGGTGGAGTCGTTCATGTGCAGTTCGATAAGGTTTCCGAATATCTGCCGTTGCTCGCTCCATACCACAGGATTACGGTACATGCGCAGAGTGGTGTCGATGCGTGTGGCTCGCATCGAGTCGCAGATACCTTGCATGTCGGAGCGGAAGAACCGTACACGGGGCCATATGTCGGCCACATTGGTGGTGTCGATGCGGAATGTCGCCGGAATCTCGGCTGTGCCGGCTACAGTATCGGCAGGTATGGCTGCGATGGTCACTGTATCGAGTATACGATAGGCATTGAGTTGCCCGCCATGCAGGTACAATGTGTCTCCTTGCGAATATTCCTTGATGAGCATGTGTCCCGTCGCATAGGCAGAGTCTGTGGCCTGGTTGAAGAAACCGTAATCGGCATGGAGTGATGCCTGACGTGCCGAATCGGTCATGATCATGTTGCCGAAGCATTCGCCTGTACCTGTCGCGCGGTCGTAATATATTGTATCTGCGGTCAGATCTCGGCCCTCGGGAGAGTGGACAAGGGAGCGGAGATATAAAGCAGCCGTATCGAGATCCGTGTCATAAAGTCCGTCGGTGGTATATATCACGCCGCGTTTGTTGATGATTTCGCTCGGCGAATTTAGTTTGGCGATATGCGTGTTGGTATTGTAGAACAGCGAATCGGAAAAAATCACCAGTGTGTCGGTCTTTCCGAGTGATGTAAGGTGTACGTCGAGATAGAAGTTCGCATCCTTGGTTGACGGTATGTATTCTCCTTCGCGGCTCACGAGGCGGTTCTGTTTGTCGTATAACACACCTCCGGTCGTATAGTAGCCTATTTCGATGCCCATGTCGTATGTGAACTCATCGGTCTCGAGTGTCACGTCGCGGTTTATCATCCTCACTTTCTTACCAGGGTCGGCATATAGATAGGCTATCCGTTCCGGAGCACGGTAATTGAGTTCGTCGGCGTAAATGAACAGCGTATCGCCTTGCTCCATGAATACGTTTCCGAAGGCGTCGAATGATTCGGTTGCGGGAAAGAAATGTGCACTGTCGCATTTCATGATCATCGGCCCTTTTGTGAATTGTACGTTGCCCGCAACAATCATGAATGAGTCGTTCTGCTGTTTGTACAGCACGTCGGCGTGGTCAAGAAACACACGCGAGTCGCCCTCACGAGGAGTGGAGGCGACTTTCGGTGATATGTCGGGTCGGGAATCAGGTTCCGGCCTATGGGCCATTATGGCGGATGCCGAACCGGCAAGCAATGCTACGAGCAGAAGGCGTGTACCAATCCTCATTTTGACTTTATCCAGCCGTCGTATTTGAAATCACAGCCTCGCCAGCCGTCCTCAATACGTACGTATGTGTCCCGTATCTTATTTCTGAGCCAATCTTCCACCATTTTCTCTTTGGCAGAATTTTCATACATGCTCTTTATCTGCTGATAGTCGTCTGAGAGGTTTGCTTTGTGTGCGTCGATGCGCCTTGTGAGTTTTACCATTGCCACTATCTCGCGGTCGCGTTTTGGGTCGCGCATGATGAAGGGATGTGATATTTCGCCGGGCTGCATGTTGCCTATCTCGCGCGATACCTCCTGCGGCAGTTCCGACATCTGGAACCGGGTGGTTCCGTCATTTGCATTTACCATAACGCCGTTGGAGTTGTGGGTGTCTTTGTCCTGTGATATATAGCGTACGGCTTCCTCGAAACTTACTTTATTCTTGTCCACGATGTCGCCGCGTACCGAATCGAGGCGGGTTATGGCTTCGGTGAGGTCTTTTTCAGCAACTTTGGGGCGGAGCAGGATGTGGCGGGTATTGATGCGGTCGCCTCGTTTCTCGATAAGCTGTATGATATGGAATCCGTATTCGGTCTCTACAATTTTCGAGACCTTTTTGGGATCGTTGAGATTGAACGCGACAGCCGCATATTCAGGTACGAGCTGGCCGCGTCCCATGAATCCTATCTCACCTCCGCGCACGCCTTCCGGTGCTTCGGAATATAAAATGGCGAGAGTGGAGAAATCTGCCTCGCCGCGGTTCACACGATCGGCATAATCGCGAAGACGTGCTTTCACATCATCTATTTCCTGACGCGGTATAGCCGGATTGATGGTGAGTATCTGCACTTCTACCTGTAAAGGTACATATGGAATGGAATCTTCAGGCAGCTCAGAGAAGTAGCGGCGGATGTCGGATGGCGTTACTTTCATATTTTTTGTGAGTGATTCGCGCACCTGACCTACACGATATCGGTTACGGATACTTGTCGAATAGTACTCACGCAGTTCGGTAAACGGTTTTTGGAAATATTGCTCTACTTTCTCTCGCGAACCTAGATTGGATATGAGATAGTTGAGCTGAGCGTCGACATTCTGTTGCACCATTGATTCCTGGACTTCTACAGTATCAAGGTCGGCCTGATGAAGGAAAAGGCGTTCTATGGCGATCTGTTCGGGTAGCACGCAGTAAGGGTCTCCGATAATTGGTGTACGTTCCTGTTGTGCGTCCTGATATGCCTGTTCTATTTCAGATTTATAAATCGGTTCATCGCCGATAATCCATGCGACTTCCTCAATGATATTGTTTTGGGCGAAGGCTCCTGCACCTACAGCGCAGAATACAGTTGCCGCCAAAATAGTCTTTATATTCATATTAGCGTGATGAAATCAAATTAGGGACAAAGGTAGTAAAAAAACGTAAACTATGGTTTCAGCAAGCGTTAAATTACGTCAATTCGCAAAGTCGACACTGAGCCCCAGCTGAAATCGACGGGGATTGAGCGGATAGTCGGGCATTGAGAAGTAATTCTTTGTAAACAGACCTTGATTTACATGTGACATCATTACGTAGAAACGCACTTTTGACAGTTTGAAATTGGCATATGCGTTCATGAACGGATAGTTGCCGAATTTTTCTTCGGTCTGGTTTGCGAACGATGCTGTGGCCGGCTGGTATTTTGGCGCGTAATATTTTGTGTAATAGTCGCAGTCGATGCCGAGCTGCACCTTAAGCGTGGCTATGCGGAATTTGAAATACAGGTTGGAGTATATGGCCAAAGATGGAAGTGGTATGACGGAAGCGTCTGAACTCGTCTGATACGTTATGGCATTGTCCCAGTTGAAAGGCCCGAAATGAAGGTCTTGGTTGAGCCGCATCGAAAGCACCTGCACCGAGCCGCCATGTTGTGCCGGCAGGAAATCAGAGTTGAAATAGACGTGATTCTGTATGTTCTCGACTCCGATTGTGAAGTTTGTGCCTGTGCGTGGTATATCTATGGCGCCTCCGAAGCCCACACGTCGCTCTTTGCCGAAATCGTTCTTCCATATGAAATGGTTTGACAGATAGTTGCGCATCAGATATGGCGTAGCTTCGTTGGTGAAGCGTCCGAACGCCGATATGCCTAGAGTGTCGAAGGGCAGCGGAATATTGGTATGGATATTGCCGTTGAGCCTGATATCGCCTGCTGCGGCGCCTACTACTCCGAATTCGGCTGTGGCGTCATAGCGCAGTATTGAACCCTGTTGCTTGGTGAGCTGTGCGCCTATGTGAGCCTTGTGTTCGGTGGCATGAGGCGCGATATTGCCGATCCCTTCGGGAAAAGGCGTGAGTTCCAACGCCGCGCGGTCGAGTGTGTCTGCCGTCTGGTTGAAACTGTTGATCTCGTAGGTAAGAAATGCCGAAAGCCCGAATTTTGCGTATTTGTTGAATCCTTCGAGAAGTGATATGCCTACCGTGTTTTCGAGACTCCAATATGATGTGCGGTCGATGGTAAGATCGGGGTTGAGATAGGTGTTCTTGAAAAAGTCTGCCGCCTCGTCCATCGACATGTTGCGGAACATATGTTTTGCACGGGTGTATTTGAGGGTATATATGAATGATGTCACCGGCACATACGTACGGCTTGTCACCGAATCGTTCTCATCGCGTGTTTCGTTCCAGAACCCGACTTTATATCGGTTGTTGACATACAGTTGTGTGCCCGAGATACGAGTGTGTGCGTCGGATAGACGTGTCGGGATAGTTTTGGGATCGACAGATGTCACACCGCCCTGAACGAGTGCCGGATCGGTGATAAACAGCGGATCTGTAATACCTCCGTTCTCTTTGTTGAGTGAATTGAACGAGTTGACAAATGCCTGCATCTCGTATCGGTCGCCCATATAGGAGCCGGAAAGTCCCCATGTGAGATTTTTGTCGGCCTGATTGTTGTAACAGCCTTTTGAATAGATGTAATCGAGCAGCGCTCCTATCTGCGCCTTTGAATTGATATTGCCGGAGAATATGCCGTGCAGACGTTCCTGCGCGTTGTCGCGTCCACCCGCGGTATTGTAGCTCAGCAGGGTCATCGGTTGCCGGGTATTATAGAACCGCATGGTATGCTCGGATGGTATCCATGCCTCGATCGCATCTCGGAAAAAGAAGTCGCTGCGCATGGGGCGTTCGTCCCATATCATGTTCAGTCCTTCGGCGCCGAGATTTCCTGTGGTGGCGTATGCCGCCGATATTGCCGACGGCACGGAGCGCTGTCCGTAATTGTCGGGCAGGGTATCAATCGTACTCTCGACACGCAGCCCTAACGGCTGTAATATACTCCATGCGTACGATGGTGCGAGATTGAGCTTTTTGTGCTTTGTCTCCTGTTGTGCGCCGGTATGATCATGTCCCTGTGCGCATACAGCCACCAGACACATAAAGCATATTATTATAGTAATAATCTTTTTCACGATGCAAATTTAATGATTTTCAGCCTATCGGACAAATGGATTCTTTTATCATTCGACAGAAACCTGAACTGTATATGCCGCTGTCGGCCATATCACCGATTCGCGCCAATGCCGATGATGCCATCTCGTTGTCATCGGCGAAATCCATTATTTGGACTGTCAGTGATCTGATATATTTTGTCTGTGTGTCGGTAAAGTCGATGTATCGCTCAGTAGTGCCGAGAAGGTGCAAGGAGAGAAAAAGCATGTCAAGGACGGCCTCGGATCCCGGACGGAAACCGATAAAATCTTTCACGGCTTTCTTTATTACCGATACGCGTGCTTTCGACCGTCCCCAGTGTGTGCGGTTCAGCTCTTTAACGAGTCTGGTGCGATGTCTCTCAAGGAGACGCTCCACATCAGGCTTCAGAAAGAATTCAAAATATTCCTTGAACTCAGGGCGTGCATCGTAGGCGTCGAGAATTATGTCCTGGAGTTGCTCGGCGCTCATGCATTGGATTTCTTTTCGTAGTGCTGATCTAGACATTGCAGTGCAAAGGTATATATAAATTTCGTAATGAACCCTTGTGGCGTGCGCATTGTTTTTTAATAAAATCCAAAAATAAGCATAAGATGAAAACAGGTATATTTTACGGCACTTCGACAGGGACTACCGCGAAGGTTGCCGGAATGATAGCCGAGGCTCTCGGGGTATCGGACAGTGATGTATATAATGTTGCCGGTACGAGGCCGTCGACTCTCGGTGATTATGACCTTGTCATACTCGGCGCTTCGACATATGGAGCCGGTGAGGTGCAGCACGATATGGCAGATTTTCTTGACGGGGTGCGCGCGATGGATCTCAAAGGCAAAAAGGCGGCGGTATTCGGGTGTGGAGATGAGAACATGAGCCGTACTTTCTGCAACGGCGTCGAGGAAATATATAAGGCGCTCAAGGAGACCGGCGCGACGATGACCGGTTCATTCAACACATTCCCGTATAAATTTGAATCTTCGGAAGCTGTCCCTGTACCGGGAGGCGAAGCTGTCGGTCTGCTTGTCGATGATGTGAATGATGCCGACAAGACTGCAGCCCGTGTGAAAGAGTGGGCGGCGTCACTTGCCTGAGGTCGTGCTGTTGTGGCTTTCAGTCATCGTTTTCCTTGAATATGTCCTCTTTCTCGTTTTTATGGAAGTATGACGCGAGCATAGCAATGAAGGCAGATATCTGCCCCATGGCTTCTGTGGTGGCCTGTGTCACCTCGCCGCTGCGGAGTCGCAGCATGAGCATGCCGTATAGAGCGTTGAAGCATGTCTCGATCTCTCCTGACGGATTTGCGCCGGCCTTTGACCGAAGTTCCACTATGGCAGGCAAGGCGGCGTAGAACCGCCGGGTGTAATCGCCGAAGCGCGGATCGCGGAGCAATGCGTTGTGGAGCTCCACAAGTTGTGACAGCACATTTGTGTTTATTTGCAGATGTCCGGATCTCTCTACACCTTCGCGGCGCATCATGTCGATTAGCGATTCGTACCATTCTGTAAGTTGTCGACGTTGGTCGGGATTCAGCTCAAAGCGATCGATGACATTTTTGCGGATTGCATCTATGTCAAGATTGTTTGCCCGTATGATATCCTCCACCTGCCACATGTACAGCAGGTATTCGGCGATGTTGTTTTTTCGTTTGTCTGATGCTATGAACATGATATATGTACTTATTCATTGATAACTTCTGTCGGGACATATTTCCGCAGGCTGATGTCTTTTCCGTCATAGACGGCATATGTGTCCTTGTCGATCCAGTCGCCGAGTACGATGAGCCTTGCGCCCGACTGTGGCAGATGCGTGTCGAGGGGGATGTGATGGTGTCCCATCACTGCTATGTCCGTGCCTGGGTTGTCAAGCGCCAGCCGGTCGGCATCTCCGATAAGGATTTTAATATGGTTGTCGCGTTGCGTCTCTGTCGCCTCGCCTTTGCCGCTGCGGCTCGAATCGCTCCATGCCTTTGCAAACGGTACTGTGATGCGCGGGTGCAGCGCGGCATACAGTTTCTGGCATATTCTGTTGCGGAAAACAGAACAGATGAATCGGAAGCCGGCCGACGCATGGCCTATACGGTCGCCATGGGCGAGAATGAAACGGCTGTCGCCTATCTCACGGCTTATATATGGAGCATCGACAACTTCGATGCGGAGTTCATCGCGCAGGTAATCGAAAAGCCATATGTCATGATTGCCTGTCAACCAGGTTATTCCGACTCCGGCATCGCTGAGAGCCGCAAGTTCGCCGAAAAATCTGATATAGCCGCGTGGCACCACATCGCGATACTCAAACCAATAGTCGAGGATGTCGCCGAGCAGGTATATATGATCTGCCGCCGATCCTTCGCGGCGCAGGAAGTCGACTATGCGCGCTTCATGAGCACGATGGTCTGTTACATATCGTGCACCGAGGTGTATGTCGCTTATGAAGAGTATCTTCATCGGCAGTCAAAGAAATCCGAGCTCGAGTTTGGCTTCCTCACTCATCATGTCCCTGGTCCATTCAGGTTCGTACACGATATTTACGGTGACGTTGTTCACGCCATCGATGCTGTTCATCTTCTGGGTCACATCCTCGACGATAAAATCGGCCATGGGACAGTTTGGCGCGGTAAGGGTCATGTCGATGGCAAGATCGCCGTTGTCAGCAAGATCTATCTTGTATACAAGCCCGAGCGAGTATATGTCGACAGGTATTTCGGGATCGAAGACTGTGCGCAGATATTGCACAATCTTCTCTTCGGTTTTCAGTTTTTCTTCGGGAGTCATTATTTTTACATAATTTTATGCAAAGGTAACAAAAAAAGTTGCTAACTTTGCGCTGTTTCAACCATAATAAAGTTTAATATGACAATTTTTAAACGTATCTGGGCGCTTGCGCTTGCTGTTGCGGTGGTAATGCCCGCAATGGCGCAATTCAAGATAGGTCCCCGCGTCGGCATCAATGTCAATTCCCTTCATTTCAACAAGGAGGTATTCAGCAACGACAACCGTACCGGTTTCAATGCCGGCATACAGGCCGAATTCACGATCCCCATGGTAGGATTCGGCTTTGATGCCTCGGTAATGTACGTCAAGCGCAACTCGGCGTATATGAGCACTCTGCAAAACCAAACCAATACCGAGACCAAACTGCACAGCGATTATATCGAGATACCTGTCAATCTCAAGTATAAGATAGGCCTCCCCGTTGTAGGCAGCATTATATCTCCTTATATCTTTACCGGTCCGAGTTTCGCGTTCCTCACTTCAAAGAAAGTGATAAACGACATGCAGAACAAGAAATGCGACGTGGCCTGGAACTTCGGTATCGGTGTGGAGCTGATCAAGCACTTGCAGATAGGCGCTTCATATGGCCTGGGCATGACCAAGGCACTCCAGACGATTCATGCAACCGGCGATAATGCCGGCATCGAAGGCAAAAACCGTTACTGGACAGTGACAGCCGCCTGGCTTTTCTGATTATGACCTCATTAACTCACATCGCCCCCACTCAGCGGGGGTGATGTGTTTTTATCCTGAAATGTGTAGACCCCTATTCCCTATTACGGTAGATGGATACAAGCAAGATAACAGGCCTTTCCGCAGCGCAGGTGATTGAGAGCCGCGGGCGACATGGCTTCAATGTGCTTACTCCGGCTGCACGTCAATCGGCGTGGAAAGCTTTTATTAGGAAGTTTGAGGATCCACTGATAATCATACTTCTTGTAGCCGGTATACTGTCGGTAGGCATATCTTTTTATGAATACTTTGTGGAAGGACAGGGCGCCGGTGTTTTCTTTGAGCCTGTGGGCATATTCATCGCGATTATTCTTGCGACAGCGCTGTCTTTCTATTTCGAGCAGAAGGCCGACCGTGAATTCAGCATACTGAACAGGATCAACGATGACGAGCCCGTACAGGTGATACGCGACGGACAGGCTACCGAGATCCCGAAGCGGGATGTTGTCGTGGGCGACATAGTCATACTCAGCACCGGGCAAGAAATCCCTGCCGACGGGCATTTGCTCGAGGCCGTATCGCTTAATGTCGATGAATCATCGCTTACCGGCGAACCTATGGCTCACAAGACGACTGACAGCGCCATGTTTGATCCTGAAGCCACATTCCCGTCCGATGCGGTGATGCGTGGCACCAATGTGATGGAAGGTCATGGAATAATGCGGGTGACTGCGGTAGGCGACTCCACCGAGAACGGCAAGGTGTTCAGAGCCGCCCAGATCGACAACAGTGTCAAGACTCCGCTCAACGAGCAGCTCGACCGTCTCGGTCGTGTCATCACGCGCATAAGCTACGGTGTGGGCATCGCTGTGGTGGCCGGCCGTATAGCCATGTATTTTGTGATGGAATCATTCGAGTGGGTCGAGTTCATATCCTACCTGTTGCAGACTGTTATGATAGCCGTGGCGCTGCTTGTGGTCTCGGTTCCGGAAGGGCTGCCCATGGCGGTAACCTTGTCTCTTGCGTATTCGATGCGCCGTATGCTCAAGACCAACAATCTTGTACGTCGTATGCATGCTTGTGAGACAATGGGCGCCACGACTGTGATATGCACCGACAAGACAGGTACATTGACACAGAATCAGATGCAGGTATCGCAGATAGATTTTTACGGTGATTTGCCTCAGAATGTTATTGATGAGGCGATTGCTGTCAATTCTACCGCCCTTCTCGATCTGTCGGCCGAAGAACGTGCAAAGGTGCTCGGCAATCCCACCGAGGGGGCGCTGCTGCTGTGGCTGCATGGCCGTAAGGTAGATTATCGCACTATACGCGACAAGGCCGATGTGGTGGCCGAGCTGCCATTCAGTACCGAACGCAAATATATGGCCACTGAAGTGCGTTCCGCATCGGGAGAAAGGCGACTGTATGTTAAAGGCGCTCCCGAGATTGTGCTTGGCCTTTGTGAAAAATTTCCTGCCGGGGTTGAAAGAAAAGCCATAGAGGCGACGCTCGGCAGCTGGCAGGAGCAGGCCTTGCGTACACTGGCATTCGCTTATGCTGTTATTGACAAGGATGATCCATCGCCGATCGCCGACAACAGCCTGAATATCCCGTCAGGGCTTATATTCATGGGGCTTGCGGCCATATCCGATCCTGTGCGACCCGATGTGCCTGCCGCTGTGTCGCAGGTGCTTGACGCTGGTATCAGAATAAAGATCGTGACCGGCGATACGCCTGCCACGGCAAAAGAGATAGGCAGGCAGATAGGTCTGTGGAATCCCGAATCCGATACAGATCGTAATATCATTACAGGTGTCGAGTTTGCGCAGCTTACCGACTCCGAGTTGCTCGGACGTGTGGAAGATCTCAAGATTATCGCCCGTGCCAGACCTATGGACAAGAAACGTCTCGTAGAGGCATTACAGAAACGTGGCGAGGTGGTTGCCGTGACAGGCGACGGTACAAACGACGCTCCGGCACTGAAAGCCGCTCAGGTGGGTCTCTCTATGGGCGACGGAACATCGGTGGCAAAAGAGGCCTCCGATATTACGATAGTCGACAATTCTTTCGCTTCGATAGGACGTGCCGTGATGTGGGGACGTTCGTTGTACCGCAATATCCAGCGGTTCATATTGTTCCAGATGACAGTGAATGTCGTCGCATGTATCATAGTGGCCGCCGGAGCTTTCATGGGTATGCAGTCGCCTCTCACAGTCACGCAGATGCTTTGGGTAAATCTTATCATGGATACTTTTGCGGCAATGGCTCTCGCATCCTTGCCTCCCACACCCGGAGTGATGAACGAGAAGCCGCGTCCGCGTTCGGCATTCATCATCAACAAGGCTATGTGGGAGTCGATAATTGGCACAGGTCTGTTGTTTTCGGCTCTTCTGTTGTGGGTGTTCTATTATTTCGAGCATACTCCGCTTACGTCGCTCACGCAGTTCATGCGGCTGCCCATAGGCCCCAATACCGGCTTCACGCCATATGAACTGTCGCTGTTCTTCACAATATTCGTGTTTCTGCAATTCTGGAATATGTTCAATGCAAGGGCTTTCGCTACCGACCGTTCTGCACTGCATTTCGGCGGCTGCGGCGGTTTCGTCACCATAGCGGCGTTGATATTGATAGGACAGATATTGATCGTGACCTTTGGAGGACAAGCCTTTTCTGTGATTCCTATCAGGATTCAGGACTGGCTCATTATCATAGGCGCTACATTTCCTGTTCTTCTCGTAGGAGAGATATACCGTATAATTAGATACAGACATGTCTGACAACAACTACAAAAAACTCGGGGTCGCTCCCCGATTTCACGAAATACTGTCTACAGGCCTCTATACCGGTCTTATTCCGGTTGCGCCGGGCACGGCGGCTGCATTCACCGGCCTGTTGCTGTGGTATGCCTTATATATATTTCTGCCGCCTGTATGGGTGACAGTCGTTACCGCCGCGCTCATCTTGATAGTTACGATAGTGGGCGCATGGACAAGCGATGTGATGGAAAAATACTGGGGGCCTGATCCGCGTGCGGTGGTCATAGACGAATATGTGGGCTGTTGGATTCCGCTCCTTGTCGCACCGTGCGGCAAGTGGACGTGGCTGATGGCTCTTCTAGGTTTCGCCTTGTTCAGGCTTATCGATATATTCAAGCCTCTCGGATGCCGTAGGGTGGAGAAGGCCTTTCCGGGTGGATGGGGCGTGATGCTCGACGATGTGCTTGCCGGCATATATGCGTTGCTCATTGTATTGATTGTAAAATTTGTGTTTGGCTTATGAAACTTGTAGCACTGCGTATATATCAGTTTTTTATAATGATCCCGCTTCTGTTGGCGGCGACTATATTGGCAGCGGTGTCGACTATTGTTGCAACCGCCCTCGGCGGAGCACGTTGGTGGGGGTACCAGATTCCCAAATATTGGGCGCGCGTATTCTGTGCCTTGTCGCTGGTTAAAGTCGAGGTGCATGGCCGTGAGAATATCTCGCAGGGGCAGTCGTATGTATTTGTTGCCAACCATCAGGGTGCTTACGATATATTCGCGATATACGGTTATCTGGGCCATAATTTCCGCTGGATGATGAAACGCAGTCTTGAGCGTATTCCGTTGGTAGGATACAGCTGCAAGGTGTCGGGACATATATTTGTCGACAACTCATCGCCTGCTGCCGTGAAGCATACCATGGAGGAGGCCGAGAAGCGCCTGGCCGGTGGTATGTCGGTTGTAGTATTTCCGGAAGGCTCGCGCACTCCCGACGGGCGGCTGCACCGTTTCAAGCGCGGCGCATACCTGCTCGCAACAGAGTTCAATCTTCCGGTTGTTCCTGTTACAATCGACGGGGCATATGCCGTGCTTCCCCGCAATGGCCTGTTGCCACACCCGGGTCGAATCATACTCACTGTGCACAGGTCTGTGGTGCCCGGTGTAGCCGGTAGACATGACTTGCCTGAACTTATGGAGCGCACCCGGGAGGCAATAGCCTCGGCGTTGCCGCCAGAGCAGCGATGAACCATATCGTATGGCATTTGTTTTACTTTTTAATTTGAATAAATACAAAGATTATGCGCTTTTCTCATTTCATCCTTGCCGCAGTGGCCACAGGTATTGGCATAACGGCAATATCGTGCGGTCATAAGGATAAGTTCATAGGAACGTGGACTGCACTCACTCAGACAGATATAACGGCTCAGTTGCCTGCCGCATCAACGGCATCGTCGCTCACTACACTACAATTTATGCCGGCCGGTACCGAAAACGCCCCCGGGTCGGTCTGCCTCAGCAGCATCATCGATATTACCCAGCCGGTTAATCCGGCTCCCGGAAGTTTCGACCAGCCTTATGAAGTGAGCATTGCTGCCACAGCCTCGGTGGGTGGTACATGGCATTACAAGGGTGATGAGGATGACGAGCTGCTTCTGAGCCTTGATCTGAAATCGATCTCTGTGACTGTTGATCCGGCAGGTGTTACATATACCGAGAATCTACTTACAGGTATGCAGCAGCCTCAGCTCGATTCGCTTACCGCTGCAACTGCATCGCAGTGGAAGGCGCAACTTATGGCAGCCATGCGCAAGGAATTCGCGCGATATACGGTGCTCGACGATATCGAGGTGAACCGTGACGGGATACTTTCGCTTGAGATTCAATCACCGGAAACGGAATTACATTTCCGTCGTTCGGAATAAGAGATGGAGTTTGCAGAATAAAGTGAGCCGCACAATGTCGATGGTTGTGCGGCTCTATTTATATCGTATTTCCAGATTTCAAGGCAGTCGTTCGAATGAATATCCGAGGGTGGTAAGCGAATCTATGATTGACGGAAGGAAGCGGTGGAACTTGTCGTGGCGTGCCGAATCGGTGCCGAGGTGTATTATCAGGAACGCGCCGTTGAGTGTGCGTTCGCGTTCGAATTCATAGAGTTGGTTGAGCAGCCACTCGGAGTCGCGGTAGGCTTTGTCGCTTGGTATTGTGTAGTCGCGGAATGTCTGGATGCCGGGGGTGGGGTTGATTGCGATAAGACCCATGGAGTCGGCGAGTGTTTTCACCTGTTCTTCTGCGATCCATTCATATGGCGGTACGAGCCATGTCACAGAGTCGGTGTTGACTCCATAGCGTCGCAGTTCGGCCATATTGGCGCGCATGTCTTTTATAGTGGAGTCCGGGCCGACGAGTACTTTGCGTTCATCCCAATCGGCATACAGGATATGTCCGTTGCTGTGTCCGGATACATAATGACCTCCGTCCACCACGCGGTGAATTATCGGAGAATTTGCCGAATCGCGCAGGAAGTTGCCCGTGAAAAAGAAGTTGGCCTTGAGTCCGCGCTCATCAAGCGCGTCGAGTGCCGCGGGAGCGCCTTCAAATGTGGAGTCGGCCGAGAATATAAGCCATATAACGGGGCGTAGAGTGTCGTGCCGCACCATTGTGCCTGTACGGTCGTAGACATCGTGAACCGGAACCGGATCGACCGGTTTTTCGGCAACTTTGGCCGTGCATGCGCCCAACAGGGCGGCAAGCAGGGATATAAGAGTGAGTTTTCGCATGGTATAGGTTGTTTGTAGATAATCAGATATAGTAATGAATATCGGATGTTGAATCGACCGGGATCAACATCCGATATTCACGATTACAGCGGGCGGATGCCCATTATATGCCTTACTTCAGCAAGTGTGGCTGCCGCGCGCTCGCGTGCACGCTCGGCGCCCTGTGCTGCTACGCGGCGCAGATATGCCTCGTCGGCAAGAATATCGCTTACACGCTCGCGGATAGGTGTGGTCACCGCGAGGATGTCTTCGGCAAGCTGTTTCTTTAGGTCGCCGTATCGTATGGAGCAGTCGGCATAAGACTGGCGGAAGTGAGCCACTACATCGGGCGTGGAGGTAAGTTCAAGCAGTGTGAATAGGTTGGCGACAGGCTCGCTCATGGGCGAATTCGGCTCTTTGGGCCCTTCGTCGGTGGTCGCTCTCATCACCTTCTTGCGCAATACCTTCGGGTCATCGGTAAGATATATGCAGTTGCCTTCGCTCTTACCCATTTTGCCCGATCCGTCCAGGCCCGGAACTTTTACAGGTGCTCCACCGCTTATATCGAAGTCGGTCGGCTCCGGAAAAAGGTCTACGCCATAGAATGAATTGAAACGACGGGCGAAACGGCGGGTGAGTTCGAGATGCTGCAACTGATCCTTTCCTACCGGAACCTTGGTGGCTTTCTGTATCAGGATGTCTACGGCCATAAGGGTAGGGTAGGTGAGCAGTCCGGCATTGACACGCTTGTTGGTCGAGGCTCCGATTATTTCGTGCTCGAATGCCTCGTCGTCATTATTCCCGTCGGTCGGGGCCGTGATGCCGAGTGCCTTGCGGGCCTTGTCCTTGAATGCGGTGGTGCGCATCAGTTCGCCGATGCCTACATGCATGTTGAGCAACAGATACATTTCTGATATCTCAGGTATGTCGCTCTGCACAAAGATAGTGGCTTTCTCCGGGTCGATTCCGGCCGCAAGATATTCGGCAAGCACTCCCTTTACAGATTCGTGCAGTGCCGCGGGGTCGGTGGCGGTGGTGAGCGCATGCAGGTCGGCGATGAAGAAGTTGCAGTCGTATCTATCCTGTGCTTCTACAAATTTACGCAGAGCGCCGTAGTAGTTGCCAAGGTGCAGATTGCCGGTGGGGCGTATGCCGCTGAGTATGATTTCTTTTTTATCTGTGTTTGCTGATGATTCCATTTCAGTCAAGTTTATGTATTACCAGGCCCGAGCGTAGTTTAGGTTCGAACCAGGTCGTCTTCGGGGGCATTATATTGCCGGTATCCGCGATATCCATGAGCTGTTTCATTGATACGGGGAAGAGGGCGAGAGCCATTGCCATTTCGCCTGAATCCACTCGGTTTTTCAGTTCGTCGAGGCCGCGGATGCCGCCTACAAAGTCGATGCGCTTGTCGGAGCGCAGGTCGGTGATGCCGAGAATGTCGCGCAGAATGAGGTCGGATGATATTGTCACGTCGAGAACACCGATGGGATCATTATCGTCGTATGTGCCTTCACGGGCGGTAAGCGAATACCATCGGCCTTCGAGATATAGCGAGAAGTTGTGCAGTTTATCGGGGGCGTAGGTTACAGTGCCCATATCCTTGACTATGAACTTGTATTCCAGCTTCTCAAGGAACTCGGCGGGCGACAGACCGTTAAGGTCGCGCACGAGTCGGTTGTAGTCGATAATCTTGAGGTGTGAGGCGGGGAATGCGACAGCAAGGAAGTAGTTGTATTCCTCGTCGCCGCGGTGATTCGGGTTGAGACGGGCTTTCTCATTGCCGACAAGAGCTGCCGCCGCCGTGCGGTGGTGGCCGTCTGCTATATAGAGGTATGGGATGCGGGCAAAAGCTTCGGTCACGCGGGCGGTAAGGTTGTCATCGTCGATTACCCAGAAGGTATGGCCGAATCCGTCGGGTGCGACAAAGTCATATTCGGGCTTTCCGGCAGTCACGGTGTTGATGATGTCCTCGAGTTCACGGTTGTCGGGGAAGGCGAAGAATACCGGTTCAATGTTGGCATTCTGCACACGTACGTGCTTCATGCGGTCTTCCTCCTTGTCGCGGCGGGTGAGTTCGTGTTTTTTGATTACACCGTTCATATAGTCGTCGACGTTGGCGGCCACCACTATGCCATATTGTGTGCGACCGTCCATTGTCTGGGCATATATGTAGTAGTGCTCTTTGTCATCCTGTACGAGCCAGCCCTCATTCTGGAAAGCCTTGAAGTTGGCCACCGCTTTCTCGTATACCTCGGGCGCATGTTCGTCCTGTCCGGGGGCGAAGTCGATCTCGGGCTTGATTATGTGGTATAGCGAGCGTGGATTGCCTTCGGCTTCGGCGCGAGCTTCTTCGGAGTTGAGGACGTCGTAGGGGCGCGATGCCACTTGTTCGACAAGCTGACGGGGCGGACGTACGCCGCGGAACGGTTTTACTTTTGCCATGGTTTCAGATGTTTAGGTAGTATGCTATTTCTTTAGTTCAATGGTCTGTTTGCGGTCGGGGCCGACAGAAACGATGCAGACTGGCACACCGAGCTCCCTTTCGAGGAATGCGATGTAGTCTTTGAATTCCTTTGGGAAATCGGCTTCGGATGTGGCCTTTGTGAGGTCGGTGGTCCATCCGGGAAGTTCGGTATATATGGGGCGTATGCGATCGGTATCGTCTATGGAATACGGGAAGTCGGGTGTCTGTACTCCGTCGATCTCGTATGCGGTGCATGCCTTTATCGTCGGGAATCCGTCGAGCACGTCGCTTTTCATCATTATGAGTTTGGTCACGCCGTTGATCATTATGGCGTATCGCAGGGCTACGAGATCGATCCATCCGCAGCGGCGTTCGCGTCCGGTCACCGCGCCGAATTCGTGGCCGATACGGCGTATCTCGGCTCCGGTCTCGTCGAAGAGTTCGGTTGGAAATGGGCCACTGCCCACACGGGTGCAGTATGCCTTGAATATGCCGTATACATCGTTTATCTTGTTGGGCGCTATGCCGAGACCCGTGCAAGCTCCGGCTGATATTGTGTTGGACGAGGTAACGAACGGATATGAGCCGAAGTCGACATCAAGCATTGTGCCTTGCGCGCCTTCGCAGAGCATCGTCTTGCCGGCGGCGAGAGCTTTGTTGACATAATGTTCCGAATCGATGATCTCGAAGTTGGAGCGGATGAAGGCGACGGCTTCGAGCCATCGGGCTGTGAGTTCGTCGAGCACGGCCTTGTCGGGTGTGGCGTCGAGACGTGCGAGCATAGTGAGGTGGCGTTCGACTGCCGCATTGAAGCGTTTGTCGAAGTCGGGTTCGAGAACGTCGCCCAGTCGCAGTCCGTTGCGCGAGGTCTTGTCGGTATATGTGGGGCCGATGCCCTTGCCGGTGGTGCCTATCTTGTCTTTGCCCTTGGCTTTCTCTCCGGCTGCGTCGAGCAGGCGGTGTGTGGGTAGTATGAGGTGGGCTTTTTTGGAAATCTTGAGGATGCTCTTTAGATCGCTGCCTGTTTCAAGCAGTTCGCGGGCTTCGCCGGCAAACAGTACCGGATCGAGCACAACACCGTTGCCGACGATATTGATGTTGCCCTGGAATACACCCGAGGGTATTGAGCGAAGCACAACCTTGCGGCCGTCGAATTCGAGGGTGTGGCCGGCGTTGGGGCCGCCCTGAAAGCGTGCCACCATATCATAGCGCGGAGTGAGCACGTCCACCACTTTTCCTTTTCCTTCGTCGCCCCATTGGAGGCCTAAGAGAATGTCAACTTTCATCGAGATAATGGTTTCTATGTGATAATTTACTATTTGTCTTTTTGTTTCTTGCGCCTGCGGCGACCGCATGATCCACACACACCGTAGATATTGAGGGAATAATAACTCTGTGTAAATCCGGTGAAATGTCGTGATGTGATGAGATCGGTAAGAACTGTATCCCGCACTTCTTTGATCTTTCCGCAGCATGTGCATATCAGATGATGATGTGCCGATGTGGTGCCGGTGGCTTTTTCGTATAACGAGGCCTTGTCGTTGAATCGTTGGCGTACCAGCAGGCCGCAGTCTACCAGTAACTCGAGGGTAGAGTATACTGTGGCGGCAGATACAGGATAACCGTCATCTTTCATGAGTCTGCACAACTCGTCGGCCGACACATGTCCCGGAGCACGCATAACGCGTTCCATTATGGCAAAACGCTCTGCTGTCCGGCGCTTTCGGTTGCTCCGGAGATAAAGATCAAACCGCTCTCTGGCGGTAAGCGATGTCTTTGCGGCACACATGATGCTCATGAATAAAGCGGAGCTATGCTAAGGTGGCGGTGCTCCATTTTATGTTGCAAACTTACGCAAAATTATTGGATTAATATCATACGGAAGATACTTTTTTATCTACATCACAAAGCTTGTGTATGTAATATTCGGCAAAAGGTATACTAATGTGGGTTAAAAGTCGAAATAGCATCGATGTTGAAAATATATTTGTTAATTTTGCAATTAGAAAATATATGCCATGACAATTACAGTAAAAAAGATTGTTTCAGCCATGGCCGTTACATTTTGTGCGGTCGTTCAGGCTCAGAACACGGCTACTTTCAGTCTCGAGGATTGTATAGCCGTCGCATTATCACAGAATCCGACGGTAAAGGTCGCCGATATGGAAGTCCGCAAAGCCGATTATTCGCGGAAAGAGGCCCTCGGACGTCTCCTGCCTGCATTGAGTTTTGACGGTTCATACAACCGTACTTTGCAAAAGCAGGTGGCATATATGGATCTTGATGCTTTTCCCGGGGTGGGCGGAGGCGATGAAAGTGATACCCCTCAGCCCGATGCGAAGGCATCCAAAGGCGATGCCGGATTCAAGATGGGACTCGACAACATGTATTCGCTCGGCTTCCAGGCTTCGGTGCCGGTGATAGCTCCGCAACTGTGGGCATCTCTCAAGATAAGCGACCAGCAGATAGCCCGTGCGGTTGAACAGGCCCGCGCCTCGCGCCTCGATATGGTGAATCAGGTGAAAAATGCGTATTACGCTCTTCAGCTTGCGCACGATTCCAGACGTGTCGTGCAGGAGAGCTACGATATGGCTGCATTGACTCATGATACATATGTGAAACGCCATGCCCTCGGCGATGCCTCCGAGTACGAAGTGCTGCGCACTTCTGTGGCGATGAAGAACATAGAGCCTCAGATGCTGCAATGTGAGATAGCTGTAAAACGCGCCCGACTGCAATTAGCGATCCTGATGGGTGTCGAGGCTGATACACAGTTTGATATCTCGGGCAGCCTTGCGGATTACGAAGGCTCGATGTACAATGATGTGATGAATATGCAGCCCGATCTCAGCAGCAACACCTCATTGGCCATGAACGCCATAGAGACACGTACCCTCGAACGCACACTGTCGATGGAAAAGGCATCATGGTGGCCTACGCTTTCGCTTGCCGGCAATTATAGCTGGAACTCATCAAGCAACGGCTCGCCTTTTCGCAATTTCAGGTGGACATCCTATTCGGTGGTAGGCCTCTCGCTGTCTATACCAATTTTCCAAGGAGGACAACGTTACAACCGTATCAGGCAGGCGCGCATCCAACTCGACGAGATGGCCTATACCCGGGAGAACCTTGTCCGCTCTCTTGATTCGCAAGCCACACTTGCTATTGACAATATAAAGCTGAATGTTAAGCAGATCGCATCGAGCAAGGAAAGCGTAGGCGAGGCCGAGCGAGCCAACGACATACAGAACCGCAGCTTTGATATCGGAGCCGCAAGCTATCTTGATCTCCGCGACAGTCAGCTGTCGCTTACACAGGCGCGTCTGTCATATTGTCAGGCTATCTACAACTATCTTGTGGCGGCATCGGATCTTGAGCTGCTGCTCGGCAACGCTCCTGTCGACAGTTATCTGAGAAAATAATCACAATTATGAGAATATACAGATTTATAATGCCGCTGTCGATGGCCGTTGTGTTTGCGGCCTGCAGCCAGAAAGGATCAGACACTGTTGTCGCACAGTCCGAAGATGAGATTCCGGTCGTAGATATTGATGTGGCGCACACACGCCCTGTCGATCTGCTGCGTTCGTATACAGCCAATGTCGAGGCGGACAATATCAACAATATCGCGCCGGCGATGAGCAACCGCATACGCTCCATTGCGGTCGATGTGGGTGATCACGTGAGCAAGGGACAGGTACTTGTCACTCTTGATGCTGCCAATGCCGATCAGCAGCGTATCAATCTTGAACTTACAGAGCGTGAATACAACCGTGCCGTTGAATTGCTCAATATAGGAGCCGGTACGCAACGTCAGGTCGATCAGCTTAAAGCTCAGCTTGATGCCCAGCGTACACAGTATGATAATACCATGACAAATACCGTGCTGCGCTCGCCGATATCAGGCGTGATCACAGCCCGCAATTACGATCCGGGCGACATGAGCGGCCAACTTCCGGTACTTACTGTTGGACAGACGACTCCCAATGTCAAAGTTGTCATCAATGTCAATGAAAGTGATCTGGCTGTTATCAGAAACGGCATGCCGGTCAAAGTCGTTTTTGATGCCTATGAGGGAGAGAATTTCACCGGTCGGATATCTCGGATAGCTCCGGCCCTGGATATTACTACACGTACATTCCCGGCCGAGGTTACAGTCGCGAATCCTCAGGGGAGGATACGCCCCGGGATGTTTGCACGCGTGGAGATCAATCTGGGTGTGCGCGACAACGTGGTGGTTCCCGACCGTGCGGTAGTAAAGCAGAACGGTTCGGCCAACAAGTATGTATATACATATTCTGGCGGCAAAGTATCCTACAGGAAAGTTGAGCTCGGCAAGCGCATCGACAACAGCTACGAGCTGCTGTCGGGCATCGGGGACGGAGATACCGTTGTGGTGTCGGGTCAGGTGCGTCTCGCCGACGGTATTGATGTACAGCTTAAAAAAGACTGATTGCCATGAGTATATACGGCGGCGCGGTAAGGCGCCCTATAATGACCACACTGTGCTTTGTGGCAGTTGTGGTATTAGGTATTTTCTCGCTTAAGACACTGCCTATCGATCTTTATCCCGATATCGAGACCAATACGCTGATGGTGATGACAACCTATCAGGGTGCATCGGCACAGGATATCGAGCAGAATGTGACGCGCCCGCTCGAGAATGTCCTGAACTCGGTTAGCGATCTGAAACACATTACTTCGGCATCGCGCGAGAATATATCGGTGATTACACTTGAATTTGAATACGGCAAGGACATCGATGTGCTTACCAACGACGTGCGCGACAAACTCGACATGATATCGTCATCGATGCCTGATGATGCGGAAACACCGGTGATATTCAAGTTCTCTACCGACATGATTCCGATCCTGCTGCTGTCGGTACAGGCCGAGGAAAGCATGCCCGGGCTTTATAAGATACTCGACGACGCGGTGGCCAATCCGCTCGCGCGTATCTCGGGTGTGGGTTCGGTATCCATATCAGGAGCTCCGAAACGCGAAATACACATATATGTGGATCCCGCCCGTCTTGAAGCGTATAACCTTACCGTGGAACAGATCGCAAGTGTCGTGGCGGCAGAGAACCGCAATATCCCCGGCGGTGTGTTTGATATAGGCTCCGATACATATTCCTTGCGTGTGCAGGGTGAGTTTGAGTCATCCGACCGGATGGCCGACATAGTTGTGGGATCATATCAGGGCCGTAATATATATCTGCGAGATGTCGCCCGTGTTGACGATTCGCTCGAGGAACGTTCTCAAACCACCTACAACAATGGCCGTCGGGGTGCTATGGTCGTGATTCAGAAGCAGAGCGGCGCCAACTCGGTTGAGATTTCAGATAAGGTGCTCAAAATGCTGCCCTCACTGCAGAAGCGTCTGCCTTCGGATGTGAAACTCGGCATTATCGTGGATACATCCGACAATATCCGCAATACAATCGACTCGCTCGTGGAGACCGTGATGTATGCGTTGTTGTTTGTGGTGATAGTGGTGTTCTTCTTCCTCGGCCGATGGCGTGCCACGCTCATAATCACGCTTACTATACCTATATCGCTTATAGCGTCTTTCATATACCTTGCATTAACAGGAAATTCGCTTAACATAGTCTCGCTGTCGGCATTGTCTATTTCGATCGGTATGGTTGTCGATGATGCTATTGTAGTATTGGAAAACGTCACTACGCATATCGAACGCGGATCTGATCCAAAGCAAGCTGCCGTGCATGGTACAAACGAAGTGGCGGTATCAGTAGTTGCATCGACACTTACGCTTATCGCCGTATTCTTCCCGCTTACGATGGTCACCGGCATGACAGGCGTGCTTTTCCGCCAACTCGGATGGATGGTTACAATCATGATGATCATTTCCACGGTATGCGCCCTGTCGCTTACTCCGATGCTGTGCTCGCTACTGTTGCGCCGTTACACGCATCATTCCAGGGCATACACGCTGTTTTTCACCCCGATACAGAAAGGGCTGGATGCATTCGACAACGGATATGCCAGGCTTTTGGGATGGGTTACATCGCACAAACTTGTCACCGTGATGGGCTGTCTGGCCATTTTTGTCGGCTCGATATTCCTGATGAAACAGGTCGGTACCGAATTTTTCCCTACGGCCGATGACGGACGCCTGTCGGTAAAGCTCGAGACACCTATAGGTACTCGGGTGGAGATATCAGATGAGGTGACAGCCCGGCTTGTAAAAGAGTGGCAGGAGAAGTATCCGGAGATACAGGTGATCAACTACACTACAGGCTCGGCTTCGAGCGACAACGTGTTTGCATCGCTCAGCGACAATGGCCCGCATATCGTGTCGATGAATATCCGTCTTACCGATCCAGGCGAGCGTGAGCGTGGCATTACCGAGGTCGCCGCTCTGATGCGTCGCGATCTGGAACATTATCCTGAGTTCAAAAAAGCTCAGGTAAATGTGGGTGGCAATATGGGCGCGATGGGCGGTGAGGCCTCGATAGATTTTGAGATCTATGGATATGATTTTGCCGAGACCGACTCCGTGGCGGCACGCATGCGGCGTATGCTTATGGGACTCGAAGGCACAGCAGATGTCACAATATCGCGTGCCGACTATCAGCCCGAATACCGTGTTGACTTCGACCGAGAGAAGCTTGCAATATACGGATTGAATCTTTCGACCGCCGCCAATTATCTGCGCAACCGTATCAATGGCCAGATAGCGTCGCGTTTCCGTGAGGATGGCGAGGAGTATGATATAAAGGTAATGTACGATCCAGAGGCCCGCACTTCCATCGCCGATATCGAGAATATTCTCATCTACAATTCGGCCGGACAGGCAGTGCGTGTCAAGGACGTCGGCAAGGTAATGGAACATTACACTCCGCCGACTATCGAGCGCAAGGACCGCGAACGAATCATTACTGTCAAGACAGTAGTGCAGGGCGTGCCGATGAGCCGGATCGTGGAGCAATCTCTCGCCGAGATAGACAAGATGGATATTCCGCAGGGAATCTCCGTGCAGCTTGCCGGCCAATATGAAGACCAACAGGAATCTTTCAGCGATCTTCTTATGCTCGCCGTGCTTATCCTGATACTTGTGTATATTGTAATGGCCGCGCAGTTTGAGAGCTACACATACCCGGCAATCATCATGACGTCGGTGATGTTTGCCTTCTCGGGGGTATTCCTGATACTATGGATGTCGGGGCATACGCTCAATGTGATGAGTATGATCGGTGCCATAATGCTTATAGGCATCGTGGTGAAGAACGGCATCGTGCTCATCGACTATATATCGCTCAACCGCGAGCGCGGCCTCAGCATCAAGCGGTCGGTGATCGACGGAGGCCGTTCACGCCTGCGTCCTGTAGTGATGACGTCGCTCACCACTATCCTCGGCATGGTGCCTATGGCATGCGGCACAGGCCAGGGCGCCGAGATGTGGCGGCCGATGGGTACGGCTGTAATAGGCGGTCTCACCTTCTCGACAGTACTCACCCTGTTGTTCGTGCCGGTGCTCTACTGCATATTCGCCAAGAACGGTATAAAGAACAACCGTCGCAAACATCATAAGAAACTACGTAAAGCCCAAGCAAAGTGAAAGCAATATTCATATCATTCGATCAGGCGCATACCGAGCGCATACTGGATATACTTGACCGTCTCAACTGCCGCGGATTCACATCGTGGCAGCAGGTCAACGGTCGCGGAAGCCGCGCCGGCGAGCCTCACTATGGCAGTCATGCCTGGCCGTCGCTGGCATCGGCCATCCTCACCATGGTGGACGACGAGCGTGTGGAGCCGCTGCTCGCGCGTCTGCGCGCCATAGACGACGAAAGCCCGCGCCTTGGGCTGCGGGCTTTCGTATGGAAGCTTGAGGAGGAAGGAGTATGAGACCCGTAGTGCGTTAATACGATACCCAGACGGTCGCAGATCCCGACTCGTTCTCTTCAAGGCTCATACTTACGGAAGTTCCGTCGGGCATGATGAACGATACGATGTATCTGTGCTCGCCGCCCGACCATCTCTCGACTATTGAGGCGCTTTCGCGCCTCATGTCTTTTTCAAAAAGGGTCTTTACCTGCTGTATAAGCTTGCTGTCGCCGTTTATTTCCAGTTTCATGTACGAATTTGTGCCCTTTATTATAGTGGCGTCGACAGCAGGATTGCGGTAGTTTGTCTCATTGAATACAGCCATAATGGCCAGATCCATCTTTGCAGGCGGAGCACTCTCCATGGCGGTGGCGCAACTAACATTGGCCAGATTCAATACCGTGATTATCACGGCGATTAATATGCGTTTCATAACTTGCTGTTGTTTATTTGATTGATTAATTCCTTTGATTCACGAATCTCTGTCTCTGTGGCCGATTTCTGTCGGGAGACTTCCTCCATTGTTTCACGAAAGGCCTTGAGTTCACTTTCCATGTCACGTCGGGCAAGGCTTACTGCCAGTTTCTCGTCTGAGATACGTTTGCCCGACATATATACCTCGGCCCTGAGTGACGTATCGTTTTGGTTGTGGCCGTTCATATATATTGTGACGGAAACAGCGGCGAGAACGGCTATTGATGCTGCCGCAACTATGCCGCGCTTATGGAATGCCCGGGTCGGGCGGCTGTGACGCTTTAGAGCATATTCAAGTCCCATGGCGCGCCGGCAGCTGTCGAGCTGCGGAGTATGAACGTCGGAGAATGCCAATACACGTGCCAGATCCGCCTCCTCGTGCCGTTCGAGGCTGCTGTTGAAGAAGGCGTCGGCAAGCCGTTCGAGATCTTCCTTGCTCATGTCGTTATAATCCGTATTCATAATTCACATTTGTTTCTGATGGTTTTGCGTGCGCGGCTCATGGCCGTGCGTGCGGCCTCGACCGATATGTCGAGACGTTGCGATATCTCTTCGTAATCAAGCTCGTCGTATACATACATTTCGAATACCTTGCGCACATTGCCTGCAAGGCATCTGTCCACCGTGCGGCGTACATGCTCTATGGTGTCGCGGTGTTCCACTGTGTCATCGCTTTGAGGAATGTGCATGTCCTCAACACCTGAATTGCGATGCCGCCGACGCAGGGCATCGATGCATATGTTGCGTATGGCGTTGAAATAGTATCCGGGCGTACCCTCAGGACGTCGCCACGTCTTTACAAACAGCTCCTGCAGTGCATCTTCGGCCTCGTCGTCGCTGTTCAGTATCGCCGATGCGACACGTCGTAGCTGAAGCCTCAAAGATAGAAATGTAGATGTCGGTTTATCGTACTTCATACACTATAATGACGCACGACATGCCGAAACATAACATGGTAATGTGAAAAAAATTATTGCTTGCCGTACAGGCGGTGGAAAAGATGCCCCACCATCAGCGCACCGCCTATGATGTTGCCGGCTGTCGACAGCGCGAGGTTCAGGAACAGCTGCCCTGCCGATACATCGGCGCCGGCAAGCATGCCGCAAGGGATAAAGAACATGTTGGCGATGCAGTGTTCGTAGCCAAGAGCCACAAATGCTGCCACGGGTATCCAGCATGCAAGGGCTTTTGTGCCCAGTGTCTTGGCACCGAGAGCCAGCCATACGGCAAGGCATACGCACCAGTTGGCGCCGATTCCGCGCAGGAATATCACCCACGGCGACAGCCCGGCTTTGGTCTGTGCTATGTTGCAGACGGCTGTATGATATGGCTCGTTGTCGAATAGTCCGCTGAGGCTTACAAGCAGTGTTGTAAAAAGCAATGCCCCTATAAAATTGCCTATCCATACCATTGTCCAGTTCTTTACTACCGCAAATACGCCGATACGACGGCTGTTGAGCGCGGGAATCAGCAGTGCATTGTTGCCGGTGAACAGATCCGCTCCGAATGTGACCACAAGAAACAGACCTACCGGAAAGGCAAGGGCGCTGAGCAATCTTTGGACACCCGGGCCGGCGGCCGGAGACACACCTTGGCCGAGCATGACCGATAATGCGCCTCCGAGCGCTATGAACGCACCGGCAAGAACAGAAAGTATGAAAAGACGACCCGCCGTGCGGCCGGCCTTGTCGGCGCCCACGGCGGTGGCTGTGATGATGATGTCGCGTTGCATGTCAGAATTCTATTGATAACCGTATATTGAATTGTCGTCGGGTAAGATAGTTTGGCACAGCATACTGGATGTCGTTGACGTCGGTGACCCAGTAATACGAGCTTACGTTGGAGATGTCGAAGAGGTTGAACACATCTGCGCCTATCCATACGCTTTTGAATTTGCTAAGGAGGCCGCTGCGCGGTTTCTCGGAGTCGGACGGTGTGACGAGGCCGTATGCGAGGCCGATGTCGACACGTTTGTATGCCGGGGCACGGAAGTAGCCCTGTTCACGGCCGTGACGCGGCGCTGTAGTGGGCAAGCCATCCGAAAACAGGCCTTTGAGGCTGAACTTCAGGCGGGGAAACTTTGGGAAATAATCGGTGAAGAAAAGACCGAACGAATACCGGCGATCGGTGGGGCGGGGCACTTTTACACCGTTTATATCCTCCTGAGTCTTCATCAGCGAGAAGCTTATCCACGAGTCACTGCCCGGGACAAACTGCCCGAACAGCTTGAAATCCATGCCCATGGCATAACCACTGCCGGCGTTTTTGCCTGTATATACCACTTTTAGATTGTCCACCTCAAACGGGATTATGTTGCTGAGCGCCTTGTAGTACAGCTCGCCCGACAGCTTGAACGGACGTCCGAAAGTGCGGAACGTGTAGTCGGCGGCACCGATGACCTGAAACGAGCGTTGCGATTTTATGTCCTTGTTGAGCTCTATTATCGTATTGCCGTCGGCATCGGCTACCGGTAGCCGATATTCCTTATAGAAAGGAGACTGATAATATAGACCGGTGGCAAACCGGAAAGACCAGCGCGGCGCCTTGTCGGGCACGAAACCGAGCGATATGCGCGGGCTGAAAAGGAATTCCTTGTTGAAACTCCAATGACTCAGCCGTACGCCTCCGTTGATATTCAGATATCCGGCCGATGTGGACAGTCGGTAGGTATCCTGTATGTAGGCCGAGAAGCGAGTGGAGCTGATGTCATGGCGCGAGTCGAGGTTGTATATCATCTTGAGTGCGTCGGGATCGAAGGGTAGGGAATATCCAGCCGAATCGCGCAGCTCGTATTCGCGGGAACGGTCATGGATCTTCTCGGCGTTCATCTGCACTCCGTATTCTATGGTGTGGTTGCTTATGCCGTTGGAGCCTTTCAGCGCGATGGAGAATACCGATGCGCGGAGTCGGTTGCGTGCATGCTCGTGATATCGGCCCACGCCGAGTTCACCGCCGATAGCGCCGCCACCCGATGCATCGCCCGATGTGCCGGCCTGATCGAGCCAGTATTCGCCGGATATGTCATAGCTTACAAGTTCGTTGGTGAGGTAGCCCGATGCCAGCAGCGAGTATTCGCTTTTCTTTGATGGACGGTATCCGAGAGTCAATGCGCCGAACCATGTCTCGAAGCGGTCTTTCTCCTGACCGTCGAAATATACCTTGAACTGTTTGGCGTCGGTCGATGTGCCGAAGTTTGTAGTGCGGTTGTGAGGTATGAACTTATAGTTGTTTATGGCTATGTTTCCGAGAAACGAGGCATGGAATCTGTCGGAAAACTTATATGTCATGTTGGTCTGGTAGTCGAAATATTTCGGGTCGTATTCTCCTTTATCCTCCATCGAACTGAGCAGCGAGGCGTTGCTTTTGTAGCGCACACCGTGAAGCTGGCTGAAACGTCTCGACGACGATCCTAAAGTGATACTGCCGCCCATAAGGCTTGCCGAGACAGCGCCTTCAAACGCTTCGGGCTGGCGGTATGTGATGTCGAGCACACTCGACATCTTGTCGCCGTACATGGCCGAGAAGCCGCCTGTAGAGAATCCTATGGCTCCCACCATATCGGGGTTGATTATCGATAGCCCTTCCTGCTGTCCGGAACTCACAAGCTGTGGCCGGTATACCTCTATGCCGTTGATATAAACGAGATTCTCGTCGTACGAACCGCCGCGCACATTATATTGGCTCGACATCTCGTTGCCTGATGTGACTCCCGCTATGGTCGACAGCAGTGATTCTACCGAGCCGCCCGACGCATCGGGTGCCAGGCGCGATGTATTGGCGTCTATCTTCTGCATCGAGCCGGTCTGGCGCTGTATGTCGGTTACCTCGACGCCTTGAAGCGCATAGCTTTTGGGCTGCATCTTCACGTTGAGGGTGATCTCGCTCTGAGGCTGTATGAGCCGCCGTTTCGACTCTTCATAGCCAATGCAGGTGAAAATAACCCGTATCGTGTCTTGTTGAGGAGCAGATATCGAATAACGGCCGTCGAGGCCTGTGGTGGCGCCGATGGCTGTGCCGCCGATACGTACGCTCACAAATTCGAGCGGTTCGTTGTTCTCGTCGGTTACCAGTCCATGAATCTTTACACCTGCGGCTGCGGCAATCGCCGCAAAAACGAATGTGAAATATATGGTTAGAATGAATTTTCGCATCATCATGTATCATTAACGCGAAAAATCATCTAATATTGCCTCATACAGGTAAAAGCAAAAGGCCGGGATGCTGTGATTCCGACCTTTTAGTATTGTTTTGGATGGTAGTGGATTATTTGCCGAAATAGCGTTTGTAGAGGCCTTCGAATCCCTTGCCGTGACGAGCCTCGTCCTTGGCCATTTCGTGAACTGTGTCGTGGATGGCGTCGAGATTGAGTTCCTTGGCGCGGCGGGCGATACGCATCTTGTCTTCGTTGGCGCCGGCCTCGGCGAGCATGCGCTTGTGGAGGTTTGTCTTCGTATCCCATACACATTCACCGAGAAGTTCGGCAAATTTTGCGGCATGTTCTGCTTCCTCAAAAGCGTAACGCTTGAATGCTTCTGCGATTTCGGGATAGCCTTCACGGTCGGCCTGACGCGACATAGCGAGGTACATGCCTACTTCGCCGCATTCTCCGTTGAAGTGTGCGGTGAGGTCGGCGATCATCTGTTCGTCTGTAGTCTTGGCGATACCGATTTCATGTTCGGTGACAAATTTGAGTTCGGCATCTTCGTCAACTTCTTTGAACGCGCTCTTGGGAGCATGGCAGATGGGGCATTCCTCGGGGGCTTCTGCGCCTTCGTATACGTAGCCGCACACTGTGCAGATAAATTTCTTGTTCATAATTCAGAATAGTTGGTTGGTTATGTTTTACATTACAAAGATAGCAAAATAAAACGGTATAAAAATTCAATTTGAATAATTTAACTAAATTTTTTCGACCAAAATTTTAGCCCCGGGGTTTAAATAATATGTAACTTTGCACAAAACAGGAAAGTTCTACAGCATGAAGCGTATTATAGTAATAGTTCTGGCCGTGGCCAGTGTATTGGGTATCGTATGTCTCACTCTGCTTATGAGGGCGTTTGACAAAGAGGTCGCGGTCAGGCTCAATATCCCGCGCGGTGCGACGGCTGCATCCGTGTGCGATTCGATGAAGCATTCGCTTGGAGAAAGTTATGGCAATCTTGTATATAATCTATGGAAACTTGCCGGGTCGCCTTCATCATCGCACGGGTCTTATCTTATCGAGCCTGGTACGACCGCTCTGTCGGCAGCCCGTACTGTGGCTGCCGGACGTCAGACACCTGTAAAGGTTACCATCAATAATGTGCGTACTCTTAAGGATCTTGTAAAACGTATCGCGGCAAAACTCGAAGCCTCGCCGGCCGAGATAGATGAAGCTCTCAGCGATAAACTTGTCGGTCATCCGCAATTCAAGGGTAAGGAGACTTTTCCGGCAGCTGTGCTTCCCGATACATACGAGTTCTATTGGAACGACAGCGCCGCACATGTTGTAGACAAACTCGTGGCTGAACGCGATAAGTTCTGGAATCGTTCGCGGCTCGACAAAGCAGCCAAGCTTGGCCTTACCCCCGTTCAGGTGGCTACTATAGCCTCGATAGTGGAGGAGGAGTCAAACAAGAAAGACGAGCGACCCATTATCGCCCGGCTTTATATGAACCGTGTGGACAAGGGTATGAAACTGCAGGCCGATCCTACCGTGAAATTTGCTACCGGCAATTTCAGCCTGAGGCGTATAACGGGCAAACATCTTAAAATTGATTCGCCATATAACACCTATAAGAATACAGGATTGCCTCCCGGCCCGATAAGAGTACCGCAAAAAGAGACGATCGACGCCGTGCTCAATGCTCCTCCGAATTCATATTTATATATGTGCGCCAAAGAGGATTTTTCCGGCTATCATAATTTTGCCTCCGACTATAAGACTCATCAGGCCAATGCCAGACGTTATCAGGCTGCTCTAAACCGACGCGGTATACGATAGATTGCTATCTTTTATTGAAAAGGTCGGCGACTTTGAGTGGATTTGCGCCGAGCCGTATGGCTTTTTCGGCGTCCTTGCGAGCCTCGTCGGAGCGGAAGCGGTCGCGGTTGAGCCATGCGCGATAATAATAAAGCTCGGGGTCGGAGGGGTAGCGGCGCAGTCCTTCGCCGATAGCCTCCGAGGCTTCTGTAAGGTCGCCGAGAGCGAGCCTGCATCCGGCAAGTGTGGCGAAATATTCGGGTGAAGGCTCGTCTGCTATAAGTCGCTCGAGATATGGGATGGCCTGCCGTTCTCTACCTGAGAGGGCATAGAGTGTGCTGAGCGCTATTGCGGTGTCGATCGACTTCGGTACTATACGGTTCAGGACATTAAAGTCATTCTCGGCTTCATCGAGCCGCCCACGGTATAGCGACAACATGCCATGATAGTACCGCGCATCGGTATTCAGGGAGTCCACACTGATAATAGTGCTGAAATCGTCCAGAGCTTCGGCATCGTGCCCCATCGACAGCAGCAGGCGCCCGCGACCGTTGAGCAGGGTGGTCATGTGCGGTGCGATATCGAGTCCCCGGCCGTAGGTGTCAATGGCCAGCGAGTCCATGCCAAGGTGAGTATATACGTGTGCGAGGTTATTGAGAAGCAGGGCATTGGATGGATGGTCAGGTTTGATTTCAAGGGCATCTCTGAGACGTGCTGCTGCCTCGCTCCATGCGCTGTCGGCAATGGCTCTGTCGGCCTCGCCCATGAGTATGAAATATGGATCGGCCTCAAAAGCCGTATCGACAGGGATGCTGTCGGCATTGGCGGCAAAACTTGCGGCCGAAAGAACAATCGATATAAAATATTTTTTCATCGCAAAGTGAAATGTGACGCAAAGTTAACTGAAAAACTTATATTGATGTAGATAAATAATTGTAAAAAGTGTGAGGCGATATGAAAAAATAGTCGTAAATTTGTACGTGAAAATGAGATGCCGTGAATAAGATGATCACCCACATAGAATTCCTTTTACAGACCCACGATTGTGTGGTGATACCCGGACTGGGAGCGGTTCTCGCTCACGGTGTGGCACCGCGTTATGTGGCTGAGGAAGGGCGGTGGATAGCTCCGCGCCGTGTATTCTCGTTTAATCCGGCGTTGTCGCGTACCGACGGCCTTCTGGCTGATTCGGTGGCACGCAAAAGGCAGATAAGCAAGGATGCTGCGGCTTCGGAGGTACGCAAGGCTGTCGAGTCTATGCGCCGTATGCTTGAGGCGGAGCATCGTCTTGATCTTGGTGCGGTCGGTGTGCTCGAAATGAACGGTGAGAATCTGCTTTCATTCACTCCCGGCAAGTGCGACTGGCTTTCTCCCGGTACGATGTGGTTGCCTTCGCCGACGGTCGGCCTCTTGCCGAAAGCATCGGATATCGTCCGCAAACACGAAGCCATCGATCGTCGGCGCGACGTGTCAGGCATAATGAAGCGTGTGGCGCAGATTGCGGCATGTGTCGCCGTGATGGTCGGCCTAGGATGGGCAGCTGTGAGAAATATCGCAGATGTATCCGGGGAGCAGTTCGCATCCATTGCCCCGGCTCACACCGATAATGTTGTCGAACCCGGTATTATGGCCGATAACACACCTATTGTCGTGATACTTGCAAAGGCTCCGGCCGACGAGGTAATTGAAAACACGCCCGTAAAGCAAGCTGTTTCAGTCACAGACAATAAGTCGGATTCGTATTTTCTGATTGTCGGGTCTTTCAACACCAGGAATGAAGCCGAAAAATACATATCGCAACATACGGAAATTCCTCTTGGCATACTTGAGAAGGACGGGCGTTATCGCGTATATGCTGCCGGAGGCTCCACTGCAGCCGAAGTATACGCCGCCGCCCGGTCTGAAACCATTTCTTCGCGCTATCCCGATTCGTGGGTATGCCGTAAATGAGAGGGGCTTTCTTATTGAACGACCATCCAAACTTGTCATATTATGGAGACATTACACGACCTTCTTGTGCGCCGTCATTCTATAAGGCGCTATACCGATGAAGCCGTTTCGGCCGAAGACGTAAAGACAATCATTGAGGCGGCGCTGCTCGCTCCGTCATCAAAGAGTGTGCGGCCATGGCAATTTGTCCTCGTAGACAACAAGGACGATCTCATGCGCCTTTCGGAGTGCAAGGCTGCCGGAGCACGGCCTGTGGCAGGATGTGCGCTTGCAGTAGTGGTATGCGCTTCGCCTGCCAAGAGCGATATGTATCTTGAAGATATGGCAATCGCTACGGCATACATGCAGCTTCAGGCCACCGCGCTCGGTCTGGGGGCATGCTGGATACAGGTACGTGGCCGATATGCTGCCGACGGTGAAGACGCCGAAAATATTGTGCGCGAGATCCTCGACATCCCCGACGATGTAGTCGTGGAGTGTATTCTCACTGTCGGTCATCCGGATGAAGTGCGGAGGCCCGTGGATACATCAAAACTCCTTTGGGAGAAGGTACATGCCGAGAAATGGCAGAATCCCGGCGAATGACTGTCGTCGGAATGCGGGATATCGGTATAAGTATTGTAGGTGCCGGAAATGTTGCCTTGCATCTTGCCGAAGGGCTCCATGATGCAGGTTTACGCATCGACAGGATTGTGGCACGGCATATGGATTCTGCCGCGCGCCTTGCTTATAGGGTGGGAGCACAGCCTTCGGCGGATTTGACCGATATAGACAAAAATACCGGTCTTGTGATTATTGCGACCACTGATGCGTCCGTAAAAGATGTGGCTGCCGCATTACCGCGCATCGACGGTGTTGTGGCACATACATCTGGCAGTGTGCCGCTTGATGTGCTCGCCGAGTATCATGAAAGGGCGGCGGTAATATATCCGTTGCAGACCTTTTCGAAGGATTCATATGTTAATCTGAGCCGTGTGCCTTTCTTTACTGAAGCGACCGATATTTATTCGCTCGATGTGGCTGATACCGTTGCCGGATCGTTCGGCGGCCGTGTTCGCCATGCCGATTCTGAAATCCGTGCAAAGTTGCATATAGCCGGCGTTTTCGCCTGTAATTTTCCGGTATACATGTTTGAGATGGCGCGCCGGGCGCTTGCCGGCGTAGGATTGCCTCTCGACATCGTTCGTCCGCTTGTCGATGTCACTGTGGATAAGGCATTCGGTATTGGTCCGATGAAGGCGATGACAGGCCCCGCGAGACGAGGAGATATCGCGACAATGGAAAAGCAGATGTCGCAGCTCGCCGACCCCGTGGAGAAGGCGATATACGACCTTGTGTCGCAGGCGATATACAAGGAATTCAATAAGTAGTCATTGAAAAAAATGAGCAAGATACCTTACGAACTCTATAAGATACGTGCCGTGGTGTTTGACGTCGACGGCGTGCTTTCACCTACCGTCATCCCCATGGGCGATGACGGTATTCCACGTCGCATGGCAAATCTCAAGGATGGTTATTCTATGGTGCTGGCAGTGCGCGCCGGCCTTCATCTGGCTGTTATAACAGGTGCGGCTGCTCCCGGAGTGAGAGAGCGACTTCAGAATATAGGCATCAAAGATATCTTCAGCAATACGTTGGATAAACTGCCGGTGCTTAAAGCCTGGATGGCCGACAACGATTATCAGCCCGATGAAGTGGCATATGTGGGCGACGATGTGCCCGATATCCCGGCAATGAATCACGTGGGGTTGCCGGTGTCGCCCGCCGATGGCTCGCGCGACGCACTTGAGGCCGCCGTATATGTCACCGACGCTGCCGGCGGCTACGGTGTGGCACGCGAACTTCTTGAGGAGATATTGCGTGCAAAAAAATTGTGGCCTACACAAAATGGTTCGGATGTTTCAATTTTCGCCAACCAATAGGATATGGTCATACTTGCTTCAAATTCGCCCAGACGCAGGGAACTTCTTAAAATGATAGTCCCGGAGTTTGAGATAGCTTCAGGAAAAGACGTCGAGGAAATATACCCCGATGATCTTGCTCCCGAAGTGGTACCCGAATTCCTGTCCCGTCTGAAAGCAGAGGCCTATTCCGCAGATATAAAGCCCGGAGATGTGCTTGTAACGGCCGACACGGTGGTAATACTCGACGGGGAGATACTCGGTAAGCCGCACAGTCGGGATGAGGCGCTTGCCATGCTCGGCAAGATGCAGTCGCGCACACATACGGTGGTGACCGGAGTCACACTCAGTTTCGCAGACAGTCATCCGGTATCGTTCTCACAGAAAACGGAAGTGGATTTTGACACTCTCAGCGATAAAGAGATCGAGTTCTATGTCGACAATTTCAAGCCGTATGACAAGGCGGGTGCCTATGGAATTCAGGAATGGATAGGTGCCGCGGCAATCATCGGCATACGCGGCAGCTTCTACAATGTGATGGGACTGCCCGTGCACGCCTTATATCTCGAATTGAAAAAATGCGGTATCAGTATTGGAGATATATGAACGGCACGAGGTCGGATGACCGGGCTTGAATTACAAAAAACAGAACCAAAGCCAACAGCATGCCCTGAACCACCACAGGGGTTGATATATACGCTTCGGCGAGGCCTGTCGACCAGCTGCGCGGCGTATAATGCATCAGCAACGCGGCTGCGATAGCGAGCACTATCATCATGTAGCTCTCGATGAACTGCGGCGCGACGGATGCGTGGAAGTCGTTGAATATCTGTGTGCCCATGGCCTGCAATGTCGCGATGGAATCTGCCCGGAATATCGCGAAGCCGACAACCACCAGCGAGAATGTGATGACGGTGTTTATTATCCGCAGTCCGAATGTCTCCTTGAGTTGGGCGGGCACACGCCATATCCCTTTCATTGCCTTGTGTATGGCGAGCAGCATACCGTGATAGGCCCCCCACAGCAGGTACATCCATCCGGCTCCGTGCCACAGGCCGCCGATCACCATGGTGAGGAAGTTGTTGAGATATGTGCGGGTCTTGCCACGTCGCGAGCCTCCCATAGGTATGTACAGGTAGTCGCGCAGCCACGTCGAGAGTGATATATGCCAGCGGTGCCAGAATTCCTGCGGGTTCTGAGCCTTGAACGGCGCACGAAAATTATCTTTGAAACGATATCCCATCAGCAACGCAAGGCCGATGGCCATGTCGGAATATCCAGAGAAATCGCAGTATAGCTGTATGGTGAATCCTACGCATCCCATCACATTCTCGAAACCGGAATATAGTGCCGGGTTGTCGAATACACGGTTTACGAAGTTGCCCGAGATATAGTCGGCGACGATGACTTTTTTGATAAGTCCGGTCATTATCAGGAACAACCCTTCACCGACCATTTCCTTGGTGGCGAGCGGATGCCGTTTGATCTGCGGCAGCATGTCCTTGGCTCTTACGACCGGACCGGCCAGCAGCGGAGGAAAAAACGTTAGGAAGAAGGTATAATGGAGCAGATTGCGCTCGGCTTCTATCTCGCGGCGGTATATGTCGACAATATAGCTTATCGACCGGAAGGTAAAGAATGATATGCCTGCCGGCAGGATTATGTCGAGGGCATCGAAATTGCTATGCGTGATTTCGGCCCATGTGCTTGCCAGAAGGTTGAAATACTTGAAATACACAAGCATGCCGACATTGACAGTTACATTGACCGCCACGATGCAGCGGCGCACTAAATCATTTTCTGTACGTTGCATCCATAGCCCCAACAGGTAGTCGCTTATACATATTCCGAGCAGGATAAAGCAGCATTCGGCGCTCGATTTGTAATAGAAGTAGATGGAGAACACTATGGTTGCCGCCATCTTGAGCGTATGGCGGTTGCGCAGCCCTTCATAGGCTGCCATGAAGAGGACAAAAAGCACAAGGAACAGTCCTGTATTGAAAAGCAGGGGCGCTTTGGGGTCGTAAAGCAGCTGTTCGGCTATTACGGAGAGATCGGGCGGATTCATTTGTCTGTATTGTCAAGGGCTTCCTCTATGGCCTCGGTGATAAGATGACCCTGGAGAGTGTAGCCGGCTCGGGTAAGATGAATACGGTCGGTATTCATATATTTGTCGCGCAGCCATTTGAAGGAGCTGCCGGTACCGCCGGCCACTTCATAAAAATCATAGCAAGGGATGCCTTCTGTGCGGGCGAAACCGATGATTACATCGCGGAGACGCTTCACGTTCTGATTCACATGGAATGATGCGCGGCGGCGACGGCGGCGTGTACGGCGGCGCTGACATTCCGAAGGGGTGGTGACAAGCAGTTTTGCTCCGGGGCATGTGCTGCGCAGGTCGTCGACAAGCTGTTTCATGGAAGATCGCATATCCTCGTTTGATGTGGTATTGAATGCCTCGTTTGTACCGAGCGAAATGATTATCAGTGCCGGATCGAAACGGGCTATGTCGTCGGCAAATCCTTCCACGCCATTGTATGTCCCGTAAGTGGCGCCATTGTTGCCTATCACATGATAGGCAAGTCCGGAGTGTCCATGTACAAGATTGATGCCATGTATGACGCTGTTGCTGCCGTTGGTGAGGTTGAGCGCAATCTGTGTGACCGGTTCGTTGAGCTTTACCTGTATTATTCCGGGAACAGAGTCATTGGCCTTGATGTTTTCGTCAACAATAACCGGCGTGTTGCCCGAATAATATATGGCGATGGAATCGAAGAGTTGCTCATCTCCTATATTCAGATCATAGTCGTTGGCCTGCGGATTTATGCCTATGCCTGTGAATCCCATTTCGACGGGCCATGGCGTTTTGAGCAGTCTTGCCTGTGTCATAGGCACCGATGATGTGATGGTGTAGTCGACAGGCTCGTTTGTGCCGGCAAGTTTGAATGGTACTATCAGAGAGCGGCCTGCCGAGCCGTAATGTTCGCCCATACGCGTGCGGGTCACCGCAGTGCCCATGTCGGCCTGCAGATGCGAATCGCCGATGTGCACTATCGTAACGCGCGAGGAGTCGGCTCCGTTGAGCTTGGCTGCAAGCTCGCTCCAATCGTCGCCGTTCATGTCGATATGGTTGGCCCGCAGGTCTATATAGCGGGGATAATCTATTTCGGGAGCCACGTAGACTTTGCCTTTGGCTGTCTCCATTTCGGGATTCTCACGGAGCTGCGACTGGGTGTTGTCTTGAGCCGCGGCAGTCGTGAACGCGAGTACTGTGAGTATTGCAGTGGTTTTTTTCATTGCAGAGAGATGTCTAATGATTTGAGGAATATGTCGGCAAGTTCTTTGCCTCCACGGTGGTTGAGGTGCACATAGTCGGCGTTTACAAGTTTGCGAGAATGCCAGTCGACCGCTGCGCCGTCGCCTCCCATTGCCGCGCGGGTATCGTAAAACAGAGAGCCCGTGATACGGGCCACCTCGCGCTGGACTTTGATCAGTGCCGGCAGGGTGGGCATGGACAGATAATTCGTGCCTTGTTTGATGGCTCGGTCGCCGACTCCGAAGATAAGTATCGCAGCATCGGGGTATAGTCGTTTGATGTTGTTCACCACCTCGGCCATTGCGCGTCCGTAAGCGATATAGTCGGTTTGTTCGGTTGAGGCGACATTGAGTCCGAATTCCAGCATTATGACATCGTAGTCCACCCAATGCTTCATCTGTTCCGTGGTATTCTCGTCAAGATGCCTGTGACTTATACCGCTGTTGCCTCGCAGCGATATGTCATCGAGCACTATTCCGCTATCGCCTTCGAGCCATACTCCGAGTACTGTCAGCCCTGTAATATCGGTACGTATGCTGATGTCGGCTGTAGCGGCTTCAAGATGCACTGCCTGAAGATCAGGGGATGCTTCTACATGGAATGTCTGTGCCGGAGTGTCGGATCCCGATAGGGTGATGGTTCCCGGAGAAGATGCCGTGAACAAGACCGTGGTCGATGACCAGGTCTGTGCGTGCGCTGGCTTGGCCGAACCTTTGAACCGTGTCATGGCGCCATCTCCGGCTGTGTGGTAGTGCCCGAGTATTGTGCGCAAAGGGTCGTCGGCCTTCATCTTGCGTATTTCGGCTTCCTCCCATCCGGAACATGATTGGTTTACCGAGCCTCTGAAACCCGGAAACATGCTGAAAGCGCCGACATATCCTACACCGCATCCGCCGAATCGCTCCTGCAAGCCCGCGCGGATGTCTTGCGCCAGGATATCGCCCTCGATATATGAGTCGCCAACCATGGCGATGCGTACCTTGCGCAGGGAACCTTGAACGAGTGTGGCGGCAAGGCGCGACAGACCGCTGTGGTCGGAACTGTAATCTTCGATCAATACGGATCCGTCCTTAGTGGGCGCTGAAAAATCAAAGGGTATCGGGGGCAATGTATCTGCATGCAGGGTGGTGGAAACCGATGTATCGGCAGGTGCCACGGTGTCGAGCGACGCAAGTTCCGGATCTATATTGTTTGATGCGGAGCTGTCTGCTGCCGGTGTATGAGGCATCACATCGCCAAGCAGATTGAAGTCCTTGAGGCGGCCGTCTGTCCAGTCGCTCCAAGGGCATATCGACAATATCGTGAGAAATGCGAGAGCCGAGAATATGATTATGAATAATCGGAGAGGATTGCGCATATCAATCGGACAATACGGACAGCAGCAGGCTTGCCTTGGCTTCGGTCTCAAGCCATTCTGCTTCAGGATCTGATTTCGGTGTTATGCCTCCTCCTACATATACGGCCCATCTGCCGGTGTGCGCGTCGTATTGGACACATCGGATAGTGACATAACTTGCTTCGGCATCACCGTGTTTTACCGTGATATATCCTCCGTAGCATAGTCGTGGATGATTTTCTATCCGGGCGATGTCGTGCAGTGCCATATGCCTTGGCAGGCCACTGAGCGCCGGGGTGGGGGCGAGTATGTCGCGCAGTGCGCCGGCCTTGTCGGCCAGATCGGGTATATGGCCTGTGAATGCGGTACACAGATGCTGGATGTCGCCATAACGTACAGTCTTGGGGCCGATCTCATTGAATTTATATCCGGCAGTAACGAGCACATCCTCGATGAAACCCGCTACCATTGTCTGCTCTTCATAATTCTTTACGTTCCAACGGCTTCCGGCGGGCATTGTGCCTGCAAGCGCTTCTGTAGCGAAAAGATCGGGCGGAGTTATGGTGAGCAGTTTCTCGGGCGTGGCTCCGAGCCATATGTTCATGCCGGGAATATGGAACAGATAGCCCATCGAATCTGGTAGGGCATTCCATAGCCGCTCGGCCGCATCCAATATGTCGAGATTTGTATTTTTGCCTGTTATCACCCTGGATATGACTGTTTTTGCGATACCACGACCACGCAATTCGCCTATAAGGTTTTCAAGGCGGTTTATGTATGTGCTCTTGCGTGTGGCATAAGGGATTGTATAAGCCTCCGGAACTTGTGCCTGTGATCCTATAATGTGACGGTCGGCATAAAGGCCAAGCCATGGTGTGACGCTTACCTGCTCGTCGCCGTCGCATGTGTCCACGTAGTGCGGGGCTTTGCCGGGAAGACGGTATACGGCGAAAGCGCAGCCTTTTTCCAGACTGCGTATCACGCGGCTACGTATGCTGTTTTTTATCAGTTGTGTCATGGTTTTTACACCGGTATGGCGATGAGTTCAAAAGGCAGAGCGTCGGTCACCTTGACATCGTACATCCCGCCGATATGCATGGGACTTGTTTTTTCCACAAGTACTTCCGGATCCACCTCGGGAGAGTCGTATTGTGAGCGGCATACATAGTAATCGTCATTCTCGCTGTCAACAATCACCCGCAATGTTTGGCCGATCTTTTTCTCATTGAGCTGCAACGCGATTTCCTCCTGTAAGGCCATAAGGCGATCCAGACGGTTTTGTTTTACATCTTCGGGTATTTCGTCTGTCAGTTCTCGTGCGGCACGGGTGTCCTCCTCCTCGCAGTATGCGAAAGCTCCCATCCTGTCGAATTTTTGCTCGGTCACAAATTCCATAAGTCTATCGAATGCATCTTCCGTCTCACCCGGGAACCCTACCATAAGTGTGGTACGGATATGTATGCCCGGAACTTCATCGCGCAGGCGGGCAAGCAGTTCACGCGTGCGGGACGCATCGATATGTCGGTGCATGTTGGCAAGCACGGTATCGTCTATGTGTTGCAGGGCGATGTCGAGGTATTTGCAAATGTTGGGGCGGGAGGCCATCACAGGCAATATATCGTAAGGGAAATCGGCCGGATAGGCATAATGCAGACGTATCCATTCCACACCCGGGATATCCGACATCGATGTGAGCAAACGGGCGAGCGGCGAGGGATTCTGAATGCCTCCGAGATCGCGGCCGTAATTGGACAGATCCTGCGCTATGACATTGAATTCCTTGACTCCGCAGGCTACAAGTGAGCGTACCTCATCGAGAATCTCGTCTATTGGACGAGAATGATAGCGACCGGTGATAATCGGTATGGCGCAGAATGCGCACATGCGGTTGCATCCCTCGGCTATCTTCAGGTAAGTATAATGGGACGGAGTGGTGAGCCTGCGTTGCCATGACCGGTGATGCGTATGGTCGCGCCGGGCGACTTCGGCAGCCACAGACTCCCAGTCGAATTTTCCGAACCATGCATCTACTTCCGGAATTTCGTGCGGAAGCTCTTCCCGGTAGCGTTCCGACAGGCATCCCATCACTATCACACGGTCAATATTTCCTTGGGCTTTTTGGCGGCATGCCTCCAATATCGCATCTATCGATTCCTGCTTGGCATCGCCGATGAATCCGCACGTGTTTATGACAACAGTACCTCCGCTGAATTGTGCTGCGTCGTGCACCGCATCTATGCCTGCTTCGGCCAATATGTGCAGCACACGCTCACTGTCGACGAGGTTTTTTGAACACCCCATCGTTATAAGATTAACGCGAGGCCTCATATCAGCGGCGTCCGAAAAGACTTTCTACAAATTCGCGCTTGTCGAATACCTGCAGATCGCCGATACCTTCGCCAAGGCCTATGTATTTCACGGGTATGTGCAGTTGATCGCTGATGCCTATCACTACACCCCCACGGGCTGTGCCGTCGAGCTTTGTGACTGCCAGGGCAGTGACCTGAGTGGCGGCAGAGAACTGCCGTGCCTGCTCGAATGCGTTCTGTCCGGTTGAGCCGTCAAGCACTAAAAGCACCTCGTGCGGGGCGCCGGGCACTACCCGATCCATTACTCGTTTTATCTTGGTGAGCTCGTCCATCAGGCCTTTCTTGTTGTGCAGTCGTCCGGCTGTATCGATTATCACCACATCGATATTCTGGGCCACGGCCGATGACAGTGTGTCGTAAGCTACAGCGGCGGCGTCACTGCCAAGCTGCTGCTTTACGACGGGTACGCCTGCACGTCGGCCCCATTCGTCAATCTGCTCCACAGCAGCCGCACGAAATGTGTCGGCAGCTCCAAGCATCACGGAGTATCCGGCCTGACGGTACTGATATGCCAGCTTGCCTATGGTTGTGGTCTTGCCTACACCGTTTACACCCACTACCATTATCACATATGGATGTTTATTGTCGGGGATGGAGAAAGAACCGTCGCCACTCGTGACGGTAGAGTCGTTTTCGGCAAGCAGCGAGGTTATTTCTTCCACAAGCATGTCGTTGAGCTCGTCGCTGCCTACATATTTGTCGCGGGCGGCGCGTTGTTGTATTCGTTCTATTATACGCAGTGTGGTTTCGGCACCTACGTCGCCGGTTATGAAGATTTCCTCGAGTTCGTCAAGAAAATCATCGTCTATCGTGCTGCGCCCTACAAGGGCTCTCTTAATACGGCCGAGTACACCTTCCTTGGTTTTCTCAAGACCACGGTCGAGAGTCTGTTTCTTTTCGCGCGAGAATATGCTTTTGAAAAATCCCATAATCAGAAATGTCGTTTCATAAATCATGCAAAGGTACTAAAATATTTTCACACCCGATGTCATAGTGACTGCCATATTTCCTGTTTCTGTGAAAATAGTTACCTTTGCAGCGTGAAAAACAAGACCGATATAAAAGGGCATCTGGCTCTGTTGGGCGCGAATGCGGCCTGGGGGCTGATGTCGCCCGTGGCTAAAGTCGTTATGGCGGCGGCCGTGGTGTCGCCGATGCTGATGGCCGGCATGCGTATGGCCGGTGCCGCGTTGTTGTTCTGGCTCACGTCATTGTTCAGGCCAGTGGAACATGTGCCTGCAAAGGATCTCCTTCTGCTTGCCGGTGCGGGGATGCTCGGCGTGCTGCTCAATCAGGGCTGTTTTATTGTGGGAGTAGGGATGACTTCTCCCGGCGAGGCGTCTGTGATCACCACCACAATGCCTATGTGGGTGATGCTGCTGGCATGGCTTATACTGCATGAGCCTATAAGCTTCAAAAAAGCTGCCGGTATCGCGATTGGTGCCGTCGGAGCTATAACATTGGTATATAGCTCGTCTACCGCCACGACTGCCGCAGGCGAGAGCCCGGCGGCAGGGGATCTTCTGATACTTGCCGCGCAGCTGTGCTATGCTCTGTACCTTACGTTGTATCGTAATTTTATACAACGCTACAGCCTTGTCACATTAATGAAATGGATGTTCTCCTTCGCGACTCTCGCCGCAATTCCTTTCGCGCTTCCACAGTCTGTGGATACTGTATGGGCGCAGGTGGATGGCGCGCAATGGGCGGGGATAGCCTATGTTGTCGTGATGGGCACATATGTGGCATATATATGTGTGATGACGGGGCAGAAGCGACTGCGCCCCACCGTGGTAGGCATGTACAATTATACTCAGCCGGTAGTGGCGATGGCTGTGGGTGTGGTACTCGGATTCGACAGGTTCACAGTTGTGAAGTCGGCTGCCATATGCCTTATATTTGCAGGTGTCTATCTTGTCACAATATCAAAGGCCGGAGATGCGGGACGTTAGAATCTGCGCTCCTTGATTATTCCGTGTCGGTAGGCGAAAAGAAGCTGGCGCAGCTCGTCGATTTGCCCCTGCAGTTCTGTACCTTTGTCTGTGTCGCGGACTCGCATGCGTTGCTGCGACATCTCCACAATCTCGGTGGTTGATTCGATATCGGTGCCTTCGCGTATGGCCTGCTCGGCCGATGTGAACGGCTGATGCTTTACCAGCTGGAAGCCCCGCGAATGGAAAACCAGTGTATAGCCGGCCATGCCTGTGGTGGCATGGTAGGCCTTGGCGAAGCCTCCGTCGATTACCATAAGGCGGCCGCCGGCACGTATCGGACTCTCGCCTTTGCCCTCGCGCACGGGCACGTGGCCGTTGATGATGTGGCGGTGCGTGCCCGACACTCCGAATTCATCAAGTATCATGTCGCATACCGCCGGTTCGTCGCGGAGTTCATAATAATGACCTTTTTCTTCTCGCCATGTGGCGCGGTCGGCGATGAAATAGCGCTCGAAGGTCGCCATACGGGATTTGTCGAACAACGGCGAGTCCGGGCCGCACCACAGATACCAATAGAAATCGCAGGCATAGTCCTTGCGTGGCGCAGGTGTGTCGTAGTTGAAGGCGGCGCGCATTGTGGCGCCGACCGCATCCATGAGCCGGCGCCCGCTGTACAGGCGCCCATCGACATTTACTCCGCGCAATGTGCCGTCGGCGTTGAGCGGCAGCGATGCATGGAAAAGCAGATTGGAGTTGTATACGCCGTACATCGAGCCGTGGCTGAGGAGGAGGTGCACATGGCGTGCCAGTTTGTCGCTCACACGGAATGAATGGCGCAGCTTGGCGATGAGCTCGGCCTCCTCGAGGCTGAGGCGGTATGGGTCGGCCGGATCTACAGTAGGCAGAGAATTGTCTGTGAGAGGGTGCACTGATCCGTCGGGCAGAGTGACAGAGCCGGTGGTGTGGTCGATACGGTGCAGCAGTCGCCGGTTGTCCATGTCCCATTCGGGGTGCCGGTCGATGAGCTTGGCTTCAAGCTTGAATTGCAGCACTGTGATGGCCTTGTGCATGCGGGCTATAAGCGTGCGCGTCTTGTCGGAGATGTCATCCGCGTCAGTGTCGAGCCTCGGCTCGTAACCGATGCATGGATCATCGCCGTATATGTCCATAGCGAATGTGGCCAAAGGAACGAGGTTGATTCCGTATCCGTCTTCGAGCGTGGCGAGGTTGGCATAGCGCAGCGATATGCGCAGCACATTGGCTATGCAGGCTTCGTTGCCGGCGGCGGCTCCCATCCACAGGGCATCGTGGTTGCCCCACTGGAAATCGAACTTGTCGTAGCGCCCGAGCACGTCCATTATAATGTGGGCGCCCGGGCCGCGGTCGTACACGTCGCCAAGTATGTGCAGCCGGTCGATACTGAGGCTCTGTATCACATTGCACATGGCCACAATGAAAGCATCGGCGCGTCCGGTGGATATTATTGTCTCTATGATACGGTTGAAATATGCCTGCTTGTTTCCTTCAAGGGGCGATTCGTGCAGCAGCTCCTCTATGATGTAGGCGAATTCGCGTGGCAATGCCTTGCGTACTTTCGAGCGTGTGTATTTGGATGATACCGATTGGGCCACACGTACCAGACGGTGCAGTGTGATGGTGTAGAAGTCGGCCAGATTTGCCTCCGGATCGTCGGTGATGTATTCGAGCTTCTGCTCGGGATAATATATTAATGAGCACAGTTCGCGTATGTCGCGTTCGCTCAGCGAAGTGCCGAAAATTTCTGTCACCTTGCGCTTGATATTGCCGGAAGCGTTGCGGAGGATGTGTATGAATGCTTCGTGCTCCCCGTGAAGGTCGGCCACGAAATGCTCTGTCCCCTTCGGGAGATTGAGGATGGCCTCCAGGTTTATGATTTCGGTGGAGGCAGCTCCTACGTTGGGAAAAGTGTTTGACAACAGTTCGAGTACCCGGCGGTCGGCTTCGACTTTTTCGGGCGTTATGTCTGGTATAGCGGGTAAAGATTCGGTCATTGTCGGCTTATAGGATTGATGACGGCAAATATACGTCATAAATTAATCAGATGCAAAAAAATATAACGCAAACTTCGTGCCGACAGTTCACAAGCGGAATTCTGAAGAAAAAACTTCAGACATTATGTGCGTAATTCAAAAAAAAACATTAACTTTGAAAAAGAATTCATAAACAGCAGAAACATAAACCTATTATAGAAAGTATGCAAAATTCAGATTTTCGTAATTTCGCCGTGAAAGGGCTCGGCATGAACGGCCTCGCGCTCGATCAGTACAGCGCTGCAGCCAACGCCGGGATCACCTCGAGCTACATAAATCCCAGCATCATAGAGGAGCGGCAGCTCAACGTGGCGCAGATGGATGTGTTCTCGCGCCTGATGATGGATCGCATCATATTTCTCGGTACCGAGGTGAACGATTATACAGCCAATGTGATACAGGCTCAGCTCCTTTATCTGGATTCTTCCGATCCGGGCAAGGATGTGTCCATATATATCAACTCTCCCGGCGGATCGGTATATGCCGGGCTCGGCATATACGATACCATGCAGTATATATCGAGCGATGTAGCCACGATATGCACCGGTATGGCAGCATCGATGGCGGCTGTACTTCTTGTGGCAGGCCAAAAGGGCAAGCGTTTTGCATTGCCCCATTCGCGTGTGATGATTCATCAGCCTATGGGCGGTGCCCAGGGTCAGGCCTCGGATATAGAGATAACGGCCCGTGAGATAAAGAAACTCAAGCATGAGCTTTACAATATTATCGCCGAGCATTCCGGACAGCCGTTCGACCGTGTGGAACGGGACTCCGACCGCGACTACTGGATGACCTCCGATGAAGCGCTTGCCTATGGAATGATTGATCATGTGCTCGTGAAATCAAATACCCCAGCCAAAGACAATGGCAAAGCGTAAGACAGGATACGACGAAGTGTGTGCATGGTGCGGACGTCCGGGCGACGCTTCGCAGCAGCGTCTGCTCATCCCGTCGGGCGACCAGCAGGAGTTCATCTGCACGGAATGTGTCGAGGCGATGCACGAGATGATTGCCGACCAGTTTCCGAAAATGCGGCAGAAGGCCGAGGCCGACTTCCGCAAACAGATGAAAGACAATGTTCCCACGCCTCATCAGATCAAAGAATTTCTCGACCAGTACGTCATCGGTCAGGACGATGCCAAGAAATATCTGTCTGTGGCCGTATACAACCATTACAAGCGTCTGATGCAGCCTAAAGGCAAAGATGACGTGGATATCGAGAAGAGCAATATCATAATCGTAGGGCCTACCGGAACGGGAAAGACTTTGCTCGCCAAGACTATCGCAAGGCAGCTCGATGTGCCGTTCACAATCGTCGACGCCACGGTGCTTACACAGGCCGGTTATGTGGGCGAGGATATCGAGAGTCTGCTTACCCGTCTTCTTCAGGCTGCCGATTACGATGTGGACAAGGCTCAGCGGGGCATAGTGTTCATTGACGAGATTGACAAGATCGCCCGCAAAGGCGATAATCCGTCGATCACACGCGATGTGTCGGGCGAAGGTGTGCAGCAGGGACTGCTAAAGCTTCTCGAGGGTTCGATTGTGAACGTGCCTCCGCAGGGCGGTCGCAAGCATCCTGAGCAGAAGATGATACCTGTCGATACGAAAGACATCCTCTTCATATGCGGAGGTGCATTTGAAGGTATCGAAAGCAAAATAGCACAGCGTATGAATTCGCATGTCGTTGGTTATGCGACCGATGCGACACGCAACCGCTTGAAGGACAAGCAGGACTATCTGAGATATGTCGCTCCGCAGGATCTGCGCACATATGGTCTCATACCTGAGATCATAGGCCGTCTGCCCATACTCACGCACCTCACTCCACTCGACAGGAACGCGCTGCTCAAAGTGCTCACCGAGCCCAAGAATGCCATAACCCGGCAATACGAAAAGTTATTCGCCATGGATGGCGTTAGGCTCACATTCGCACCCGAAGTGCTCGACTTCGTCGTAGACAAGGCTATCGAATATAAGCTCGGCGCACGCGGTCTTCGGTCGATTGTGGAAGCGATCATGGTCGACGCCATGTTTGACATACCCTCAATGAAAGTCAAAGAATTCGAGGTGACACTCGATTATGCCAGAACGAAATTTGAAGCTGCGCATTTCGAGGCTGCCTCGGTATGACATACTAACATACAATAAAGATTTTCTATCCTTTATCAATATCCATCTCTATCCCCTCAGTAAGCAATGGAAACCACCGCCAGCCTCACCGATGCCCTTCGTCGCCATTTCGGTTTCGGCACTTTCAAAGGCAATCAGGAAGCAATCATACGCAGCCTTCTCGACGGCAACGATGTATTTGTGCTTATGCCTACAGGCGGAGGCAAATCACTGTGTTACCAGTTGCCTGCATTGCTTATGGAGGGTACGGCAATAGTGGTATCACCATTGATAGCACTGATGAAAAACCAGGTGGATGCCATGCGCAATTTCAGTTCTGTCGATACTGTGGCCCACTATCTGAACTCCTCTCTTACAAGGGCTCAGATCGACAAAGTAAAAGCCGACGTGACAGACGGGCACACCAAGCTGCTGTATGTCGCGCCGGAGTCGCTTACAAAGGAAGAGAATATTGAATTTCTGAAATCCATACAGATCTCATTTTATGCTATTGACGAAGCGCATTGTATCTCCGAGTGGGGACATGATTTCCGCCCGGAATACCGGCGTATCCGTCCCATCATAAACGAGATAGGTACAAGGCCGGTAATCGCCCTTACGGCTACGGCCACTCCAAAGGTACAACACGACATCCAGAAGAATCTTGGCATGCAACAGGGCGCAGCTGTATTCAAATCATCTTTCAATCGCTCAAACCTCTATTACGAGGTACGCCCAAAGACCAAGAACACCGACCACGACATTATCCGGTTTATACGACAGCGTCCGTCCAAATCGGGCATAATATATTGTCTGAGCCGCAAAAAAGTTGAAGAACTTGCCGAATTGCTGCGGGTCAACAATATCAAGGCTCTGGCCTATCATGCCGGCATGGACGCTGCCACACGCTCGGCCAACCAGGATGCTTTCCTGCTTGAAAAGATAAATGTCATTGTAGCGACTATCGCTTTCGGGATGGGTATTGACAAGCCAGACGTCCGATTTGTCATCCATTACGACATGCCCAAGTCGCTCGAGGGATATTATCAGGAAACAGGCCGGGCCGGCCGGGATGGTGGAGAAGGCTATTGTCTCACATTCTATGCATACCGGGACCTGCAGAAAATGGAAAAATTCATGCAGGGCAAGCCGTTGGCAGAACAGGAAATCGGCCGCCAGCTATTGGCCGAGACAGCAGCTTATGCCGAGTCGTCGGTGTGCCGCCGTCGTACACTCCTTCACTATTTCGGCGAGGAGTATGAAACCGACAACTGCGGCAACTGTGATAATTGCAATAATTCTAAAAAGAAAGTGGAAGCAAAAGAAGAACTCTTGGCGGCTCTTGAAACTGTTGCCGCCCTTAAAGAAAAATTCAAAGCAGACTACATACTCGATGTAATGACCGGTAAAGCTACCGGTGACGTAAAAAACTACCAGCACGACCAGCTTGATGTGTTCGGATGTGAGGAATCCGGCGACCGGCGCTTTCTCAATGCGGTGCTCCGTCAGGCATCGCTTGCCGGATATCTTAGCAAGGACATCGAAAACTACGGTACACTCCATATAACTGCCAAAGGAAAGGAGTTCATGAAAAAACCTGTTTCCTTCAAAGTGGTTGAGGACTCGGAGTTCAACGATGAGGAGGAGATAACACCTATAAAAGGCGGCTCTGCGTGCGCGGCCGATCCGGAGCTATACGCCATACTCTCGGCCCTGCGCAAGAAAATATCGCAGCATCTCAGCCTGCCGCCATATGTAATCTTCCAGGATCCATCTCTCGAGGCCATGGCAACTACATATCCCATAAGTCTCGAAGAATTGCAGAATATTCCCGGCGTAGGCGAGGGAAAGGCCAGGCGATACGGCGAAGAATTCCTGAAAGTAATAAAAGCATACGTCGAGGAAAACGAAATTGAGCGTCCCGAAGACCTGCGTGTACGTTCGGTGGCCAATAAATCAAAACGTAAGATTGCGATAATACAGGCCATAGACCGTAAGATCGACCTTGAGGAGGTCGCAATCAGCACTGGTCTTGATTTCGATCAGCTGCTTGATGAGATAGAATCGATTGTGAACTCAGGCAACAAAATAAACATATCGTACTTTATCGACGATAAACTTGACGAGGATGAGCAGGATGAAATCTTCGATTATTTCCGCCAGGCTGAATCAGGTTCGCTCGATGAAGCTTATCGCGAACTCTGTCCTGCATATAATGAAGAGGAGATACGTCTGGTAAGAATAAAATTCCTGTCGGAACTCGGCAACTGATATACGTATGGAAACAACCAGTCTAAACGATTTGTATAGAAATTACTGCGGTTCGGACCCCGACAAAATAGATGAACTGCCATCTTCGGGCAGCAACCGTCGTTATTTCAGGCTCACAGGGGACGGTGGCAGCCTTATCGGCGTTCTTGGCAACAATCTGCAGGAAAATGAGGCATTTCTCGATTTTGACCGGCAGTTCATAGAAAAAGGGCTGCCTGTACCGCAGGTGCTTGCTGTCAGCGCCGACCGTATGGCCTATCTTCAGACCGACCTCGGCGACACTCTGTTGTTCAATGCCATAGAGAAGGGCCGTCTCACGCATGTGTTCTCACCATCGGAGAAGCAGCTTCTTGAAGAAACCATGCGCAGATTGCCCGATTTTCAGTTTGCAGCATCGAAAGGACAGTTTGATTTCTCGCGGTGTTTTCCCGCCAAGGAGTTCGACCGCAGATCCATAATGTGGGATCTCAATTACTTCAAATACTGTTTCCTTAAGGCAACAGGACTGGAGTTTGAAGAAAATCTGCTTGAGGACGATTTCAGCCGTCTTGCCGATACTCTTCTCGAGGTCGATTGCGATTCTTTCATGTATCGCGACTTCCAGTCGCGCAATGTGATGATATTTGATGGCAAGCCATGGTTCATAGACTTTCAGGGAGGCCGCAGAGGGCCGTGCCAATATGATGTGGCATCGTTTCTGTGGCAGGCCAAAGCCAATTTCTCGCCTGAGCTGCGCCGGGAACTTATTGATGAATATATAAAGTCGGCACGTCGTTACCGCGATATCGACAAGGCTCACTTTATGGATACATTGCGGCAATTCGTGCTGTTCCGCACCATGCAGGTACTCGGCGCATATGGTTTCAGAGGATATTTCGAGAAGAAGCCGCACTTTATGCAGAGTGTGCCGTTTGCCATCGCGAACCTGCGCGCGTTGCTGGCCGAGAAACCGTTTTACGAGTACCCCTATCTTCAGGATCTGCTGCAGCGTCTTGTCGACCTCAAGCAGTTCACATCCGAACTGGAGAAACGGCAGCTTACCGTGCGTGTGCTGAGTTTTGCATATAAGAAAGGCATTCCCAACGACCCGACAGGCAACGGAGGCGGATTTGTGTTTGATTGCCGCGCCGTCAACAATCCGGGCAAATACGACCGCTACAAACCGTTTACCGGGCTCGACCGTCAAGTGATAGAATTCCTTGAGACTGATGGAGAGGTGTTTGATTTTCTCGACCATTGCTATGCTCTTGTCGATGCGGCCACGCGCCGATATATCGACCGTGGTTTCACAAATCTGTATGTGGCGTTCGGTTGCACCGGTGGACAGCATCGCTCGGTATATTGCGCGCAGCATATGGCCGAGCATCTTAACAAACTGTTCAACGTAAAAGTGGAACTGATACACCGCGAACAGGATATCGAACAGTTATTTCCCCGACGATGAAAGCTCTGATATTAGCCGCAGGCATTGGCAGCCGTCTCAAACCATGGACAGACTCGCATCCAAAGGCTCTGGTGGAAGTAGGCGGCAAGCCTATGCTCGGGCATGTTATCGACAGAATAATTGCCGCAGGCATATCGGATATAATAGTCAATATACACCACTTTGCCGGGCAGATTGTAGAATATATCCGTAATGCCCGGTTTATGGCACGTATCACGGTGAGTGATGAAACAGACAGGCTGCTTGATACCGGCGGAGGGTTGCGTAAGGTGATTCCGTTGCTGGCCAACGAGCCTGTCCTGATCCACAATGCCGACATACTTACAACCTTCGACCTGAAAAAAATGATTTATAATCAGGTGCGGAGTGGTGCCGATGCCACACTTCTCACGCAGCACCGCGACAGTTCACGCCGTCTTGTATTCGACATCGACGGTCGTATGCATGGCTGGACTGATGTTAAAAGCGGAGCCGTGAAGCCGGCGGATCTCAATTTGAAAGATGACATGAAACTTGAATCGTTCGATGGTATCCATATTGTGGATCCTTCGTTATATCCCGCTTTGCAGGGATATGGCAAGGACAATGAATCATTCTCGATAATCGATTTTTATATAGACATGTGTTCGCGGTATGACATACGTTCCTTGTCTTTGCCTGACGAAGACCGGTGGTTTGACGTGGGCAAACCCGAGAGCCTCGAGCAGGCAAGACATTTCATCTCGAATTCAAAATAATAGAATATGAAACAGGCAAAAGACTTTATACTCACCGGCAACCGTGTACTCCCTTCGGGATGCCATCTCATGACATTTGTCGCGGCAGACGGTGCGAAGCTCCCTCCGATCGAGCCCGGGCAGTTTGTGCAGGTCAGGATCGACAATTCGCCGAAAGCATTCCTTCGCCGTCCAATTTCAATATGCGATGTGCGTTATGATACCGAGCTGGTGCTGTTTGTTAAGCCTCAGGGAGAGGGGACACAACGATTGGTGGAACTGCCCGAGAATGCGATGACCAATATAATGTTGCCGCTCGGTCATGGCTTTACATGCCAAGACAGCCGAGGCGGAAAGGTGCTGCTTGTCGGCGGTGGAGTGGGTGCTGCCCCGCTTGTGGCTCTTAGCCGGCGTCTTTCGGCTGTAGGCGCTGATGTAACAGTCGCGATCGGCGGTCGTTCCGCACTTGATGTGGAAGGTGTCGATGCCCTTTATGCCGGCAGCGTTTCAAGAATCCTTGTATCTACCGACGACGGCAGCTACGGCCATGAGGGTGTCGTGACATGTTTACCTGAATTCGATGAAGTCTTTGACCGTATATACTGCTGCGGACCGACTCCAATGATGAAGGCTGTAGCCCGTATAGCACGAGAGAAAGGCATATGGTGCGAGGTCTCGCTTGAGAATCATATGGCCTGCGGCATAGGTGCGTGTCTGTGCTGTGTTGAAAACACATCCGACCGTGGCAACGTATGCGTCTGCACAGAGGGGCCGGTATTTAATATTAACCGTCTGCAATCATGGGAATAAATCTTAATGTAGATCTTGGCGCGGGACTCACTCTCCACAACCCCGTGCTCACGGCATCCGGAACTTTCGGTTTCGGCCATCAATATTCCGAGTTCATCGACCTTAACCGTTTGGGAGGCTTTATCGTAAAAGGCACCACGCTCGAACCCCGGCAGGGCAATCCGGCGCCCCGGCTTGTAGAGACTCCTTCGGGCATGATCAATGCCGTAGGGTTGCAGAATCCCGGTGTAGAGGATTTTGCCCAATATATATATCCCACGCTTACAGGATATGAATCAAAAGTGATAGTCAATATATCGGGCGCTCAGATTTCAGATTATGTCAGGGTGGCCGAGATACTTGCGCCACTTGAAAAAGTAAGTGCTATAGAGGTGAATATATCGTGCCCAAACGTGAAAGGCGGTGGTATGTCGTTCGGCACATCTCCCGAGATGGCGGCTGAGGTCACATCGGCTATCCGCAAGGTATGGCCACGTCACATGATGGTTAAACTCACCCCCAATGTCACATCGATAGTTCAGATTGCAAAAGCGGTGGAGGCTGCGGGCGCCGACAGTGTGTCGCTCATCAACACACTCCTTGCCATGGCAATAGATGTTGAGCGTCGCAAGGCATGTCTCTCGACTGTGACCGGCGGTCTTTCAGGCCCGGCCATACGTCCCATCGCTGTGCGCATGGTGTGGCAAGTGGCTCAGGCTGTCAAGATACCTGTGGTAGGTCTTGGCGGTATAATGGATGCTTCCGATGCGTTGCAGTTTATAATGGCGGGTGCCACCGCCGTGCAGGTGGGTACGGCAAATTTCATCGATCCCGCCGCGAGCGTCAAGGTCGTGGAGGGTATCGAGGATTATTGCCGCCGACACAACATCGCCGATATCAATGAATTGCGGGGTATAATCTGATCGTATCCCTGCGCAATCAGCTTTCTTGGCCTTGCTTGATGAGGAGTATCATCTTCACGGCAAGGTCAAATGCTATTATCTTGCCGTTTCCGTTAAGCATGGTATCATTGCGCGCGGCGGTAAGTATGCTGAAGATTCTCTCCACATTCATAACATTTATAAACGGAGAGAACCGTCGGCTGAATTCTATCTCGGCGGGTGTCATCGATACGAGGCGCAGGTCGCCGATATTGAGTATGAAATTTTCTCTTACCAAGCGCGCGCAGTAATCGTAAAACCTTATTGTGCCTTCTCGGCCCATATCCGCAACTTTGGCGCTCCATTTGCGCAGATCTCCCACCTGCCGCATATATGCTTTGCGCATCAGCTCCATGAACAGGTCGAGAAACATGGCCTTGCCTGTGTCATCCCCTGCCATTTTCAGAGCGGCCGTCATGTTTCCGTCGGCCAATGGAGCCACTGTCTCAGCCTCCATGTCATCTATGCCATGATTTTTCATCAGAATATCCCTGATTTCCGGCTCGGTGTAGCATCGCATCGGTATCCGCTGCGTGCGCGAATATATGGTGGGCAGTATCTCCTTGGCATTGTCGCTCACCATGACGAACAGTGTGTCGGGGTAGGGTTCCTCAACGAGTTTGAGCAACTTGTTTGCCGCGGCTTCCTGCATCCTTTCGGGCAGCCACATCAGCACGATCTTGTATTTCGACTGCCGGGCCGTGCGGTTCATGCGTTCGAGCAGAGCCGATGCTTCGTCGACATATATAAGAGGCTGCCCGTTCGGATTGCCGAGCATCGACAGCCAACGGTCAAAGTCCATGTAAGGCGAATCTGCGAGAAACTGTTTGAACTCCGACAGATAATCGTCGCTTATGGTGGTCTGTCCACTTTTGCGTTTCAGCACAGGAAATGAGAAGTGTGTGTCAATATGGCCGAACGATGCGTGCTGGATGCAAGCAGGGCAACGTCCGCATGCATCACCTTCGGGCGTGCGTGCGGTGCAATGGATGTATTGTGCGAGTGCACGCGCGAGTGCGAACTTGCCGCATCCGGCCGGTCCTTCCAACAGCAGGGCATGCGGTATATGGTTCGAATCGACCATCTCGCGCAGGCGGCGCTTCACATCGTCGTGATACGGAATATCGGCGAATCTCATGGCATTGGCTTTTCGTGGCTCACTACATATTCCCTTACTTTCTGGAAAAGATGTGTGGCGAATACAAATTCATTGAGAGCTTCGTTTGCAGTGGTGTATATCTGGCTCATATCGCCCACCCATTCGCGGTGCCCCTTGTTGATGAATATTATATTCTCTCCTATGCCGAGCACCGAGTTCATATCGTGCGTGTTGATCACGGTGGTGATATTATATTCGTGCGTGATGTCGCTCAGGAGTTCGTCGATCACGATGGATGTCTTCGGGTCAAGGCCGGAGTTTGGCTCGTCGCAGAAAAGATACTTAGGGTTGAGGGCGATGGCGCGTGCTATCGCAACACGTTTCTGCATGCCACCCGATATCTCGGACGGATACTTGTTTTCGGCTCCTTTGAGGTTGACACGCTCGAGGCAGAACATGGCGCGCTCGCGCATTTCATCGTATGGCCTGCGTGTGAACATCTGCAACGGAAACATCACATTGCCGAGCACAGTCTCCGAATCGAAAAGCGCCGATCCCTGAAAGAGCATGCCGATTTCCTTGCGCAACTCCTTTACCTGTTCCTGATTCATGTCTAACAGGTTGCGCCCGTCAAACAGAATCTGTCCCTCGTCGGGTTGCATAAGTCCTACAAGGCTTTTCATAAGAACGGTCTTGCCCGAGCCGCTCTGACCTATGATAAGATTTGTCTTGCCGGTGTGGAATGTGGCACTTACACCATGCAGCACGGTGCGGTCGTCAAACGACTTGGTAACATCTTTAACCTCTATCATTGCAGCAGGAGTTTGGTGAGAATTACGTCAAAAAGAAGAATAAGAATGCTTGATGCGACCACTCCGTTTGTAGAGGCCTTGCCCACATCCAGTGCGCCGCCCTTCACGTAATATCCGTAGAAGGATGCCACTGAGGCGATTATGAAGGCAAACACTACGCTCTTTATAAGACCATACCACACATACCATTCCTGAAAGAGTGCCTGAAGTCCGTACACGTATCTTGATACTGTGATAAGATCTGTCACCACAGCCACAAGATAACCTCCGATAAGCGAGGTGGCCATACATATTATGACAAGAGCCGGCATGAATAGCACAAACCCGATGATCTTCGGGAGTACGAGATAATTGGCAGAGTTCACGCCCATTATCTCGAGTGCGTCGATCTGCTCGGTTACCCGCATGGTGCCTATTTCCGAGGCTATGTTTGAGCCGACCTTTCCGGCAAGTATCAGGCACAGTATGGAGTTGGAGAACTCGAGCAGTACGATGTCGCGGGTCGCAAGACCTACCGAATATGCCGGTATAAGCGGTGATGCTATGTTGAGCTGCATCTGAATCGCTATTACGGCGCCGATAAAGAGCGATATAATGATTACCAGAGGGATGGAATCTATGCCGAGTTTGCTGATCTCCTGCACGGTACGGCGCAGAAAGATACGGCTGCGGTCGGGCAGCGCAAACACACGGCGTATGAAGAGGCAGTAGCGGCCGAATGTGGCCAACGACGATGTTAATATCATACTCGGGTGATGTTTTATTATACAAAGTTACGCATTAATTTTAATTTATGGCTGTACTATTCAATCAAAACATGCGACTGGAGACTTTTCGCCCATAATCATTTACAATTTTGCCAATTTATTTGTTTTTTTAAGCTGCCTAAGCGGTAGTATGAGCTATTTTTTGTAACTTCGCTCCCGTAAAGATCATATCAATCGCCATGATTATAATAGGTATCGCCGGTGGAACCGGCTCCGGAAAGACTACTGTCGTAAACAAGATAATAAACTCCTTCCCGCAGGGAGAAGTGGCTGTAATCCCTCAGGATTCGTATTATAAGGATCTGAGTCATATCCCTATGGAGGATCGCAATAAGATCAATTTTGACGAGCCAGACGCTATCGAATGGCCATTGCTCGTGAAGCATCTTCAGATGCTTCGCGACGGCAGATCAATAGATATGCCTACCTATTCATATCTCACATGCACACGTCAGCCAGAGACAGTGGATGTGCGTCCTACCGATGTGGTGATCGTCGAGGGCATACTTGTGCTCACCGACCCGGTTCTCCGCGACATGATGGATATCAAGGTATTTGTAGATGCAGATGCCGACGACCGCCTCATACGAGTAATAGCCCGCGACTGCATAGAGCGCGGCCGCACTCCGCAGATGGTGATAGACCGCTATCAGGATGTGCTCAAGCCCATGCATTGCCAATATATCGAGCCATGCAAGCGCTTCGCCGATCTGATAGTGCCGCAAGGCGGCTCGAATATCGTGGCGATCAATCTTCTCACCGACTACATAGACAGTCGTCTCCGTAAAGCCAAAGCATGATGGGTATTTCATTCCGACTTGACAGAAACAGGGAGGAGCAGGGCGCCGAGACGCCGTCGCTCTTCGACTTGCCGCAGCATAAGGATGTGCGCGAACTGAGAATAGTGGAAGAAGAAGCAGAAGCTGAAATGCCCGCTCCCGAATCGGATCGCCCTGAGGACGAAGCACCGTTGGTGCTTAGGACTGACAATCTTGTGAAGCGATATGGCAAGCGTACCGTAGCCAATCATGTGTCGATAGATGTAAAGCAAGGCGAGATTGTGGGGCTTCTCGGTCCCAACGGTGCCGGTAAGACGACCACCTTCTACATGACAACGGGTCTCATCACTCCCAATGAAGGCCGCATATTTCTCAATGACCTTGATATTACCAAATTTCCCGTATATAAGCGTGCCCGCCATGGCATCGGCTACCTCGCACAGGATGCCTCGGTGTTCCGCAAGATGACCGTCGAGGACAATATCCGCGCGGTGCTTCAGCTCACGGGCAAGCCAAAGGAATATCAGAAGGAGAAACTCGAGAGCCTTCTCGATGAATTCGGTCTTAAGCGTCTCCGCAAGAGTTACGGCGACCAGTTGTCGGGCGGTGAGCGCCGCCGTACCGAGATCGCGCGATGCCTCGCGATAGATCCCAAGTTCATCATGCTCGACGAGCCCTTTGCTGGCGTCGATCCGATTGCGGTAGAGGACATACAGCGTGTGGTATATCATCTTAAGGAGAAGAATATAGGCATTCTTATCACCGACCACAACGCGCCCGAAATTTTGTCGATCACCGATCGCGCCTATCTGCTGTTTGAGGGTCGGATCCTCTTTCAGGGCACATCCGAAGAACTTGCCGAAAACCCGACAGTGCGCGAGAAATATCTTGGCAGCAATTTCATCTTCCGCCGCAAGAAGCTTTAGGAAAGCCCTTATTGCTTTTCAGGATTGGACAAGCCTTATTATTCGCTGATGTCGAAGCCCATCAAAGCGGCGATTTCGTATAAAGACATAAAGATGATCAAATAAGCCATAAAAGTCATGAAATAGGCAAAATGTCTATTATTTATTCTTTTGAAGATGAATTTCTTTACAGGCTCTGATACTAAAGAAAAAATCAAACAGACGACTATTATTGTCAACCACTTCATGATATCGAATTGAGTTTAAAGATCGGTGATTATACGTTGGTTTGAGGAGCCGCGAAACCTGAGTGTGGTGTCGCGGAGGGCTTCTATAAAGGGGCCGTCGACTATCGCTTCAAGGTAAGGAAACAGGGCAACGGCATCGGGCATGTCTCTCAGCTGCTCGATGGTAAAGCCAGTGTAAAGCCATATTGTGCGTCCGTTCTCGCGCAAGTACTTGACAAACGGCAACAGTTTCTTGGCCTGATATATCGGGTCGCCGCCGGTAAGTGTCACGTTGAAATCAGCCTCCTCGACATACAGCAGCAATTCGTCGACAGGCATGTCGCGACCGGCATCGTGAGGCCATGTCGACGGATTGTGGCAGCCCGGGCACCGGTGGTCGCAGCCGGCAAGGTAGATAGACGTACGGAGCCCCGGCCCGTCGACCGAGGTTCCTTCTATTATGTCTATCACACGCAGTGTGGCTGTGTCACTCATGCACTATGCGGTCGTTGAGCTCGGCGAGCTTGGCGTTGTTCCACCGGTCGGTGGTGCCTACGAGATAGCCGGTGATGCGTTGCAGCCGGTCGATGTTGTGCGAGTGGCACTTGGGGCATTCGTTCAGATCGGCGGATGCGTCCTCGTATCCGCAGTCCATGCAACGGTTGCGGTTATGGTTCACCGAGCAGTAGCCGATGTTGTATTTGTCCATGAGGTCGACTATATTTGCGATGGCCTCGGGATTGTGTGTGGCATCGCCGTCGATCTCGACATAGAAGATGTGACCGCCGCGGGTAAGTTCGTGATAAGGAGCCTCAATCTGAGCCTTGTGGCGTGGCGAGCAATGGTAATATACCGGCACGTGGTTGGAGTTGGTGTAGTATATCTTGTCGGTTACTCCTTCGATGATTCCGAAAGTCTTGCGGTCTTTCGCGGTAAATTTGCCTGACAGGCCTTCGGCCGGAGTGGCAAGAATTGAGAAGTTATGGTCGTAGCGTTCGGAGAACTCGTTGGCGCGCGAGCGCATATGGCTTACGATTTTCAGCCCGAGTTTCTGAGCCTCATCACTTTCTCCGTGATGTTTTCCGATCAGAGCCACAAGACATTCGGCAAGGCCGATGAAGCCGATGCCGAGAGTGCCGTGGTTTATCACCGATTCTACGGTATCGGTCGGTCTGAGTGTTTCGGAGCCGTTCCATAACTTCGACATTACCAGAGGGAATTGCTTGGCAAGGGCTGTTTTCTGGAAGTCGAAGCGTTCGCACAGCTGCTTCGCGGCTATTTCCAGCACACGGTCGAGTTCCTTGAAAAATTTGTGGATTCGCTCTTCCTTGTCGCGAATGTTCATACACTCGATGGCTATGCGCACGATATTTACAGTGGTGAAACTTAGATTGCCACGGCCTATGGATGTTTTCTCGCCGTAGCGGTCTTCGAACACTCGGGTGCGGCATCCCATTGTGGCCACTTCGTAGAGGTAGCGCTTGGGGTCGTTAGCGTCCCACTTCTCGTGGTGATTGAATGTGGCGTCGAGATTGACAAAGTTGGGGAAGAAACGTCGTGCCGTGACTTTGCAGGCAAGCTGATACAGGTCGTAGTTGGGATCTTCCGGAAGATAGCTTACGCCGCGCTTCTTTTTCCATATCTGTATGGGGAATATCGCAGTGGCGCCGTTGCCCACGCCTTCGTAGGTGGAATGCAGCAGTTCGCGGATGATGCAACGCCCTTCGGCCGATGTGTCGGTACCGTAGTTGATGGAGCTGAACACCACCTGATTGCCGCCGCGAGAATGTATCGTGTTCATGTTGTGGATGAATGCCTCCATAGCCTGATGCACGCGGCTTACGGTACGGTTTACGGCGTGTGCGAGGATACGGTCGCGGCCTGTGAGACCGTCAAGGTCGGTGGTGACAAAGTCTTTTATCTCGGCGTCGTACATGTCGGAGAAATCCTTGCCGTATAGTTTCTCGAGATTTTTTATCTCTTCGATGAATGACGACCTCACGTATGGTGCGAGATAGAAATCGAAGGCCGGAATCGCCTGGCCGCCATGCATCTCGTTCTGTGCTGTCTCGAGCGATATGCACGCTATGACGCTTGCTGTCTCGATACGCTTGGCGGGACGGCTTTCTCCATGGCCGGCTATGAAGCCGTATTCGAGTATACGGTCGAGCGGATGCTGCACGCAGGTAAGGCTTTTGGTGGGATAGTAGTCCTTGTCGTGTATGTGTATATAGTTGTGGCGCACGGCATCGAGCGAGTCTTCGCTGAGCAGATAATCGTCGACGTATGGCTTGGTGGTCTCCGACGCGAATTTCATCATCATACCGGCCGGAGAGTCGGTATTCATGTTGGCGTTCTCGCGGGTGATCTCGTTGTTTTTTGTCTCGATGATCTCCACGAACATGTCGCGTGTCTTGGCCTTGCGGGCGCGTGAGCGCTGGTCGCGGTAGGCGATGTAGCGGCGCGCGACTTCCTTGCGCGAGCTTTTCATCAGTTCGAGCTCCACAAGATCCTGTATTTCCTCCACAGTCATGCGTTCGTCGCCGCGGATGCCTATACGGGTGGCGATCTTGTTTATCAGGCCTTCGTCTTCGCCCGATTCGGTCGCAAGCATGGCCTTGCGGATTGCCGCCTTGATTTTTTCCTCGTTATAGCCTACGACGCGACCGTCGCGCTTCACTACAGTCTGTATCATTTGATGTCCGTGTGATTTTAGTTGTTTAAGACTCGCCTTTGTAAATCGATGCAAATTTACGAAGTATTCCAATATCTCACAAGTATTTCCTGTATAATTTTATTTTGGAAAACTTTTGATGATGCATCAATATGATAATACGCTTGTAATTAGTATTATAATGAATTGTTTTGGAAAACTGTGCGGCGAAGTTATCTTAAAATGTTGTTCTTTTTCAGCATCTCGTAGTCATAATTACGTAATCCTGATTTTTCAAGACTGACCGCCTCATTATGATCATTGAGATATAGACGAGGAGGGGTGGTGTATTCGGTGTCGGTCAGCGCTTTGTGGCGATCGGCATAGTCGGTGCTGATTCCTCCCATCTGTAGCATGGTGTCGAATACAATCCGTGAGGACGATACATTCTTGTCAACATTTTTGCCAGCGTTTATATACAGTTGCGGGTATGCTTCTCTCAACTGAGGCGACACCCACATCACTAATGGCACATGGATCTGCCAATAAGTCGGAACCGGCGATGCATGCAGGAACCTGTTCCGGCTGTCGTCGTATATGTCTTCACCATGATCGGATGTATATATCATTCCGGCAAGGCACTGTTGGCTTTCCAATGTCATGATCACTTCGTCAAGAAAATAATCGGTATATAGTATGGTGTTGTCGTAAGCATTGACAAGGCTTTCCCGGTTGAAGGCATCCGCATCGGCACTGTCGTCGGGTCGGAATATGCTGAATGATGAGGTGTAGCGGTCGCGATAATTGAAATGAGACCCATACATGTGCAGGATTATCATGATCTTGTTGTTGGGACACTGCTTGATCAACTTGCGCAGGAGCGGCAGCAGCTCTTCGTCATGATGTCCGTGGCCTTTGTCGGTGAGAAATACAGTTTTCTGGGCCTCGCGTGCGAAGAAGTCTATGAATGAATGGTTCCTGCCCTGGTTGGACAGATATGCGGTAGAGAATCCGGCTTCGTTGAAGGCCGATATAAGGCTTTTGGATGTGTATATGGAATCGGCGAAATTCTCGGCAGAGACCCACGACATCATCAACGGCACGCTTTTATGTGTCGTGTTGCTTTCGGTTAATGTCTTTGGGTAAACCAATAAATCAGACCGCTTTTTAAGGCGTGGGTTAGTGGGGCGATGATAACCGAAAAGTTGCCAGTTGTCAGCTCGTGAAGTTTCTCCTATTACAAGGACATACACTTCTTTATCTTCTGCCGGACGGTCACTATGTGCATTATAGCTGAAATTGGCCGACGTCTCGAAATAATTGTTTGTGGCTTTTGTACGTTTAATGGCTAGTACGGTATTGTGTATTACATTTATAGGAAATATATCCTTTATTATACTGAACCGTAGATCAGACGCATATGCCGGAAATATGCAGACCAATCCAAGCAGGATACACACCGATCCACTTTTCCGTGCGCCTGAAAGAGATATTGCGGATGCATGGCAACGATTGATCGCTGATATGGCACTCCATATCAATATAGGTACATATACAGTTAAAACTGTCAGTATCGCTCCCGTGAGATTGCCAAGGAGTTCTGTAGCTTCACTTACATTGGTGGTGACAAGATTAAGAAACATGTCGACAGCTATTATCGACTCTCCGTAAAGATATAGTAGTACAATCTGGAATGCTCCGTAAAATAGAATAGGAAAGAGTATGAGGGCTGTGCGTCCAACATTCTTCCATATGCCCATAATCAAAATATAGACTCCGAAGGGCAGTAGTATATTGGCAGCCTTTGACCATGCCGACGAATACTCGGTGATGTCAAGAGTAACATTGGGCGCTATAAGCAGCAGAGGATAGCACCACAGCAATACCTCAGGCAAAAAAATACGTCTTAATATGATTTTAAAATGCTTCATTTATACCGAAAAACAATCCGCGTTCATGTTTGCCGAAACCGATGTCAACACGGACATTCACATTCTTTTTGAATTCCCAGCGATAGCCGAATCCGAAGTTTGGCAAAAGTTGATTGAAATGTATATCTGTAATACGCGGAAATATTGAACCGACACCGACCCACACCACAACACCGTTGCGGCGCCATACATGCTGGCGAAGTTCCACGCATATGTCGGCGGCGCCCTTGTCGCGGTAACGCCCTTCAAAGTATCCGCGCATCGTCTCGCTGCCGCCGAGATACGACATCAGTCCCCATGGAGTGTCGCCCCATGTTATGCGCCAATGTAGCCTTGAGGCAAGCGTGCAGCCTTTCCATACGGGATGGAACCAAGCCGCCGTAAATTCATTTATCTTGAAAGGATAGCGGTTGCCCATCCAGCCGAAGTCAAAAGTCTGGTCAAACCGTATTAGAATGCCGTTTTTTGTGGCGGTAAGATTATCGCGTGTATCATAACGCAGAGATGCCCCTAAGCCGTAGTTGAAGGTGCGGTGAGGCATCCCGTTCCACAGTTCAGGTTTTTGAAAAGATCGGGCATTCACATAGTCGAATGTTACAAGCGGCCCGAGATACATGTTCTTGCCGAACCGTATGGCAAACAGAGCCTCGGCATGCGATGCGAGATACTTGTATTTCGACTCGTTGTCATTGTCGCTGCACTGTTCATAGCCGATACCCCAGTATTTTGTATCTATTGAGGAGAATGACACATTGTAGTCGAGTCGGTAGCGGTCGTGCGGAAATACGTGGACGCCTCCGAATGACAGCTCAAAGTGCGCGGCTGTCGTAGCCTTGAAACTCAGCGACATATCCGACGGGCGTGTGAGCGAGTCATCGGGCGCTGTGGAATATGCGCCGGCAGCAACGATGCCGATTCCGAATTTTGAATCGCTTGAATAGAATGGGCCGCCGATAAGGCTGAAATCCATCTTTTTGCTTATAGGCTTTTTGTTGGTCTCGGAGAAATAATTGACTATCCGCTTGATAAGTCCCTGCTTCGGCTCTGTGACAACCGAATCGCCCACAGCATCGCCTCCGTCCACGGCATATGCGGCATGGGCGAAAACAATGGCAAAAAAGGCTGAAAGCAACAGTCTGTTTGTTTTCATAGGACAATTCTTTTGCAAATTAACAAATAAAATGTGTAACTTTGTTTAGCGAATTTACATTTTTAACTAAAAATGGTGAAAAATACGATTAAACGATCTGCCCGAATGATTGCTTCTCTGCTTGTGCGGAGTGGAGTATCGAATGTCGTATTGTCGCCGGGCAGTCGCAATGTGCCGTTGATCGTCGCTCTTGAGCGGCAAGCGGGAATTGAAACGAGAGTTGTGGCGGACGAACGCTCAGCGGCCTTTATCGCACTTGGTATGGCAATAGAATCAGGCAGCCCTGTGGCTATGGTATGCACATCGGGGAGCGCGGCGCTAAACTATGGGCCGGCATTGGCCGAGGCATATTACCAGCACATACCGCTTATAGCCATCACCGCCGACCGACCGTCGGAATGGATCGGGCAGGATGATTCGCAGACAATATTGCAGCCGGGCATATTTGCAAATTACATAAAAGGAACATTCGACATACCGGTAGAAAGCGACGAGCCTGATCGAATGTGGTATATCAACCGCACAATCAACGATGCGCTGCGCGCCGCCACGGATGATATCCCCGGGCCGGTGCACATCAATATACATTTTGCCGAACCGCTCGGAGAGATTGCTGAAATAGCCGAACCGGACAGTTTCGGAATAGGAGCCAGACTCATAGAGTGCCTTCAATCCACACACGACATGACATTGCCGGTCGAGGAACTCGCATCCCATCTGGCATCTCCTGCGCGCATACTTGTGGTGGCCGGCTTCATGAAGCCCGACAACAATCTGAGTCTTATGCTGCGCGAACTGGCGCGTCGCCCCAATATCGTTGTGATGCAGGAAGCGCAGAGCTGTCTGCACGGATGCGGTGATTTTATCACCAATATAGATTCGTCGTTGAGGTGTGCGGGCGATGACGGCAACCTTGTCCCGGACATAATGATCAAGTTCGGCGGCTCGCTTACAAGTGCCTCTCTGAAATCGTATCTGCGCAGACTGCCTGACACGACGGAACATTGGAGTATCAGCCAATGCCGGAGGAGCGTGGATACATTCCGCAGGCTTGCACGCATTATCCCGTGCGATGAGTATGCATTTCTGAGTAAGATATGTTGTTGCTTGCCTGCGCTGGGGAGCGATAATCCGTCTCCTTTCAAGACGGCGTGGCTTAAGGCATCCGAGAGAGCCAAGGAGCTTACCGCAGCATCTCTTGATGCGATTCCATGGAGCGACTTCAAGGCCATGGGGATCATAATGGATCGGTTGCCGAAAGACATTTGGCTGCATATAGGAAACGGTATGGCTGTAAGGTATCTTCAATACCTTGATTACGGTAAAGTTTTTAATGTGACTTGTAATCGTGGTGTAAGCGGCATTGACGGGTCTACGTCTACTGCCATAGGGGTAGCCTCGGCGACGGATGCCGCGCAGCCTGTCGTGCTCATTACGGGAGATATGTCGATGCAATATGATATCGGCGCACTCGCCACGGCAGATATGCCCTCCAATCTCCGGATAATAGTCCTCAACAACGGAGGGGGAGGCATTTTCAGATTTATAGAGACGACCCGCGACCTCAAAGAGCTTGACCGATGCCTCGCATGTGATGTCAGGCTTCCCCTCAAGGAGCTGTCTCAGGCCTTCGGATTCAGGTACCTGTCTGCAACAAACGAGTCGGAACTTGCCGATTCAATGAAAAAGCTTACCGATACGGTGTCAGACCCCGTCATACTCGAGGTCGTGACAGACGGACAGAGGTCGGCGGAAATATTCACAGACTATCTAAAAAATAAACTTACCATACAATGAAACGCAACTGGACTACCATAAAGGAATATTCGGATATTCTCTTTGACTTCTACGAAGGAATAGCCCGCATCACCATCAATCGCCCCGAAGTATATAACGCTTTCCGACCGCAGACCAACGCTCAGATGCTCGACGCCATGGATTATTGCCGGGATTGTCGGGATGTGCGTGTCATCGTGCTTACCGGCGCCGGCGACAAGGCATTCTGTTCTGGCGGCGACCAACACTACAAGAGCCGTGGCGGTTACCGCGACGAGGACGGTACACCACGTCTCAATGTACTTGACTTGCACAAGGCGATACAAAGCATCACAAAGCCTGTGATAGCGATGGTCAACGGATATTCGATAGGCGGCGGCAACGTATTGCAGCTTGTATGTGACCTCACTATAGCATCCGAGAATGCTCGATTCGGACAGACAGGTCCGAAGGTGGGCAGTTTCGATGCCGGATTCGGTTCGTCGTATCTGGCACGTTGCGTGGGTCAGAAAAAAGCCCGTGAGATATGGTATCTGTGTCGCCAATATACCGCTCAGGAAGCGCTTGAGATGGGGATGATAAACAAGGTGGTGCCATTTGACCGGCTTGAGGACGAGGTGGTGGACTGGTGCATGACCATAATGAAGCGAAGTCCGTTTGCGATACGTATGATAAAGCGCGCGCTCAATGCCGAGCTTAACGGCCAGCACGGCCTTATGGAATTTGCAGGCGACGCCACTCTCATGTATTACCTCATGGACGAGGCTCAGGAAGGCAAAGATGCATTCCTTGAAAAGCGCGATCCGGATTTCGGAAAATTCCCGCAATTCCCCGGATGATGAAGGCATATTGGTGCCCTTATACGCTGCGTTTCAAATTCGAGGCGCGCACTTCGCGCCAATCGATGCTTGTCAAGGATACATGGTTGGTAAAGATCGTTGACGAGGAGACAGGTCGCGAAGGAGTAGGGGAATGCGCCATGTTCCGCGGACTCAGTTCTGAGGATTCGCCTCGATTTGAGGATTTACTCGGAGCGACTTGTCGCGGTTTTACGCCCGACACGTTGCCGGAAGTGTCATCGGTACGTTTTGGCTTCGAGACAGCGTTGGCCGATCTTTACGGTCGACCGGATACGGATTTCACGCGTGGAGAAGCGTCGATACCAATCAACGGTCTGATATGGATGGGCGACAAGCATACCATGAAGCATCGTATTGATGAAAAACTTGCAGCCGGTTTCAAGGTGTTGAAGCTTAAAATCGGCGGCATAAATTTCAGCGACGAAATCGATTTGCTTAGATATATACGTGGTATATACCCTGTCGATGCGTTGGAATTGAGGCTTGATGCCAATGGCAGTTTCACGCCTGATAATGCCATGCGTCGGATTGAAATGCTGTCGCCTCTCGGCATACATTCCATAGAGCAGCCAATACGAGCCGGGCAAATATCCGAGATGGCAAGAATATGTGCGGAAAGCCCCATTCCGGTTGCTCTTGATGAGGAGCTGATAGGAACAAGAAATCGAGAAGAATCGCGGCAGTTACTTATGGAGACAAGGCCACGATATATAATTCTGAAACCGGCTCTTTGCGGCGGTTTTCTCGGCGCAGACACATGGATCGAGGAAGCCGACCGGCTCGGTATAGGCCATTGGTTCACATCGGCGCTCGAATCGAATGTCGGTCTTGAGGCCATTGCAAGGCATATAGCCGAGAAGAGCTGCGACATGCCCCAGGGACTCGGAACAGGACAGTTGTTCCATAATAATTTCGACAGCCCGCTTTATCTCAATGGAGACCGCATGTGTTTCGATGCGTCCAAAAAACTACGTATTCCTGATCTGCCATGGCATCAATGAACGATTTTCTCGCCGAGTGGCGGTCAGACGTCCCATACATCGAAGCTCATACAAGCGGATCTACGGGCACTCCGAAAAGTATTAGATTATTGAAAACCGATATGCGTGTATCGGCTGAGGCAACCAACAGATTCTTCGGCATAACGCATGATTCCGTGTTGGCGATACCTCTGTCGGCCGACTACATCGCCGGCAAGATGATGGCCGTACGGGCCGATGTGGCCGGATGCCGGCTTATCGAGATGCCGGTTTCCAATTCGGTGGTGATAGACACTCATATCGATCTTCTTGCCATAGTGCCTTCACAGGTGGAAAGTGTGCTTGCGAATGTCGATGTGGCGCGTAAGGTAGGCAATATCCTTGTAGGTGGAGGCCCGCTGTCGCAATCCCGGGCAATGGCGTTGACTGAATCGGGGATACCCTCATTTCTAGGATACGGCATGACCGAGACATGCAGCCATGTGGCTTTGCGGCGCATCGGAGCGGATGGCCGCTACCACGCTATGCCAGGAGTATCTTTCGAGGCGGATGGCAGGGGTTGTCTGGTCATAATTTCCGGCAAGTATTCATGGAAGCGGATCGTTACGAATGATGTTGCGCGTATATTGTCGCCCGATACCTTCGAGTGGCTCGGCCGTTATGATAATGTGGTAATATCCGGAGGCATTAAGTTGCATCCCGAGAAGATCGAGCAAGAAATAAAAGCGGCTTTGCCGCATATGCCGGAATTTTATCTTGTGGGAGAGCCCGATGAAAAATGGGGTTCGAGGCTTGTCATGGTCATAGAGGACGCTCCAGACTCTCTTACGGATGATCTGCTCGGCAGCGGTATAGATCGCCGCAAACTTCCCAAACGTATTGTAAGCGTAAAAAAACTGCCGCAGTGTGCCAATGGCAAACTGCGGCGTATATTGCCGGAGTTATAGAATGATTAACCGAATTTGCTGATCTTGCGCAACTGATTCTCGTTGATGATGCGGATACGGCGTCCGTCGACGGTGATAAGATGTTCATCGACAAATGTCGACAGAGTACGGATAGCATTTGCGGTGGTCATGTTTGACAGGTTCGCAAGATCTTCGCGCGACATATATATTTTCAATGTAGCCTCGTCATCCTCGTAGCCGTAGTTCTCCCGCAGCACCATAAGCGCTTCGGCAAGGCGGCCTCGGATATGCTTCTGGGTGAGGTTGACTATACGGGTATCTGAACCGCCGAGATTGCGCGACAGCTCGCGTATGAAAAACCATGCCAGCTCACGGTTGTTGTCGATCATCGAGCGCACGAGTTCGAGCGGTATGGCGCCGAGAGTCGACGGCTCGAATGCGGCAGCACTCGACACATATGGTTCATGCGCGAAGTATGCGCGATAACCGAAATATTGCACAGGGCGAATGAGCCGCAATATCTGCACGCGGCCACCGACACCTTCCTTGAACTTCTTCACCTTGCCTTTGAGCAGGCACCATAGAAATTCAGGCTCTTCACCTTCGGCATATATGAATTGGTTTTTCTTGAAGGTCTGTATATTGAAATTGTCGACAATCAGGCGCTTCTCGTCACCGTCAAGGATCGACCATATCTCAGCCATGTCCTCATGAATAACCTTTTCTATCGCTGACTTGATCATATTGTGTGCTGTCGGTTTATATGCTATACAACATGTTTTTGCTTCGCAAAGATAGTTTTTTTTCATATATTTACAAAGCGTTTCAAATAAAAATTGATAATGCGTGTTTTTTTTGATGCGCTCTCTTGCATATTTGAACCATCATCATTAACTTTGTGTTATTAAAACAAACAGACAACAAGTCGCATGTACATTGAAATATTGCCGCATCAAAGTTGATTGGGAAACTCTTCAAATTATAATGAAATACCGAGACAATCTTAGCCGGACGATGGCGGGCCTCGATCGGGACGTGTTCCGATGCTTCATGCCGGAGGATTACAAAGGACGGCGAGAACTCAAATCCTGTCATATCGGAGTTTCATCGCATCCTTTGGTGTGGCACCCTATTGAAAGAGGCTGTGTCAAACAATAGACACAGCCTCTTTCTTTTATGACATGTTGGATAACATAAAAACAAATCCATGATTTTGCTGTCTAATACCTGATTGCAATGGAAGTGATTCAAGAGCGAGATATCAATGGCAAGTATGTGGCCGAAGTGAATCTGACCCGCGAGCAATGGAATGAGGTTCTTTCGGACGAGACCTATGGTTTCTATAACGTCAACATCTAATTTCGGCTTGGGCCATTAATAGCACCTGCGTAGTACCCTGTCAGCAAACAAAAAAGAATGATATAAGATGATTACGGGAGGAGAATTCAAATTCGGATCTGAGGTGATGTGGAATCCGTGGCATGGATGTCACAAGATTAGCGAAGGATGTCGGCATTGTTACGTATATCGTGAGGATGCCGCCTTTGGCGCAGTCGTGCCGTCGAACGAGGTTCGCCAAACGGCTAACTTTAATCTTCCCGTCAAGCGCGACAGAAAGAAAAATTGGAAGTTTCCGGCCGAAACCAACTTCAGCCTATGTTTCACATCCGACTTATTGATAGAGGAAGCAGATGAATGGCGTGAGGAGATATGGAATATCATCTGTCAACGCTCAGATTGTAAATTTACTTTTTTCACCAAGCGAATTGACAGATTGATAGATTGTCTTCCGAAAGATTGGGGAGAAGGTTATGATAATGTACTTATAGGTTGCACAGCAGAAAACCAAGACAGAGCCAACCATAGATTACCTATCTTCATCAGTCTGCCCATAAAGCATCGTATGATTGTCGTTGCTCCTATGATTGAGAATGTTGATCTCACGCCATTTCTAATTTCGGAAAAGATAGAGATCGTCACATGCGGCGGAGAATCAGGCAAGTATGCCCGCCCTCTCGACTTTGAGTGGGTCAAAGACCTTCGGAGACAATGCGTGGATGCCAATATTCCATTTTGCTTCCATCAGACCGGCTCCTATCTCATCAAAGATGGTCGCCGGTATCATATTCCAAGGGAATATCAACATTCTCAGGCTAAAAAGTCTGCCCAGAACTACTTTCCTTATAAAGATTAGAACTTGAAGAAATCGATAAGGAAATAAATGCTGACGTCCGGATATCTGATACGGGAATATCTCTTGCGAAAGCTGTTTGATAAGTGTAGTTATAACACAAGAGGAGAGCAATTTTGCTCTCCTCTTGTGTTATATATTATTCTGTATGGTGTCTTATTCGGCTTTGCCTGCGGAGCCAAGCACATTCACGATCTTGTGCTTGTAGAGCTTCTCCATGTTGTCGCGGGCCGGGCCGAGGTATTTGCGGGGGTCGAATTCCGCCGGCTTTTCGGCGAATACGCGGCGTACGGCGGCGGTCATGGCAAGACGGCTGTCGGAGTCGATGTTGATCTTGCAGACAGCACTCTTGGCAGCCTTGCGGAGCTGCTCCTCGGGGATACCGATGGCATCGGGGAGCTTACCGCCGAACATGTTGATGGTGTCGACTTCTTCCTGAGGAACCGAAGACGAGCCGTGGAGCACGATGGGGAAACCGGGGAGTTTTTCCATCACAGCGTCGAGCACATCGAATGCCAGAGGCGGCGGCACGAGCTTGCCATCGGCGTTGCGTGTGCACTGCGCGGGGGTGAACTTGTATGCGCCGTGCGAGGTACCGATAGAAATGGCGAGCGAGTCGCAGCCGGTACGGGTTGCGAAATCAATCACTTCTTCGGGGTCGGTGTATGTGTGGTGGTCGGATGATACTTCATCTTCCACGCCGGCAAGTACGCCGAGCTCGCCTTCGACGGTAACGTCATATTGATGGGCATAGTCAACTACTTTCTTGGTAAGAGCGACATTCTCTTCGTATGGGAGATGTGAGCCATCGATCATGACAGAGGAGAAGCCAGAGTCTATGCAGCTCTTGCATAGCTCGAAGCTGTCGCCGTGGTCGAGATGAAGTACGATCTGGGGCTTTTCCCAGCCGAGTTCCTTTGCATATTCAACGGCGCCCTGAGCCATGTAGCGGAGCAGAGTGGCGTTGGCGTAGTTGCGTGCGCCTTTGGATACCTGAAGTATCACAGGCGATTTCTCCTCGGATGCAGCCTTGATGATAGCCTGAAGCTGCTCCATGTTGTTGAAGTTGAAAGCGGGGATTGCATAGCCGCCTTTGATGGCCTTTGCAAACATCTCGCGGGTGTTGACAAGACCTAAATCTTTGTAGTTAACCATAATAGGTATTGTATTTATTGGTTTTATAAGGAGTCGGAAGTTTGTTTTTGCAAAGTTACTAAATTTTTGTGGCTTGCACTAACTGATTAAAGATTTTTTTCTTTATTTATCGCTTCAATGTCTGTAAGGTTTCCTGCCGCAGGCTGCTGTCATTTTTAAAGACACCTGTGTAGTCGACGGTCTCAGTAATGCTCAACTGCTTTTCTACGCCACGCATCTTCATACACAGATGTTCGGCCTCGCATATCACGAGAACCCCTTTTGCACCAAGTGTTTCAGACACTGCTTCGGCAACCTCAGTCGTGAGACGTTCCTGTACCTGAAGTTTCCGTGCGCATATATCGACAGTACGGGCGAGCTTGCTAAGGCCTACAATCTTATTACCGGGGACATAAGCGATGGACATATGGCCGAAAAACGGCAATATATGGTGCTCGCACATCGAGTAGAATTCTATATCGCGTATGATTACGATCTTTGATCCTTCATGCTCAAACATGGCCTGCGAAAGAGTGGCGCGCGCATCATTGCGGTAACCCGATGTGATATACCACATCGCCTTGGCGGCACGCATGGGAGTCTTCAGCAGTCCTTCGCGTGAAGTATCCTCTCCGAGGAGTTCTATTATAGCTTTATAGTGATCGGCTATCCGTTCTATTCGTTCGTTATCGGAAAGCAGATTTATTTCTTCGTTCATTATTGCTTATGACTTTAATGACTGTTGATGTGATCGCGTACGATTCGCAGCTGGCTGCCAAAGCCCGGAAATGCCGCACGAATGGCTGCCAAAGCCGCATCTGCTTCCGAGCGTGTGCGGAAATCACCAACTTTCACTCTCCAATACGGAGAGTTGAACTGGACATATGTACGGAATTCAGGAAATCTGGCTTCTATCTGTCGTTTGCGCGATTCGGCATCATGCTTGGCGGTATGTACATTGTTGTCGTCGAATACCTGAATCCGATAACCTACTCGGGCTGTTTTCTTTGTAGCAGGCACGGTTTCGTCCTGCTCCTCCGTATCGGGATCCGTATCGGGCGCCTCTCCCACGCTCAGATGATTGAGCAATGCGGCAGGCATATTTATTTTAATGTTACCGGCAACTTCGATTTCATTTACAATCGAAGTCGTATCGGCATACGCGGCCGATTGTGCAGTGCAGTGGTGAATACTGAACAATGCCAATACGAAGGATAATATGAGGAGTTGTATGCGGTTCATATAAAAATATTGCGACTGCAAAATTACTAAAATAATTCCGCAGTCGCAAATATTGGAAGATCTTATGTGGGGTTGAAGTACGGTTATGTACACAAGGGATGTTCGTGATTCGACTTTCTTGTTGTAACAGATATGACAATTCGAGCTTTTTTTGTAAATTTGCAGAAAGAAAATTAATATGGATACAAACACACAGGTTGATGACGCATTGAGAGTCTGTCGCGAGGTGTTCGCCGCAAAACTCGGCGATTACGGAGCATCGTGGCGTATAATGCGCCCTGAAAGCGTTACAGATCAGATATTCATCAAGGCTAAACGTATTCGTTCATTGCAGATAAAAGGCCGGTCGGAAGTAGGTGAAGGCATATTGCCCGAATTTATGGCCATAGTGAATTATGCCATTGTCGGAATAATTCAGCTCAGGCATGGATTTGTCGACACCAAGGATATCGAGCCCGGCGAAGCTATCGGATGGTATGACACAGTCGTCGACGAGGCTCGCGAATTGCTTCATCGCAAAAATCACGATTATGATGAGGCTTGGCGCGGAATGAGAGTGGCCTCGTATGTCGATTTCATACTTACCAAGATTGAGCGTATCAAGGAGATTGAGTATCACGGGGGAGCTACAGTTGTATCCGAAGGCATTGAATCGAATTATCTTGATGTTCTCAATTACTCGATATTCGGCATTATAAAACTTACAGAATGAGCGCCGGCGCACCCGTGTGGAAGATAGCCGCGGTATGGTTGTCGCGTCTGGCAGCCGGTATTGCGTTTGTGGTATCGGGGTGGGCCAAGGCCGTGGATCCGCGTGGATTCGTGTATAAACTACACGAATATCTTACGGTATGGAATCTCGACGGTATAGTGAACACCGATATATTGGCGATAGTGGCTGTTACATTGTCCGCCTTTGAGTTTGTTGTCGGAATCCTTCTTGTCACCGGCTCTCTGCGTCGTTCTGCGCCTGTAGCCGGATTGCTCATGATGTTTGTGATGCTGCCGCTTACGGCCTATATTGCCATTGCCGACCCTGTAAGCGACTGCGGTTGTTTCGGCGATCTGATAGTATTTGGAAATACCGAGACATTCCTCAAGAATATAATAATAACCGCGGCCCTGATTATGGCGCTTGTCTGGCACAAAGCCGCGTCGCCTATTTACAGGCCGGGGCTACAGTGGCTTGTAATAGTATTGGCGGGGATATATGCGCTTACTGTTTCGGTCATTGGCTGGCAGCTGCAGCCTGTCGTCGATTTTCGCCCGTACGGCCCGGGGCATGCGCTCTTGGCTGAGGAAAATGAGAGCGCTGCTCCGGGATATGTATATAGTAAGAACGGTGAGAAGCGAGAATTCAGCCTTGATGAGCTGCCGGACAGCACATGGACATTTGTTGAAGTCGCAGAAGGGCACAACACCGAATCTGAGAGTCTTGCGGTGTTTGACGGAGATACCGAAATCACTGAAGAATTGTTCACTCCAGATGAAGCCGGCACACCGATGCTGCTGATTGTCGTGACCGAGCCGAGTGTGGATAATCTCGTGCGTTCACGTCTCGCCAATGAATTAGCCGGATATGCCTCCGACAACGATATCTCGGTTGTCGGGCTTGTAGCGCTCTCAGGCGAGGCTCTCCAACAATGGATAGAGATGGCGCGACCAATTTATGATATATATTCGGCATCCGATACCTCGCTCAAGCAGCTTGTACGAGGGGAACAGGGATTACTGTTGCTCGATGCAGACAGGCGAGTGGTGTGGAAGAGAAATCTTGCTACGATAGACCCAGATATATTGGAGAACGAAGATCCGTTGAATTCGATATTCCGTGTCGATGACGGTCGCGTGGCATTCTGGCTCTCCATATTTTTTGTTGCAGGACTTATTCTGCTTTACTGTATAAGTGCCCTTACCAAAATTACAATAAGGCCTAAACGTAAAAAACAAGTCGAATGACCAAACAATTACAGAGTAACAGCGTAAACGCGGCATCACAGATGACACTCGGCACCAGTACCATCGGCAAACTGCTGGTGCAATACTCCGTGCCAGCCATCATAGCGGCGGTGGCGACCTCGCTGTACAACATTGTAGACAGCATATTCATAGGCCGTGGTGTGGGAGCAATGGCCATCTCGGGCCTTGCCATCACCTTTCCGCTAATGAACCTTGTCATAGGATTCTGCACGCTTATAGCTGTGGGCGGAGCCACGATTTCATCCATATTTCTGGGACAGAAAAATCTTGCACGCGCTACCGACGTAATAAACAACGTCATGGTGCTGTGTGTAATACATTCGGTAGTGTTCGGAGGCTTGTCTCTGATATTCCTGGACGAGATTCTTACTTTTTTCGGTGCGACTGCCGAAACCATACCTTATGCGCGCGAATTCATGAAGGTGATACTTTACGGCACTCCTATATCATATATATTCATAGGTCTGAACAATCTGATGCGCGCTACCGGATATCCGAAGAAGGCAATGATATCCGCTTTGTTGTCGGTAGCCGTAAACATCGTTCTTGCCCCGATATTTATCTTTGTGCTTGATTGGGGAATAAAGGGCGCCGCACTGGCCACGATATGCGGCCAATTTTCAGCATTCATATGGGTGATGGCTCACTTTATGTCGCGCAAAAGCCTTGTGCATTTTGAGACCGGTAACAGCTGGCTCAAATGGAGTCTTATAAAGAGGATGTATTCGATAGGCTTGTCTCCGTTTCTCATGAACGCCACCGCATGCTTCGTTGTCGTATTCCTGAACAAATCGCTCCTCGAAGTGGCAGGTGCCGACGGTAACATAGCTGTGGGAGCATACGGTATAATCAACCGCACGACAATGTTCTTCGTGATGATTGTATTCGGGGTGACCCAGGGTATGCAGCCTATTCTCGGCTACAACTATGGAGCCGGACGATGGAACCGTGTGGATGAAACCTTGAAAAAAGGCATATGGCTCGGTGTCGCCATAACCACGCTTGGCTGGATAATCACGCAATCATTTCCAGACACTGTCAGCTCGATGTTCACCACTGATATCACCATGATCGATATAGCACGCTCGGGCTTTCATATCTACTTTTTGATTTATCCTGTAGTTGGCGCACAGATCGTGATACAGAACTATTTCCAAAGTATCGGGCATCCCAAGATGTCGATATTTCTGTCTCTCACACGTCAGCTGATATTTCTTGTGCCGCTTCTGTGGCTTCTGCCTCCTCACTTCGGCATAAACGGCGTCTGGGCATCAATGGCCGGCAGTGATTTTCTGGCATTCGTGCTTGCTGTCTTCACTATGATTGTCATGAACCGCAAGCTGAAAAAAAGTTTTAAAAATACCGGACAGCAATGACCGAAAAATTACAGATGAGAGTACAACCGTCGGTGGCTGCCGATGAGATGAAATTGCGCGCGGCTGTTTCCGCCGCAATGGGAATAGCGACAGACCGTATAAAGAAAATCGATCTGCTCAGACGCTCCATAGACGCGCGCCAACGGCAGGTTATGGTCAATCTCACCGTGAATGTACATATAGATGATGTCGATGCCGGCTTCAGACGTTATGAACATATAATATATCCGAATGTTGAAGGCAGACCTGAGGTTGTGGTAGTAGGAGCCGGCCCCGCAGGTCTGTTTGCAGCACTTGAACTTATCGAAGCCGGTCTGAGACCGATAGTGCTTGAACGTGGCAAGGATGTGGATGCGCGTCGCCGCGACATGGCCGCCATATCGCGCGAAGGAGTCGTCGATCCTGATTCAAATTACTGCTTCGGCGAGGGTGGGGCGGGCGCGTTCTCCGACGGCAAGCTCTATACGCGCAGCACCAAACGTGGCCCGGTAGACAAGGTATTGCAGATATTCCATACCCACGGTGCTTCTGATTCAGTGCTAATTGATGCGCATCCGCACATAGGTACCGATCGACTGCCTGTGATAATCAAGGCTATGCGCCATACCATCATGGAGCATGGCGGACAGGTGCATTTCAATACGCGTGTGACATATCTTTTATTCGATGACAACCGCGAGGTTACGGGCGTTGTAACTGCCGATGGCCGAGAGTTTCGCGGGCCGGTTCTGTTGGCCACAGGCCATTCGGCACGCGATGTATATGCGATGCTTGAGCGATGCAAGGTGAGAATGGAGGCCAAAGGAATTGCTGTCGGAGTCCGACTTGAACATCCGCAGGAGCTAATTGACCGCATACAATATCATTCTCCGCAAGGACGTGGCAAATGGCTTCCTGCAGCTGAATATTCGATGCTGACGCGTGTTGACGGTAGAGCGGTATATTCGTTCTGTATGTGTCCCGGTGGTGTCATAATACCTGCGGCAAGCGAACCCGGCCAGTTGGTAGTCAACGGTATGTCTCCTTCAAACCGCGGCACACGTTGGGCAAATTCAGGCATGGTGGTTGAAATATTGCCCGAGGATTTGCCTGAATATGATAGATACGGCGAACTGAAGATGATGTATTTCCAACGCGACATAGAGACTCGTTTTTTTGAGGCCGCCGGCCATACACAATGTGCACCCGCACAGCGTATGACAGATTTCGTGTCATCGCGTCCGAGTGCATCGTTGCCGCAATCGTCATATGCTCCGGGTATACAGCCCGGACGCATCGATCTTCTTTTGCCACGTTTTGTTGCAGTACGCCTTCAGAAAGGCTTTGAGGAATTCGGCCGCAAGGCACGCGGATTCCTTACATCCGAAGCAGTTCTCATCGGTGACGAGACACGTACATCGGCTCCGGTGCGTATTCCTCGCGATAGAGAAAGCCGCTGTCATGTCGCGGTGCGCGGACTTTATCCGGTTGGAGAAGGGGCAGGCTATGCCGGAGGGATTGTATCGGCCGCCATCGACGGTATCAATACGGCACGGGAGATTGCCAACGCTTATTTACCGAGTTCCTTCTGAATCGCGGCCACCATCTCAGGGGCATCATTGCATCCGAGCATATATCTTCGACCGTTCCTGAGTGTGACAAGAAAGCAGTCTGAAGCTTTGCCGTAATATGCGAAATATTTGCCGATGTCGCCTTCTCTGAACCATCCCCAATAGCCCATGAAACCTCCGCTGCCTGCTATTCTACGCGTGCCCATCGTAGGCGGGCATAGTCTTACGGATTCTATCTGTGATACAGGTATATCCTTTATCCACAGCGAGCGGTTGACAGACAGGATACCGTTCTTAAGGGAGAGGCTCATCGGCATATAGAACATTCCGAGCAAGGAAAGGACCAATATAAAGAATGCGACAATTATAAATTCAGTGCGGTGTCCGGTACGGTACTGATAAAAGCACAATCCCGATGCCAATGCCGCACATATGATTGTTATTGCAGAGGAATATCCGCTGAGACGTACAATCTTTTTCATATTTCATATATATATATATTACTGTGGCACGGCAATCGCTTGCCGTGCCACAGTATATCTTAGGTATGCATATTACTTGACGAGATAGTTGTCGAGTTGTGCGACATCGAATGTACGGATGAACTCGGCATGACGGGTAACCTCGGCAGCGGCCATGTTGGCGTATACGTGAGCCGAACGGGTGAACGACTCGTTGCGCTGCGCATCGAGAAGAAGCAGGTATGCCATCACGATGTTGCCGGCCATCTCCACGAGGCGACGCGCCATGAAGTCGGTGTAGACGGGATTGTTTACCTCTCCTACATGGGCTACAGCGCTGTTGTACATCTCGGTGAGCACGGCAAGGCGATCCTTGATGCCTTGAAGTTCGGGACGCACTTCGGTCTTGTCGTATTCCTCGATGAGGTTGTTGTATGTGCCTGTGGTGACGTGGCGTATGGCCGCCACGACCTGCAGCTGCGTGGTGCCTTCGTAGATCGATGTGATGCGGGCGTCGCGGTAGATGCGTTCGCAGGCATAATCCTTCATGAAGCCCGATCCGCCGTGGATCTGGATGCAGTCGTATGCATTCTGGTTGCAGTATTCACTGCCCATGCCCTTGGCCATAGGTGTAAGGGCGTCGGCAAGGTGGTTGTAGTGCTTGCGTTCGGTGCGTTCTTCAGGTGTAAGTGCACGCTCCTTGCTGATATCGTCGAGAATCTTGTAAAGATCGACATAGCGGGCGCACTCATAGAGGAGCGAGCGCGAGGCGTCGAGCTTTGCTTTCATTACGGAGAGCATCTCGGCCACAGCGGGGAACTCTATGATGGCTTTGCCAAACTGGCGGCGATCCTTGGCATATGCGAGAGCCTCGCGGTATGCGATTTCGCTCACGCCTACACTTTGTGCTGCAATACCTAGACGAGCACCGTTCATAAGAGCCATCACATACTTGATGAGACCCATGCGGCGCGATCCGCAAAGTTCGGCCGGGGCATTCTTATATACGAGCTCGCAGGTAGGTGAACCCTTGATACCCATTTTGTTCTCGATGCGGCGTACTGTAACACCACCGTTGCGCTTGTCGTAGATGAACATTGACAGGCCGCGACCGTCTTTGGTGCCTTCTTCAGAGCGGGCAAGTACCAGATGGATATCGCTGTCGCCGTTGGTGATGAAGCGCTTCACTCCGTTAAGCACCCACGTGCCGTCCTCTTTCTGTGTGGCTTTGAGCATTACTGATTGGAGATCGGAGCCGGCATCAGGCTCGGTGAGATCCATCGACATGGTCTCGCCTTCGCACACTCGGGGGATGAAACGGGCTTTCTGATCCTCGCTGCCGAATTCATAGAGTGTCTCGGCGCAGTCTTGCAAACCCCAAAGGTTCTCAAAACCGGTATCGGCGCGGCTCACGATGTCGGCCGCCATTATGTAGGGGGTGATGGGGAAGTTGAGGCCACCGAAACGGCGAGGCATAGCCATACCCATAAGGCCGGCCTGACGGCAGGCTTCGAGATTAGCCACAGTGCCGTCGGCATAATGGGCGCGACCGTCGGAGCATGATGCTCCCTGATGGTCGACACCTTCGGCATTTTCGGCGATGAGGCCGCCGCACAATTCACCCACTACTTCGAGCACACGCTCGTAGTTGTCCATGGCGTCGTCGAAGTCGAGCGGTGCATAGTCAAACTTCTCGGCGTCGGTATAATTACGTTCTTTTAATTCAACGATCTTGCGCATCAAGGGGTGTGTGAGGTGATGGCGCAGATCGGGATTGTCTGTATAAAAGTTAGCCATGGCTTATTTGGAATTCTTTTTGTAGTACTTGATGAGTTTGGGAAGCACGTCCTCGATATCACCTGTGATCACATAGTCGGCGATGGTATTGATGGGGGCGTTCGGATCATTATTCACAGAGATTATGATCGAGCTCTCCTGCATGCCGGCAATGTGCTGGATCTGACCGGAGATACCGCAGGCGATATAGAGTTTCGGGCGAACGGTGACACCTGTCTGACCTATCTGGCGTTCATGTTCGATAAAGCCGGCATCGACGGCGGCACGCGATGCGCCTACCTCGGCGCCGAGGGTGTTGGCGAGGTCAAAGAGGAGCTGGAAATTCTCCTTGGATCCTACACCATAGCCACCGGCAACGATAATGGAGGCGTTCTTGATGTTGAGTTTCGATTTGGCGATCTGCCTGTCGATGATCTCGACTACGAAATCGGTATCACTCACATATTTGGCCGGATCGAGGTTTACTACAGTTCCTTTATGATCGGGCTTGTATACCTCTTTTTTCATTACGCCTTCGCGTACGGTAGCCATCTGAGGGCGGCACTCCGGGTTGACGATAGTGGCTACGATGTTGCCGCCGAAAGCAGGGCGGATCTGATAGAGAAGGTCGTGATATTCTTTCTTTGCCTTGGCATCGGTGTGGTCGCCGATCTCGAGCGATGTGCAGTCGGCGGTAAGACCGCTGTGCAGAGCCGACGATACACGGGGTCCGAGGTCACGGCCGATGCACGTCGCGCCCATAAGAGCGATCTGTGGCTTGATTTCCTTGAAGAGATTTATCAGAACGGCGGCGTGGGGATTGGATGTGTAGGGATATAGGCGCTTGTCGGCGACTTTATACACCACATCGGCTCCGTAAGGGAAAATCTGGTCTTCTATGCCGTCGAGATTAGCTCCTACCACGAGAGCCTCAAGTTTTACGCCAAGGCGGTCGGCGAGTTGGCGGCCTTTGGTAAGAAGTTCCAGCGAGACATCGGCTACGCGGCCGTCTTCATACTCGCAATATACTATTATGTTGTTCTTGTCTTCCATTGTAGATATATGAGAGAGGCCTTAGCCGATTGTGTGGTTGGTGATAAGTTCTTTGATGAGTTCTTCGAGGGCGGCCTCATCCTTGCCTTCGATACGGCGGGCATCTTTGGCTGTGAATACCACGTTCTCTACATTTTTAACCTTTGTGGGCGAGCCGGGGAAACCGATTTGCTCAGGATCTGCTTCTACGAATGCGGCTCCCCATTCATTGAGCTGAAGATAGGGACGGGCATCTACGAATGCCTGCTTTTCTTCGCTGAGAACCGCTTTCTCGCTGGGCGATACGGCATATTTATATTTCATCAGGCGCTTGGCGTTGCGGGGGCGGCAGTCGGCAGCCGAACCGTTGACTGTGACAACGCAGGGAAGAGGAGCCACAACAGTCTCGATACCGTGTTCAAGACGGCGTTTTACCGTAATCTTTCCGTCCTTGAGGTCAACAATATCTTCTGCGTATGTAACCTGAGGGATACCGAGTTTCTCGGCGATCTGGGGGCCTACCTGAGCGGTATCGCCGTCAATGGCCTGGCGGCCGCCGAGAATGATGTCGTAGTTGCCGATTTTTTTCACAGCCTGTGCGAGGGAGTAGGATGTGGCAAGGGTATCGGCTCCGCCGAGAGCGCGGTCGGTAAGCACGATACCCGTGTCGGCGCCGCGGAAGATAGCCTCGCGGATTACTTCGGCCGCCTTCGGCAGACCCATTGTAAGAACTGTGATTGTTGAACCGGGATTTGCATCTTTAAGCCGAAGTGCTTGCTCAAGCGCGTTGAGGTCTTCGGGATTGAAGATTGCGGGCAGCGCGGCTCGGTTGATTGTGCCGTCTGCTTTCATAGCATCTTTGCCTACATTGCGGGTGTCGGGCACCTGCTTAGCAAGCACAATGATGTTTAAACTCATAATTTCAGTCTATTAAGAGATTTATATTTTATTGCATGAGTTGTGGGCTCGCGAAGAGCCATAATTGGCGATGCAAAGATAATAAAATTTCTTTAAAACATGAAATTTTCGAATACAAATGCCTGCCGGGTTTACAGACTATTCGCGCCGCGTAGGTTCAACTGGCAAGTGCAAAGATAGCGATTTGTTTGAAGAATTCGGT
>CAJTMY010000005.1 GCA_910577355.1 uncultured Muribaculaceae bacterium
CATGCACACCCCTCCCGGCACGGCTTTTGAGTAGCACCTGATCAGCCTCGCCCGGAACGTGACGCGGCAGGCCGCGCCACACCAACCGCACGGCTTCCTGCCCCGAGATTGTCGACTCGGAGCAGGAAGCCGTTCGTGCATAAATCCGAGAAATCCGTGTGGGCTTGCCACCCGGACGGTGGCGTGCGCAGCCCGCCGATTTAGTCAACTCCGAAAGCCTCTCAAAAAATCCGTGTAATCCGTGTGGTGGAAATGACACCTGCCGCCATAATTCCGAATCGCATTTTCCTCCCTTTTTTCCTTTCTTTTTGCCATTTTTGCGCCCTACTGTTATAATCTATTGATTGTGTGAATGAAAACTTGCTATTTTTATGTTTTAAAACATAATCATAAATCACAGAAATGTTAAATCCGAAAAAAAATAATGGAAAGTTGTCTTAAATTGCATAAAAGTGTTTATCTTTGCAAAAATTATCCTTTTTTAAATGGAAAAATTTATAACTTCTTATATTCTATGTCTAACTAATTCTTAGTATGAAAAAGCTGTTTCTTTTACTTGTGGCAGTGCTTTCGATAGGATTGTGTGCGTCGGCTCAGATGCGCACCGTATCGGGTACTGTCATCGACGCTACGAACGATGAACCGCTCGTCGGCGTTTCCGTGGCAGCCCCGGGCAGCAATCAAGGTGTCGTTACCGACATCGATGGCGATTTCTCCATCGTTCTGCCTGCAACCACCACGAAGCTCTCTTTTTCTTATGTAGGTTTCGAGACTCAGGTTCTCGTCATCCCCGCCACCGGCAAGATGACCGTTAAGCTTCGCCCGGGCGAAAATATCCTCGACGAGGTCATTGCCGTTGCCTACGGTACCGCAAAGAAATCGGAATACACCGGTTCGGCTTCGGTCGTGAAAGCCGATCAGCTTGAAGACGCTCTCGTCACCACCGTTACTAATGCCCTCACCGGTCGTGTGGCAGGTGTGCAGACTCTCAGCTCCAACGGCCAGCCCGGCGAGCAGCCCTCCGTGCTCATCCGCGGTGTCGGCTCAATCAACGCAAGTACCCGGCCTCTCTACGTGGTCGACGGTGTCCCCTACTCGGGCGACATCTCCTCGATTCCCGCCACCGACATCGAGGCCATGACCGTGCTCAAGGATGCAGCTTCCGCAGCCCTCTACGGTGCCCGTGGCGCAAATGGCGTCATCCTCCTCACCACCAAGAAAGGCCGTGAAGGCACAGCCCGCGTATCGTTCGACGCACGCTGGGGTGCCAACCACCGCGCTCTTCCCAACTACGACGTCATCACCGACCCGCGCCAGTACATCGAGCAGGTCTACAAGGCCCACTATATGACAGCCAAGGTGACGCCCACTCTCGGCGATCCCCGCACATATGCCCTCAAGCAGCTCTGGCCCTCCATCGGCTACCAGACATGGACAGCTCCCGCAGGCCAGTACATCATCGGTGCCGACGGCCGCTTCAACCCCAACGCCACCCCCGGCTATCTCTACCCCGACGGTTACCTCGCCATGGGCGATGACTGGACTCAGCAGCTTTGCAACGGCCTCCGTCAGGAATACAACGTATCCGTTTCGGGCGGCAACGACAAGTTCAGCTTCTACCTCGGTGCTTCCTACCTCGGCGACGACGGTATCATCGAGAACTCGGGCTTCAACCGCTTCAGCACACGTGCCGCAGTCGACTATCAGGCAAAGCCCTGGCTCAAACTCGGCTCCAACATCATGTACACATATACCGACATGAAGGCTCCCGGCAATCAGGTTGATGCAGGCCATTCCGGCAACGCGTTTCAGGTTGCCAACGGTATGGCTCCGGTATACCCCATGTATGTCCGCGATGTCAACGGCCAGATCCAGTGGAACGACCGCTACAACCTCCCCATATTCGACTATGGCGACGGCACATATGGCGGCAAACGCAACTATATGTCCATGTCCAACCCCCTCTGCGATCTCTACTATAATATCGACGCGGCTCTCATGGACGTCCTCGACGCCAAGTGGTATGCCCTCGTCACTCCTGTCGAAGGCCTCACCATCAACGGCAATGTAGGCTATTTCGTGGACAATACCCGTTCGCACAATCTCCATAACGGCCTCTACGGTCAGGGAGTTGTCAACGGCGGCCAGGCCTCGCAGGGTCAGAGCCGTATCCGCACCATCAACGTGCAGGGTCTTGCCGAGTATCAGCGCACATTCGCCGAGCACCACAACGCATCTATCATGATCGGTTACGAATCATTCTCCCGTTGGGACGAATCGGTTTCGGCCATCGGCTCCAACCTCTACAACCCCGGTTCGTGGGCTGTTTCCAACACCATCGACCAGAAATCCGGCAGCGGCGCAGGCGGCGGTTATGCCACACGCGGCTTCTTCGGACGTCTCAAATACAACTACGCCGACCGCTACTTCTTCATGGGCTCGTTCCGTCGCGACGGTTCTTCTCGCTTCCATCCCGACCACCGTTGGGGTAACTTCTGGTCAGCTTCGGCTGCCTGGGAGATCGCCAAGGAGAAATTCATGGAGGAATTCACCAACGTCGACATGCTCAAGTTCAAGTTCTCTTTCGGTCAGAACGGTAACGACAACATCGGCAACTACTATGCATATCTGGATCAGTACACCATGACCGGTGCCGACGGCGTGTTCTCCGACTCGCAGCTCGTATACAAGGGCAATCCCGAAATCACATGGGAGACCTCCAACAACCTCAACGTAGGTTTCGACTTCTCGTTCTTCAAGGGTATGCTCTCCGGTACCGCCGAGTACTATCAGCGTCAGGTTACCGACATGCTCTTCAATGTTCCCACCGACCCCTCGCTCGGCTACACCTCGCAGCCCAAGAACGTAGGCTCCATGCGCAACAACGGCTTTGAACTCGAGCTCAACTACCGTCCCGTCAACACCCGCGACATCACATGGGATATCTACGCCAACATCACCATCCCCCAGAACAAGGTGCTCAAGCTCGCTCCCGAGCTCCTCGACGGCAACGGCGACTGGATCAGCGGCAGCCGTATCCTGCGCGAAGGCGAGTCTATGTACAACATGTACCTCGTCAAGAGCGCCGGCGTTGACTCCAAGACCGGTGAAGCTCTCTACTGGTATCGTGAGAAACTCCTTGATGCCGACGGCAATGTTGTCGTCAAGAACGGTATGACACAGTATGCCGACGAGGAGAAGACCACGGCCGACTGGTCGCTCGCACGCGAGTCCAACCGCGTTTCCACAGGCAACATCATGCCCAAGGGATACGGCGGCTTCGGTACAAGTCTGCAGGCCTACGGATTTGACCTCGCCGTCAACTTCTCCTATCAGTTCGGCGGTCGCCAGTACGACAACTCATACGTCGACTACATGAGCTCGATGAACAGTAAGAATATCGGCCAGAACCTCCACAAGGACGCACTCAACGCCTGGACTCAGGAAGGCGACATAACCGATGTGCCACGCCTCAACACCGAAGACCAGTATATCAACGCCCTCTCCGACCGTTTCGTGATCTCGAGCAACTATATAGCTCTCAACAATCTCACTGTGGGTTACACACTGCCCGAGAAATTCACAAGCAAGTTCTATCTGCACAACGTACGCGTATACTTCTCCGGCGAGAACATCGCCCTGTGGAGCAAGCGCAAGGGCTTCGACCCCCGCCAGAGCTTCCTCGCCTCGAGCAACGATACATACTCGCCCATCCGTTGTCTCTCTGGCGGTATACGTCTTAACTTCTGATATGCTCACGCTTCAGTATTAAAACATTAAATTTCAAGAAATGAAATCGTTCAACAAAATATTCACCCTTCTGCTCTCCGGTGCCATGCTTGCAGGTTGCAACGACCTCGACATCGAGCCAATGGGAAGCACCATTACTGAAGATCAGAAGCAGGATGTTATCAATATAGATCCGGGAAAGGCTCTTGCTTCTGTTACGGGCATCTCGTCGCAGATGGGCGCTTTTGGCAGCATATCCGGCGGTGCCGGTTCAGATGACCAGTCCGATATAGGTATCCCCGGCCTTTTCCTCCAGATGGATCTCCGCGGACAGGACATGTTCTCGGTAAATATGGGTTACAACTGGTTCATCAACTCCCAGCAGATGTCCGACGGTACTCCTACCGGCAACGCGATTGTGATATGGCTGTACTGCTACAATATCATCCGCTCGGCCAATGAGGTTATCGCCACAAACATGCCGCACATCGATCTCGACAATCCCGACGATAATACCGAACAGCTCAAGCTCTACGTGGCTCAGGCTGCTGCATTCCGCGCATTCGCCTACACCTACCTCGCACAGAGCTTCCAGTTCACCTACGACGGCCACCAGAACGATCCCTGCGTGCCTATCGTTACCGAGGAAAATATGAAGGAGGCTGTCAACGGTGTGGCACGTTCCACCGTGCAGCAGGTCTACGACCAGATTATCAAAGACCTCAACCTCGCAATCTCCTACATGGACGGCAATCCCGTTACTCCGGCCGATGTCCTTGACAGCAAGCCCAAGCGCTTCGTCTCGCTCGGTGCAGCCTACGGCCTCCGCGCCCGTGCCAACCTCCTTATGTGCAAATGGGCCGATGCCGCCTCCGACGCTCAGGCCGCTCTCGACCTCTCGGGTGCAAAGCCCCTCTCTCTCGAGGAGGCTTCACTGCCCGGTTTCAACGACATCTCCGCTCACAACTGGATCTGGGGTATCGCTATCGCCGAGACCGACCGCGTGGTCACCACCGGTATCTGCAACTTCCCCTCGCACATGGGTTCTTTCTGCTACGGCTATGCCTCGGGGGTCGGCGCCTGGAAGTGGATAAACAAGACGCTCTTCGCTAAGATCCCCTCGCGTGACATCCGCAAAGGCTGGTGGACCAACGAGGACGGCGTTTCTGCCAATCTCCCCGACCAGTACAATGCATTCATCGAGAAGAGCGAGAAGAATCCGATCCGTCGCGCTTATATACAGGTGAAGTTCGCTCCATATCAGGGCAAACTCAATACTCAGCTCAACGCAAGCGATATACCTCTGATGCGTGCCGAGGAGATGTATCTTATCAAGGCCGAGGCTCTCGGTATGCAGAATCTTGCCGACGGTATTGCGGCTCTCTCCGATTTTGTCAAGACATACCGTTATCAGCGTTACAACTTCAAGGCTACCGATCTTCAGGCTTTCCGCGACGAAGTATGGTTCCAGCGTCGTATCGAGCTTTGGGGCGAAGGATTCTCATACTACGATATGCTCCGCTTCAAGAAAGAGCTCAACCGCGTAGGCGGTGGATGGCCGATGGCCAATGTATATAAGGTCGCTGCCGACGATCCTGTGCTCATCTATCCTATCCCGCAGTCGGTCATCACTACCAATCCTCTCATCACAAGCGGCGAGAATGTCCTCGGCGGCGGTATGCCTGCACCTGTTGAGGATCCCGATGCATGGCAGACTACGGATGATGAGAACGACTAACAATATGCCTGTTGTCTATAACGATTAAACTGCAATTAACATGAAATTATTCAAATATTCAATAATGGCTGTAGTCGCCACAATGGGCATCGCATTCTCAGCTTGCTCCGACGATGACGATTACGTACCCGGCCCGCAGTCGCCCGGCGTGTATTTCGCCACAACAAATGCGTCCACCCTCCGCATACCCACCGATGCCACTTCGGTTACATTCAATGTAGGTCGTGAGGGTACGCTCGACGAGGCCGACTATCCCGTTACTGTAACTACAAACCTCCCCGACGGTCTCTTCACATTCCCCTCGGCAGTTCATTTCGCACAGGGCGAGGCCACCGCATCATATGTGGCCACTTGCGCCCTCCCAGAGGACTCGGAAGACCGCAAGTATACTCTCAGCCTTGCTTTCGCCCCCGAGATCCCCGTATGCCAGTATGGCAACCGTTCGATCAATGTCGCTGTGACTCTACTCCGCAAGATGGAGAAATTCGAGCACTACGGTACTGCCCTCGTGATCGATGCGTGGATCACTGCTGCCTGGAACTTCAATGATGGAGCCGGTAATACAGTTACTTATGAAGACTGCGGATGGGAAGTAAATCTCGAGCACAGTGTTGAGAACCCCGGTGTATATCAGCTCATTGACCCGTGGGGTAGCGATGACGCTGTGATCAATTATCTCGGACTCAACCTCAATTACGGTAAGGGTGAACCTCAGAACATCCGCATCGACGCCCGTGATCCCGAATATGTGATAATCGAGCCTCAGTATACTGGTGTTATAGTAAACAACAACGCTACTGAAAACAAGAACCAGCCTGTATATATAGGTAATGCAGCCGGTATCCTCTCGAAAGACAGGGTGCTTGAACTCGGCTTCCAATCCACTTTGGAGGATGGTAGCACCATTGAGGTGATGCCCGCTCTATTCGGTTGGGATGATAATCCTGATACAGACAATGGTGGCCAGTTCGGTTACTCATGGAATGGCGATCCCGTCGGTGTCTTTGTATTCTACGAAGGCCAGACCCTCGAGACTCAGGCTCTCAAGTCGTACAAGCGCCGTCTCAACAATATCACCGCCTACAAGGTGGCCGATATGAAGGCGCAGCTCGGATTCCGAAACCTTTAATCTTAATTCTTCATATTGAAGAGGCATGTCCCCCGCGGGGCGTGCCTCTTTTGCTGTACAGGCCACCAATTTCATATTATGGACACACGGCTCCATCCGCCGGAAGAGGCACCGTAGGTGCCGGGCGAATAGTAGGCAGGGGCAAGCGCTCCGTAGGTGCGCGCAGCCCCTGTATATCAGATGATAAAAGGATAGAGCTGCGTAGCTGCGACCCATCGGCAGGCGAGTCGCGGCTACGCAGCTCAACCCTTGATACCGCATCGATTACCACAGCTGCGCACACCTGCGGCGCGCTTGCAGTGGCCTGTTATTGGCAGGCGCCTACGGCGCCATCCCTGCTTTTGTCCCTGTGGTCGCGGCTTGTCGCGACATCCCCGCCGCCTCAAATTAGCCCTATAGGCACAATAGGCGTGCGTAGCCCGCCGATTTGAACCGCATATGCCTGATATGCCGTTCTATCAACGCGTACCTTTCTTTTATTGCGATTCTTTATGCCGTTATCATCATTTTTTTGTAATTTTGCACAAATTTTTATCAGAATACCATTCATAAGATGAACATCGCTATTGTCGGGGCCGGCGGAGCTGTCGGCCGTGAAATTCTAAATGTACTCGAGGGGGGTGCCCTCCCCGTCGACAATCTGCGACTCTTCGGCTCGGCACGTTCGGCGGGTTCCACTCTGCCTTTCCGCGGCCGTGACATCGAGATCGAGGAGCTTACCGGCCGGTCGTCGTTTGCCGGTGTGGACTATGCGCTTGTTTCGGCCGGCGCATCCGTGTCGCGCGACTTCGCAGGGGTGATCACCGCCCATGGCACCGTCATGATCGACAACTCAAGCGCATTCCGCATGGACGCCGACGTGCCCCTCGTCGTGCCCGAGATCAACGGCGCCGACGCCCTTGCCGCTCCCCGCCGCATCATCGCCAATCCAAACTGCACCACCATACAGATGGTAGTGGCGCTCAACCCCCTGCACCGTATATCTCCCGTGCGCCGTGTGCACGTGAGCACATATCAGGCCGCAAGCGGTGCCGGCTCGCGCGCCATGGACGAGCTCGTGCGGCAATACACTGATATCGCCGCCGGCAACGCTCCCGTGGTGGAGCGCTTCGCCCATCAGCTCGCCTACAACGTCATTCCCCACATCGACGTGTTCACCGACAACGGATACACCCGCGAGGAGATGAAGATGTATCACGAGACAAAGAAAATAATGCATGCCCCCGCGATAGAGGTGAGCGCCACATGTGTGCGCGTGCCCGTGATGCGCGCCCACAGCGAGGCCATATGGGTGGAGACCGAGCGTCCGATCAGCGTGGACGAGGCCCGCAAGGCTTTCGCCGAAGCTCCCGGCGTGGTGCTCGTAGACAATCCCGGGGCACTCGAATACCCCATGCCGCTCGGAGCCGCCGGCACCGACCCCGTGTTTGTGGGGCGCGTGCGCCGCGACCTCGCCGGCCCGGGCCTGAGTTTCTGGACGGTGAGCGACCAGCTCCGCAAGGGTGCCGCCCTCAACGCCGTGCAGATCGTGCAATATATCGCCTACAGGTCATAAACCCGCCGCAGTAATGATAGCAGCCGCGCTTGTCACTCAGCCCGTACCGATATTCTTTATCGTGCTGGTGATAATTCTGCTTGCGCCGCTGCTCCTCAACCGCCTCAAGATCCCACACATCATAGGCATGATCGTGGCCGGCGTGGCGGTGGGGCCATATGGTTTCGATATCCTGAGCAACGACTCGAGTTTCGCCATATTCGGCCAGGTGGGGTTGCTCTACCTGATGTTTCTCGCCGGCCTTGAGATCGACATGTTCCACCTGCGGCTCAATCTGCGTCGAGGACTGCTCTTCGGTCTGCTCACGCTGCTCGTGCCTCTGGGGCTTGGAGTGGCGTTCAGTATGCTCGTTATGCGCCTCGGCCTCGTCACATCGCTGATGCTCGGCGCCATGTATGCCGCCCACACCCTCATATCCTATCCGGTGGCCGCGCGCTTCGGCATCACCAAGGCGCCCGCCGTGCTCATCGCCATCGTCGGCACCATAATGGCCGTGGCCGGCTCCCTGCTCGTCATCGCCACAGCCGTGAGCATCCACACCGAGGGCAGCTTCAACGCCATGGCTATCGTCTGGCTCATAATCAGGATGGGACTGTGGACCGCCGCCGTGGTATTCCTGTATCCCCGCGTCACCCGTATGTTCTTCAAGACATACAGCGACCGCGTCACCCAGTATGTCTTTGTCCTCGCCATGGTGTTCCTCGCCGCGTGGACTGCGCAGCTCATCGGCGTGGAGGCCGTGCTCGGCGCTTTCCTCGCCGGCCTGGTGCTCAACCGCTACGTGCCCCACGGCTCACCCCTGATGACCTCGATTGAGTTTGTGGGCAACGCCCTTTTCATACCGTACTTCCTTATCGGCGTGGGCATGATGATCAACCTGCGTGTGGTGCTCGACCCCGATACCCTCGCCGCCGCCGGCATGATGCTCGCAGTGGCTCTCGCGAGCAAATGGATACCGGCATTCGTGGTGCAGAAGGCCAACGGTCTGGGTTCCTGCTCGCGCAATGTGATGTTCGGCCTCACCGCCGCACATACCGCCGTGGCTCTTGCCGTGGTGTCGCTCGGCTACCGCATGGGCATCCTCTCGGAGGTGATGCTCAACGCCACCATCGTGGTGATACTCGTCACCTGTGCCGCCGCGCCCATCATCACCGCCGCCGGTGCCGCCAGGCTCAAGATAAGCATGCTCGACAAGGACGACATGATACGCCACACGCGCACCAACAACTCGCTCATCGCCGTCGACAATCCGCTCACTGCCGCTTCGCTCGTCGATCTCGGCCTGCTCATGCGCAACGACCGTGGACGCCACAGCTTCTACGCGATACACGTACGCAACGAGAACTCCACCCGGGCCAAGGCCGTGTCGGCAGCCGCCCTCGACGCCGCCCTCACGACCGCCGCAGCCGCCAACGTGAGCATGGAGCAGGTAGAGAGATACGACCTCAACACCGTCACCGGCATCCTCAACGCCATATCCGAGCGCGACATCACCGAGGTGATCCTCGGCATGCACCGCCGCACCACTGTCATCGACACATTCTTCGGCTCGAAAGTAGAGCAGCTGCTGCGATCCACCAACCGCATGCTCATCATATCGCGCTGCTATATTCCGCTCAACACCGTCACACGCATCATAGTGGCCGTGCCGCGCGACGCCCAGTACGAGACCGGCTTCAGCCGGTGGGTGCGTGCCGTGGCGCGCCTCACACGCCAGATAGGCTGCCGTGTGATTTTCTGCTGCCACAGCGACGTGCAGCCCCTGATACAAGGCGTGCTGTACCAGGAGAACTATGGGATACGCTGCGAGTTCCGCACCATCGACTCGCTCGATTCCATGATACTGCTTGCGGGCCGTATCCTCGACGATGACCTGTTTGTGGTGATAAGCGCCCGGCCGCATTCGGTGTCGCACACCGACGAGGTCACAGAGATGCCCTCGTTGCTGCAACGCAACTTCAGCCGCAACAATATCCTCGTCATATTCCCCGAGCAGTTCGGCGAGGAGCAGCCGCTCACAAGTTTCTCCGACCCCATGGCCAGCGACCTCAGTACCTCGCCATCGCCGCTGCCCAAGCACGCCCGCGCCTTCATGCGTGCTTTTGTACGCCGTCTCAATGGCATATTCCGCCGATAAAATCGCATATCTTCAAAAAAATTAGCTACCTTTGCCTATTATTTCAAGACAATGAGTACACCCGTAATACAGAAGATACAGGCTTTCCGGCGCAATCATCCGCTGTGGACAGCTCTGATAGCCATGGCTGTCACCGCACTGCTCCTGGTATGGCTGCTGCTGCTTTTCCTGAAAATATGGACGCATCACGGCGACGACGCCACCGTGCCCGAGATAAAAGATATGACATATGCACGTGCGAGCGCCACGCTCGACGCCGCCGGCCTCGGCATCGAGATATCCGATTCGATATATGATACGACAATCCCTGCCGGCACGGTGGTGGAATCGTGGCCCAAGGCCGGCTCGCAGGTGAAGCGCGGCCGCAGTGTATACGTCACCGTCACCGCATTCTCTCCCAAGCACGTCACACTGTCGATGCCTGTCACCGGTGTGTCGGTGCGCCAGGCGGTTTCATATCTGAATGCCCTCGGCATTACCGGCATCCGCTTTGTCAACGTGCCGTCGCAGTATCCCGACCTTGTGGAGAGCGCGCACGCCGACGGTCGCCCGCTCGGAGTGGGGTCGATGATACCCGTCAATGCCTCGGTGGTGCTCGAAGTCGGCACTTATGTGGCGCCCGCCGAGGAGGACTCCGATTCTGTATCGGCAGAGGAAGCTGTCTACGACGACCTCGCCGGTGAGTCGTCATACGAGATTGATGAGTGATGACCGAAGATAATGATGACTTTCCTGAACTCGACGATGCCGAAGGCGGCGACGTCTCCGACGAGTCTTCCGTAGTAATTATCGACGGCGACGACGAGCGTCGTCTCTACGAGCACTTCCGTTTTGTGGCCGACAAAGGGCAGGCGCTGCTGCGTGTCGACAAATTCCTTGTAGAGCGGCTGCAGAAGTCGTCGCGCAACCGTGTGCAGCAGGCTGCCGAGGCAGGCTGCATCATCGTCAACGGCAAGCCCGTAAAGAGCAACTATCGCGTGAAGCCACTCGATGTGGTGCAGGTGGTGATGGATCGCCCGCGCTACGATTTCGAGGTGATAGCCGAGAATATTCCCCTCGACATAGTGTATGAGGACGATCATGTGCTTGTGGTGGACAAGCCGGCCGGCCTGGTGGTGCACCCCGGCCACGGCAATTACTCCGGCACGCTCGTCAATGCGCTGGCATGGCACTTCAAAGACGATCCCGACTATGATGTGAAAGATCCGCGCATGGGTCTGGTGCACCGTATCGACAAGGATACGTCGGGGCTGCTCGTTGTGGCCAAGACTCCCGATGCCAAGACCGATCTCGGCCGCCAGTTCTTCAACAAGACGACGCGCCGCGAATATGTGGCCGTGGTGTGGGGACGTCCCGATCCGCAGGCAGGCCGTATCGAAGGCAACATAGGCCGTTCGCCGCGCGACCGCCTTCAGATGGCCGTATTCCCCGACGGCAGCCAGGGCAAGCATGCCGTGACTCATTACACCGTGATAGAACCGCTCGGGCATGTGAGCGTGGTGAAATGTGTGCTCGAGACCGGGCGCACCCACCAGATACGTGTGCATATGAAGCATATAGGGCATCCGCTGTTCAACGACGCCCGCTACGGGGGCGATCAAGTGCTGCGCGGCGTGCCCTCGTCGACCTACAAGGCTTTTGTGAGCAAGTGTATGGAAATATGCCCGCGACAGGCGCTGCATGCCCGCACGCTGGGGTTCCGCCATCCGCACACCGGCGAGGAGATGGACTTCTCAGCCCCCCTCCCCGCCGACATGACGGCTCTTATCGAGCGTTGGCGCAAGTTGAATCAGGAGAAATAGTCCTCGTTCATCTCGCAGGGACTCGCGCAATCGGGTGCCGATGCCACGCGCTCGCTCCAACGCATGCGCGATGCGCGCTCTTTCTCGAACATCCGCCGTGTGCCTTCCTCGTCGGCGCTGAACGCCATCGCATTGTCGATAGCCATCTGCTCGCTCACCTTGGCCACGTCGATATTGGCGCCTATGAATGCAAACAGCCATCCTTCGGCCTTGAGACTTTCGATGAGCGACTTTATGGAGTTGTATGTCCATTCCTTTGACGCATTCTCGTAGCCGTCGGTAATTATGGTCACGGATACTGCGATGTCCTTGGTGTCGCCGATATGTGTCTTGAGGCGGGTGCAGCCCTTGCCGATGGCGTCGAGCAGCGGGGTGGAGCAGCAGGGGCGGTAGTTGTCGGCGGTGATGACCGGGGCTTTGTCTACTTCGGCGTTCTCAAGCATATAATCTGTGGAGCAACCGCAGAATGGCAGGATGGAAACCTCCTGCGGGCAATCGGTTTCACGTTTGATGCTTCGTATGGTGCCGATGGTCTCGTTCACGCCGGCGATGGCCGCGTCGCGGATACTCATCATCGAGCCGCTTTTGTCGAGGATGATAAGATTGAAAAATTTCTTTGCCATAATAAAAGAGTTTTTAGAGGTATGTATTCGTTTATTCCTGTGCAAATATCGTGCCAGAGATTTTGAACGGAACGGATTATTGCGTAAATTTGCTTTGTGAAATCCCGCGTATACATATTTTTGGTTGTTGCAGTGATGGCTTCGGCGCTTGCCGGCTGTCACAGCTCGCGCAATGCCGTCGAGTACGACTCGATATATGCCGAGCGTGGCGGCAACCGACAGAAACCGGATAAGCCCGCGCGGCCACGTCCCGGAACCGACCGTCCGCAAAATGTTTCTGGCACTGCTGCCGGAGTGATAGATGCGGCTCGCGATTGGCTTGGCGCACCTTATGTATACGGGGGCAACAGCCGCCGTGGCACCGACTGCTCGGGCCTTACCTGTATGGCTTATGAGAAAGGTGCCGGTATAAAATTGCCGCGGTCGAGCCGCGAGCAGGCCGAATATGGCAGTCGCATAAGCCGCGATGAACTGCGTCCCGGCGATCTTGTGTTCTTTACCAACAAGCGTGGTGGCGGCCGCATCAACCACGTGGCCATATATATAGGCGACAACAAAATAATACACGCCACTACATCACAAGGTGTTGTTGTGACGGATCTTGACGATTATTATTGGCGCAGTCATTATTTTTGCAGTGGCCGGGTGCTGTGAGGTACGCGAGCCAATGCAGGCGCCTGTACGTAAAATCGGTGAAGCAAGCTGAAATATTGTATATGTGTATTAATGAATGTTAATCGGTTTTGATATATGTAAATTTGTGTCTATCTTTGCAGTGTACAGGAGAGTAAGGCTCCTCTTTGAATCTAAAACCGAAATGAAAATCAGCCTATTAGCAACTGCCACACTTCTTGTAGGGGCTACCCTTGTGCCGGCCGCGGCATATGCCGGCGAGCAAGAGGATAATGTGGCGAAAGTAATCAGCGCCTATCGTCCGGGATCGACCGGATTCGGCGCAGTGAAAGTGGAGAAAATCAATGTAGACAGTAAAAAACGTATTGTTACGGTTGATTGCAACGAGAACACATCCTACATTCCTCTTACAGCCGAGAATCTGAAGAAACTCAAGGCTGAGATTATTGCCGTAATGGGGCCTGAATATGCTAAATACAAGGTGCGTATACTTGCCGGCGGAAAGAATCTGGACGACCTTGCATTGTTCGCTCCCAAAAAGAACCGCAGACCCAACGAGAAACTTCCCTTTGTGGTGGATCTTGAAGCTGAGAAGGCTCCCCTCGGGCTCGACGGCGCCAATATCGCAATGTGGCAGAGCCACGGGTGGTATTTCGAGCCGAAACTCAACCGTTGGGAGTGGCAGCGAGCCCGTATTTTCCAGACGGTCGAGGATCTATACACACAGAGCTATGTGATGCCGTTCCTGATGCCTATGCTCGAGAATGCCGGCGCTTACGTGATGAGTCCGCGCGAGCGTGACATACAGCTCACCGAGATAATAGTCGACGGCGACAATGCCGCCACTCCCGGATATGCCGAGACATCGGGAGCCGAAGAATGGACGACATCAACGACTCCCGGCTTTGCATGGGACGGCAAGATGCTTGTCAACGGCAGCCGGCCGTTTGCCGAGGGGCATGCCCGACTCACCAAGGCCATAAGTAAAAAATCACGAACAGAACCTTCCACTGCGAAGTGGAACGCCGATATACCGGCCGACGGCAACTATGCAGTATATGTAAGCTATATCACAACACCCAACAGCACACCTGACGCCCAATACACAATCAAAACAGCCAACGGCCCGCGCAACTTCACCGTCAACCAGAAAATGGGAGGCGGCACCTGGATCTACCTCGGACACTTCCCCTTCAAGGCCGGTAAAAATCAAAACATTGTATCACTGAGCAACTACAGCTCAAAGCCCGGCACCACAGTGTCGGCAGATGCCGTCAAGATCGGCGGCGGCAAGGGTGTTGTAGCACGAAAGGTGAAAGAACCGAAAGATTCTATCGACTACAAATATGTGTCGAGCGGCTATCCGAAGTTCACCGAGGCCGCTCGCTACTTCCTGCAGTGGGCCGGCGCACCCGACAGTGTGTTCACTCCGTCGGATTATGTGAACGATTACACCGACGACTATAAGTCGCGCGGTCTGTGGGTCAACTGGCTCGCCGGCGGTTCGTCGCAGCTGCCCGATGAGGAAGGCCTCGGCATCCCCGTAGATCTCAGTTTTGCATTCCATACCGATGCCGGTACATTCAAGACCGACTCTATCGTTGGAACACTCGGTATCTATTCCACAGCCGGCGACAACTTCGGCAACGGCAACTCCCGCACTGCCTCGCGCGATCTCACGGATCTGATAATGACCAATATCGTGAACGATGTGCGTGAGCAGTTCGAGCCCAACTGGACACGCCGTGGCATGTGGGACAAATCATATTTCGAGGCTCGCTCGCCGCAGGTGCCCGCGATGCTGCTCGAATTCCTCAGCCATCAGAATTTCGCCGACATGAAATACGGCCTCGACCCGGCATTCCGTTTCGCTGTGTCGCGCGCAATCTACAAGGGAATGCTTGAGTTTATCGCTCACCGCGATGGCCGCGAATATGTGGTGCAGCCGCTTCCAATCAGGAATTTTGCAATCAATCCCGCAGGGGGACGCAGCTATCGTCTCAGCTGGGCCGAGACTGTCGACAGCCTCGAAGCCACCGCGCGTCCCACTTATTATATTGTGGAGCAGCGTATAGGCGACGGAGTGGGATTCGCTCCGGTAGCCAAGGTGGAGTCTCCGGAATATACAGTGACACTTACGGATACCGACATACATTCCTACCGCATCGTGGCAGGAAACGAGGGCGGTGTAAGCTTCCCGTCCGAGGTGCTTGCCGTATGCGATCTGCAGAACGGATCGGCTCCCGTGCAGATTGTGAACGGATTTACACGTGTGAGCGCTCCCGATTGGTTTGAGGCGTCGGAGGCCATCGCCGGATTCTACGACGTACGCGACCACGGCGTGCCATATGTGTACGACATTTCGTTCATAGGCTCACAGTTTGAATACCGCCGCGATATCCCATGGATGGACGATGATGCGGCCGGTTTCGGAGCATCGCGCTCCAACTATGAGGACAAGGTCGTGGCCGGTAATACATTCGACTATGTATACACTCACGGCAAGGCTGTCGCCCGTGCCGGACACTCTTTCTACTCATCGTCGGTAGCCGCTTATCAAGCATCGCCCGTTGCGCCGGATGATGCGCGCATAGTCGATCTCATCCTCGGCAAACAGAAGGAGATAAAGCGCGGCCGCGGCATCTACGGCACTTACTTCAAGACGTTCCCCTCGCAGTTGCAGGATAAGATCGCCGCTGCCGCCAAAGCCGGCACAAGTTTCTTTGTGAGCGGATCGTATGTCGCCACCGACTTGTGGGACAACCCCAATTCGAGCAAGGAAGTGGCCGAGGCCGATCAGAAATTTGCCACCGAGGTGCTCGGTTACCATTGGCGTGTCGGCCAGGCCAGCGTCACCGGCGAGGCTTACGAAGTACAGAGCCGTTTCAAAGCTTTCACAGGCGGCCGATATGAATTCTCCAACGAGCTCAACGCCGACTGCTATGCGGTGGAGTCGCCCGATTCGTTCTATGCTCCCGATGCCGACACCGGCTGCACCATAATGCGCTACTCCGAGAATAATCTTGTGGCCGGTACCGCCAACCGCTTCGGCGACTACAGCACGGTGGTGATCGGCTTCCCGTTCGAGACCATATCCGACGAAGGCTCGCGTGCCTCGCTGATGGCCCAGATACTCAACTTCTTCAACCGTCAATAAAGTAAATTAATAATCGATTATTACCCATAAAGACATGAAAACAACTATCAACTGCTTTGTGCCTTTCGCCGACACCGACCAGGCCGCGGCAACCGTAAGCGCTCTGCGCGAAAGCTCGCTCGTGAGCAAGATCTACCTGCTCAGCACCGATGCAGCCGCCACTCCTCAGCTTGGCTGCGACATGATACATATCGACAGTCTCAACTCCTCGGCCACCATGAAGAAAATCGCCGAGGCAGCCGATGCAGACTTCATCATGCTTTACACAAAGTATGATACATTGGTACCCGGCTATCTGGCTCTCGACCGCTTCGTGCGCCTCGCCCACGACTCCAAGGCCGGTATGCTCTATGCCGACTCGTATGTGGTTGTCGACGGCAAGAAGAGCAATGCTCCTGTGATAGACTACCAGTTCGGCTCGCTCCGCGATGATTTCAACTTCGGCTCATTGCTGATGTTTAATGCAGTTGACTTCAAGAAGGCTGCCGCAGGCATCTCTGCCGACTACAAGGCCGCCGGTCTCTACGACCTGCGCCTGCGTCTTAGCCGCATAGCTCCCATCGTGCATATCAACGAATATCTCTATACCGATATCGCCGCTCCCAAGAAGGAATCCGGCGAAGCCATATTCAGCTACGTCGATCCCAAGAACCGCGGTGTGCAGATAGAGATGGAAGCAGCCTGCACCGATCACCTCAAGGCTATCGGCGGCTATCTGGCTCCCAAGTTCGACACAATCGAATTCAACAAAGGTGACTTTGAATATGAGGCATCGGTAATCATCCCCGTGCGCAACCGCGTACGCACCATCCGCGATGCCATCCGCAGCGTACTGAGCCAGAAAACCGATTTCCCCTTCAACCTTATCATTGTCGACAACCACTCGACCGACGGCACTTCCGAAGCCATAGAGGAATTCACCAACGACCCCCGCGTGATCCACATCACTCCCGAGCGCGACGATCTCGGTATCGGCGGCTGCTGGAATATGGGGGTCAACCACGAGAAGTGCGGTAAATTTGCCGTTCAGCTCGATTCCGACGACGTATATGCCGACGAAAACACCCTCACAAAGATGGTGAAGGCCTTCTACGATCAGAACTGCTCGATGGTGGTTGGTACCTACATGCTCACCGATATCGACATGAACATGATTCCGCCGGGTGTGATCGATCACAAGGAATGGACTCCCGAGAACGGCCGCAACAATGCCCTGCGTATCAATGGCCTTGGCGCTCCCCGTGCTTTCTACACTCCCATGCTGCGTGAGATCCACGTGCCCAACACATCGTATGGCGAGGACTATGCCCTCGGCCTTGCCTTCTCGCGCCACAACCAGATCGGCCGCGTATATGATGTAGTGTACCTGTGCCGTCGTTGGGAGGACAACAGCGACCACGCCCTCGACATCGTGAAGACCAACAACAACAACCTGTACAAGGACCGCATCCGCACCTGGGAGCTTCAGGCCCGCTGCGCTATGAACCAAGACTGATACACGATGCGCCTCAACGCCGATAAAATCGCAGAATTCATCGACTCGCAAATTGCCGTGTGGCCTCAGGCCGCCGGCAATTTCGAGGCGCTCAAGGGCGTCCGCGTCAAAGAGGTGAATCTGCCCGGATGGACTGTCAAGGTACAGTTCAATCCCGCACGTATAGTGTCGTCGTCGGCCAAGGTCGACGCCAAGTCGCTCAAGGAGCGCAAATGTTTCCTATGCGCCGCAAACCGCCCCGATGTTCAGACCGGAATAGAGTGGGGCGGCCGCTATACCGTGCTCGTCAATCCGTTCCCAATTTTTCCGCGCCACCTCACCATACCCGACAACAGCCATACCGACCAACTCATCACAGGCCGTATCGCCGATATGGTGCGTCTGGCTTCTGAACTCGAGGAATACACAGTGTTCTACAACGGCCCGCGCTGTGGCGCATCGGCTCCCGACCACATGCACTTCCAGGCAGGAAACAGCGATTTCCTCACATTGGCTTCCGCACTCGAGAATGCTGAGTTCAAGACCGTCGCCACCGATGGCGATGCCACACTTGCTCTTGTCGACACGTTGCCGCTCAAAGTATTTGTGATCGATACTCCGGTCGACGAACCTGAGGCTGCAGAGCGTCTTTTCGGTCGTCTATATGCGGCTATCCCCGTGCCCGAAGGTGAGAAAGAGCCGATGATGAACCTGCTGTGTTATCCCACACCGGCCGGAGTACGGCTGGTGGTGATTCCGCGCAAGCGTCACCGTCCGTCGTTCTATGGTACCGAGGGCGAGGGCACAATGCTGCTGTCGCCGGCATCTGTCGACATGGGTGGCGTGTTCATAACACCTCTCGAGAAAGATTTTAATGCACTCGATGCCGATACAATTATCAGAATTCTTGATGAACTTTGTCTTTCGGCAGACGAAATCAACGAAATAGCATCCAATGTCAGATAAATATCCATCAGAACCCGTAGTAAGAGTCGGAGTATTGACGGCACAGGAGATCGATGTCGATCTCATAGGCGTGTACAATGCCGACGGAGAGGCAGTATCGGGCCCGCAGCATCTTTCGTTGTCGCCCGACAACAAGGTGATTTGGAACGGCCGGCAATACGATAGGCTTCTGTTCAAGGCGTCGTCCGACAGCTGCGTCTTTGAGATCAAGGACGTGGTGATCGGTGTTAATTTCCATTGGGAACGCAAGGAAAACCAGCGTTTTGTGGGCGATCTTGAATTCCTGTACGAAAACGGTCTTGTAGCCGTCGATATCGTGTCGGTCGAAGATTATCTCACCAGTGTGATATCGTCGGAGATGAGCGCCAAGGCTTCGTTGTCGCTGCTCCGTGCACATGCCGTGATATCGCGTAGCTGGCTTCTCGCCCAAATCGAGAAGCACGACCGCATCAGCGGTTCCGGCGAGCACTATTGCGCATGCACCCGCACCGACGGCGAACTCGTAAAGTGGTACGACCGTGAGGATCATGTGAAATATCATGTGTGCGCCGACGATCATTGCCAGCGCTATCAGGGCATCACACGCCAGTCCACCCCCAAGGTGGCCGAGGCTGTGGCCGATACCCGCGGGCAGGTGCTCGAATATGAGGGCGAACTGTGCGACGCGCGCTTCTCCAAGTGCTGCGGCGGTGTGTTCGAGGAGTTTGAGAACTGTTGGGAGCCTGTGCATTACAATTATCTTGTGGCACGGCTCGATGCGGCAAACTGCATGGAATATCCCGACCTGCGTATTGAAGGCGAGGCTGCGAAGTGGATTCTCGGTCGCCCCGATGCCTTCTGCAACACTTCCGACCCCGATATTCTGTCGCAGGTGCTCAACAACTACGACCAGGAGACCACAGATTTCTATCGGTGGAAGGTGGAATATACAGCCGAGGAGCTTTCGAAACTCGTGCTCGAACGCTCGGGTATAGATTTCGGCCGTATCATAGATCTGCAGCCCTTCGACCGCGGCACATCAGGCCGTCTTACCCGCCTGCGCATCGTCGGCACAAAGAAAACCATGGTGCTAGGCAAGGAGCTTGAGATCCGTCGCACTCTGTCTACGAGCCATCTTTACAGCTCTGCCTTTGTGGTGGAACGTCACGACTTCGACGAGTCGGGTTTCGCCGCCCGCTTCGTGCTCCGCGGCGCAGGCTGGGGTCATGGCGTAGGCCTGTGCCAGATAGGTGCTGCCGTGATGGGTGCGAAGGGTTACGGATATGATGAGATCCTGAGACACTATTATCCCGAATCGGAGCTTGTGACGCTCTATTAATCACGCTCAATAGCTTTAAATTAAACTGATCATTAAATGGAAAAAGTAAAATACCGCAATCCGTGGGCGTGGATTCCTACGCTCTACTTTGCGCAGGGCATACCGTTCATCTTCATCAATATGGTGACGATGGTGCTCTTCACACAGCTTGGCATGTCGGAGACTTCGGCAGCCCTCTATACAGGATGGCTTTACCTGCCTTGGGTAATCAAGCCTTTCTGGGGGCCGATCGTGGATATACTCAAGACAAAACGTTGGTGGACGGTGATGATGCAGTTGTGCGTCGCTATCGGCCTCGCTGCCATAGCTTTCACTCTGCCTATGCCCGATGCTACCGAGATAGCGGCGGGTGTGCCTGTGAGCGCATTCGCCATCTGCCTGGCTTTCTATGTGTTCACAGCATTCTGCTCAGCCACACATGATATCGCATCCGACGGCTTCTACATGCTGGCTCTCGATACCAATCAGCAGAGCATGTTTGTCGGTATCCGCTCCACATTCTACCGTTGCGCCAGTGTATTCGGTCAGGGCGGTCTCGTTATTATAGCCGGTTTCCTTGAAACTGCCACCGGCAGCGCCGCTATGGGTTGGAAGCTTACAGTGGCTATCTGTGCCGCATTCTTCGCATTGGTATTCTTTTGGCATACATTCATATTGCCTTATCCTGATGCCGACCGCCCTGTAGGCGGCGAGCAGAAGAAGACGGTAGGCGGCATACTGAAGGAATTCGGCGGTTCGTTCAAGACTTTCTTCATGAAGAAGCACGTGGTGCTTGCCATGCTGTTCATGCTCCTCTACCGTCTGCCCGAAGCACAGGTTGTAAAGCTCTGCCAGCCCTTCATGCTTGCATCGCGTGATGCCGGCGGTCTCGGCATGAGCCAAAGCGAGGTGGGTCTCGCATATGGTGTATTCGCCATTCTCGGCCTTACAGTCGGTGGTATCATCGGCGGTATATGCGCCTCGAAAGGAGGCCTGCGCAAGTGGATATGGCCCATGGCTCTCGCCACATCGCTCAACTGCGTCGCCTATATCGTGCTGTCCAATTTCCAGCCCGATTTTGCAACTGTTACCGGCAAGGCCACCGTATTCTGCTGTCTGATTCTCGAGCAGTTTGCCTATGGCTTCGGTTTCACTGCCTTCATGCTGTTCATGATGTATTTCGCCGAAGGGCCCTACAAGACCTCGCACTATGCCATCTGTACCGCCTTCATGGCTTTGGGCATGATGCTTCCGGGTATGGCCGCAGGCTTCATGAAGGAGCATGTGCTCGGTAATTCCTACGCAAACTTCTTCTGGTGGGTACTCGCCTGCAATCTGGCCACATGGGCGGTTACATTGCTTGTGCGTCCGCATATCAATCCTGAGTACGGCGCAAAAACTCCCGAAAAGAAATGAAAAAAATACTGACTGTCATCATGTCTGCCGCTCTCGCATTGGGAGCGGCAGCTCAGGTGAAGCCCGGTATCGAAGTACTTCGCGATATGGACTTCGCCCCCCTCAAGGGCAAGAAGGTGGGTCTGCTCACCAACCCTACCGGTGTGGATAACAAACTCAAATCCACCGTCGACATTCTGGCCGAGGCACCCGGCGTGGAGCTTGTTGCTCTTTATGCGCCTGAACATGGTGTGCGCGGCAACATATATGCCGGCGATACGGTGGGTAATGCAGTTGATCCCGCTACAGGTGTTACCGTATATTCAGTATATGGCAAGACACGCAAGCCCACACCGGAAATGCTGAAAGATGTGGATGTGATGATATATGACATACAGGATAATGGTTGCCGGTCATACACATTCATATCGTCGATGGGACTGGCCATGGAGGCATGTGCCGAGAATGGCAAGGAATTCATGGTGCTCGACCGTCCGAATCCGGTGGGAGCCAACAAGATAGAGGGTAATCTGGCCGAAGACTCGTGCATATCGTTTGTAAGCCAGTTCCCAATTCCTTATCTCTATGGCCTTACTCCCGGCGAGCTTGCCAAGTATCTCGACGGTGAGGGTCTGGCCGGCGCTAAAGGCAAGAAATTGAACCTCACGGTTATACCTATGGAGGGATATACGCGCGATATGGATTTCCGTTCCACCGGCATGCCGTGGGTGCTTCCATCGCCGCATATTCCCACTCCTGAATCGGCAATATACTATCCGGTGACAGGTATCCTCGGCGAGCTGTATTATATGTCGATCGGCGTGGGATACACTGAGCCGTTCAAGCTGTTCTGCGCTTCGTGGATCGAGGCCGACAAACTGGCGCAGCGTCTCAATGCCCGCAATCTCCCCGGGCTGATGTTCCGTCCCATCCACATAAAGCCATTTTATTCCACCGACAAGGACAAGAATATTCAGGGTGTGGAGGTATACGTCACCGATGTAGACAAAGCTCCGCTGTCGCTCACGCAGTTCTATGTGATGGAAGAGCTGGCCGACATGTATCCCGAACACAAGGTTTTCGAGAACTGCGATAAAAAAAGGTTTGACATGTTCGACAAAGTATGCGGCAGCAAGGAAATACGCCGACGCTTTGCAAAGAACTACAAGGTGGCCGACATCGAGGACTATTGGAACAAGGATGTAGAGCCATTCCGTGAGGCATCCGCCAAATACAGGATATATAAATAATTCTATGCGAATTTAGCGGAAAAATCACATTTTTTTGCTAAATTCGCAGATTATCCATTATAATCAATATTCTTAGCTATACCAATGCAAACCGACTCTCCGGCACATGAGAATTTTCTGAATGAAGTATTGACATTCATTCCGCGCGAGCGCGTATTCACCGATGAACTGCGAAGACTCGCATGGGGTACCGACGCCAGCTTTTACCGTCTTATTCCCAAGATGGTCATCATATCGCAGAATGAGGAGGAGGTGAGTCGATTGCTTAAGCTTGCCTCGGCTCACGGCGTGCCGGTGACATTCCGTGCCGCAGGCACCAGTCTGTCCGGACAGTCGGTTACGGATTCGGTGCTTATTGTGGCCGGCAAAGGATGGGAGAATATTGAGATTGCTCCGGATATATCGAAGATAACCGTCCAACCCGGTATAATCGGCGCACGCATAAACGAGATATTGGCTCCGATGGGCCGTATGTTCGCTCCCGATCCCGCTTCGAAGAAGTCGGCCATGGTGGGCGGCATCATCATAAACAATGCATCCGGCATGAACTGCGGCACACATGCCAATAGCGACCGTATTCTGCTGTCGGCGCGCATGGTGCTGGCCGACGGTACCGTGCTTGATACCGGAGATGAAGCTTCGCGCGAGAGTTTCCGCAAGACGCATTCTTCGCTTCTTGCCGAGATAGAGAGTATCCGCGATTCCATACGGCTCGACCGCGAGGTATGCAGCCGTATCAGGTATAAATATTCGATAAAGAATGTCACAGGTCTGAACCTTTTGCCGTTCGTCATATATGATGATCCATTCGATATCATAGCCCACAGTCTTGTCGGCAGTGAAGGTACGCTGGCATTCCTGTCCGAGGCCACGCTCGCCACATCGCATCTGTATCCGTGTGCCGCTTCGTGCATGTTGTATTTCAGCGATATGGCCGAGGCGTGCCGCTGTGTGGTGGCACTCAAGAAGGATGCACCCGTGTTCTCGTGCGAAATGCTCGACAAGAAATCGCTCGAGGCCGTGCACGATGATACAGGTACAGGCCTTACCGCTCTGCTCCTCGATACAAAGGCCGATACAAAGGAAGAACTTCAGGCCAATATCGACAGCATCATGGCTGTGGTGGAGAGATTCTCACTTTATCAGAAGCCGCATTTCTCCACCGATCCGGAGGAAACCGGCCGTTGGTGGGCTCTTCGTTCGGGTGTGTTCCCGGCCGTAGGCGGCACCCGCCGTCCGGGCACTACCGCGCTTATCGAGGACATCGCATTCCATATCGACGATCTGCCTAAGGCCACGTCCGAGCTGTCGGCGCTGCTGAAGGAGTGCGGATATGACGACGCATGCATATACGGCCACGCGCTCGAGGGCAATTATCACTTTGTGATAGCCCAGTCGTTCGAGACACAGGCCGATGTAGACAAGTACCGTCACCTCATGGAGGAGATCGAGAAGCTTGTCATTGACCGTTATGACGGCTCGCTCAAGGCCGAACACGGCGTTGGCCGCAATATGGCTCCGTTTATCAAAAAAGAATGGGGCGAGAAAGCCTTTGCCTATATGAGGCGTGTGAAAGATGCATTCGACCCGCTCAACGTGCTCAACCGCGGCGTGGTCTTCAATGACGACCCCGGCTGCTATCTCAAGAACATCAAGCCGCTGCCCGTAGCATATGATGTGATTGACAAATGTATCGAATGCGGTTTCTGCGAGGTGAACTGTGTGAGCTGCGGATTCACCCTGTCGGCCCGGCAGCGCACGGTGATAGTGCGCGAGATATCGCGCCTGCGCAAGACCGGCAAACCCGATGACGCGGCCCGCGCGGCAAGCCTTGTTAAAGATTTCCGTTATCTGGGCGATGCCACCTGTGCGGGCGACGGGCTGTGCAGCACATCGTGCCCCATGAAAATCAATACAGGAGATCTTATCCATGCATGGCGCGAGTACTTCCTGCCCGAGGGGTCGTTCGGCTATCGCACAGGTGTATTTGCCGCAAGGCATCTTGCCGGTATAGAAGGCGGACTGCGTCTGGCTCTCGGTGCGGCCTCTATGGCGCATAATGTGCTTGGCGACAATGCCGTCAACTCGATAGGACGCAGCCTACATGCCATGGGCATGCCGTTGTGGACATCGGCTCTCCCTGAGGCATACAATCCCAAGCAGACATTGGGCAACAATGAAGTCGCTCCAAAAGAGCCGCGCAAGGTAGTGTACTTTCCGTCATGCATCAACCGTACCATGGGTGTGACGCGCGAAAAAGGAAAGGCAATCGCGCCATTGGTGGATACAATGATAAATCTTTGCCACAAGGCCGGCTATGAGGTGATATTCCCCAAGGGTATGAAGCATCTGTGCTGCGGCATGATATGGGAGAGCAAAGGCATGCCCAAGGTAGGCGATGAAATGCTGGAGAAACTCGAGAAAGCTCTACTCGAAGCGTCGGAAAACGGCAAATATCCAGTGATGTGTGACCAAAGCCCCTGTCTGCACCGCATGCGCGAACATATCAAGAGCATGAAGCTGTACGAGCCCGCCGAATTCATTTCAGTATTTCTTGCCCCTCATCTTGAATTCACGCCCACCGACGAGACTGTGGCCATACATGTCACATGCTCGTCGCGCCGAATGGGCCTGGCTCCGGTAATAGTGGGCCTTGCAAGCAAATGCTCCACAAATGTGGTGGTTCCGGCCGAGATAGGCTGCTGTGGCTTTGCCGGCGACAAGGGATTCAACGTGCCTGAACTGAACAAGTGGGCTCTCCGCAAATTACGCCCGGCCATCGAGGCTGCCGGTGTCACATCCGGCTACTCCAATTCGCGTACCTGCGAGATAGGGCTTACCTACAACAGTGGCGTGTCATACAAATCCATAGCATATCTGGTGGACTCCTGCACCAGATCCAAAGAATAGACTTCCGATACAAACCAATCAAAATCACAAAATCATATTCCTGAATCTATAAAATGACCGAAGCAACCAATCACGCGAATAAACCTCGTCCCAGGCGACTGCTTGCACTCGACATTCTGCGGGGCATCACCATAGCCGGAATGATCCTTGTCAACAATCCCGGCTCGTGGGGTAGTATATATGCTCCGCTGCGCCATGCCTCATGGAACGGACTCACGCCTACCGATCTTGTGTTTCCGTTCTTCATGTTCATCATGGGCATATCGACATTCTTCTCGCTAAAGAAGTTTGATTTCAGACTCACCGGACCGACATTGTGGAAAATAGTGCGCCGTACGGTGGTGATATTCCTCATAGGCATGTTCATAGCATGGTTCGGCCTATTTCTGCGGGGTATTCTCAACGAGAAGACCTTGTTTGAGGCCGTATTCACCTTCGACCATATACGCATACTCGGCGTGATGCCGCGTCTGGCCATATGCTACGGTGTGGGTTCGATATGTGCGTTGCTTCTCAAGCGGCAGGCTTTGCTGTGGTTTGTGGGCGGCCTGCTGGTTATATACAGTATAATGCTGATATTCGGCAACGGATACGAGTTTTCCGACAGCAACATCATCTCGATAGTCGACCATAAGGTGCTCGGCCCCGACCATATGTATGCCGACACCATCGACGGCGTACGTCTGAAATTCGATCCTGAAGGATTGCTCAGTACCCTCCCGTCGATAGCCCACATGCTCATAGGCTTCATATGCGGCGGTCTCATCACATCCACGTCCGATAATTCGGAGCGCATCAACCGTCTCTTCATCGTCGGCACCATCCTCACGTTTGCCGGCTTCCTGCTCAGCTACGGTCTGCCTATAAACAAGAAGATATGGTCGCCAACGTTTGTGCTCACCACATGCGGTCTGGCATCGAGTTTCCTCGGTCTGCTGATATGGATCATCGACATACGCGGCCATAAACGCTGGTGCCGGTTTTTCGAGGCCTTCGGCATCAACCCCTTGTTCATGTACTGCCTCGGCGCCATATTGTCGATAGTGTTCGGTGCCGTACGCATTCCGTGGAGCGAGGCCTCCTCGGGCATGATATCGATATCGGGCTACGTATATCGCGGCATTCTTATGCCTATGTGCGGCGACGCGACTCTCGCCTCGCTGTGCTTCGCCATAATATTCGTGTTAATCAACTGGCTTATCGGCCTTATACTTTACAAAAAGAAAATATATATAAAGATATGATACTTGTAGCAGACTGTGGCAGCACCAAGATCGACTGGTGTCTGCTCGACAATGGAAAAGTGGTGAAACAGGTATTCACCCTCGGCATGAACGCCGTGATGCTCACCGAAGAGGAAATGCGCCAGCGTCTGGCCGACGAACTCGCTCCCGAGATAGACGGTTATCCCGTGGCCGAAGTTTACTTCTACGGTGCCGGCTGCATCTCTCCGGAAGTATGCGGCAACGTGGCCAACGCCATCCGTGCCAACATTCCCTCGGCCACAGCCGTCGAGGTACATACCGATCTACTCGCGGCAGCCCGAGCCCTATGCGGTCGCTCGGCAGGCATAGCCTGCATCATGGGCACCGGTTCCAACTCGTGCTATTACGACGGCGAGAAGATAGTCGACAACGTGTCGCCCCTCGGATTCATTCTCGGCGACGAAGGCTCCGGCGCTGTCCTCGGCAAGATAATGCTCGGCGATATCCTCAAGAACCAGCTGCCCGCCGACCTGTGCGAGAAATTCCTCAAGCAGTACGACCTCGACCGTCTCACCATCATACGTCGCGTGTACAAGGAGCCGCAGGGCAACCGTTTCCTCGCGTCCGTGACTCCATTCCTAAAGGAAAATCTCGACCGTCCCGAGATACACGCTCTGGTTCTCAACGCTTTCAAGGCATTCTTTGTGCGCAACATCGCACAATATCCCCGTTATAAAGAACTTGATGTGAACTTCATCGGCTCCATCGCATACTACTACCGCGACGTGCTCGAAGAGGCAGCAATGGAATGTGGCTGCCGCATAGGCTCTATCATCAAGTCGCCTATGGAAGGCCTTATAAAATTCCACACCGCATAACAACAATCCAATCATAATCACATGGCATTTGTCAAGATAAGCGAGCAGTCGTCGCTCTACAACGACCTCGAGAAGAAATCCGTAGGCGAGATCCTGCGCGACATCAATACCGAAGACAAGAAGGTCGCCCTCGCGGTAGAGAAGGCGATCCCTCAGATAGAGAAACTCGTCACCGAGATCGTGGCCCGCATGAAACGCGGCGGCCGCATCTTCTACATCGGTGCCGGAACATCGGGCCGTCTCGGCGTCCTTGACGCCTCGGAGATCCCTCCGACTTTCGGCATGGATCCCTCATGGGTGATAGGTCTTATAGCCGGCGGCGACACCGCCCTGCGCAACGCCGTCGAGAACGCCGAGGACGACACACATCAGGCATGGAAAGACCTCCAGCCATACAGCATCAACGAGAAGGACACCGTGATAGGCATCGCCGCCTCCGGCACAACACCCTATGTGATCGGCGGTATCAAGGATTGCCGCGAGCACGGCATACTTACCGCTTCCATTTCCTCAAACCCCGACTCTCCCGTGGGCGAAGCGGCCGATATAGCCATCGAGATGGTGGTAGGCCCGGAATATGTCACCGGCTCGTCGCGTATGAAATCAGGTACAGGCCAGAAGATGATCTGCAATATGATAACCACTGCCACCATGATACAGATGGGACGTGTCAAGGGCAACAAGATGGTGAACATGCAGCTTACCAACGCCAAGCTCGTCGACCGCGGCACCCGTATGGTGATGGACGAACTCGGCCTCAGCTACGACCAGGCCAAGCGCCTGCTCCTTTTCCATGGCTCGGTGAAAAACGCCGTAGACGCATACCGCAGCGAAGAACACAAGCAATGAAACACACACTTCTAATAGCAATGGCAGCCTTGATGGCTGCCTTTGCCGCTTTTTCTCAGGAAACCAAGGCAAAGCCCAAATACACCGAACTCTACTATCAGCGTGCGTCGCTTTTCGATGCACTCGGTGTTGACTCCACCGACATAGTTTTTCTCGGCAACAGCCTCACACACGGCTGTGAGTGGCACGAGTTGCTCGATATGCCCAATGTGGTGAACCGAGGTATCAACGGCGATATTGTCGAGGGCATACGCGAGCGCATAGCATCGGTGGTCGACGGTCATCCAGCCAAGATATTCCTGATGGTGGGAGCCAACGATGTGAGCCACGACCTCACGGCCGACTCGATTGTGACAGCCGTAACCGCCCTTATCGATTATATCACCGAGGCAACACCATCCACCCGCCTGTATGTGCAGTCGATGCTGCCCATCAACAACTCCTTCGGCCGCTACCGCCTCATGAAAGACAAGGAACAGGTGATACGCGATATCAACGCAAAACTCGAGCCCGAAGTGCGTCGCCGCGGCCTCACGTGGGTCAACCTGCACCCGGCCTTCTGCGACGCCGACGGCAACCTGCGTGCCGACTTCACCAACGACGGCCTGCACCTCCTCGCTCCCGGCTACTTGGTGTGGCGCGACATCGTGCTCCCATATGTGAAGGAATAGATCTCATACGCCCGAAAATGAATTTGGCCTGACAGCTCGCTGGCAGGCCAAATTCATTTTATATGGTAGAGAGTTTTATTCCACGTTGAGTATCTTGCCCGTGGCGTTGAAGTAGGAGGCGGTGAGGTGATAGATGTCGGGGGCGGAGTATTGCTCCATGAGCCTGTCGACGTCGGCTTCCTTCACGTTCTCGAATTCGCCGTTTCTGTAGGCTGTCTCGATGGCTTCGGCATCCGATTCGAAAGCCTCGGGACTCATCCACGACTGGTATTCGACTGAATTGCGGCGTTCTTCGGCCTTGTCGATGGCGTGGCCGGCACGGCGGTAATTGTCGACGATATGTCGTACTATTTTTTCGGTGGAAGGTTTCATGCAAATGTTATTTTGATGGGTCGGTATCACGGAAGGTGGGATTGCCGGGGGCTGTTGCGGTTCCGTTGCCGGGCATCTGGTCGGCCGAGGACACAACAACTACTGTATAGGAAAGCACGGCGAACGCAGGAGCTTTGTCAACGGCATATACAGGACATGTGATCTCGAGCAGATGTTTTCCCAACTCATAATCCTGTGGAATAACTATGTTGTATCCGTAAGGCTTCTCGACGCTCTGTCCCAGGAAGCTGTAATCCCAATAGTAATTGGCATATGGAATCAATGCGCCCTTGCCTTGTTCCTGATTCACGACGGTAATGCCGTCGATCGTGAGATCGGTACCGGCCACAACATAGATCTGGCCGTCGGAATATTCACCCCCGCTGATCTGGAGGCTGAAATCCACATTTGGGATGTCATCGTCATCATCGTGGCAGGAAGAGAAGCCCAGAACGGGTAGGGCGCATACAAGCAGGTAAAGTAACTTTTTCATTTCTTTGGTAATGTATATTTATTAATCGGATAACTATCAATATAACCGTCGAAAGTATATAAAGTTTGCAAAGTAAAGCCGGCAGGTGTGTAAAAACAGGCCGATGTAGATAAAAAATTGAAAAATAAGGCAAAAAAAGAGACTAAAACTTGTCGGGGTCAGAAAAAAATCGTTACTTTGCACTCTGTTTTGTGGCTCATCCTTGAAAACCCTTAAGAAGATGCACTTTGGGGTGATATGAGACCTGCGATTGGCGCCACCGACAACAATTAAACAAAGAAAACAAAAGATAAACCGTTAAAGCCATGTCAAAGATTTGTCAGATCACAGGCAAAAAAGCGATGGTGGGTAACAATGTATCGCACTCAAAGCGTCGCACCAAACGCAAATTCAACGTAAACCTCTTCAACAAGAAGTTCTACTGGGTTGAACAGGGCATCTGGATTTCTCTTACGATTTCTGCTGCCGGCCTTCGCACCATCAACAAACTCGGCCTTAATGCCGCCATGATTCAGGCTGCCGAGAAGGGATACCTCAAAGACAGTGATATTAAATTTTTAGGATTCTAAGCAACTATGGCAAAGAAAGCTAAAGGTAACCGCGTACAGGTTATTCTCGAATGCACCGAACACAAGGCCAGCGGTATGCCCGGTACATCGCGTTACATCACTACCAAAAACCGCAAAAACACCACCGAACGTCTTGAGCTCAAGAAATACAACCCCATCCTCAAGCGTGTAACAGTTCATAAAGAAATCAAATAACCACACACTGAGATATGGCAAAGAAAACCGTCGCATCACTGCAGAAGGGCGAAGGCCGCACCTATTCGAAGGTTATCAAAATGGTGAAGTCGCCCAAAACAGGAGCTTATGTATTCAAGGAAGAAATGGTCCCCAACGACGCCGTCAAGGACGCGCTGAAGTAAATCCACGCAATCAATGATATCCAAGGCTCGGACTGTCAAAGTCCGGGCCTTGATTTGTATGATTTATCGGTATTTGTCCGGTACGAAGATGTCGGTGTGGTGCGGTACGGCTTTCAGCCCGGCCTTGTTGGCCTTTATTTTGTGTGGCCGACGCCCCGTGGCGATGTATTCGAGAATAGCGATGCGGTCGGCCACAGTAGGATAATCCTTGCCATATCCGGCAGTCGCGTCCAGATCATGCCCCACCCGGCGCAAGGCGTCTATGTAGGCGTGTCCGTTGCCGTCGAGCTGCATGTAACGGTAGCCTATTATGTCGGCTTGGATCACTTGATCGGGCGTGTATGTGAGTCTGTGGCGATGTGGTGTATCTGATATGCCTATCATTACGGCTGTCGTGATGCCGAGCTCGGCCGGAAAGGCTCCGTCTGTGGCCTGATCTGCTATTATGGATGCTCCGGCGAGAGCCGTCGCTCCGAAGATTTTCCAGAATCTGAGCCTTCGGGCGCGCTTTTTCTCGGCCTTTGCATGCGCGTAGGCATGTTGCAATGCATAGTGTGCCTCCTCGGCTGCGAGAAGTGCCTGTATGGCCAGTGAATCGCCGTCAACGGTGTCGTGCAGCGCGCCGGTCATGAATATATAGCCGTTAGGGTAGCCGAATGTAGAGATGTCTTGCTCGTCTGTTATCGTGAGTGTGGCGAGCGGATTTATGTGCCTTATGCCCGAGGCTTCCACCATATGCTCACATTGTCTATAAGTCTCGCTGCGTACGGGTACGGCGGCAAAATACGCTTCGCTTTCGGCAAGAGTATGCATAAGGTTTCGCTTGATGTCACGGTCTCCGCCACCACGCAGAGATCTAACGGTTTTGCGGTATGACTTGTCGGTCATCTGTAACAGTTTCCAGAACTGCGCCCGCGACGGTGCGTTCATCACGGTGTCGGCAACGTCGAGCCGTTGCAGGGTCTCTATTATCTGTTTTTCGGTAATGCGTGCCGATGCGGCGAGACCGTACGCTATGACAAACAGTGCGAGAATGCGTTTCATCCGTAATAATGAAAAAGTGCCCGAATGGCATTGCCTGCGGGCACTGTATGCTATGCTTGATATTTTTTGTGTTATCTTACGCGGAGTTTCTGTCCGGGTTTTATCTTGGCTGAACTCTTTATGCCGTTGAGCCGGCATATTGCTGCTACCGATGTGCCGTTGCGTGATGCGATACGGCTCAGAGAGTCGCCCTTGCGTACTGTGACTGTGCTTGTCCCCCCTGATTTGCCTTTGGATGCAGTCGACTTTTTGTTGCCGTACTCCACCTTGTGGGTTGCACGGTATTGTGCGGCATATGCGGCGTTGGCCTCGGGTGAGAAATTGCGGGCGTTCTGATATGTGTTTTTGTCGAATGTGTAATAATCGGTGTGGGTTGTCTGATTGGCGAAATCGAATATTGCGGCCGGATTGATGGCGTAGCCCATATATCTGGTCTCGAAGTGTAGGTGGGATCCGAACGAGCGACCTGTATTGCCTGCAAGGGCTATGGGATCGCCGGCGCGCACATATTGGTCGGGCTCGACGAGGAATTTGGACAGGTGACCGTATACGGTCTCGAGGTCGTTGGTGTGGCGGAGCACCACATAATAGCCGTAGCCGCGGCGCTCATATTTGGTGAGACGCACCTTGCCGTCGAATGCCGCGCGTATGGTATCGCCGGTATTGGCCTTGAGGTCTATACCCTTGTGCATGCGGCGGAAACGGCGGCGGTAGCCGTATGGCGAGGTCACATAGCCCGGGTGGGGCATGCAGAATTTTGTAACGTCGATCACGGCTGTATTCGGCACGGTGGCGTTCTTGTAGCAGTTTACAAATCCACTTTCCCAGCCTTCGGTGTAGATGTCGAATTCAGGTTCTTCCTCTTCGGCAAATAATGCTTCAAGATACTTGGTGGTATTGTCCACTTCCATGCTGCTGTGGTTCTGGCTGGCTATAAGGTCGCCGTGCTGTTGGGTATGCTGGCCTGGCAACCGGTATGATTGGGCTGCGACGGTGCCGGACAGCATCATTGCCATTGCAAAGGAAGTGATGATTGTAAGCTTGTGAGAGAGTTTCATTGTTTTCTGCTGGTCTTGTTTTGAGGAGAGGGCTGTGGGCAATATCTTGCCACAGAGCCTGATTGGTGTTTTTTTCAGTCTATTTCGTCGGGAGCGTAAGTGGCTTCAATGATGGGCATAGGATAGTTGAAAATTTCTTCTGGACGGAAGAATCGGTCTATCTCTATCACTGCATTCTCGGGAGTGTCGGAGGCGTGGATGATGTTTTCCTGACCCGACATCCCGAAATCGCCCCGGATAGTGCCTGCGGCTGCATTGCGGCAGTTGGTGGCGCCCGTCATAGAGCGTACGACGGCTACGGAATCTTTGCCTTTCAGCACCATTACTATGACCGGTGTGCGTGTCATCGACTTGACGAGGGCAGGAAAGAAAGGGCGGTCGACGAGGTGTGCGTAGTGTACACGCAGTATCTTTTCGTCGAGCTGCATCATCTTTATACCCGCTATGATGAGACCCTTGCGCTGAAAGCGTGTGAGCACGTCGCCGCACAGGCTGCGTTGGATGGCTGATGGTTTTAAGATTACGAAGGTCTGCTCCATGGCAAATTGTTAAAATTGATGGATGTGATGGTTCTCACTTTTCAAAGTTACGAAAAATGGCCGGAAATGGCGATTTTTTGCTGCTTAAAAATTCTTAATGGAAGAGGCTTAATATGTGCAGTCTTGTAAATCGGCTGATTTTCAGTAATATGCGGAAAATATGTTTTACAACATATTTTAAACAATCGTAGCGGTGCGCTGTGTGCTGTATTGGAGAAATGTTAAAAACAAAAGCACCTGTGTGCCGTTATGTGGGCCAGGTGCTTTCGGATATAGGTTGTACGGGATGATAGTGTGTCTGTCACTCGAAAATATGTTTCAGTTTGGAGAATATCCGTTTTTTCTGATCTTCGTCGGGAGTCACATTAGGCGAGTTTCTCATTGCCTCGAATGCCTTGCGCTCGTCATCGTTGAGCTTTTCGGGGATATATACCATCACGTTGATAAGCTCGTCTCCACGTTGCTGTGGATAATCGGTGGACGGCAGCCCTTTGCCGCGCATACGCAGCACTTTGCCCGGCTGTGTGCCCGGCGCTATGTTCAGGCGTGCGCGGCCTCCAATGGTCGGTACTTCCACTGTGCCGCCGAGTGTGGCCGTGGGAAGGTCGAGCATGAGATTGTATATCACATCCTGTCCGTCGCGTATCAGTTCGGGGTGTTTGATCTCCTCGATCACTACAAGCAGGTTGCCGCGTATGCCGCCGTGACGTGGTGCGTTACCCTTGCCTTTCACAGTGAGTGTCATGCCGTCGGATACGCCGGCGGGGATGGTGAACGATACCTGTTCGTCTTTTCTCACCACACCTTCGCCGCGGCAGTAGCCGCATTGCTCGGATATCACCTTGCCGGTTCCTTCGCATGTAGGACATGTGGCATTGACCTGTTCTATGCCGAAGAAGCTTTGGTGTTGTTCTATCACGCTGCCTGTGCCGTGGCATGTAGGGCAGGTGGAGAATGCAGTGCCGTCCTTGGCGCCTGTGCCGTTGCAGTGATCGCAAGCCACGAATGTGGGGATCTTGAGATTCTTGGTCACGCCGTTTGCTATTTCGTCAAGGGACAGTTTCACGCGTATGCGCAGATCGGTGCCGCGACGCTGGCGCTGCTGGCGTGCACGTGACGACCCTGTGGCACTGCCGAAGCCTCCCATGTTTGAGTAGCGGCCACCGAAAATATCGCCGAATTGCTCGAAGATATCCTCCATAGAGAAGCCGCCGGCATGGAAACCGCTGAAACCGCCGCCGAAGCCGCCGCCACCGAATCCCTGCGGGCCCATGGAATGACCGAACTGGTCGTATTTCTGCCGCTTATCGTCATTTGACAGGACATCATATGCCTCGGCGGCCTCTTTGAATTTTTCCTCAGCCTCCTTGTCGCCCGGATTTTTGTCCGGGTGATATTTGATGGCCATCTTGCGATAGGCCTTCTTTATCTCGTCGGGAGTGGCGGTCTTGCTCACGCCCAGCACCTCATAATAATCGCGCTTATTGTCCATAATCAGCTCGTTGTAGCAATATAATAATGTGTCATTCGCCTACAGCCACTTTGGCATGGCGGAGCACCTTATCGTTGATCATGTAACCGCGGGTGGTGGTATCCATCACTTTGCCTCTGAGGTCTTCGCTCGGTGCGGGAATCGTGGCTATCGCCTCATGGAAGTCGGGGTCGAATATCTGGCCGGTGGATTCCATCGGTTTGACGCCGTTGTCGGCAAGATATCTGAGCAGCTTGTTGTATATCAGTTCCATGCCTTCGCGTACGGCTGCTGCCTCCTCGGCGTCTTTTGTGGCCTGTAGTCCGCGCTCGAAGTCATCGACTATAGGCAATAGCCCTTTCAGTACCTTCTCGCCTGCATTGCGCAGCAGTTCCTCCCGCTCTTTGAGCATCCGTTTGCGGTAATTGTCAAAGTCGGCGCGAAGAAAGAGATAGTCTTTCTTCTCTTTCTCAAGGTCTTCGGTAAGCTGTTGTATTTTCTGAAGCATCGCTTCGGCCTCGTTTCCGGTGACATCGGCCTCGTCAATATCGGTGTCTGTATCGTCGAGAACGTCTTCTATTTCAGGGGCGTCGACAGGTTGTTCTTTTATTTTTGGTGTATCTTTATCTTTTTTCTGGCTCATGACTGAATGTATTTGGCGTTAGATATGCAAAAACTTTGCCAAAACTCCTCGAACTGGAGTATTTGCTGAAAATAATAACAAAAACGGTGCTTGATCGTTCAATTATAATGCGTGGCATACCCGGCTATCGCAGTCGGTGAATTCCATGGAAGCTTTTTGTGCCAAAATGTCATCGGCGAATATGCCAAAAACTGCCGCTCCCGAACCTGTCATCGATGCATATTCGGCTCCGAGGGATATCATGCGGCGTTTGATGTCGGCCACTGCCGGCAATCTGGGAAATACCGACAATTCGAAATCGTTGCGAAGTACGGGTGCCCATTTTGACGGCTGCATATCCACGATAGTGCGAAAGTCGGTGTCGCATGGCGAGGGTTGCACGCCTTCGTATGCCTCTTTGGTGGATACCGACGCTACACGTGGCTTGGCTATGAGTATAGCCCGGTTATGGACTCCGGTTACAGTGCATGGCTCGATGTCTGTGCCAGTGCCTGTGCATAGGGCCGGCTTGTTGTAGATGAAAAAAGGGCAGTCGGCACCGACGGCCGCGGCAATCTGGGCCAGCGCATCATTGTCGAGACCGAGATTGTACAGCTCGTTGAGACCGATGAGGGCGAATGACGCGTCGGCTGAGCCACCTCCCATCCCTGCTCCGTCCGGTATAATCTTTTCGAGATAGAAATGTGTCGGCGGTAGCCCGCCTGTCACACCGGCAAGCGCGTTGTATGCCTTCATCACCAGATTCTTTTCGGGCGGGCAGTCTACGGTTCTCCCATATGTCGTGAGTGTGGTGTGTAGGTTGCCGGCGGGGACTATCTCAAGGATGTCGCACCAGTCGACGGGCAACATTATTGTGGCGATATCATGATAGCCGTCGGGGCGCCGGCGCTCTACGGCCAGGCCAAGATTTATCTTTGCGTTGGGGTATAGAATCATGGCGCAAAGTTAGCAAAAATGTATATGCCGGCTGCATCGGATGTGTCGAAAAATATATTTTTGTACAGAAACCGGCCTGAAAAGCTTCTTTATGTTTTTTAAGCCGTGTGTTTGCCGGACTTGTAAAAACGTTAAGATTTTTTAGGGTTTTTCCGAATTAATCATTAACTTTGCACACAGAAATACCTGAAATATGCCTTGATGTATAGGTCTTGGAAAGCGCAAACGGGTGATTAGCAAAGCAATGCCTGTCATGACAGCACCTCTTATGACTTGGACTGAAAGCAACCGGCTACAGATAACAATAATAGAAATAATATGATACCATTAGCCATTTTTGGAATCGAGAACAGCGGAGTGCTCGCCATCACGGCACTTCTTACTGGTGTCGCACTTGTGGCGCTGGCCATGTGGATCGCCGGGCTTATCTCGCCCCGCTCGTTCAATCCGCAGAAAGGCGAGGCCTACGAATGCGGCATCCCCACCCGCGGCGAAAGCATGTCGCAGTTTCATGTGGGTTATTATTTGTTTGCAATCCTGTTCCTGATGTTCGACGTCGAGACTGTGTTCCTGTTTCCCTGGGCCGTGCGCATGCAGGCTCTCGGCGCTCAGGGTATCATCAGTATCGCCGTCTTTTTCGGCGTCTTAGTGCTGGGACTTGTCTATGCCTGGCGGAAAGGAGCACTTGAATGGAAGTAACTACCAAGAGCATGCCCTACGAGGCATGGAAAGATAACGAGTATATAGAAGGACTCGTGAAGGAGCTGCAGGAGAGCGGCACCAATGTCATAGTCGGCTCTTTTGACAAGCTCATCAACTGGGGGCGGTCCAACTCTCTCTGGCCACTCACTTTTGCCACCAGTTGCTGCGGCATCGAATTCGTGTCGCTCGGTGCGGCGCGTTTCGATATGGCGCGTTTTGGCTGGGAAGTAGCGCGTGCCTCGCCACGTCAGGCCGACTTCATGATGGTCGCCGGTACTATTGTGAACCGCATGGTGCCTGTGTTCCGTCGTCTCTACGATCAGCTCGCCGAGCCCAAGTATGTCATAGCCTGTGGATCCTGTGCCATCTCGGGCGGCCCGTTCCGCAAGAGCTACCATGTGGCCAAGGGCATCGAGGATATCGTCCCCGTAGACGTGTTTGTGCCGGGCTGTCCTCCGCGTCCCGAAGCCATGATATACGGTATCATGCAGCTCTCGCGCAAGATAAAGGTGGAAAAATTCTTCGGCGGCGTGAACCGTCAGGAAAGCCGTGAGGAATTTCTTGCAAAGCATCCAATCCCCACCGACGGAGAATGACCGTCGCATCCAATTATTAATCAAAGCCTCAAACCAATCGAAAAGCAATGGCTAATATACAGGAAAAGATTGCCGAACTCTTCCCCGCCGCCACCGTCGGAAACGATAACTCCGGTATAGTTCAGATTACCGTCGCCGACGAGCAGTGGCACGAAATGGCAAAGACCCTCCGCGACGACCCCGACACTTCGATGGACTATCTTGTCACCATCGTCGGTATGGATTGGGTGGATAAACTCGGCTGCATCTATTATCTGATGTCGACAAAGCACAACACCATGTGCTCCGTTAGAGTGACTGCCCCCGACCGCGACAAACCATACATGCACTCCGTGTCCGACCTGTGGCGTATCGCCGAGATATACGAACGCGAAGTATACGATTTCTACGGCATCATTTTCATCAACAACCCCGATATGCGTCGCCTTTTCCTCAACATTGATTGGGTAGGCTATCCACTGCGCAAGGATTATGATGAGGATCCGTCGATCAACCCCGTCTCGATCGAGAACGAGCGCCAGACCGATCTCACCTCCGTATATAAAGAGGAGAACGGCAAAGTGGTGAAGACCGAGCGCGAGATATTCCATAAGGATGACTTTGTGGTGAATATCGGCCCGCAGCACCCCGCCACACACGGCGTGCTGCGTTTCCGTACTGCGGTCGACGGCGAGACAATCAAGAAAATCGACGTGTATATGGGCTACATACACCGTGGTGTGGAGAAGCTCTGCGAGTCGCTTCAATATCCTCAGACACTTCACTTCCTCGACCGTCTTGATTATTTCTCTGGACAGATATATCACCATGGCCTGTGTCTGCTTTATGAAAAGGCTCTTGATATTCAGGTATCGCGTCGCGCGCAGGTCATCCGTGTGATGATGGACGAGCTGTCGCGTATCGCGTCGCACTGCCTGTTCATCGGCACATACTGCATGGATCTCGGTGCCACCACGATGCTTTTCTATACCCTCCGCGTGCGTGAGCAGATTCTCGACATATTTGAAAAAAGCTGCGGCGCCCGCATGACATTCAACTATGCATGCATAGGTGGCGTGATGCAGGATATCGCTCCCGACTTTGCCGACGACGTGCGTGCCCTGCTCGCTATTCTTCCAAAGAATATAAAGGAGTACAACAAGATATTCACAGGCAACGTAATCGCCAAAAACCGTATGGAGGGCGTCGGCACTCTCTCGCGCGAAGATGCCATCTCCTATGCGATCACAGGGCCTTCGGGACGCGCTTCCGGTTGGGCCTGCGACATGCGTAAACTGCAACCCTATTCCATCTATGGCGAACTTGATTTCGATGAGGTAGTGCGTGAGGAAGGCGATTCTATGGCCCGTTTCAAGGTGCGTATGGACGAGATGGAGCAGAGTGCCCGCATTCTTTCCCAGCTTGTCGACAATATTCCAGACGGCGAGTATTGTGTGAAAGTGCCTAAGGTGGTGAAACTTCCGAAAGGCCAATGGTTCCAGCTCGTCGAGGGTTGCCGCGGCGCATTCGGCGTGTATGTCGAGAGCGACGGCTCCACCAAGCCTTTCCGTCTCAAGATCGCTCCCCCATGTCTGCCTCTCGCAGCCGTTGTCGACCATATCACTCAGGGCAGCAAGATTGCCGACCTTATCACAATCGGCGGCTCGCTCGATTATATCGTACCCGACATGGATCGCTAAACCATTCAACCGAAAGAGACTATGTATAACTTATCAGACTCCCACATTTTTGATTTCTCGAGAGTGACAGGCCCCATTCACGATTGGCTCACAGGCTTTCTGCCCGGCTGGGCCGCCACTACGGTTGAATGTGTCGCCATCGGAGTAGGCCTCCTGCTGCTCTATGCGCTGCTGGCTCTTTTCTATATCTATTTCGAACGCAAGGTATGTGCGGCTTTCCAATGCCGGCTCGGCCCCAACCGCGTAGGCCCCTTCGGTCTGCTGCAGAGCTTCGCCGACATGTTCAAGATACTTATCAAGGAGCTTATCAGCCTCAATCATATCGATAAATTCCTCTTCGCGCTTGCGCCCTACCTTGTGATCATCGCCTCGATGCTATGCTTTGCGGTGCTTCCATGGGGCGACGGCCTCCAGATCATCGATTTCAACATCGGTATCTTCTTCCTTATCGCCTGCTCCTCGATCGGAGTCCTAGGCATACTGCTCGCGGGTTGGTCGTCAAACAACAAATTCACCCTTATCGGAGCTCTCCGTTCCGGTGCACAGATGGTCAGCTACGAGCTGTCTATCGGCCTGTCGGTCGTAACGATGGTATGCCTTGCAGGCAGCATGAGTGTCACTGATATAGTACTCGCGCAGGGCGACGGATGGTTCATATTCAAAGGCCACATTGCCGCAATCATCGCATTTGTGATCTATATGATCGCAGGTACGGCCGAGACAAACCGCGGTCCATTCGACCTTCCCGAGGCTGAGAGCGAGCTTACAGCAGGTTACCATACTGAATACTCCGGCATTCACTTCGGCTTCTTCTATCTTGCCGAGTATCTTAACCTCTTCATCGTCTCGGGTGTGGCCACTCTGCTGTTTTTTGGCGGCTGGATGCCTCTCCACATCCCCGGCCTTGACGGATTCAATGCCGTGATGGATTATATACCCACTCCAATATGGTTTATCGGTAAGGCAATAGCGCTGTCGTTTGTCATCATATGGTTCAAGTGGACTTTCCCGCGTCTGCGAATCGACCAGCTGCTTACCCTCGAATGGAAATACCTGCTGCCCATAAGCCTCTTCAATCTCGCGCTGATGGTATGCTTCATTACCCTCGGGTGGCATTTCTGAATATATCAACGATTTAACTAACAATCTCCATACCCTCCAAACACAATGAGCGTGAATACCGGCAAAATAGCCCAAGTAATCGGCCCCGTAGTCGATGTGGCCTTTGAAGGTGAGGAAGTAATGCTTCCGCCCATCTACACAGCCTTGAAAATCGACCGAGAGGACGGTAGCGAACTCATCCTCGAAGTTGAACAGCATATCGGTGAAGACACTGTGCGCTGCGTAGCTATGGAATCGACCGACGGCCTGCGCCGCGGACTCCCCGTAGTGAATCTCGGGCATCCAATCGCAATCCCTACAGGCGATCAGGTCAAAGGCCGTCTGATGAATGTCATCGGTAATGCGATTGACAACCTTCCGGCGCTCAACCGCGACAACCTAAAACCGATACATCAGCCTGCGCCTAAGTTCGAGGATCTAACCATCGGTACCGAGATTCTGTCGACCGGTATCAAAGTGATCGATCTCCTCGAACCCTACAGCAAGGGTGGTAAGATCGGCCTGTTCGGCGGTGCCGGTGTAGGCAAGACGGTGCTCATCATGGAGCTGATCAACAATATCGCCAAGGGGCACGACGGATTCTCGGTATTCACCGGTGTGGGCGAGCGCACCCGCGAGGGCAACGACCTGCTGCGCGAGATGATCGAGAGCGGCGTGATGCGCTACGGCGACAAGTTCAAGGAAGGAATGGAGGAAGGCAAGTGGAATCTCGCCGACGTCGACCTCGCACACCTCAAGGATTCACAGGCCGCACTCGTGTTCGGCCAGATGAACGAGCCGCCGGGTGCCCGTCTGCGTGTGGCTCTTACGGGTCTTACCGTGGCCGAGCAGTTCCGCGACCAAGGTGCGGGCGGCAAGGATGTGCTTCTGTTCATCGATAATATATTCCGTTTCACACAGGCCGGTTCCGAGGTGTCAGCACTTCTCGGCCGTATGCCTTCTGCGGTAGGCTACCAACCTACGCTTGCATCCGAGATGGGTATGCTTCAGGAGCGTATCACATCAACCAGGAACGGTTCGATCACATCAGTACAGGCCATCTACGTGCCTGCCGACGACCTTACCGACCCGGCTCCCGCCACCACGTTCAGCTTCCTCGACGCCACCACGGTGCTCTCGCGTAAGATTGCCGAGCTCGGTATATACCCCGCCGTGGATCCCCTCGAGTCCACCTCGCGTATCCTTGACCCCAATATTGTGGGTGAGGAGCACTACAACGTGGCTCAGGCAGTGAAGCAGCTTCTCCAGAAATACAACGAGCTTCAGGATATCATCGCCATTCTCGGTGTCGATGAGCTTTCCGACGAGGACAAGCTTGTCGTATCGCGCGCACGCCGTGCGCAGCGCTTCCTCTCGCAGCCTTTCCATGTGGCCGAGCAGTTCACCGGCCTTCCCGGTGTGCTTGTGCCTCTGAGCGAGACTATCCGCGGATTCAAGATGATTCTCAGCGGCGAGGTCGACGAGTACCCCGAACAGGCGTTCCTCAACGTCGGCACCATCGACGAAGCCATCGATAAAGGCAAGCGCCTGCTCGCAGAAGTAAAATAACAATACATTAAAACGACCGACATGACACTTAAAATAATATCCGCGCAGGAAGTCGTATTCGAGGGAGAGGTGTCCTCAGTGACACTTCCGGGCACGATGGGAGCGTTCACAGTGCTGCACAACCATGCCTCGCTTGTATCGACACTCTCGGCCGGCGAGATCATCTACACTGTCGGTGGCGACCGCCGGCAGCATGCTATCGGCGGCGGACTCGCCGACGTGGATAATAACATCGTGTCTGTCTGCTTATATTAAGGCCATGACCAGATATATCTGCATTCTCCTCCTGTCGCTGTTCATGTGTGCGGTGCCCGCGAATGCTTCGGGTACTGCCGATGAATCGCACGGAGATAAGATCAATCCCAAGGAAATCATCTTCGAGCACCTCGGCGACGGATATGGCTGGGAAGTGCCTTTCAATCATCACAAGCGTATCCCGCTGCCGATAATAGTATTTGGCTCCGACGGTCTGCACATCTTTTCGTCGGCGCGTGTCACCGACGGACAGGTGTACAAGGACGGCAACGCCACATTCAAGATATCGACCGACGAGGAAGGCGGTCATCACGGCAAGCTCGTCGAGATTGTAGACGGAAAAGAGGTTCGTCCTTTCGACATCTCCATTACCAAAAACGTGTGCGCGCTGTTTCTTGCGGTGATATTTGTAGCCTCGCTCCTCATATGGCTTGCGCGCCATCACAAGGCCAACGGATTCAAGGCTCCACGCAAAGGGCTCGGTGCCATCGAGGCACTAGTGACATTCATCTACGACGGAGTCATCAAGTCGACCCTCCACGACAAAGCCCGCAAGTTCGCGCCCTATCTGCTCACGGTGTTCTTCTTTATTCTGGGCATGAACCTGCTCGGCCTCATAGTGGTCTTTCCCGGTGGTGCCAACCTCACGGGCAACATCGCCGTTACGCTTGTACTCGCGATTCTTACGTTTCTTGTCACTAACATCTGGGGCACGAAGCACTATTGGAAAGAGATATTCTGGCCCGATGTGCCCCTGTGGCTCAAGTTCCCGCTGCCCATCATGCCTATAATCGAGATATTCGGCATGTTCACAAAGCCCGCGGCACTTACCGTTCGACTGTTCGCCAACATGATGGGCGGCCATATGATTGTGCTTGTGCTCACACTGCTCATATTCATCTTCGCGGCCGTGAATCCGGTAGCCGGCGGCGCCACGACGGTGGTGTCGGTGCTGTTCTCGATATTCATGCTGCTGATAGATGTTCTGGTAAGTTTCATCCAGGCATATGTGTTCACAATGCTGTCCACGATATTCATCTCGCTCGCCCAGCAGCACGAAGAACATAAGAAAGATGAAAAACAGGCTGCCGCACCGGCTGTGGCGTCTGCCCGATAAGATAAATCAAAACTAAAAAATAACCATCTAAAAACTCTTAAGATTATGTTAGGTCTCTTAGCTCAAGCAGCTGAACAAGCTCTCAATCTCACCGGCCTCGGCGCAAGCCTCGGCGCAGCAATCGCAGCAATCGGCGCAGGCATCGGTATCGGTAAAATCGGTGGCGCGGCCATGGAAGCAATCGCCCGCCAGCCCGAAGCTGCCGGCGATATCCGAAGCAACATGATTGTCATAGCAGCCCTTATCGAAGGTGTGGCTCTATTCGCCGTTATCGTCTGCGTTCTCACACTTTTCGTATAAGCATCGTAACCTAACTCCCTAAAGCACATGGAACTATTCACCCCCGACTTCGGCCTCATCTTTTGGATGTTCGTGGCCTTCGCCGTCCTCTTCTTCATATTGTGGAAGTGGGCATGGCCCGTAGTCCTCAAGACCGTTGACTCGCGTGCCGATTTGATCGACAAGGGAGTGGAATATGCCCAAAGCGCCAAAGAACAGCTCGACCACGCCCGCGAAAGCGCGCAGGCCGTGCTTGATGACGTCCGCAAGCAGCAGGCCGACATTCTGCGCGAAGCCGATAAGCTCAAGACTCAGATAGTGGAGCAGGCTCGTTCGGCAGCGCAGGTCGAGGCGCAGAAAGTCATGGACAGCGCCAAGATGCAGATCGAACAGCAACAGAAAGAAGCCCAACTACAATTCCGCAACCAAGTCAGCGAGTTTGCCCTTCAGATCGCCTCCAAAGTAGTGAAAAACGAAATGCAGGATCAGAAAGCGCAGACCCGGCTCGTCAATTCCATGCTCGACGAAATCGAAAGCAAATAATTCAAGAAAATGAACGAAGGTTTAATTCCGCGCCGCTACGCCAAAGCATTGTACAAAGTCGCTGTCGAACGCAAAGTCGACGAGCGTGTCTATATGTTGATGCAGACGCTTGCTTCATCTTTCGACTCCATGCCCGCTCTTCAGACAATGGTGTCAAACCCGTTTGTCGCTCCCGAAGAGAAAGAAAAGATAATGACAACGGCCGCCGGTGCAACCGACGCGGACAGCACCTTCTCGGATTTCCTGAAATTGCTCGACCGTAACAAGCGTGTCGACATGCTCGGCGGCATAGCCCGTGCATACATCGATATTTACCGCAGGCAGCACAATATCCGCAAGGTGGAAGTAGTGTCGGCCGCGCCACTCGATTCGGCCGTGCTTCAGCGTATCACATCTCTCGTCGAGAAGCATCTGCACGGAGCCACCATGGAATTTTCAACCTCGGTCGATCCCTCTCTCATCGGCGGCTTTGTGATAAACGTCGACAACGAACGCCTCGACGCCTCCCTGAGCAATCAGTTCAAGGAGTTGCGTCAAAGTCTCTTAAATTAATTCTCCATTACAAAAACACTCACCCCGCTATAAGCCCACAATGATTAATCCAAGCGAGATTTCTGAAGTCTTAAAACAGCAGCTCGAAAGTGTCAATACAAAGGTCAACTTCGAAGAAACAGGCAAGGTGCTCGAAGTCGGCGACGGCGTCGCACACGTATACGGCCTCGACAATGTATGCGCCAACGAACTCGTAGAATTTGAAAACGGCGTGAAAGGCGTGGCCCTCAACCTCGAAGAAAGCAACGTCGGCGTCATACTGCTCAACAATGTCGACAAGGTCACCGAAGGCATGAGCGTGCGCCGTACTGGCGAGATCGCTTCAATCCCTGTGGGCGAAGGCCTTCTCGGCCGCGTAATAAACGTGTTGGGCGAGCCTGTCGACGGCCGTGGCCCCATCGACGGCAAGCTCATGCGTCTGCCGCTCGAGCGCAAGGCTCCCGGCGTCATCTACCGTCAGCCCGTCACCCAGCCGTTGCAGACCGGTATCAAGGCTGTCGACGCCATGGTGCCCATCGGTCGCGGCCAGCGCGAGCTCATAATCGGCGACCGTCAGATAGGCAAGACAGCCATCGCCATCGACACCATAATTAACCAGCGCCAGAATTTTGAGCAAGGCAAACCCGTATACTGCATATATGTGGCCATCGGCCAAAAGGCATCTACCGTCGCAGCACTTGTAGAGACACTGCGCCAGCACGGAGCCCTCGACTATACCGTAGTCGTGGCCGCAAACGCGTCCGACTCGGCATCGATGCGCTATTATGCCCCCTTTGCCGGTGTGGCCATCGGCGAGTATTTCCGCGACTCGGGCCGCGATGCCCTTATCGTATACGATGACTTGTCAAAACAAGCTGTAGCATATCGCGAGATCTCGCTTATCCTCAAGCGTCCATCAGGCCGCGAGGCATACCCCGGCGATATCTTCTACCTGCACTCGCGTCTGCTCGAACGTGCCGCAAAGATCATCGACAACGACTCTATAGCCGCCACGATGAACGACCTGCCTCCGGTGCTCAAGCCCATGGTAAAAGGCGGCGGATCGCTCACCGCGCTCCCCATAATCGAGACACAGGCCGGCGACGTATCGGCATACATCCCCACCAACGTCATATCAATCACCGACGGCCAGATATACCTTGAGACCGCACTCTTCAACCGCGGTATACGTCCCGCCATCAACGTGGGCATATCGGTATCGCGTGTAGGCGGCAATGCCCAGATCAAATCTATGAAAAAAGTCGCAGGCACGCTCAAGATCGACCAGGCACAGTTCCGCGAGCTCGAATCGTTCACCAAATTCGGCGGCGATGTCGATGCCGTCACAGCCCGCGTGATCGACAAGGGACGCAAGAATGAGCGCCTGCTCATACAGCCTCAATACCACCCCGTGCCTGTCGCCGAGGAAGTGGCTGTGATATATTGCGGCGTGAACGGTCTGCTCGAGAACGTTCCCCTCGATAAAGTCGCCGAATTCGAGCATCAGTTCATACAACTGCTGCATGCCAAGTATCAGGCAGATGTGCTTGATGTGATCGCCCAGGGCAAACTCACCGACGACGTCATGACCAAGCTGAAAGACGCCGCATCACAGATCACAGCACAATTCTGAGCTGTAAACAAAAAGAAACACAACCAAGCATCACCCGCATAAATGGCAACATTAAGAGAACTTAAAGGTCGCATAGGCTCGGTGGCGTCTTCCGAGAAGATCACCGGCGCCATGAAGATGATTTCCTCAGCCAAGATGCATAAGGCCGAGGGTGCCCTCCGGCGCCTCAAGCCGTATCGCTCCACGATTGAGTCGATCATCGGCAACCTGCTCACCGCCGACGCCACATTCACGTCGCCGCTGGCCGATCCCAGAGCCGTCGAACGCCTCACAGTGGTGGTGCTCGGCAGCGACGACGGTCTGTGCGGCGCCTACAACGCCAATCTCGCCAAATATCTTGGCGAGCGTATTGCCTCCATGCGTGCCACATACGGTGCCGCGCTGCGAGTCACCATAATACCGGTCGGTAAGAAAATGGCCAAGGCCGTGGCGCGCCTCTCCGGAGCAGGAACAGCAATCCGGATTCCCGACGTGGATTCCAAGAGCGAAGGCGACAAAGTCAAGGACTTTCAGGCATCCCTTATAGAATCATTCATCAGCAAGGAGACAGATGCTGTGGATGTCGTGTATATGAACTATAAGAGCGCCGGCCGGCAGGTGGCAGTAATGGATCGCATCCTGCCGCTGTCGCCCGAAGTGTTCACTTCGGAAGGTGTGAAGGAGTCGGCCCGGCCATATATTTTCGAACCCGATGCCCAGACAATCTTCTCGAGTGTGTTGCCGATGTACATATTATCGCTGGTACAGGAAGTGTTTGTCGAAAACCGCGCCTCGGAGCAGGCCGCCCGTGTAATGGCCATGCAGAGCGCCAACGACAATGCCAAAAAACTCCTCGACCAGCTGCGACTCGAATACAACAAACTGCGCCAGGCATCCATCACTACCGAACTGCTCGACATCGTCGGCGGCCAGGTTCGCGACTGACGCCTGTATAATATATAGAATAAGAAACCATCCAACGAATATAACAATCATTAATCAATGGGTAGTGTAAAAGACTATTTTCAATCATTGGGTTCCGGTGTGCTGTCGCTCCTGAAAGGAATGCAGGTCACCGGCAAGGAATTTGTCACCCCCAAGATTACCGAGCGTTATCCCGAAGACCGCGAGACATACAAATGGCCCGAACGATTCCGCGCCGTGCTCGAGCTCATCTACGATAACGAAGGCAATCACAAATGTATCGCCTGCGGCACCTGCGAGCGCAACTGCCCCAACGGTACCATCACGATCGAGTCAAAGATGGTCGACACTCCGGCCGGCACAAAGAAGAAAAAACTCGACAACTATATCTACGACCTTGGTTCGTGCACATTCTGTCAGCTGTGTGTCACCACATGTCCGACCGGTGCGTTGCGCTTTTCCAACGACTTCGAGCAGAGTGTCTTCACCCGCTCGAAACTGGTGAAAAAGCTCAATTACCTGCCCGAGAAGCCCGAGCCTGAGCTTACCGAAGAAGAAAAAGCCCGCCTCGCAGCCGAAAAAGAGGCCAAGATAGCCGCCGCCAAGGCCAAGGCCGCTGCGCTCAAAGCCGAACGTGAGGCCGCTGCCGGCGCTGCTCCCGCTCCTGCGGCCAAAGCCGACGATGCCGCCGCAAAGGCTCTCGCCGCCGCCAAAGGCGACCCCGAGAAAGAAGCAAAGATACGTGCCGCTCTCGAACGCGCCGCCGCCTTAAAGGCCCAGCGCGAGGCTGCCGGCAAAGATGCCGGCGATAAATAACACCGATAATTATAATAAACCAATAATATGGAATCAGTAGGAAGTATCATCTTGTACACTGTCGTCTGTCTGGCGATAGTTATCTTCTCGGTACTCGCCGTGACCACCCGCAAGATCCTCCGCGCTGCCACATATCTGCTTTTCACCCTCTTTGCCGCCGCAGTAGTCTACTTTATGCTCGACTACCAGTTCCTTGGCGCGGTGCAGATTGCGGTATATGCAGGCGGTATCGTGGTGCTGTTTGTCTTCGCGATACTGCTCACGTCGCATCCCGGAAGCAACTCCGAACGTCTTGCATCCAAGCGCCGCGTGCTCGGCCTCATCGCCTCCCTTCTCATGCTGGGCGTCTGCGGCTACTCGCTGCTCGCCCGTTGCAACCTTTTTGCCGGCAAACCCGAGATGGAAGCCCTCGACATGCAGACCGTAGGCACAGCCATGATGGGAACCGGCGCCGGACAGTATCTCCTCCCCTTCGAGGCTGTCAGCGTTCTGTTACTGGCATGTATAATCGGCGGCATAGTAGTCGCCCGCAAACGTTAATGACGCGCTATGGAAATTAAAGCAATTTACTACCTTATCCCGTCGCTGATAATGTTCTGCTGCGGCCTCTACGGCTTCCTCACACGCCGTAATATGATCGCGATGTTGATCTCACTCGAACTGATGCTCAATGCCGTCGATATGAACTTTGTCATCTTCAACCGCTTCCTTTTCCCGGGACAGCTCGAAGGCATGATGTTCACTCTCTTCGCCATTGCTATCGCGGCAGCCGAGACAGCCCTCGCGATCGCCATAATCATAAATGTGTACCGCTCGGTCAACCAAGTCGATGTGCGTACGCTTAACCAAATGAAATTCTGACCGACATGAGCGCTACGATACCTGTTTTAATTCTGGCTATACCACTGTTCATGTTCATCTTCCTCGGCCTTGCCGGCAAGAAGATGAGCCATATGCTGGCCGGTGTGCTCGGAACCCTCGGCATGGGCACCGTGCTCGTGCTGTCATACTACACGGCGTTCCATTATTTCTTCAGTGGTGACGCATCGTTTATCAACGAGGCCGGTGAGCGCCTCCAGTATGTTGTGTTCAATCAGACATGGCTGCAATTTACCGATCAGCTCGTCATCCGCCTCGGGTTCTTCCTCGATCCCATCTCAGCCATGATGCTTGTGGTCATCACCACAATATCGTTCATGGTGCATCTCTACAGCCTCGGTTATATGCGCGACCATCACGGCGTGTTTGAGAAGGGCTTCCAACGCTTCTATGCATTCCTGTCGCTCTTCAGCTTCTCGATGCTCGGACTGGTTGTAGCCACCAATATCTTCCAGATGTACATCTTCTGGGAGCTTGTGGGTGCCTCCTCCTACCTCCTTATAGGCTTCTACTATACAAAGAACTCGGCAGTATCTGCATCCAAGAAAGCATTCATCGTCACTCGATTTGCCGACCTCGGCTTCCTTATAGGCATATTGGTGCTTTCGTACTACACAGGGACATTCGATTTCACATCGCTTACTTCAGTTCCCGTCGAGGGTATGGCAAACGTCTATCAGGTAGACCTCTCAACTCCCCAGACAGTGCTCGGTATCTTCCAGACAAGCGCCGCTCCCATGTTCATGGGCGCATCTGTGCTTACCTGGGCTTTGGTGCTCATATTCATGGGCGGCATGGGCAAATCGGCCATGATGCCTCTCCACATCTGGCTCCCCGACGCCATGGAAGGCCCGACACCTGTATCGGCGCTAATCCACGCCGCTACTATGGTCGTTGCAGGTGTATACCTCGTCGCCCGTCTCTTCCCGCTATATCTCATGGAGGAGTCCGCTCTGGTCATCGTCACTGTAGTGGGTGCTCTCACGGCATTCTATGCCGCAATGGTGGCCTGCGCGCAGATCGATATCAAGCGTGTGCTCGCTTTTTCCACAATCTCGCAGATAGCGTTCATGATGGTGTCGTTGGGTGTGGCTCGTCCCGAGTATCACGAAGGTCTAGGTTATATGGCCTCGATGTTCCACCTGTTCACACACGCCATGTTCAAGGCCTTGCTATTCCTCGGTGCCGGCGCGCTTATCCACGCCATCGGTTCCAACGACTATACAGCCATGCACGGCCTGCGCAAATATATGCCCGTGACACATTGGACATTCCTCATCGGCTGTCTTGCCATTGCAGGCATCATTCCTTTCTCAGGTTTCTTCTCCAAGGACGAGATACTGAGCGCCTGCGGCAATTACAGCCCGCTCGTATACATATGGATGTCGATGGTAGCCGGTCTTACCGCCTTCTACATGTTCCGTCTCTACTACCTCATATTCTGGTGGAAGGAACACAAGGTGCATGAAGGACATCATGCTCCCCACGACCAGCCCTGGACCATGTCGCTCCCCCTCATCATTCTCGCCCTCATCTCTTGCGTGGCAGGTTTCATTCCTTTCGGAAAGTTTGTGAGCTGGAACGGTGAGTCATACGACTTCATGGCCCACTTCGACTGGGGAGTGGCTTCAATCAGCCTTATCGTGGCTGTCCTCGCCATCATACTCGCCACAGTGATGTACCGCAAGGAGAATCCTCTGCCCGAGAAGTTCAAGAACGCACTTCCCGCCCTTTGGGACTGGTGTCACCACCGCTTCTATTGGGACGAACTATATATGTTCATCACCCACAAGATCATATTCAACGGCATATGCCGTCCGCTGGCATGGTTTGACCGTCACATCATCGACGGCACCATGGACTCCTTCGCCATCCTCACCAACAAGGCATCCGAAGCTATCCGTCCGCTGCAGTCCGGACAAGTTCAGATGTACGTGTGGATATATATTATCGGCGCCCTCCTGCTTGGCGGAGTTACCCTTGTGTGTCTGATCTAACCAACCCAAACCAATCGGAAAAAAGTAATTCAGCATGTTCACCAATATATTAATCTACTTTGTGGTCATCCCGCTTGTGATGCTCGGCCTGCTCGCACTGTGCCGCAACATCAGGCAAATCCGTGCGGTGGCGGTGGTTGGCTCACTCGCGCTTATAGGCCTGTCGGTCTATGTGCTACTCGAATACCTCGGCATTCGTGCCGCAGGCAACGAAGACCCTATGCTCTTCGTAGACTCATGGACATGGTTCGCCCCCCTCAACATCCACCTCGCAGTGGGTGTCGACGGCATATCGATAGCCATGCTCCTTCTTTCGTCCATTATAGTGTTTGCAGGCTCTTTCGCCTCGTGGACAATCGCGCAGCCCAAAGAATTTTTCCTGTGGCTTATCCTTCTGTCCACCGGCGTGTTCGGTTTCTTCATCTCGATAGACATGTTCACCATGTTCATGTTCTACGAGGTGGCTCTTATCCCCATGTATCTGCTTATCGGCGTGTGGGGGTCGGGCAACAAGAACTACTCGGCCATGAAGCTTACACTCATGCTTATGGGCGGCTCGGCATTCCTTATGCTCGGTCTCATCGGCATATATTATCACTCGGCACCCGAAGGCGCCCCTCTTACATGGAATCTGCTTGAGATCGTCGACAATGCCGCCATACCTCACGGCTGGCAGTCGTTCCTCTTCCCGATGACTTTCGTAGGCTTCGGCGTGCTCGGCGCCATGTTCCCCTTCCATACATGGTCGCCCGACGGTCATGCCTCGGCTCCCACAGCCGTGTCGATGCTCCATGCAGGCGTGCTCATGAAACTCGGCGGCTACGGCTGCTTCCGCGTGGCTATCTATACTATGCCTCAGGCTGCACACGAGCTGTCATGGATATTTCTTATCCTCACGGGTATCTCGGTGGTATACGGCGCTTTCTGCGCATGTGTCAAGACCGACCTCAAGTACATCAACGCATACTCGTCGGTAAGCCACTGCGGCCTCGTGCTCTTCGCTATACTCATGCTTAACGAGACAGCAATGACCGGTGCCATCATGCAGATGCTCTCGCATGGTCTTATGACAGCTCTCTTCTTCGCCCTCATCGGCATGATATACGGCCGCACTCACACTCGCGAAATCACGCAGATGGGAGGCATGATGCAGATACTCCCGTACCTGTCGGTATGCTACGTCATAGCAGGTATGGCATCTCTCGGTCTGCCGGGTCTGTCGGGCTTCGTAGCCGAGATGACCATATTTGTAGGCTCATTCAAGGCCGGTATGGCCGATTACCTCGCCGGTGACGGCTCGCTGCGACTGGTATTCACCATCATCGCCTGCTGCTCGATAGTGATTACCGCAGTGTATATCCTGCGCGTTGTCGGCAAGCTGCTTTTTGGCCCGGTCTACGACGATCATCACCGCAGCCTCACCGACGCCACATGGTGGGAACGACTTTCCACGGCCACACTCATAGTGTGCGTGGCTGCAATCGGTTGCTTCCCCAACTTCTTCAACAATCTCATCAACTTTACATTCCGACCGGCCATCTTCAGTGTGCTGGGCATTAATTAAAAGAACGTCAAGCAATGGATTACTCACAGTTTTTAGCAATGAAACAGGAAATCGCCCTCTTGGTGGTTTTCCTGCTGGTCTTCCTCTACGACACGTTCATGCCCCGCGGCACGCAGAAAGGCTTGCCTGCTTTCGCAAGCATCACCATGCTTCTGCTCACCGTGGCCGGCTGTCTGGGCTGCTGTCTGTGCTCATGCACCGATCAGGTGGCTTTCGGCGGCATGTACGAGACATCCCCAGTCATCTCCGCAATCAAGAATATTCTCAATATCGGTGTGGTCATAGTGCTGATACAGTCGATCAAGTGGGCCAACGGCGAGTTCATGACCATGCGACGCGGCGAGTTCTACGAGTTGCTGCTCGTAACACTCTTCGGCATGTATCTTATGATCTCCGGACGCCACTTCCTTGTGTTTGTCATCGGCCTCGAATGCGCCTCGTTGCCCCTTGCGGCAATGGTCGCCTTCGACAAGAACCGCTACGAAAGCCACGAGGCCGCCGTCAAGTACATTCTTACCGCCGTATTCTCGTCGGCCATATTCATGATGGGACTAAGCTTCGTATACGCGTTGGCCGGTTCGCTCTACTTCGAGAACATCTACAACGCTCTCTTCGTAAGCTCCACTTCCACCATGCTCGTCATCGCTCTTGCCTTCGTTATCGCCGGTATAGGCTTCAAGCTGTCGCTAGTGCCCTTCCATCTGTGGACCGCCGACGTATATCAGGGCGCTCCCACGTCGGTCACCTCCTACCTGTCGGTGATTTCCAAGGGTGCCACCGCCTTTGCCTTCCTTGTAGTCATGGCGCAGGTATTCGGCTCGCTATACTCGGAGGTGTGGGAATGGATGCTCTATGCGCTTATCATCCTCACTATCACGGTAGGTAACCTCTTCGCCATCCGCCAGCGCAACATGAAGCGTTTCCTCGCATTCTCGTCAATCTCTCAGGCCGGTTACATAATGCTCGGCGTCATCGCCTACAATACTCTCGGCATGGCAGCCATGATGTTCTACATCCTTGTATACATCTTCTCCAACCTCGGAGCATTCGGCGTAATCGGCGCCATCGAGAATGCAAGCGGCAAAGTATCCATGGACGACTACCGCGGCCTGTACAAGACCAATCCGCGTCTGGCATTCACTATGATGCTCGCCATGTTCTCGCTCGCAGGTATTCCGCCTTTTGCAGGATTCTTCTCCAAGTTCTTCATCTTCACCGGAGCTTTGCAGGGAGCATCGGTTGCCATCTACGTGCTCGTGCTCATCGCATTGATCAACACCATCGTGTCGCTATACTACTACCTCCTTGTGGTGAAGGCGATGTTCATCAGCGACGAGGAGTGCGTCATAGCACCCTTCCGCTCATCGTGCAGCGAGCGCCTCGGTATGTGGATCGCCCTTTTCGGCATCATGTTCCTCGGCCTGCTCAGCCCTGTATACGATTCGCTTATCGATCTCAGTTCGCTCAGTTCGATAGGCATGTACTTCATACGCTGATATATCCATACTCATCATACCGGCACGCGCCCCGCACACGCAGGGTGCGTGCTTTTTTTGAACCAAGTACCATGTCCGTGTGTTCCATAGATAAAATATTCTATGAAACCTGTCGCGGCAAAAGACAAGCATGATTCTCCACGAGCCTTGCTGCTGGGCAATACATTCATGTTGCTCGCTGCAATCTTCTGGGGAGTGAATATTTCAGTCACAAAAGATCTGATTCCGGGGTGGACAAGTGCACCGCAGTTGGCCACTGTGCGCATATTGGGCGGCTGCATCCTCTTTTGGATAGCATCGATATTTGTCAAGACACAGAAGATCCGGAGAGAGGATTGGAAACGACTTATACTCGGTGGCCTTGTCGGCATCGGCGGCTTTCTGTATCTGTTCATACTGTCGCTCCGATACGCCAACCCTATCGACGTCTCCATAATCATGACCCTTCCGCCGGCATTTGTGATACTTATAGGCGTGATATTTTTACGCAGGCGTCCGTCGCTTATGGAATATGCCGGCGTCGCCGTATCTTTCGCAGGCGCCGCTATCGTGATACTCGCAGGCGGGAGTGGTCATGCCGGCAGCGATAATCTCCTCGGCGACCTTCTCGCTATCGCATCCACCATATGCTTTGCCTTCTATCTCGTGATAATCGAGAGGCCAAGCCACACCTACCGTCCTGTGACGATGCTCAGATGGGTGTTCCTGTTCGGCGCCATACCTGCATTGTTTTTCATCCCTTCGCTGCCACATATGCCCGTTGTGGCACATCCTTCGCTTGTTCCGTGGCTTGAGATAGCGTTCATTTTGTTGTGCCCAACATTTATGGCATACTTCCTCACCAATCCGGCCATGAAGCTCATCGGCCCCGAGGCTGTCTCCCTCTATCAATATCTCGTGCCGGTGTTTGCGACCATCTCGGCTGTGTTGATGAAGCTCGATCAACTGCACTGGCTGCAAGTCCTCGCAATGGCAGTGATAATCGCAGGCATGATAATCACAGACAAGTCGCGCCGACGTCGTCTTCAGATGAAATAAGTGCAGTAAATATATTCTGTTGGTGTTGGTTATTAATAAAATAATCGCTAAATTTGCCTGCGGTATAATAAACTCCATTACAATTAGATTGATTCCTGAAATTATGTGTCGTACTACGCGGTTCGAGTGTCCGAATGTCGGTATTACCCCCCCCATCATATGCTAAGTGTCTGTGTGTGAGTAGATTGTTTGTTGTATCTATCCTGATTATATGTCTGGCGACCCGGGTAGTGGCTCAAGATGAACAGATTGTTAGAACCAAAGATCCGGTATTGTTTGAAGAATATTCTGTTACGCCCGGAGGTTCATTCACATATCGGAATCCTGATCGTATCCGCTCGGTAGATGGTTCAAATGCGGCGGAGCCGGCCGGTGTATATGTAAAGACGACCCGTGCCGGAGAGCTGGCTGCGTTGCTCGGGGATAGAGTCAATCTCATTGACACCCTGCATGTCGAAGGCCCGATAAATGGCGAGGATTTCAATATCATATGGCAATCGTCCTTTTACGGCCATCTTAAGGTAATAGATCTCGGCAAGGCTTCAATCGAGGACGGTATAATACCCGACTATGCTTTATTCCACATAGATGTACAGGTGGACTGGGATACTCTTATCATCGATACAATCTGGCTTGAGAAATTGATACTGCCATATAATACAGAGGAAATCGGCCGCAGTGCGTTTGCTTATGCCACCTCACTCATTGAAATCCAATTTCCGGAGTCTCTCAAAAAAATAGGTACTTCGTCATTTACCGATTGCATACGGTTGGCCACCGACCCCTTTGTACTGCCGCCGAATCTCGAATTCCTCGGTTATCAGGCCTTTTATCAATGCCGTTCGTTGGCAGGGGAGGTCATTCTGCCACCGACAATGCAAGTCATTGACGGCGCGGCCTTTTACCGTACACAGATCACAAAGATAAACATTCCAGATAAAGTTGAATATCTGGGCGATTTCGCTTTTTACGGTACCAATCTGAAGGAGATCGATCTGCCGGATGATTGCTGGCTTGATACAAGAGGCGCTCAGTTTTATGCCAATTATGAACTTGAGCGTGTGCATCTTCCTGAAAACTGCAGGCAGATTCCGGATGACATATTTCTTTATTGCACCAATCTGAAAGAGGTCAATCTCCCTGATTGCACTACGCATATAAGGACGCATGCGTTCGGACAATGCACTTCGCTCGCCTGTTTTTCCTCGCTTGTGTTGCCCGATGGATTGTTGGCTTTGGGGGACAGGGCTCTGCTTGAGGTTCCGATAAGAGAAATTGTACTTCCGTCGACACTTTCATATATAGGTGCGGAAATGTTTGGTTACGGCTCAAAGATTGAGAGGATCTATTGCAAGGCCGACCAAGTGCCTGAATGTCATGATTGGGAATTGCGACCCGGGGAAAGTCCTTTCTACGGAGTCCGCAAGGATATCGAGGTATATATCCCCACAGGCACCAAAGATGATTACGCATCTTCATTCGGATGGGATTATTTCACCAACTTTATAGAGACCGACAGTTTTCCTTCGCTCGGTATCGGGGATGTCCGGGCTGATTCGATACAGGACGCCGCGACATATGATCTATACGGTCGTAAAATCACGCAGCCTGTTTCAGGCAATATTTATATCAGCGGCGGCAGAAAGTTTATTTGTAGATAAATAGAGAAGCGCGATTCATCTGTAAACCGCGCTTCATTATCATGTATGGAATAATTAGAGCCGCACTTTCACGCTTGCCGTCTCCTCCTGTCCGCGGGCAGTGACGATATACATACCGGCTACTGCGTTGTCGAGATTGATGGATGTGCCTGTCTCGCTTTTTACCCGTACTCCCTGCAGTGTCCATGCCTCAAGTACACACGGACGGTTGGTATTCACGGTTGAACCGTTGATATTTAGCCGCAATCCGCCGTCGGCATCTGTATCAATTACTGACATTGGGGTGATTTCGGTCACTTTCTCGTCATCGATACGGAACCAATAGTCGCGGTCGGCTTTTATGGTGAAGTCGGGCAGCTGCTTGCCGTTGTTCCAGTTGTTGAATATCAGATTGTATGTGCCCGGTGCTGCATTGAGTCCGAACATCTGATAGGTCTTGCCTTCGATTACGACTTCGTCGAGCGGAGCTATGCCGGGCCATGCGCCGAATATCTCACCGTCGCCCCAGGCATACAGTCCGAGGCTTGTCCACGATGTCTGATTGTCGACGTATATGCGGTGGTCTGTGTCGGGGATCTCAGGCTCGATACCTTTGAATACCACGTTGTCGATGCCGAGCGCCATGGCTCCCTGAGCTGCGTCGCCACTCGCCACCGAGATGTTCCATGCGAGGTAAAGATCAAGTCCGGGACCGAAATTCACCGGCAGCAAGGCATTGACTCCGACGGTTTCACCCGGAACCTCGGCATAGCCGGCAGTCTCGTTGTCCGGCTCGAAATAAGTGCGGAAGTCTTCGCCGGCATTCTGCCAGTTGCGTCCGTCAAACGAGTAGTGCAGCTGCACGGCGAATCCGGCGGCATTGTTACCCTTGCGATATTTCTCCACGTCGTAGCTTATGTCGAGGCGGTCGAAAGCCTTCTTTCCGTCGTTGTATAGATGGGCATATACGTTGATGGCTCGCGAGCCGTTGGCCACACCGGTGGTAATGCCGCCCACAGCACGGTCGGACGACCCGTCGGCGCCGAAGTTCCACACACCGTTCTTGGCATTGGACGGCAGCGAGGTGCCGCCGCTGTATGTGGTTTTTTCCGAAGCTGTGGCATATGTGCCGATGGCGCGGGTGCCGGTGGTCTGTTTGTCGATGCGCCATCCCTTTGGCATTGCTGCATCGGCTGCGGTGCCCATTGTGTCGAAGTTTTGGCTTGCTTCAGGATTTTCCTTGTTGATCTTTACGGAGGGGTAGGTGACCACCACGGTCTCGGCGTCGGCTACCTTTACATTCGCTTTTTTCTCGAATGTACCCGACGTGGCTGTTACGGTGAATGTGCCGCGTGTGCCGTCCGATACGAAAACACCATCGGTCGATATCGTGCCGCCGCCGTCCACTGCGAATACTATGGGTGCCGCATCGCTTACTTCCATTCCGAAGTCGTCGTATATGCCGGCATTGAAGCGGATCGTAGCTTTGTGATGGTCAATGCTGTTGATATAGGCTTTGAGGGCGTCGGAGGCGTAGCGCCTCATTTTGGCGGCTGTGGCTGCGTCGAGTCCGGCAGGGGCCGAATTGATGTCGGCAGGATCTTCTCCGAATATAAGGCCGTACTCCATGCAGGCGGCCATATAGGTAGACATCAGACTGGGATGACGATCATCGAGATACCATTCGAGTGTTGCGTCGGTTCCTTCGGTGCAGTATACATTGTCGTAAGCGGCAGCTACCGGGCAGACGGTCACACCCATTTCTTCGGCCACGGCCTTGTAGTTGTCGAGAAACAATTTGTTGTATGCGTTGTAGTTGTCCCAGTCGCCGCTGTAAGCCCAGTTCACGGGCAGGATTATCACGGCATTGGGGTTGGGACAGTATTCGCGTATGTAGTCCACCCACTGCTTCACGTTGGCGCGGAATTTGTCGAAGCTTGTTCGGGGCAATGAGCTTTGTTCCTGTAATATGATGTGCGACCATGCCTCAGAGCGTACCATCATCCTGGCGCCCGGTGTGCCGTCGGCGGCGAGGCCGTCGCCTTCGTCCCAGTGAGTCGACAGCGGTTTGCCGAGCAGCGTATGTTTTGTCCACGCCGCATCTTTGTTCATGCCGGCGGCTATGTCGTTGAACACCTTGTCCTGATCGTTATAGTATATGAGGCTGTTGTTGAGCGACAATACTTTCACCTTTTCAGGATTCCGGGGCACAAGTACTGTATTGGCAGGATTCAAGGTAAGCGCTGCGGCTTCCGATTTCACCTTTACAAGATTGTAGGATCCGTCGGCGAGGCTGAAAGTCACATCATATGTTGAAGGCTCGGTATATACAGTATATGTATTACCTTTCACAAGAGTACCGTTTACTGCGGGCCGGCTGTTCTCACTTGCCGCGCCCCATGCGCCGCTTTTGCCGAGCCGTTGGTAGATAAGCCACTGCGACATTCCGGTACTGCCCGCCTTGAGCGATACACGTCCTTTGAACGTGTTGTCGCTTTCGTCGAGTTTCAGTTCGCCGGCTGTGCTCATATAGTTCCAACCGTTGAAGTCACCTACCATGTATACAGATGTAAGACCTGTTTCGTCGTCGTTGCTTTCAAGCATTATCGTAGCCTGCCCGTTTTTGATATTGAGAACTATGCGCTTGCAATCGAATACATATGCGCCGCAGGATACGTTGTTGTCGGTGCCGGCTACGAGATTGTAGGGCGCGTCTATCATTATGTTGCTGCCGTTAGAGCCGTAGTTGCAACTCGAGCTCCACGATGCGTCGGCTACTTTGAAGCCGCCGCTCAGAGTCTTGTCGTATAGCACATATGTGCCGTCGCCCTCGTCTGAGAATTCCCACGAGGCATCTGCACCCCATGTGTTGACATCGCCGCGCAGGTATATGCCCGAGCTTACGAACGGTGGCCGCGACGGATCCACCCATCCCGTATAGCTGTCTGGATCGGCGATCATATCAAGTCCCTGCGGTGATGCGCACAGATAGTTGTCGTCGCCTGCTATGATGTGTGCGGGACCGTATTCTTTGCCACCGGCTGTTACTACCACATTGTGGTCGGTCTGTCCTTCCACCGGCCATGCGCTGTATGTCACACCGTTGATGTTTTTGGCCATCTGTGACGGGATACCCGGTTTCGGGCCATATGCGGCGTTATCGGGTGAATAAAGTGTCATGCCGGCTGCTCCGGTGGCATTTTCCACATAAATATAGTGCGAGTCGGCCGATGCGAACGATGCGCTTACAGACACGTTGTCGATTGCAAGCCCCTGTGCCTTGTCGGGCGTGGCGCCTGTGGCCACCGATATGTTCCATGCCAGGTAGATGTCGCTTCCTGCTTTCACGTCCACCATAAGGGTGCGGGGGCCGATGGCCGATGTGCTTATGGGCACGACAGTTTCGCCGGCCGTAGCTCCATCGGGTGCGAAATGTGTCTTGAAATCATTGCCGGCATTGATCCATTCGCTGCCGTCATACGAATAATAGAGCTGAACATCAAAACCGGCGGCATTGGCACCGTTGCGGTATTTTTCGATGTCATACGAGAGTGTGAGGCGGTCAATAGCCTTGTCGGCATCATTGTGCAGTGCTGTCATGAGCGACACGCAGCGGGTGCCTCCGTTGACTGTTGTAGACAAGCCGCCTACGGCGCGGTCGGTAGGATCGGTCGATGCTCCGAAATTCCATGTGCCGTTCTTGGCATTGGATGCGAGCGATATTCCGCCTTCATACATCAAAGTGGTCGAGGCTTCGTCCCATGATCCCACTTTGCGTGGCGCGTCGAGATTGCGGTCGACTGCCCATCCTTTAGGGAGTGTAAATACGGGGGCTTGCTGTGAGGCGTCCCACATGCTGTTGAAATTCTCGGTGATAGACGGCGATGCCTCCGATATGCTCAGCGCATCGGTGGCAGCATACATGCCCGATGAGGCCGTTGCGACCAGGATTGCCGTTATCATGCGGTTGATGATTTTCATGGCTTTGTTAACTGATTTTATGGTTATGATGCAAAGTTACTCATCACAAAGCCAGAACTTCCGCAAATATAAGTTTTATGTAGATTATTCAAATTATTATTGCTCTTATTTACAGAATTATAATAATTTTGAATAGCTTGTAAAATGTAGATGATGATGATCTACGTTAATTGAAAAATTCCTCAAATTTCGCTCGGTCGACGGCTCGGTTGCGCATGCGTGTGCGATAATTGTATACCGTCGACTGCGAGCATCGCAGGAACCGAGCTATAAGGTCGCCGTCGGTTATTCCGAGTTTCATCAGCGCGAGCACCCGCAGCTCGGTGGTGAGTGCGTTGCCGTTCTTCAGCCTTATCTGATATTCCGGTAGAAGCAGGCAGTTGAGGTCATCCGTGAAATCAGGAAACAACTCTAAGAACGCTTCGTCGAATTTCCGGTAAAAGTCGGTCACTTCCGTATCTATGTAACGTGTGGAGCTGATAGCGTCGTAGAGTATGTCGAAATTGCGGGCTGCGGCTTTCTTAAACAACATGGCGCGGTAGCTGTCCATCTTGTTCAGATAGTCGAGACTCAGATTCATGAACCGTGTCACATATCGTTCCTTTATCTCGTTGGCGCGTTGCAGGCTCGCGTTCACCTCGGCTTCGCGTTGTCGTGCCTCGTGCAGTTGTCGAGCCCGCCGACGGGCATATGCAAGGCTTGCTGCAAGCACTCCGAGCAGTGCTACGGCTATCAGAAGTGTCAGGGTGAGCCATCGGCGCGATGCCAGAAGGCGGTTGGTGTAAGCCGATTCGATAAACGGCATCACCTGCGATACCTCAAGCATACGGCTGCGGGCCTTGCATGCCGTGGCATCGTCGATCGACCGCCTCATATACCGGTATGCCCGCTCGTGGTCGCCGCGCTCGTAGAGCATCGCCGCGAGTTGTGGCAGAGCAAGATATTCGCGCACGCCGTTGTGTATGTCGGCCGTGGCGGCGAGCGCCAGATATTCGAGCTGCATGTCGGTGCGCCCCTGCTTGCCGTATATGCCGGCGACCACATGGTAGGCGGCACCGTTGCGTGCCGAGTAGGGCGCGTTGCGCAGTCCCTTTTCCATCAGCTCGGCAGCTTTGTTGTAGTTGCCTTCGTCGGCATATTTGTTGGCCAGTATGATTGTGGCGTCGGGGTTGAGCGTCAGTACCGAATCCCGATAGGCGCTTTTTAGGGCGGCGTAGGATTTCTTTGCTGCTCCGTCGGCGCTCATTTCTTCAAGATTGCGGTATATCTGCACGCCGAGCGTATAGTATTGCATTAGCAGGGAGTCGTTGAGCAAGGATCGGTCAAGGCTCTCAAACAGCTCATGGGCCTCCTTGTACATAAGCAGCGACGAGTTGTATAGCTCAATACGTTGCAGTGTGGAAGCCGGTGTGATGATCCCGGCTATGCTGTCGGCGCGCTGCAGATGCAGGAGTGCCGAGTCGGTATCGAAGTCCACATACATGTGGCAGAGTCTCAGCTCGGTATCGGCGCTGTGTCCATGTCGTGCCGAGTCGATACGGGCGCGCCGCAATTCGTGATACCGCGGCGCATCGACCACGGCTGCATCAAGGGCGTGCAGGATGGCCTCGTGACCTTGGCACACGCCGGCGCACAGCAACACTATGATGGCGAGGATATGTTTCATCAAGTGCAAAAGTACCGATTTTATGGCAGATACACAAAAAATCGAAAAAGAAACCGGCTCCTGTGGGCCTAATTCTCAGGTTCTAAAAGGGTGCTTAAACGGTCGGTTTGCGGCTTTTCGTAAGCTCGATGGCTTCTTTTCCGGTCATATGCTCGACATCCATGCGGAGAATAAGCATATGCGAGAAGAATTTGTCCATTTCTTTTTTCAGTCCATCCGCGTCGCCGGGATTGAAACGTTCGCCGAGCAATGCCGCTGCACGAAATCTTTCATCCTCGTCTTCCACGATGTGAATCCGACCGAATGCGATGAAGCTGCTGAAATAAGTCGTGAACTCTGCCGGATGCACATCATCGGCGGCTATGACGCAGAATGAAGCCTTGTCGCAGTTTCTTATGGCATCAACCTTGTGTCCTGAAACCGCGCTGTGAAAATATAACCGGCCATCGACATACACATAGCTGAGGGGCACTGCATAAGGATAGCCGTTATCGCCGAGCAATGCAAGTGTGCCGGATGTGGCTTCGGTAAGTATAGACTCGCATTCCGCCTTTGACAGTTGTTGGCGGCTGCGTCTCATTTTTCTGAATTCCATATTTTATGAAACAATTTTTAGTCCGATGATCGAGGATACCAACGTGAAGATGAAAAACAGGCGTCCGAATGTGGCCGGTTCATGGAAGAAGAATATACCGACCAATACCGTGCCGACGGCTCCGATGCCCGTCCATACGGCGTATGCTGTTCCGATAGGCAGACTTTGTGTGGCCTTGGCCAGCAATCCCATACTGATTATTGTGAAAACAAGAAATCCGGCGATCCATCCATACTGAGCGATACCGTCAACGGATTTTGCCCGTCCGAGGCAATACGTGAACCCGACCTCACAGAAGCCGGCCACAATCAGAATTATCCAATTCATAATTGAATCCGAGCCTGTCTGAGGGCTGCAGCAATACCCGGCGTCTCCTTCTAAGGCGTTGCAAAGTTAAGATTTTTTCCCGATTGCAGAAAGCTATTCCGTTATTTCTATAATATTGTCTTCAAATGCCTGCACACAGCTTTCATAGTAGCCGTCGCCCGTGGTGCGGGGCCCGCTCAATGCTTTATAGCCGGCCTTTTCAAGTCGGTGCGTGAGTGCATCGACTTTTTCTTTTGAACCTACGCTAAAGGCGATATGGATGTACCCTTGATGCATAGGCTTAAATTGAGTGGCAACGACATCGGGGTGTTGCATTATCTCCAGCCTTGCGCCATCGGCGAAAGAAAGGAAAAACGTCTTTAACCCCGTGCGTGGATTGTGATACATCTCATTGGCCGTTGCCCCGAAATACTTTATGAAAAAGTTTTTGGCGCCTTCAAGGTCAAAAACATATAAGGCTATATGATCGAGTTTCATTTCTTAAGTAGGCTTACCTACGTATAAACATATGTTGCAAATTTAGTGAGAAATCTTGGGGTGGCAAAAATTCTCACTAAGATTATCGGTAAAGGATTGTTCGTCCTACCGAGATATTTGTCGAATTCGAGTCTTTGCCGCTGACTCCGTTCACGAAGATGTAATCGTTGATGTCGGCTTCCTTTATTGGGTTGAATTTCACTTTCAATGTGTTGTCGTCGACCTGTGCGACGGTGAAGCCGGCGCCGCTGTTTCCGATCGTGTATGCTGCGATACAATAATTTGTGCATTTGAGAGTGATTTCGCCGGTGTAATCAGGTCTGGCGGCGATTGATACCTGATTTACATAATCGGGAGTATAGACAGCCGATACAGAGGCTTTGTCGTAGTCGGAAAACTCCCATATCATCGGGGCGGGGTCGTCTTCCTTGCATGAGTGGAAAGACAGTGTCGCAATCAGTACGGTTGCGATTAAAATTAGCTTGTTCATTTTATTGTTTGTTTAAAGTTGATTTTAGAAAATCCTTCAGGTCGATGGTGTATTTGGCGGTCGACTGTGCCGCAATTACTCCGGCACCTGTCGAGACATTGCTGTATCCCCATTTGGATTCCGCAAGTCCGATGTCCGACAGGTCGCCGATTATGCCTTCGTCGACATTCCATTTATAAACAGCCCAATTATAATAGCTTTGAGAAACTGTTGTAAGGTAGAGATTTATACCACATTCGAGGCGTGATTCATCGTATGTCTCCTCTTTGATGTTGAATGTATTGCCGGTGAAGTTGAGATGAAGCGTATATGTCTTGCCTTTGAACTGTCGGTCGGTAAAAAATACAAAACCCGAACCTTCGTCGTTGCCCATCACAGTCTCGAATACACCCACATGCTCCTTGAATATCGGCTCGGCGTCATATTCAAATGTGCCGATATAGAATGAATCGGGGCGAGGGGCGACAAGTTCATCGCCCCAATCATCACTCCATGACGGATTGAACCAGTTGTATCCGAAATGATAATAATTGTCTGTCCCCCCAGGGTCGTTGACTTCCATCTCGATATTGAGATTGAATGTAATGTCGGCAAGCATCTGATAACGGTAGAAATCTTTGTCGCCCTTCCATATACTTGTTACGGCCGGCGTGACTTTCACCCTACCTATCGGAGTGGCGTATGGCACATTCACCTCAGCCATCGCACTGCCGTAGGTAGGGCTCTCCGCGATGATACGGATTTTATCTCCTTCTTTTGGAAGATAATCCTTGCCAACAATTCTCTCGTTGGCGAGTATGGTGACCTTGGCATCGGTCACATCATGATTGTTTTTGCCTTTCTCATCATTGAATATCCATGTATGCGATACCTTGACCTCAATCGGTTCGCCGGCTGTTATAAGCGAGTTGAGGCATAATACGGGTTTGGTATCTATATTCGGATTGAAATCCTCATAGCACCCGGTAATAAGGACTGCCGTCAATATCGGGAGTATGTATTTTAGAATTGCCATGTGTATGAAATTGAGGGGATTATCGGTAATAGTTTCACTTTCTGGAATACCGGGCGATTGGAGGTGTTGTTGTATGTGCGTCTTATCGCCACGGTGTTCATGTGGCAGTATGCGTTGAACAGGCTGAATGTCCAGTAGCCCCGCTTGTTACGCACCGTGCAGGAAAGGTCAAGACGATGATAGAACGGAAGCTGATAGTTGTTGATCCGTGTCTTCAACGGAGTTTCATCATCGGTATAGCTGCTGCCGAAATCGGGCGACTCCCACACCTGCGGCAGAAGCGTGAAACGGTTGCCCGAATGCCCTGTCCATGCGGCATTGAGGCTTACTCCCTTGCTTATATTCCAGTTAAGAAGGATGTTGATGGAATGGCGGTTGTCGAACCGCGCCGGAAATGTAAGCCCGTTGTTTTTGTCGGGGAAAGTGCGGTCAGACCAAGCGAGCGAATAGGCAATATGCCCTGAGAGTTTGCCGTACAGTTTCTCGATCTTCAGGTCAACACCTTTGGCTGTCCCTTTGCCTGAGCAGAGCTGTGCGTTCCACATCTCGGTAGGCGGTTGCAGATAATATTCGTCGCGGTAATCCACCAGATTGCGCATTATCTTGTAATAGCCTTCGGCAGACGCCGCAAAGATTCTGTTATCGGACTGCCAATACACGCCGAGTGAAACCTTGTCGGCATTCTGCGGCTTGAAATTTCCGGTTATTGGAACCCATTGGTCGGTCGGCAACGACAGATAGGTTTGCGATAGCTGATGCACGTACTGGTTTGTGCGTGCGTATGCGGCCTTGATAGCCCACCGCTCGTTTGGCCGGTAACTGAGCGACATACGAGGCGCGAGGCCGTAGTTCGTTTTGCCGGCGATATTGAACAGCGACAGGTGCAGCCCGGCATTGGCGCGGAAGCGATCGCTTATCTTCCAATCGTCTTCGATATAGGTGTTGGCCTCGTTTGCGGTATAAGCCCATGTAGAATCACGGGTGAATACCTGCGTCGTGCCTATCATATAGTTGCGGTCGGTTCTTGCAGGAAGGAAAGAATGCAGCGTGTAGCCTCCGCCGAAGCGCACATGGTTGGCATCGCCGGCTCGCCGGTCGAAATCGGCGCGGAATATCAGGTCGTTGATATTGTTTTTTGTTTTGGTAACGGATCTCGACTCTATGGTACTCTCTGCGGATATCTCTTTTGACAGCCAGTCATGCGTCATATCTGAAAAATATCGGGTATATGCGGCGGTAAACTCGGCAGTCATCTCCGGTTTGATCTTATAATTCAATCCGGCCTGCGCCACAAGGTTGCCCCAATGGAAATCGGCCTTATCGTCATCATACCAGCCGCTTTGAGGCTCCTGCTTGTCCGATGACCCGGTCTTGAGAACATCGTTGCCGAAATATACCGATGCGAAGGCCGTGGCTTTGTTGGAAAATCGGTGTGATACTTTTGCATTGAGATCCATGAATGCATATCGGAATCTTATCTTCTCATCGTCGCTTGAAGAATTGACCAAAGCAAGCATAGGTATCGACAGCACATCGAACCATGAACGGCGCAGCGCTACGGAGTAGGTGGTCCGGTACCCGATCGGGCCGTCGATGTTGAAAGAGCCGGATGTGAGTCCGAGTTTCGCCGAGCCGTGATACCCGTCGGTTGTCCCGTTTTTGGTGCGCACATCAAGGTATGAGGACAACCGCCCGTCGTATTTGGCCGGTATTGAGGACTTGAAGAAGTCGATATATCGTATGGTCTCGGCATTGAACGCAGAGAACAGTCCGGCGAAATGGTTGACCTGATAGAGGGGCACATTGTCGAGCATATAGAGGTTCTCGTCGGCGTTACCACCGTGAACGTTCATGCCGGCCATGCCTTCCTGTCCCTCCGATATGCCAGGCTGCATATGCAAAGCTTTTATCACATCGCTCTCGCCGAACATCACCGGAGTGTTGATTATCTCCTTTGCTGTGAGTTTCTTCGCGCCGATTTCGGCAGTCTCTACCGCCGGGGCTTCGAGGCGCGAGACGGCTATGACCTCCTCAAGCATAAGCGGAGTCTCGTTTGTTTTGGCCGGCAAAGCAATGTTATGCCGGGATGATAGTTTTTCCGGTTTCTTCTTTGCGTGACGTTTTTTTGTAAGTATTATGTTCTTTCCTTTTATTTTGTATGCGATGTCCGTATCTTTGAACATATCCGAAAGGACGTGCTTCAGGGGCTTGTCTTTCGCATTTACCGACACTGTGATATCTTTAAGCAGCTCCGATGAATATACGAAGTTCATACCCGTCTGTTCCACAATGTCGCGGAATACCGATGCGGCCGGTTGGTCAACCGCCCTGATTGTGACATTCTGTGCCCGGAGAATTGCGGGCATAAGAAGAATGATTATGAATGGAATAAACTTTTTCATTGCTCCGCGACTGTCAGTTCTGTGCCAAGTATCTCGTTGATTGTCTCCACGAGGTCGGTTGCCGTACCTTCATAGTGTAGGGAGAGCCTGTATTCGGCAGGCGATTCGGGCAATCCCGTCACTTTCACACCGTAGGTATCGTCGATTTTATCCACAACCACATCAAGCGGTGTGTTTTCAAAGTCTATGACCTTTACCATATTCCTGTCGGCAGCAGGTATTGATATCTCGGTCTGAGGGGATATCGATGTGGCTGTGTTTACCTTGTATATGATAACAGCCGAGGCGGTAAGGACAACCATCGCGGCAACAGCCGCCGCCACGCGATACCGTCGCCACAGCGATATCGGCAGTATTCCGAGGCGCTTCCATCCGTTGTCGACCGAGAACCGACCTCTGTGGTATCTCGTTGCGATGAATTCAATATCTTTTTCGTTCATGTTATCAGAAATCTATGCCGAGCCGGAATGTGAAATAGACACGAGTGTGATGCTCCTTACCTACATACTGTATTTCGTAAGAGTCGGGGCCTGTCATTGAGCCTTCGTAATGTTCGGCGGTATATCCGGCTACACTCATACCCACACCGAGATTCACGCCCGTCTTGCGACCCCAGTTGAACCGGTAGCCGACCGTAGGAGAGATATATAAGCCACCGCCCTCGGCGATATTGTATCCTAATCGCAGATCTCCAAATGGGGTGAATCTGCCGAAAAGGAAATCGGCGCGCCCTTGTACGAATACGGGTGCGATCCAGTTGTCGAGTTTGCCGCATCGCTCCATGCCAAGACCCATACCGACAAAGAACATAGGATTGATCTGATAGCCATGTGATGTCGAGATACCTGTATAAAAAGTATTTTCGCGATAGGAGGCAAGAGTATTGTCCAAAGTCCAATAACCGAAGTTTTCTGAGCGCAGGCTGCTGCTCCATTCAACGAAGCCGCGATAGCCGCGCTGTGGTTGTCGCGCCGCCATTGAGGCCGCCGACAGTAAAAGTGCCGCAATAAGAAATAATTTTTTCATGATGTGAATAACGATTGTTCACACCCATGACTGTCGCTTTGCGGAAAGGTCCTATCCGAAAAAGAAAATTTTTCTAATAATTTTACAGGAACGGCAGGAAGAACGGTTTGTGGCCGTCGCGCAGTGCCTCGTGCAGGCGGCTGAAGGCCTTGGTCATCTGATTCTTTACGGTCTTGACTGATATGCCGAGTTCGTCGGCTATCTCCTCGTTGGAATATCCGTCGCGTTTGCTCATCAGAAATATCTCCCGACATTTCTCCGGTAATTCATCTATCGCTTTCCAGATTCTCGCGTCGCGCATCGAGGTGTCAATCACATCTTCGCCCACTTCCGGGATGAATTCCTCGCCTACTTTGTTTTTTCGGTTAGACAGGTAGCTCAGGCATTCGTTGCGTACACATCTATATATGAATGCCTTGAAATTGGATATGTCTGTCCCCGCTTCCAGATGACTCCATGTTTTGACAAACGCTTCCTGCACCATATCCTCGGCGACATCGGCATCATCGACAATACGGAGGGCGTACATGCCGAGCGGCAGGTACAACGCCCGAAACCATTTTTCAAATTCTGGGACTGTCATTGGGATATAAAGACATGCGGCAGCCACTGTGCCGCCGCATGTCTCTGTCTGTCATGTTTATTTCTTTTTGGCGTCGATTTCCTTGAGCAGCTCCTTCACGGCGGTCTCAAGCTGGGCGTCGCGGCCTTTGACAATTTCGGCGGGATCGTTGGCTACCTTGATATCGGGTTCGAGCTGGCTGTTCTCGAGGAACGATCCGTCGGGCAGTCGATAGCCTATCACGGGTATGCCGAATATCATGGAGGGGTCGACCATGCGCACCCAGTTTACCGAGGTCATAGTGCCGGGCACAGGCATGCCGACAAGCTTGCCGAGACCCCGGTGGCTGTATACCCATGGTGTGCCGTGGGCGTTGGAGTAGCAGGGCTCGGCCATCACCATTATGGAGGGCTTGTTCCATCGGCGCGAAGGCATGTCGCAGGTTTCCACGCCGCGTATCTCCTGTGTGAAATACTTCTCGCCCGAGAAGAGCACTTCGATATCCTCGTGCAGGCGGCCGCCGCCGTTCCAGCGTATGTCTATCACCACGCCCTCGCGGTCGTTGTACTTGCCGAGCAGGTCGGAATATACGCGGCGGAACGATTCGTCGTCCATCGACTCGATGTGCACGTATCCGAGACGTCCGCCCGACAGGCTGTCGACCTGTGCGGCGCGGTTCTTCACCCAACGGTCGTAGAGAAGGCCGCTCATGCGTCCGCTCGATATGGGCTTGATTGTCTCGTCCCAACGCTCGCCGGTGGCGGGGTCGCGCATCGATACCAATGTGTGCTTGCCGGCCATGTCGGTGAGCAGCGCAGCCATGTCGGAGGCGGGGGTGACCGCAGTGCCGTTGATGCTCTCCACGATCACACCCGGACGTGCCTTTGACTTGGCGGTGGCAAACGGCCCCTTGGCCACTACCTCGCTTATTACGAGTCCGTCGCCCTTGTGCGACATATCGTAGAGCAGGCCGAGCGATGCGGTACGGTCGTCCTGCGACGAGGCACGGCCCGAGTAGCGGCCGCCGGTGTGGCTCACGTTGAGCTCGCCGAGTATCTCGCTGAGCAGTTCGGCAAAGTCGTAGTTGTTGTTGATATGCGGCAGGAAGCGGCGGTATGCGGCTGTCATTGCCGGCCAGTCGACGCCGTGCATGTCCTCCACATAGAAGCGGGCGGCTTCCTCGCGGGTCATGAAGTCGAACATATATGCCCGCTCGGCATCATGGTCGAGCAGCATCGTGGCCGAGTATGTTATGGGCTTGGTCTTGTCGGTCTTTGGATCGAGCTTTTTCATCGACGATGAGCCGAGCAGGAAGAACATTTTGTCGTCTTTCGACGAGTCGAAGCGCGGCGATCCGTCAAGGCTGCTAAGCAGCATGTGCTCGTCCTCGCGCGGCTCGTATTTCCACAACTGTTGGCCGCCTGTGGGGCTGTCCGACAGGTAGTAGAGTGTCTCGCCGTCGGCGGTGAGCACGGCGTCGGTAAGGTAAGTCGACTGCGGTGTGATGCGCACTATGCGGTCGGTGATGCCGTCGAGTTCCACATTTATGTCTTTCGAGGTATCGGAGTCTTTCTTTTCGTCTTTTTCCTTGTCTTCGTCATCGGCGAGGGCGAGATCTTCCTTGCTAAGATTCCAACGGTCGTAGGCCTCCTGATTCATGAAGCACAGCATCACGTCCATCTGCGAGCCCCACGAGGCATGGTTGCGCATGCCGTAGCGCTCCGAGGCAAAGAGCAACGCGTCGCCTCCCATCACCCAGCGCGGCTCGGCGTCGAAGTAGCCGGAGTTGGTGAGGTTGACCATCTTGCCGTTTGTGGGGTTGATGATGGCGATGTCGCTGTACGGATCGTGCTTGCGGTCGATGATCTCGAGCGCTATCCAGTGCGAGTCGGGGCTCCATGTATAGTTGAATGCTCCGTCGCGGTGACGGTATGTCGAGCCGTCGGTGAGCTGTTTTACCGCCCCTGTATTCAGATTCATTACAGCAAGTATATTGCGGTCGAGGATAAACGCCAGATTCTCTCCGTCGGGGCTCGGCTTGGCCACGGTGCGTTCGTGGCCGTCGTTGTCGAATACTGCTTCTTCCTTTATAAGAGTGGCATGTGCGAAATCGGGCTCGCCCTCCTTGGCCATAGTGGCCTTGTAGATGTTGTAGCGGCCGTCGCGCTCGGAAGTGTAATAAAGAGCCTTGGAATCGGGCGCCCACGATACATGCTTTTCGGCCTCGGGAGTGGAGGTTATCTGCCTGCTTGTGGGGTATTCCACCGATGTCACGAACACGTTGCCGCGGTATACGAAGGCGATGCTCTTGCCGTCGGGGCTCGCCACGGCTTCCGACGCGCCTGAGCGCACAGCCATTTTCTCTACATCGGGTGTAGTGTCCTCCACCACGTCGATTACGAGCTTTGCAGGTGCAGCGCCGGGTGTTAGCGTGTATATCTCGCCGTCGTATGTGAATGCGAGCTTGCCCGAATTGGCGCGCGATAGAAAGCGCACGGGGTGTGTCGCGAAGTCGGTCACGGCCACGGCGTGCTTCGGGTCGCCGAAGGTTGCTTCAAATACGTTCACTGTCTTGCCGTCGCGCTCGCTCAGGAAATAGAAGCGGTCATCGCCGGCTGCTACCGGATTGGTATCCTCGCCTCCGCGGGCTGTAAGGTTGGTGTGGCGGCCGTCGGCCGTATACAGCCATATGTCGCGGGTCACCGACGATGTATGGTGCTTGCGCCATTCGTCCTCAAAACCCTTCACATCCTGATAAAGGAACGACTTGCCGTCGGGCAGCCACGACACAAAGCGTGCCGGAGTGCCGAGCACCTGCGTCGATGCGCCGCCGCTCACGGGCACACTGTATAGCTGTGTCATGCGGCCCGAAGGGAAAACAGCGCTCTCCACAGGCGCTTGTATCGCTGCCGAGAACAGTACGGCCGAGCCGTCGGTGGTGAATGCCTCGGGTGTCTCGTTGGCCGAGTTGTATGTGAGACGTGTGGGTGTGCCGCCGGCGGCGTCGATCACATATACGTCGAAGTTGCCGTTGCGGTCGCTCGCATATGCGATTTTTGAGCCGTCAGGACTCCATACGGGCACAGATTCATAGTCGTCGGTAGCTGTGAGGCGGATGGCTTTGCCGCCCGTGGACGGAACGGTGAATATGTCGCCACGGTAGCAGAAGGCGATTTTCGAGCCGTCGGGCGATATCTTTACGTCGCGCATCCACAGCGGTGTGGCTGCCGATGCCATGGCCGGCATAGCCATAAGGGCGATTAGTGCGATTGGTTTCATGATATCAGGTTATTTGGAAGATAAATATTTGTCCATTTCGGCTGCGGCGTGTCGGCCATCGCCCATGGCGAGGATCACTGTGGCGCCGCCGCGCACTATGTCGCCGCCGGCAAAGATGAGAGGTATAGACGACTGCAAGGATTCGTTCACAGCGATAGTGCCGCGTTTTGTCACGTCAAGGCCGTCTATCGAGTCGGGTATGAGCGGATTTGGCGACACGCCCACGCTCACTATCACCACATCGACGGGTATCTCGTCGATGGCGCCTTCGATGGGTACCGGACTGCGGCGTCCGCTTGCGTCGGGCTCGCCGAGCTGCATGCGCTGCACGCGCATGGCGCGCACCCTGCCGCGTTCGTCGGCAAGATATTCTACAGGGTTGGAGAGGGTCATGAATTCGACGCCCTCCTCTTTGGCGTGCTCGACTTCCTCGCGGCGTGCCGGCATCTCGTCCTCGCTGCGGCGATATACCAAAAAGGCTTTTTCGGCGCCCATTCGCAGAGCGGTGCGCACCGAGTCCATGGCGGTGTTTCCGCCGCCTATCACTGCCACGCGGGCGCCGCGCGGCACAGGAGTGGCATAGCCTTCGGTGCCGGCGTGCATGAGGTTGATACGAGTTAGATATTCATTGGACGACAGTATGTTTATGTAATTCTCGCCGGGTATGCCCATGAAACGAGGCAGACCGGCCCCAGAGGCCACGAACAGAGCTTCGTAGCCGCGTTCGAGCAGTTCGTCATATCCGAGCGTCTTGCCCACGATGGTATCGGTCTCAAATTTCACACCCAGTGCGCGCAGCGAGTCAAGCTCGGCATCGACCACGGCGTTGGGCAGGCGGAACTCGGGAATGCCGTATTTGAGCACACCGCCTATCTCGTGCAAAGCCTCGAATACCGTCACATCGTAGCCGCGCTTGGCCATATCGCCTGCAAACGATAGGGCGCATGGTCCCGATCCGGCCACTGCCACTTTCCTGCCGTTTGGGACGGTAAGCTCTACGGCGGGTTTCTCGGCCATGTCGCGCTCGGCATCTGCCGCAAAACGTTCGAGCCATCCGATAGCCACGGGCGGCTTTTTCATCTTGTTATATATGCATTTCGATTCGCATTGGCGTTCCTGAGGACATACGCGGCCGCATACCGCCGGCAACGCGCTTGTGGTGCGAAGCACGGCGGCGGCTTCGCCGGGGCACCCGCGCTGTATGTTCTTGATAAATCCCGGTATGTCTATACCCACCGGGCAGCCTGTGACGCATTGCGGGTCGGGGCAGTCGAGGCAGCGCGTGGCTTCCTCGCGGGCTTGTGAGGTCGAGAGACCGAGATTTACTTCCTCGTTGGTATGTATGCGGTAGTCGGGTGCCAGCATCGGCATCTTGGCGCGTGGAATCGATGTGCGTTCCTTGGCTGTGAGGGCGTCGCGCAGCTCGCGGCGCCATTCTGTATCGCGATTGGTTGCCATATTGTTATCAGTTATAGGCGCGCAGGCGCATGAGCATTTCGTCAAAATCCACCTTATGAGCATCAAACTCAGGGCCGTCGACACATACAAAGCGCATGCGGCCGTCGACCGTTATGCGGCAGGCGCCGCACATGCCGGTACCGTCGACCATGATGGTATTGAGCGAGCATGTGGTGGGCACATTATATTTTTCGGTAAGCTTGGCCACGAATTTCATCATTATGGCCGGGCCGATGGTCACCACTTCCTGTACAGGCTCGCGCAGCAGTACTTTCTCCACGCCTTCGGTCACGAGACCCTTGTTGCCGTACGAGCCGTCGTCGGTCATGATTATCACCTCGTCGGAGTATTCGGCCACCTGTTTCTCGAGTATTATCAGGTCTTTGGTGCGGGCGGCGAGCACTGATATCACGCGGTTGCCGGCCTCTTTCATGGCACGGATAATGGGCAGCAGCGGAGCTACGCCCACACCGCCGCCGCAGCATACCACTGTCCCGCGTTTTTCAATGTGGGTGGCACGGCCCAGCGGGCCCACCACGTCGTGCAGATATTGTCCCGGCTCGAAGCTGCATATTTTCTCGGTCGAGGCACCTATGGCCTGTATCACGAGTGTTATGGTGCCGCGCTCCTTGTCGGCATCGGCGATGGTGAGCGGTATGCGCTCGCCCTTGGCGTCGGGGATCACGATGACGAAATGCCCCGGTCGGCGCGAGCGAGCAATGAGCGGCGCCTCCACGACGAGTTTCACAACCCGCTCCGAGAAGTGTTCTTTTTCAAGGATCTTATTCATGGTTTCTGATATGGTTTACAAGTTGGAGCATCGCTTCGGTGGTGGCGCGGTCGATGACTCGGGCGCGGTTGCCCGGGAAGTGGAATTCGTGCGAATTCACCTTGCCGTCCATGCACCATGCCATCCACACGGTGCCGACGGGCTTCTCGGGTGAGCCTCCGCCCGGGCCGGCTATGCCGCTTGTGGCCATGGCGCAGCGCGCGCCGGTGAGCTCGCACACACCTCGGGCCATCTGTTCAACCACCGGCCGGCTCACGGCGCCATGTGCGGCAAGATCGTCAACACTCACCCCGAGCACTTTGTGTTTCACATCGTTGGAGTAGCTTACCACCGAGCCGAGGTATACGTCAGAAGCTCCGGCTATGGCTGTGATACGCGAGGCTATTGCGCCTCCGGTGCAGCTTTCGGCCGATGCCACGGTGAGATTGCGGCGGCGTAGTGTGTCGAGCAGTATCTCGGCAGCCGTGGCGTCGCCGTCGTATATGAGATTTCGTCCGAGCTCATGGCATAGTTTGGAGAATGCCCGGTCGAATACCTGTCTGAATTCGGTATCGTCGACCTTGGCATGGCCGTCGAGGCGCAGGCGTATAAGACCCGGAGTGGGGAGGTATGCCAGATGCAACCCCGGTGCGAGGCCGCGTTCGTAGTTCTCGAGACGCTCCGACAGCGCGCTCTCTGTAATGCCGGTCACCATGGCCGAGCGGTGCAGAAGCTGCATGTCGCTGTGGTAATGCTCTGTGGCCTGCCTGGCCACTTCGGGCAGCATGCCTTCGGTCTCGAACGGCACCCCCGGCATCGATACCAGTACCTTGCCGTCGCGCTCAAACCACATTATCGGAGCCGTGCCGTACAGATTCTGTATCACGCGGCAGCTCGACGGCACCATGGCCTGTGCCTCAGTGGAGGCATTGAGCCTGAGTCCGCGCAGGTCGAATACGCGGCGTATGTTCTCGGACACCGACTCATCACGCACGAGGCGGCCGCCGAAATTTTCCATCAGAACCTTCTTGGTGATGTCGTCCTTGGTGGGGCCGAGGCCGCCGGTGGTTATCACGAAGTCCGACGAGTCGAAGGCTCGGTTGAGCGCGTCGGATATGTCGCGTGCGTCGTCGCCCACGGTGCTTACCGATGCCACCTGCCATCCAAGCGGGTCGAATGTGCGGGCTATCGCGCCCGAATTTGTGTCGGTGACCTGCCCGAGCAGTATCTCGTCGCCGATAACGATTATTGACAGTTTCATATGCTTGTGCGTGCGTATGGTACCTCGTCGTAGGCGCAGAAGTCGCGGTCGAGGTATTTGAAGTATCCGGCCATGGCCACCATGGCGGCGTTGTCAGTGGTGAATGCCCGCTCGGGTATGAAGGCGGTGAGGCCGCGGCGCTCGCAGAATTCCGCCACTGCGGTGCGTATGCCTGAGTTGGCCGATACACCGCCGCCTATGGCCACGGTATTCACACAGGTAAGGTCGACGGCCTTGGCAAGTTTGTCGAGCAGGATGTCGATTATCGTGGCCTGCAACGATGCTGCCAGGTCGGCCTTGTTTTTCTCCACGAAATCCGCATCGAGCCGTATGGCGTCGCGCAGCGTGTACAGAAATGATGTCTTGAGTCCGCTGAAACTGTAATCAAGCCCGGGAATATGGGGCCTGGCAAATCGGAAGGCCCTGGCATCGCCCTCGGCGGCAAGGCGGTCGATGTGCGGGCCGCCGGGGTAGGGGAGTCCCATCGTCTTGGCGCACTTGTCGAAGGCCTCGCCGGCGGCGTCGTCGATGGTGCGGCCCAGTATCTCCATGTCGTTATAGGCGCGCACCAGTATTATCTGGCTGTTTCCGCCCGATATGAGCAGACACAGAAATGGGAATTCGGGCACCCGGTCATCGGCCTTGCGGCGTACGAAGTGGCTCAGCACATGGCCGTGTAGATGGTTTACGTCAATAATGGGGATGCGTAACCCTAACGACATTCCTTTGGCAAAACTCGTGCCCACGAGCAGCGAACCGAGCAGTCCCGGGCCGCGGGTGAAGGCGATGGCCGACAGGTCTTCCTTGCATATGCCGGCGCGCCGTATGGCCGCGTCGACCACCGGCACTATATTCTGCTGATGGGCGCGCGAAGCCAGTTCGGGCACTACGCCGCCGTATTCCTCGTGCACGCTCTGCGAGGCGATGACATTGCTCAGCAATATGCCGTCGCGTATCACCGCCGCCGAGGTATCGTCGCAACTCGACTCTATGCCGAGTATCGTCACACTGTCCGAGGCCATCAGAACACGTAGCTTAACCCGGCGGTGATAAACACCCCCGAGTATGATTTGATGAATGAATACTTGGCCTCGATGTTGAATTTGATGGTCGACGAGCAACGCAGGTCGAATCCGGCTCCGATATTGGCGCCGAAACGGCTTGTATGCACGGTGGCCTTTCCTCCGTCGACCGTAGGTACATTGTGTTTGCCCCACGAATTGAACGTAACACCCGCAAGCGGATACAGAGCCGCCCGTCCCTCGCTTACGTCAAAAGGCGTGTGTACGTTCAGGTCAATGAGGAGAGCGTCCTCGTTGTCGTGACGGAAAGCGCCTCCGATCTCCGGGGCGATACGCACATGCGATGATAATGCGTATTGGAATGTTATACCGGCCACTGCCGACGAGTTGTGCGATATATAGCCGGCCTTTACCCCGAGTGCTTTTTCACCTCGCTGCATCTGTGCCGTCACACAAGGTATGGCAGCTATGAGCAACAACAGTGCTGACAATAATTTCTTTAACATCTGTATAAGTTATAATTTGCCGCAAAGATAACGTTTTTTTACGTTAATTACAAGTCGTTTTGTCAAAGGTCATACTTGGATTTACGGATTAAAATTCAAAGGCCCCTTGAAAATTTATGCGAATCCGTGTGTGCCGCCCGATCAGTTCCCGTTACGGAAAAGTTCCGGTATGTGAAGCTTATACATGTCGGAGTATTTTATGTTAAGAAACATGAAAATATTTTAAACTTTATCTAAATCAAGGTTGTTTGTTTTTCATGATTTAACAACCAACTGCCCGCTTCCAACCCATCCCGATTCATTCGAAGGAAAAGGCCGGGACAGGCAATAAAACCTTATCAAAATAATCTTATTTATGAGAAAACATCTGTTTGTGACTCTGTTGTTGGCCTGCGGGATGACGCATACGGGCTCTTTTGCCGTGTATGCCGCTCCGCTGCCGCAGCAGCAAAGCCAGCCGGTGGTTACTGTCAACGGTACTGTGCTGGATGAGAACAACGAACCCGTGATAGGTGCTTCGGTATATGAGAAAGACAACAAGACCAATGCAGCCGCCACCGATTTTGACGGAAATTTCGCCCTCAATCTCGCGCCAGGCACCATGCTGCGTATCAGTTATGTAGGTTATAAGACATTGGAAGTGGCCGCCTCGCAGGGCATGCAGGTGTATCTCGAGCCTACCACCGAGCAGCTCAACGAACTGGTAGCGATAGGCTATGGCACTCAGAAACGCGCCAACCTCACAGGCGCTGTCGCCACTGTGGATGTGGCCCGGGTGATGGACAGCCGCCCCGTGTCCGATGCCACCAAGGCCCTTCAGGGCGCTATCCCCGGCCTCACCATCACCTCCGGCTCTGGCTCGCTCAACGAGGATGCCACAATTCGCGTGCGAGGTACAGGCACACTTACCAACGGCCAGAATTCCGCGCCATTGATTGTAGTTGACGGTGTTCCGGTCGACGACCTCAACTTTGTGAATCCCGACGATATCGAGGCTATCAGCGTGCTCAAGGACGCGTCGTCGAGCGCCATCTACGGTTCGCGTGCATCGTTTGGCGTGATACTTATCACCACCAAGAACCCGAGCAAGGAAGACCGTGTGTCGGTGTCGTACTCGGCCAACTTCGGCTGGAGTGGCGCCACGGTGTTGCCGCAATTTGCCAATACCGTCGACCAGATAAAAACCTCCCTCCAAGGCTACTACCGTAATCCCACGCCAGGCAACGCGGCCACCGAGGTGGGCGGTATGAACTACAAGCAGCTGTTGCCCTTCGCCGAGGCATGGCAACAGCTGCATGGCGGCAAGCCTTACAAGGAATACTGCGAGTTGCATCCTTACGTCGACGAGAACAATGTTGGCGACTTCTATGTCTATAAAGACAATCAGGGCAACGACCAATGGCTGCGCTACGCCGATTGGGATCTGGCCTCGACACTGTTCAGCAACCACGCTCCGTCGCAGAAACACAACGTGACCCTTGAAGGCACTTCCGGCAAGACACAGTATCGCCTGTCGTTCGGCTACGACAGCCGGCAGGGCACGATGAAGATAAATCCCGACAAGCTCAACCGTTATACAGCCAATGCCAACGTCTCCACCGAGATAACATCGTGGCTCAAGGCCGGCACACGCATCAGCTACACGCAGCGTGAGTTCATGGAGCCGAACACAGGCCGCAACTCATACCAATATCTGTGGCGCTGGGCACCGTATATGGAGACCTACGGATGGATAACCAATCCAGCCGACGACAAGCCCCTTACATTCCGCAACGAGATAATGAACCGCGGGCAGGCCTATACCGAGAAGACCGTATCGCGCTCCACCCGTCTGCAGGCATGGATCAATGCCGAGATAATCAAGGGACTCAACCTTCAGGCCGACTTCACATACGACGTGCGCACGGTGAACAACCATTCGGCGTGGGCTCTCGTGAAGGGATGGAACGGCTGGGGCAGCGCATACAGCATATACCAGTGGCCCACCGCCGGACAGCCTTCGACCCGAGCCCGCAAGTGGAGCCGCACTTCCGACCGCTGGACGATGAACGTATTTGCCACTTACGCCAGAACATTTGCCAACGCCCACAACCTAAAGGTGATGCTCGGCGCATCGGCCGAACAATACCGTAGGGACGGCATTGACGGGTACCGTTATGGATTGGTGGACTACTCTCTGCCACACATCGCTCTTACCGACGGTGGCATAGGCGGTACGAACATGTATGTGACGGGAGATGATGATCACCGCGCCACAGCAGGATTCTTCGGCCGTGTAAACTACGACTATAACGGCATATATCTTTTTGAGTTCAACCTGCGTCGCGACGGTTCCACCTCCTTCCCGGCCAACGACCAATGGGCATGGTTCCCGTCGGTATCCGCCGGCTACCGCTTCTCGGAGGAGAACTACTTCGCCCCGCTCAAGAAAATCATTTCCAACGGTAAGATACGCGCCAGCTACGGCCATATAGGCAATGAGGGTGTGCCGGAATTCACATTCCTGCCTACCATTGATCTCGGCAATCAGAATGTCAACTGGATCACGTCGCAGGGCATACTCGCAAGCTCGGCAAGCGTGCCGAAACTCGTATCGAAGTCGCTGACATGGGAGCGCATCGAGACTGCCGACATAGGTCTCGACCTCGGGCTCTTCAACAATCAGCTCACATTGGGCTTTGACTGGTATCAGCGGCTTACCAATGATATGCTCGCTCCGGGCATGCCGGCACCATCCACCCTCGGTATATCCGTGCCCCTGCGCAACGCCGGCAGCCTGCGCACACGCGGATGGGAACTCTCCGTAGGATGGAACCGCAGCTTCGGCGACGCGATGGTATATGCACAGTTCAACCTCTCGGACGCTCAGTCGAAGGTGACCCGCTGGGACTCCAACGACAACAACACCCTGTATTCCTACACCGCCGGCAAGAGCGGATACCTGTTCTTCGAGGGTCAGAACTTCGGCGACGTCTACGGCTTTGAGGTAGACCGCTACTTCGAGGAGTCGGACTTCACCGGCAAGAACGAGAACGGCGTATGGCAGTATGCTCCCGGCGTGGCCAACCAGGACTATCTGGCCTATAACCCCTTCACCTTCGGCCCCGGCGACGTGAAGTTTGTGGATCAGAACGGCGACGGCGTCATCAACAACGGCAACGACAAGATGATACGGCTCGATGGCAAGACCTACGTCCCCGGGCAGGAAGGCTATGAGGCTGCACTGGCCAATCCCAACCACCGCGCCGTGCCGGTAGGCACCGTGGACAACTGCGGCGACCTGAAAGTGGTGGGCAACGCCCTGCCGCGCTACGAATATTCGTTCCGTATAGGAGGCGCATGGAAAGGTTTTGATCTCGACTTGTATTTCCAGGGCGTTGGCAAGCGCAAGATGTGGCAGCTCTCAAGTTTCAACATCCCGTTCGCGGCCAAGAACGACGGTATCTTCCAGCATCAGCTCGATGGCGGATTCAATAAGTATATCGTGAATGACGCCGACCAGATTATAGGTTATGAAATCGACCAGAACAACCTCTATCCCGCACTCTACGGAGGTGTGTTCGGCTACAACAGCCGCATGCGCGCCACCTGCGATCAGGGCCTCAATAACTTCACATGCAGCGACCGCTACATGGTCAACATGGCCTATCTGCGCATGAAGAACATCACCGTGGGCTACACCATACCGGTTGACCTCACCAAGAAAGCCTATATACAGCGCGCCCGCGTATACTTCAGCTGCGAGAATCCGTTCTTTATCTACAACGGCGCAGGCAAGTACAGCATCGACCCCGAGCTGACGCGTGGCGAGGCCGCCTCGGCATACAGCGCCAACGGCAACGCCGCCATGTATCGCGTGGCTCCGATATTGCGCACATATTCATTCGGTCTTCAGGTAACATTTTAACATCCACCACAATGAAAACATCAATTATAACAGGCATATTGGCCGTGGCTGCCATCGGCACGCTCACCGGCTGCAACGATTTCCTCGACCGCAACCGATTTCCCGAGGATACAATAGTCGACTCGCCCCAGGCCTGGGAGAGCGAGCCCCTCGTAAAGGCCGAATGCGAGGCCTTCTACAACGAATATACCGGCTACGGCAACGGCGCCTCGTGGGTCAACAACTTCGTGTACCGCTCCATCAGCGACGACCAGTGCGCCAAGATGCAGTCGGGCTCGGGTATAATCTTCGCCACATGGGAGTATCAGTACGCCCCCACTTCCAACAGCATCTGGGATGCTGCCTATCAGGTGATACGCCGCTGCAACACAGTCATCACCAATGTGATGAAAAACACTATGGAGACTCCGGTGAAAGCTAACTATGTGGGCATAGCGCGTATGAACCGCGCCTACCAGTACTGGAGCCTCGTGCGCAGCTTCGGCGATGTGTGCTGGGTCAACAATGTGCTGGCTCTCGACTCGGCAGGTCTGTACGGCCCGCGCGTCGACCGCAACATAGTGATGGATTCGGTGCTCGCCGATCTCGACTTCGCCGTGGCCAATATCGCGCAGAAGAGCAACAAGATAGAATTCTCGCGCGACATGGCCAACGCCATGAAGTCGCAGATATGTCTATTCGAGGCCGCATACGCCCGCTATCACGACAACGACGAAGCCCGTGCACGCAAGTACTACGGAGAGGTGGTGAAGGCATGCGACGCCGTGAAGGACTCATACACGCTCGCTCCCACATATCGCCAGAACTACAACTCGATGCGCGGCGTACAGGGCGCCCTCAACCTTCAGGACAACCCCGAGATGATATTCTGCAAGACATATATACAGGGTATACTCGGCCACTCGATGATAAAATATCTCAGCTCCAAGACTCCCGTGTGCGGCATGACCAAGGATGCATTCGATGCATATCTGTTCAAGGACGGCAAGCCTCTCGCCCTCACATCCGAGAACACCGGCGATGCCGGCAAGTGGATCAAGACCGGCGAGGAAACCGATATCAACGGCAACGTGACCGAGATAGGGTATGTCGACATATCCGATGTGCTGGCCGTGCGCGACGGGCGTCTGGCTCAGACAATCGACCCTGCTCTCGGATTCACCGGCGTCACCAATACTCGCGTGGGCACGACAGGCAAGCCTATCTCCGATCCCATTGCCTCCAATACCGGCTACACGATAATGAAGTATGTCAACCCCGTGATGACCTATGACCAGTGCACCAACGACGGCTCCAACGCCGTGTGCGCCCCGATATACTGGCTGTCGAACGTATATCTCGATTACCTCGAAGCCCGGGCCGAACTCGGCGAGCTCACCGACGACGACATCACCAAGTGCATGAAGCCCCTGTGGGACCGTGCCGGCATCGACACCTCGGCACTGAGCAAGTCGTATCTCGATAACATGAACGACCCCGCCAACAATATGGGAGTCTCGAGTCTGCTGTGGGAGATACGTCGCTGCCGCCGCTGCGAACTGATGTTCGACAACTACACCCGCTACTGGGATCTCGTGCGCTGGCACAAGCTCGACCTGCTCGATACCGTTGAGCATCCCGAGATAGCGCTCGGCGCCAATCTTTCCAACGTGCCTGCCGCCAATACATCGGGAGTTGTGCTCACCGGCGGATATATCGACGGAGCGAAGAACGCAGCCGGCACATCGGTGCGCCGCTTCGAGGAGCGCCAGTACCTGTCGCCGCTCGGCACCGCCCTGATCACCCTTTACCGCGACAAAGGCATCAACGACTTCCACCAGAATCCCGGCTGGGAAGGCAACTGAGCCTGATAATAAGTTACGTAAAATGTCCCGCAGCTACCTGTGCGGGACGTTTTTTTGGTGTTATATTTGCATGTGTGGGGATTTCTTCCGAAATTTGCCAACCGAATTATGAGCATGAAACCTTATCCGTTAAAATTCGCGCCTGTATTCAAGCCTACCATATGGGGGGGCGACAGGATTGCCCGCTTCAAGGGGATGGAGTTGTCGCGTGCCGATATAGGCGAGAGTTGGGAAATATCGGCCATGGAGGGCAGCGAGAGCGTGCTCGGCAACGGCTGTTATGCCGGTGCCACGCTGCCGGAGCTTGCCGGGCGGTTCGGAGCGGAGCTTATCGGCACTAAGGTGAGCGCGAGATTCGGCAACAGGTTTCCGCTCCTTATAAAATTCCTTGACGCCAATCAGGATCTGTCGTTGCAGGTGCATCCCAACGAGCAGCTTGCGCGCCGGCGCCACAATGCATCGGGCAAGAGCGAGATGTGGTATGTGGTGGATTGCCGACCCGGCACGCGCATATATGCGGGATTCTCTCGGTCGCTGACGCCGAAGCGTTTCCGCCGTCTTGTCGATGAGAACAATCTGCTGCCTTCGCTGGGCTGCTATGATTCGTGCCCGGGCGATGTGTATTATCTTGCGGCGGGTACCATACACGGCATAGGTGCGGGCAATTTTCTGGTTGAAATTCAGGAGTCGAGCGACATCACTTACCGTGTGAGCGACTACGGGCGCAAGGGAGCCGACGGCAAGCCGCGCGAGCTGCATGTCGACCAGGCTATCGAGGCGCTTGACTTTTGGCCCAACCCGGGGATACGGCATACGCCGCGGCCCGATACGGATGCTGAGCTGGTATGCTGCCCTTATTTCAACGTGTGCCGTCTGATGGTGGACGGCAGCCGCGAAATGGATATGTCGGGCGAGAGCTTCATGGCGCTTGTGTGCATAGCGGGCAGCGGGAGCGTGGATACTCCGGGCTGCGATGCGGTGGCTATCTCGCAGGGCGAGACGGTGCTTGTGCCGGCGTCGCTGCCGAGGTTCACCCTCACGGGCAGGATGACGTTGCTTACGGCGACATTGTAATTCACGTTTCGCATCGTTGATTGAATCGACGGCCTACGGGCGCCCCATGCATTATAATACGTCTGTCCGCGTATACCTCCGCCTATGGCTTCGGTGGACGCGGCTACGAGTAAATCGGCGGGCTATGCACGCATTTTGCATTTATATATTTATAAATGACTGGAGCGGATCATTGATCCGCTCCAGTCGGTTGTGTGATGTGGGTTTTTATTTCACGAATATCTTGCGGGCGGTGGTACCGCGGCGTTCGATTATCACTGTGCCGCGTACGGGGCTGTCGAGGCGGATGCCTTGCAGTGTGAAGTACTCGGCGGGGGCATTGTCGGCCTTGATGTCGTCGATGCCCTGTGTGTCTGGTATGGCGATGCGGAATTTGCCGCTTAGGTTGGTATTCACGAAGCCTTCGGCGGGAAGGTCGTCCTGGAACAGAGTCCAGTTGGCGCAACCGAGCGTGAGGCCTTCATCGGGGAATGTGATGGCTCCGTCGACGTATTTGCCGAGATACGAGCTTACGGTTGTCTCGCTTTTGCCAGCTTCGCGAAGCATATCGGCGGTGCCCATCACGAATACGGGGGCGACGAGATTCTTCTCGACATGTGCGGGTGTGAGCTTTACGTCGGCCGGGTCGCTTGTGTCGAATGTGAGGTAGTGGTTGAACTCGCTGTCGTAGTCGGCCTCGGAAGTGTTGGCGGGATATGTGGCGCCGTGTGCGTTGACGAGGCGATAGATAGCCTTGTTCTGCTTGTTCTGCTGCAGCTCTGCCTGATAGTCGACGGGCAGCTCGTCGTTGATTATCTCGAGGATGTCGGTGGTGATATCGGTAAGGCCGAGCGATGTCCATTCGTCGGCTCGGTCGGGCGAGTAGGTGAAGGAGAAGTGTGTTTCTTCGAGAGCCATGCCCGATTCTGTGCCGTAAGTGATGGCCACGAGGGTGTTGAGGCCGTCGGCGAGTGCGGGCAATTCTACCGCGCCTGCCGTGGTCTGCTTTGTGTATTCGCACTTGCGGTCGATGAGTTTCTGAAGCTTGGCCGATGTGTAGTGGCCGGGGAATACGGCGTATTCCATATATGAAGTCTCGTCGGGGAAGGTGGCTGTGACGGTGGCGGGCTTGGCTTCGTTGGAGAAGAGCGAGTATTGGAACTTGGGAACGTAGTCGGTGGCTCCGTTTACCTGAAACTGGAGGTCGCCTATCGCTGTGACATCATCGTCTTCCTCGCTGAAGAAGTAGCCGGCATAGATATAGAAGCGCTTGAGTTCGGGGATGAAGTAGTTGTAAGCGGCGTAGGTATCGATTACCTCCTGTCCGTATTCGGGAGCTATGATCTCGTAGCAGGAGGCGAAGTCGGCGACGAGTATCTCCTGACCGAACACGTCGATCTTGGTGTTCTGCGGCAGCATTTTGAGTGTGCCTTTGGCTGTGTTGACATCGACCACGATGTCTGCGCCGTTGAATACGCCGTTGAATCGGTATTGCTGTATGGTGACGTCGTCGGTGCTGTAACGCACATCGACTGTCTTGTCGGGGAAGTCGCCTTGCCATTCATCGAGGCCGGTGAAGAGTGCGAACATATCGTCCATGGTGAGTGTGCCTGTACCGAAGCTTTGCCATTCGGTCCAGGTTGTTTCAGTCTCGGTATCGGCGGCTTTGGCGGCGGCATGTGCCAAGGGCTTGCGGTCGCATGCAGGAAGTGTGGAGAGCAGTGTGGGGGTGGAGGCGAACGCACTTGCGGTCATCGCCGTGCACAGCAACAGGGAGTAAAGTCTTTTCATAAGCAGTGAAATTAAGAAATTCTAATTGTGTGATTGCAAAAGTATATAATTTCACCGATATAGCAAACAAAAATATGATAAAAGTGGTGTGATGCTGGTTTTTTTATCGATTGAACCAAGATCTGTATCTATTGAGTCGTGCACGTAGAGGCGTTGTATCGATGGCGGTGCCGTACACTGTGGCGGCATTGTTGTCGTATTCTGATATGGCGGCCATAGTCTCTTCGTATTGGTTGTTGAACTCGTCGTAGCTCATCGCGGCATATGCCGCGAGGGCGTCTGTACGGTTTGATAGCTCGAGATAGTGCTGTCGGCCAAGCAGCGCTCCATATTCGTCTATGGCTTCTATAAGGCTTGTGTTGTTCTTGAGATAGCGGTTGGAGAGATAGCTGCGCACCTTTATCATCCCGGCACGCGAGTTGTCGAGCGATATAAAAGTGGGAGATGTGCACATGTTGCGTGCCTCACGGCTGAGTTTCAGTATGTCGGTGATCTCGTTGAGCGAACGGGAGGATTCAGGGTCGTTGTCTATGACGGGAGCTCCGCTCGAATACAGGCGTTGGTTGAACAGGCGGTAGATGCGGTTTTCCATCTCGTCCATGTCGCTGTCGTTCCACTCCATCATCAGGCGGCGGTAGCAGTCCTGAGCCAGGCGCGGAGCGTATATGGCTGCTGCATCGCTGCGTGTGCGGTCGTATTCGCTGCCTGTGAGCTTGCCTTCGGTGTGAAATCGTTCTATGCGGTCGTATACGGGGCGGTAGCCTGATTCGTAAGAATGCTGGCGGCTCTCCGAATATTCGGAGATTGCCTCGTCGATCAGAGCCGCATATCCGTTGTCGACTGTGACGCGTGCCGGAGGATCGAGCATAGTCTTCACAAAGTACAGCACCGCTCCTGTCGCTACGAGGACGGCGAGAATTATCACGAGTATCTTTCCGAAGGTGTTCATTGCTTGTGCTTTTTCGCGGTGGCACGCAGCAGGCTGCCATATGTTTCGGGTGTGATAGCCGTATCGCCGGAGATGTTAAGAGGTATTCCGTAGAGCACGTTGGGCGTGAATGCTTTCAGGGTGTCGGCTATGGCTTTCAATGCGTCGGAGCCGTCGAGCCGTATGGCGTATCCGGCCACATCATCATATCGGCATTCGTTGAGGGCGTCCCACAGGCCGGCGATAGGGGGCATGGAATCCATGTCGGCTTTGTTCCATACTTTGCAGGTGTCGAGGTAGGTTACAGCCTCGGCTATCTGTAATGCTGTGAATCCGGCCGAGGAAGTCACGGTATCGGTCGGTATTGTGTCGGAGGGTGCGCCGCCGGCCGGTGTTTCTGTGATAGGGACGGCTTCTATCGGAGGCCATGCCGCATGCAGCCTGAAATTGTGGGAGTCGCAGTATCCGATGATGTAGGCTGCGAGCAATCCGAGTATGAATCCACCCAAGGCTCCTAAGGCATAAGGCTGCCATTGGCGGCACAGTCTGTGGCCGGCGGGATGCGGCGGAACGGGTGGCACGAGTTGCGGCTTGGGGACGGTGATTTCGGATGATATGTCCTCGTCATCGGCGGCATCTATGTCGTCGAGGGGATATTCGGTGAGGTCGACGGCCCCTGCCACTGTCTGCCCTTCGTGTGCGAGTATCACGCCGCAGTATTCGGCATAATATGGACGACGGCGGAATGTGCCGGCAAGTTCCTCGAGTTCGTCGACGCCGATGCGACGCCATGCAAGCGAACCCTCCGGGTCGGATGAGAATGCTGCGGTATGCATGGCGGCAGGTGCGTAACACTCGGCAAATTCTTCGGATAGTTCGGCTTCGTCGGGCAGGCGACCGGCATTTATGAGTTGTCCGAGGCGGTCGATGATTACGGCGACTTCTTCGCCGCGGATGTCTATTCTGTCGGGAATGTACAGCCATGCGGCCACGTTGTCGCCGAGGCGTCCGCTTATAGTGCGGGCAACTGCGATATATGTGCCGGAGGCCGAGAATGTCATATATATGAGTGGATGCGATTGGTTGTCGCAAGGAGGTGTGACTCGTCCGAGTATGTGCCGTAAATCGGTTATATGCCGTGTCCAGTCGCCGGGGTTTGCTACTATCGGATGCCCCATGCCGTTACTGGTCACTGTGATGGCTATGCCTGTCTTATTCATTTCGAAAGGATGTTGTTGAGTTTGGCTAATTTGCCGCTTTTAAACGATTTTGACCGTCTGAGCAGTTCATTTATGACCAGTTCGGCGGCCGAGCCGCGGAAGAGACAGAAGTCCTGGAAACACACCTCGCCCATTGTGAATGGTATTCGTTCCACCACACCGCCGTTGATCTCGTTTTCCTTGCATATGCGTGTGAGGCCGTTGTAGAATCCCGAATAGTGCCGGTCGGTGTACCGGCGCAGTGTCTCGATGAGTTCGGAGCCTGTCGCTTGTGCACGGTCTACTTTTGTGAACATAAGGTATATGGCGTCGGTATCGCGGGTAAAGATTCCTGTGCTTTCGATGTATCTCAGGGCACCGTCGAGGAGTGTGGATTGGCTCAGACCTCCGTAGAGCCGGTTTTCACCGCCGTATTCGAGGACGAAGATGTGTATCTTGCGGTTTTTTGAACGGTTGGCTACGAGAAGGTCGGTGATGGTGGCGAGTGCCTGCTCCTGCATGGCGCTAAGTGGTTGCCGGGCGTCGCTGCGCGACATACATTCCACCAGTTCGCCTGCGAGGTCGATACATGTTATGGGATGCAGCCGGTCTTTCCTGTCGATCAGATCGAAGCTCATGGTGTAGGTGGCGGTAGTGGCTGTGCCTTCGGGCAGCAACCCCACGCGTTCCTCGTCGCGGAACATCTCCGACAAGTGCTGCATGTATCCGTAGCCCTGGCAGTTGTTGTCCTTTATCATTCCTTTGGCCACTCGGCCGGTGTTCGCGATGCTGAGTGTCGCTCCGAGTGCGCATGTCTTGCCTGATGCAGGTATGCCCCAGAAATATACTTCGGTCGACACTTTGTCGATTTTCGGAGCCGACGGTGGCGCCGGTAGGGCGGCACGGCGGCTGTCGGCGGCCAGAAACTGCACAAAACGGCTGTCGATGCCAAGGTTGAGAAGATCCTGATAACCTATCTGACGATGCTTTTCGATGAGCAGGTAAAGTGCCCGGGCCGACAGAAAGTTCTTGTCGTTGCCGATAAGGCCGAGCAGGTCGGCGCGCGATATCAGTCCGCGGGTTAGGCGTGCGGTGATCATGGCGGCGACGGCCTCGGCCTTGTCGGTCACATGTCCGTCCTGTGAGATCTCGTTTACTTTTTCTACGAGTTTGTCGGAGCCGGAGTTCAGCAGGCGATCTTTGGCGATGGATTCGAGCAGTGCCGTAGCATCGGCTGCGCGGGCCGAACCGGGGTAATCGGCGAGATATTTCCTTATTTCCGTCTCGTTGTCGCGATCGACGGCCTGCCATGCGCTGTCGGCGATCTGCCGGGCCTCGTCATCGGCGATCTGCTCAAGCAGCTGCCGGGCCTCGTCGGCGTGTGCGCCGTCGGGATATATCATAAGGAATGATTCGAGAGCCGGGCGGGTAAATTCGAGGCATGCGTTCTGCCACACGCTTTCGCGGCTGTCGGCGAGGGCGCGTCGCACGGCTGTACGCATGCCGCCGGTGAAGCATTCGCCGCCCAGATTGCACAGTTCGGCATATGTGATACTGCCATCGAGTACGAAGGCGGCTAACTCGGCGGGAGTGCGGCTTTCGATATTGTTGATTATTGCTTGCTTGTCGGTCATTTCTGTATTCGGTTGGGCGTGAGTCCGTAGCGGTTTGTACCGTCGGATCCGCGCTTGAAGAACATCCATAGGAAATAGAAGGGTATCAGCATCCACCATCCGCTGTGCCCGAGGTCGTGACAGCGTTTTATTCCGGCTACTATTATTATGTATATGTAGCAGAACATGACGCTGAAGAAGCATACTGCGGCCGTCTCCTCGTATCTGGGCATTTCTACCGACCACAGCAACATGGCGATGTAGTACACGACGATGAACAGTAATGTGAACCCGTTTTCGGTGCGTGTGATGCGGCCATAGGGTGTAAAGAAATGCCTGAACATGGGCCGGTTTTTCATCGGCGGCTTCGGCGGAATGTAAACCTCGCGAGGATCTTCCGGGGCAGGTGCCGGTGTTAACACGGGTGCGGGCGCCGGAGATGCGCCTTTCCATGAAACCTTTTTGTTGGATGCGTCCCGGGTGTGATGATATGTATGTGCCGGGGCATTTCCGGATACAGAGGTGTGTGCCGGAGATGTCGCGGCAATCTGTGCGGGGTCGGTTCCGGCAGGACGGTCGAGAGCCTCTTTGAGGGCGCGGCGGGCGTCTGCATCGAGTTTGCCGGTTTTTACAAGTTCAAACAGAGAGACAGTGCCGGCGCGCACTTCTGCCGCAAGCTGTGCCGGCGCGAGAGCCGCCGGGTTGTCGAGTATGTCTTGTCTGGTCATTGTCAGAATGTCGTGAAGTTGTTGTCATCGTTTGTGTCGCCGGTTTCTGAGCCGTTTTTCAACCATCCGTCGTGTCTTCGGGCACCATGTATAAGCGAATATACGCTTTTGCCGTCGCGCCGTTGTATCATATATGGCAGCAATAGCATGATGTATAATACGAGGCATATTGCAATACCTGCGGGTGAAGGCCTTATGGAGCTGCATGACAGGCTTTTTTCAACTCGGGATATTCTGTCTATTGCCGATTGGGCCGATTCCGATCGGAATTCGGATATGATGCATTCGTTGGACATCCTGTCGGCCGAGAATTCGTTAAGTTGCTCATCCCATATCCTTATGGTGTGTCGTATCACATCTATGTTTCCGACGATGAACACATTCCATACCGATGCTCCCCGGCGAGCGTCGCGTATCCAGCCGTAAGCCGCATCTCTCAGTGTCTTGTAACGCTTGCCGAAAAGCTGTGTGCGCAATGTCAGCAGCATGTTTTCGCGTTGATACTGTTCCTCTCCCGCAGTGAAGCCCAGCTTTCCGTATACATATGGATCGTTGCTGTGCATTGACTGTATGGAGTCGAGCCTCGATTCGTATTGTTCAATCCTGTCGTCGGCATAACTGTCATATTCGTTGAACATCTCTCCGGCGTCGTTGAGCGCGGAATTGAATTCAGACAGAATATCGTGCTGCCGTGTCCGGATGTCCCAGAAATATTGGCAGAAAACCGTTGCGGCGGCGAATATAATGGGGGATGAGAATATCAGCAGCCTTTCCCATAGTATCTTACGTCGCATCTTTGTGCCCGAGGCCTTGAGTTGCTGCGCGCCTATAAATACAAGTATCAACATGAAATCCACCACGGCAAGGCCGACGGCGGCCGCGATGAAATTGCCTCCGGTATGATAGACGGCGCCCATAAATGTGAAGTAGCTGACAGCGATCATGGCTATGAAAGCTATGATGTGGCTCCATGAGAACCTCAGCCGGTTGTTCAAGCTTGTAATATTCACGATGATTGGCAATGGATTCGATGCAAAGTTACGAATATTTTCCAAGTTATGAAAACACGGTTCGGTACAATAATTCATGTGTACAGGCGTTATTCATTAAATGAATATACGCGTGCGTGGAACAAGACTCGTATGGCTTGTATCGGTGGTGCTTCTTGTGCTGCCGGTATTGGTGTCGTGTTCGCCACGCAAGAACAATGCCGCCACGCGGCGCTATCAGGCGTTTATCACCAAGTACAATATCTACTACAACGGCGACACCCACTACAAGGAGACCCTTCACGACATGGAGGAGAAGTATGAGGACGACTACTCGCAGCAGGTGTTCATGCATCCCGTGGAAGCCAAGAGCAAGCCCGATGTTCCGCAGCCGTCGGGCAACTTCGACCGCTCGATAGAGAAGGGCCAGAAAGCCATACAGCTGCGGTCGATACGCAAGCGGCCCGCGCGCAAGGGCGGTAAGTCGACAGCCGAGCAGAAGGCCTGGCTGCGCCGCGAGGAGTATAATCCTTTCCTGCACAATGCCTGGATGATGATGGGGCGCGGTCAATATTTCAACGGCGATTTTCTCGGTGCGGCGTCCACATTTTTCTATGTATCGAAGCACTTCACGTGGCTGCCGGCCACTGTGACCGAGGCCGAGCTGTGGCAGGCGCGGTCGTATGTGTCGCTCGACTGGCTGTTCGAGGCCGAGATAATCCTTGAACGTATAAAGCCCGGGCAGCTCACCAATTCCACACTTACCGGGCTTTACAACTTTGTGAAAGCCGACTGGCTGATACATTCCGGCAAGCTTCAGGAATCCATACCGTATCTGCAACTTGCCATAAAGAGCGCGTCGGGGCCGCAGAAAACACGTCTCCGTTTTCTTCTCGGGCAGATTTACAGCCGCCTCGGCGACAAGGAGGCCGCCTACAAGGCCTTTGAAGCAGCCGGCAGCTCGTCATCGGCGTCGTATCGCACCAAGTTCAATGCCCGCATCAAGCAGAGCGAGGTGTATACCGGCTCCGATATCGAGCCCGAGGTGAAGGCTCTGCGCCGCATGACACGCTACGACCGCAACAAGGAATATCTCGATCAGGTATATTATGCGATAGGCAATCTGTATCTGTCGCGCGGCGACACGGCAAAGGCCATAGCGAATTATGAGCTTGCGGCCGAGAAGTCGACACGCAACGGCATAGACAAGGCCATAAGCCAGGTGACCCTCGGCGGCCTTTATTTCGCCCAACACAGATATGATAAGGCTCAGCCGTGCTATGCCGAGGCCGTGCCGCTGCTGCCCAAAGATTATCCCGATTATACCGCGATAAAGCGCCGCAGCGACGTGCTTGACGAACTGGCCGTGTACTCGCAGAACGTGACCCTGCAGGACTCCTTGCTGCGCCTCGCCGCAATGACGCCTGAGCAACGCCTCGAGGTGGTTAACAAGATAATAGAAGAGCTGAAAAAGAAAGAGAAGGAGGAAGCCGAGGCAGCCCGCCGCGACGAGTTCATGGCCAACCAGTCGTCGCAGGGCAATCAGCTTCAGGACAATAATACCAACTCGTTCAATATCAACACCGACAACTCGTGGTATTTCTACAACACAGCCACCCGCAACGCCGGCAAGACCGAATTCCAGCGCCGATGGGGCGCCCGTAAGCTTGAGGACAACTGGCGTCGCCGCAACAAGAGCCAGTTCAACGCCGACGAATGGACCGGTGCCGCTGATACCGAAGACGAAGAAATGAACGACAACACGGCTGCCGCCGACTCTGTGGCCGAGCCCGACGAGAAGGAAGTGGAGCGCGCCGCTGATCCGCATTATCCGGAATATTATCTTGCCCAGATCCCCGAGACTCCCGAGCAGAAAGCCACGGCCAACGAGATAATACAGGAAGGCCTCTACAACATGGGTGTGATACTGAAGGACAAGCTTGAAGACTACGGTGCCGCCCGGAGCGAGTTCGACCGTCTGCTCAAGGATTATCCCGATAATGTGTACCGTCTCGATGTGTATTACAATCTTTATCTGATGTATGCCCGTCTCGGCGATATGGCTTCGGCCAACCGGTACCGCGACCTGATTCTTGCCGATTTTCCGGACTCGCCATATGGGAATGCCCTGCGCGATCCGGATTATCTCGAGAACCTGCGGCAGATGGACACACGGCAGCAGCAACTCTTCGATGCCACATATCAGGCCTATCTCGACAACCGCAACGACCGGGTGCATGCCGCATACGAGGAAATGAAGGAGAAATATCCCCTGAGCAAGATCATGCCAAAATTCATGTTCCTGCATGCTCTGGCATACGTTACCGAGAAGAAGCCAGCGGAATTCAACGCCACGCTGCGCGAACTGCTCGAGCGCTATCCCGACACAGATATAACACCCATAGCCTCGGCGTGGCTCAAAGGTATGGCTCAGGGACGCGAGCTGCAGGCCGGCTCGGGCGAGAACATGCGCGGCATGATATGGGACATGCGCCTCGGCAACGACTCCACGGCTGTGGCTGACGGTGCCGCGGCATTCGAACTGAAGCCCGACGACCGGCAGTTGCTCGTGATGACATTTGCCATCGACGAGGTGTCGAGCAACGCTTTGCTGTATGAGATTGCCAGGCATAACTTCAAGTCGTTTGTAGTAAAAGATTTTGATCTCGAGCAGCTCAACTTCGGACGTCTCGGCATGATAGTGATACGCGACTTCGCCTCGCTCGCCGAGCTTGAGCACTACCGCAAGGTAATGGCCGCTTCCACCGATTTACGCCTCCCGCAGGGCGTGCGTCCCGTGGTGATAAGCGACGACAACTTCAAGCTTCTGATCAACGAAGGACGGTCGTTTGACGAATATTTCCGCTTCCTGCAAGAGCAGAGTGCCGAGCAGGCCGAGAGTTGGGCCGGCCCGGCTCCCGAACCGCCGGCTGTCGAGGAGAACCCGATAGAATCCGAGTCCGCCCAGGAGGCATCTGAGGAGCCGGCGATGGAGACCGAAGCCGAAATAATAGAGGAATCCGTACCCGTGACGGAGCCTCAGCCTGTTCAGACTCCGGCGTCCGAACCCGCCGAACCTGCTCCGACGCAGCCGACTCCGGCACCGCAGGCACCGGCCACAGCACCCGTCCCCGCGCCGCAACCGCCGGTAATAGTGCCAATTCCGCAACCCTCGACGATGCCGTCGTACGACCCCGGCAGTGAGGGCGATGATCCCTTATTTGAATAATTAGATAGACTTATGAGCAATCCGCATATACTTTGGGCCGACGACGAGATAGATCTTCTCAAGCCTCACCTTATGTTTCTGCGTTCGCGCGGCTATGATGTGACCACGGCCACCGACGGCCACGACGTGCTCGAGCTTATCGAGCAACAGCCATTCGACCTTATAATCCTTGACGAGAACATGCCCGGCCTTACGGGGCTCGAGACCCTGTCGCGCATAAAGCTGCGTATGCCGCACACCCCTGTGGTTATGATAACCAAGAGCGAGGAGGAGAATATAATGAATCAGGCCATAGGCCAGAAGATAGCCGACTATCTGATAAAGCCGGTGAATCCAAATCAGATACTGATAGCCCTGAAGCGGTTGCTGCACTCCGACCGCCTCGTGTCGGAACAGGCCTCGCGCGACTATCGCGAGGATTTCATGCAGATATCTTCGCTCATCAACACTGCCTCGACTATCGACGACTGGTATGCTCTCTACGACAAGCTTGTGTACCGCGAACTTGAGCTTGCCGATACCGAGACAAACATGGACGAGATGCTCGCCCTGCAGAAGGACGAGGCAAACATGGAATTCGGCAAATGGATACGCCGTAACTACGAGAGATGGATGCCCGAGCCGGCTGCCGGCAGCGGCGCGCCACTGATGAGTCCGCGTATATTCCCCGACCGTGTGTTTCCGCTTCTCGACAAGGGCGAGAAAGTATTTTTCATACTTATCGACAATTTCCGCCTCGACCAGTGGCGCTCGATACGTCCGATGCTCGCCGACCAGTTTGTTATCGACGAGGAGATATATACATCGATACTTCCCACGGCCACGCAGTATGCGCGCAATGCCATTTTCTCGGGGCTGATGCCCCGGCAGATCGAGAAAATGTTTCCCGACCTGTGGGTGGACGAGGATTCGGAGGAAGGAAAGAATATAAACGAATCGCCGTTGATAGCCACACAGATAGAGCGCTTCCGCCGCAAGTACCGTTTCTCGTACCACAAGATCAACGACTCGGCGGCAGGCGAGAAACTGCTGCGTGATTTCAACTCACTGATGATCAACGATCTAAATGTGATAGTGCTCAACTTCGTCGATATGCTGTCGCATGCGCGTACCGAGTCGCGGATGATACGCGAGCTGGCATCGACCAATGCAGCCTATCGCTCGCTCACCGAGTCGTGGTTCCGGCACTCGTCGGCCATCGAGCTATTCCGCCGAATAGCCTCGACCGGCGCGAAGATAATCCTCACCACCGACCACGGCACCATACGTGTGGACAATCCGGTAAAGGTAGTGGGAGACAAGAATACCAATACCAATCTGAGGTACAAGGTTGGCAAGAATCTTGCCTACAATTCGCGTCAGGTATACGAGATAAAGCGCCCCGATGCGTTCGGCCTGCCGGCTCCCAATGTGTCGTCGGCCTATATCTTCGCTCTCGGGCGCGACTTTTTCGCATATCCCAACAATTATAACTATTACGTACAATACTACACCGGCACTTTCCAGCACGGCGGCATCTCGATGGAGGAGATGCTCGTGCCGCTGATAATGCTGTCGGCTAAATAAAGACATAAATGATACATAATATACATGTAGCCAATATTGATGCGCTGCCCGAGGCAGCCCGCGAGTTCGTGTCGCTCATGGGCGACGAGACAGTGTATACTTTCACGGGCGAGATGGGCGCCGGCAAGACCACATTCATAGCCGCGCTTGCAGCGGCTCTCGGCGTCGACCCCGAGGAGGCAAATTCGCCGTCGTTTGCCATAGCCAACGAGTACCGCTCGGCCACCACCGCCGAACTGATCTACCACTTCGATCTCTACCGTCTCGAATCTCTTGAGGAGGCTCTTGAGATAGGTTTCGAGGATTACCTCGACTGCGGGGCGCTGTGCCTTGTTGAGTGGCCTGCCGTGGTAGAGGATATACTGCCCGACGACACCGTGGCCGTGGAGATAAAAGTGAATGACGACCTGTCGCGCGACATCACAGTCAATATCCCCGACTGATGGATGTAACGCATCTCGACTCACTGCCGTCGACCAACACGTACATGCGCGAGCACGCCGCCGAATTTGACCACGGCGATGTGCTCGCCGTGCGCGAGCAGACAGCCGGACGCGGACAGCGTGGCAACACGTGGGAGGCTGAGCCGGGTCGTAACCTCACCTTCTCGATGATGCTGCGGCCCCGCGCCATACGGCCTGCCGATGCATTCCTGTTGTCGATGCTCACGGCGTTGTCGATCGCCGATACCGTGACAGCTCTCACCGGCACGGAAATACGGGTTAAGTGGCCCAACGACATATATGCCGGAGACTGCAAGATCGCCGGCATATTGATAGAAAACAGTTTCGCGGGGAGTGCCTACGACCGTGCCATACTCGGAGTGGGGCTGAATGTGAACCAGACCCGCTTTGTGAGCGACGCGCCCAATCCTGTATCGATGGCGCGGATCGTCGGCCGGGAGTTTGGCCTTGATGAAGTGCTCGCGCGCGTTACCGCCGGTATTGTCGCGGCAGTAGACGAGTTTGTGCCTGCGACAGGGGGCGATACGCTTGTGGAGCGCTACAATCGGCTCCTGTGGCGCGGCGAGGGATCACATCCTTGGCACGACAACATCACGGACGAGGACTTCATGGCCGCGATTGTCCGTGTGGAACGGTCGGGGCATCTTGTCCTCGCCTGCGAGCCTGAGCGGCGATATGCATTCAAGGAAGTGGCCGCCGTGCTGTAAAGGCGGCCGCACGAGCCGTGCGTCCCTACTTCAATTTGTTGTTAAGCAATTTTTAGTCTTCGACGGGGCTGAACTCGTCCTTGCCTACGCCGCAAAGCGGGCATACCCAGTCGTCGGGGATGTCCTCGAAGGCGGTTCCTGGAGCGATTCCTCCGTCGGGATCTCCTATGGCCGGGTCGTATATCCAGCCGCATACGTCACATACATACTTTTTCATAATTCAGATTATTTTTTAGCGGTTAGAAGGTCATATATCACTACTGCGTTGTTGTGCAGCTCGTCGTGCGAGGAGTAGAGGAGTGTCACTGCGGGTTTTGTGGCGAGCAGGCTGCAAAGGGCGTCGAACGACGTATTGGCTTTCAGCTCCTGCCGGTAGCGGCTCTCGAATTCCTCCCATCGGCCGGCGGGGTCGGCGTGAAACCATTCGCGCAGTTCGGCGGACGGTGCGATATCCTTGTCCCACAAATCATAATGGAACGTCTCGTGCGAGAGTCCTCTCGGCCACAGGCGGTCGATATATACGCGGAAGCCGTCGTCGGGCGACGCGGGTTGGTAAGCTCTTTTCAGTCGGTATTGTGTCATGACAGAACAACATCCGGCGTGACCGTTTTGTTTACCGGTGCGTAACATAACGTGAGTTCGATAAAAATAATCAAAAGAGAGTCAACTGATTATCATAAACT
>CAJTMY010000006.1 GCA_910577355.1 uncultured Muribaculaceae bacterium
AAGATTATTTAAGAACTCTTCTTAATAACTATGGATTCTGATGCGGTTGCCCTGCCGGAGATATCGGTGTTATCAAATTGGAGCCGGATAATCATTATCTTGAAGGCGTTACGGTTACCGGCCGACAACCAACCTATAAACCCGTGGCAGGAGGTGTCTCGACACGGATAGAGAACAGCGTACTTAGCAAAGCCGGAACTGCCAACGATGTGATAGGATTGCTCGCAGGGGTACGCAAGAATATTGACGGTTCGTTTGAAGTAGTCGGGAAAGGTGCTCCGGCAGTATATGTCAACAACCGCCAGGTGCACGACATGTCGGAGCTGCAACGTCTGCAATCTACAGGCATCCAGGATATAGCCGTCATAACGACTCCCGGTCCGGAGCACGATGCGTCTGTAGGCGCTGTACTGAAAATAACTACTAAAAAGAATTCAGATGACGGATTGGGATTGGCGGTGGAATCGACTGTTGACTATGCCGGGAAATTCAACACCGCACAACAGCTTGGTCTTGATTACAGGCATGGTTCTTTTTCATTGTTCGGTACCTTACATTATGATTTCAATCATTTACGACAAAACGCGACTACCAACATAGACACATATATCAATAAGTTGTGGCAACAGACATCTTCATCGAAAGACAGGAGTATCAATCAGACTTATTTTGCAAATATCGGGATGAACTTTGATTTTAATCCGAATCACTCAATCGGAGCAAAGTACGAGCTGACATCTCTGCCGAGATTCAAGACCGACAGCCAAAATCTGACGGATGTGGTGGTGGAAGAAAAGCCATACGACAAGTGGAACACTCAGGAGATTTCGCGGCAAAACTCAACTGCACATCACGTCAATGCATACTACGTCGGCTCATTCGGCAGATTGTCTGTCGATTTCAACGCCGATATGCTCTTAGGCTCAGGTGGAGGGAACTCTAAGGTGGATGACCAAAGTGAAAATTTCGATGATTTGTCGCTGAATACAGACGAAAGTTTCAAAAATCGTCTGTATGCCGCAAAACTTGTGCTGGCTTATCCGGTGTGGAAAGGTAGCCTGTCGGCAGGCAGCGAATATACCGGCACATATCGCCGCACCAGATCGAGCGGATTCGAGGGAGTTATCGAAGCATCCGCCGACAAGATTATCGACAGGAATACAGCGGCATTCTTCAATTATAAAGCTGATCTCGGTGCAATTAATGCCAACGTGGGCCTGAGATATGAACATATAACGTATGATTTTTATGATGCCGGTGTGTTTCAGCGTAATCGCAGCAAAATATATGACAATCTCTTTCCGACAATCGCTGTCAATGCTACAGCCGGAAATATCGGGCTGTGGGGCGATTTCCACATCCGTACAATTCGCTCGCAGTATGAGATGTTGAACAGTTCTGTCCGTTATGGCAACCGGCTCACCTATCTGAGTGGTACTCCCGACCTTCAGCCAACCTACATTACATCCGTAAGCATAGGCGCGATATGGAACAATGATTTGCAATTTCAGGCAGGATACAATCACTACAAAGACGATATATTCTTCTCTTTCGAGCAATCTGGATCAAAACCGGAAATAACAGTCAACAGATTCCGCAACGAAAAAAGCCGCAATGAACTGATGCTTCTGGCCGCTTACGCCCCGACTTTCGGAATCTGGCAGCCACGATGGTCGGCTGTAAGTTCCACACAGTGGCTTGACATAGAATACCTAGGTGGCTGGATGAGTATGGGCGGAACCGTTTTTCATCTTGCCTGGGGCAATGCATTCACACTTCCTGCCGGATTTATTCTCCGTATTGACGGCACATGGAACAGCTGTGGATTCACACAGAACCAAAAGATTAAATCATCGGGATATGTAAACGTAAGCCTCAACAAAGAGTTTGACAATGGGCGATACAATATCCTTCTTGAAGGGAATGATCTGTTTCATACCATACGCGACGCATCCTGTTTCTATGACCGTAGGACTTTTGAATATCGTTCAACCAAGGACAATACACGCCAAATAAAAATCACATTCAGCTATCGGTTTAATAATAAATCAAGTAAATATAAAGGCACGGAAGCCGGCGTCGATGAGATGCAGAGGTTATAAAAATCGAAAAACAGTAGCACAGACAATAAGGATATTATAAAATACAATTTTTAACATTTGCACACGGGGTAAAAATAAAGAAAGAGCTAAATCTTAATGACTTAGCTCTTTCTTTGTGTTGCCTTGGAAGGATTCAGAATTATGAATGATCGCGAATAATGACGAAAGATATTATCTGTGTATATCAGCCAATTAGAAAGATTGCGAATGTTAATAATTTCATAGAGATTTAATCCTACGCACTTTTGGTTGTGCAAAAACGTTATACTTGCACAACGGTATTTAGAAATGCACAACCACTATGGAAAGAATAACTCTCTACCTCCGCACGACCAAGACGAGCGGTAAAATCAAACTTCGTTTCCGCCTTACTGAAGGGCGCGAAGTTCAACTCTTTCACAAAAGCAATATCGAGGCTGACCTCGCTGACTTGAAAAAGTTTGACATGGATGGCTCTTTGAAACCGAGAGTCAGCGTATATAACAAATCCTTGTGTTCTGCCGTAGCTCGTGAGATAGAGGCAATGAAAGAAGCCTATACTCAGTTGAAAGAAGAAAAGAATGTATTTGATGCAACCGACTTTGAAGCTCGAATTGACATGGTACTCAATCCAGAAAAGTACAATATCAGCAATTCGATTGAGGCAGAAACCTTACTTGTCCGTTTCAACCGTTACATTGACGGATTGAAAACCTATGGAACAGTCAGTGAAGGCAGGGTAAAAATCTATAAGATTGTATGGGATAAACTTTCACGATACCTGTTAATCTTCAAAAAGTCAAACTACACGCCTGAGCAATTCTCACCGGAAGAGATATTGGCATTCCGAGAGTTCGTTATCAATGAGTATAAGTATGTTGATAAACATAGAGGTATCTATGGCAATCTACCAAAAATATCCGTTCCGACCAAACAGGCGAGTATCAATACTGCGTCAGCCAAATTAAGAGCGTTGCAAGCTTTCTTCAATGAATTGGAAGATAACGATGAGATTTTGAAATCCCCATTTCGCAGACTCACAAAGAAAAGACGTAATGAAGCATTGAGAGAACAGTATGATGATCCCTTCTTTCTCCGTTATGAGGAAGTTCAACAGATAATGGCAACGGAGGTTCCCGAAACGCTCCGCGAAACAAAGGATGCTTTCCTCTTGCAATGCGCACTGGGGTGTCGTATCGGTGATTACTTTAAATTGTCTATGTCAAATGTTGCTGTCACAGATGACGGTATTCCGTATATTCAATATCTGCCTAAGAAAACAATGAAAACGCAGAATGACCGCCGAGAAAAGAAAACGCCCCTTATGTTGTTCGCTCTTGAAATAGTGAAACGCACCGGATTTAAGTTCGGAGTGCTGAAATATGCCTCCGGAAAAAGCGGATATAACGCTAAAATCAAGAAGTTGCTTGAATACTGTAAGATAGACCGCCTTGTCAACCAATACGATGAAGCATCCGGCACAATGAATCGTGTCCCACTTCATACCGTTGGAAGCAGTAAGTTGTGTCGTAAGACGCACGTTGATATCGCCAACAAAGCTCAAGTCAATATGTATGCAACCGGCTTGCACGAAATCGGTAGTAGCGCGGTAGACCACTATTCTATGCTCGAAATCAAGGACTTGTTCACACTCTTGTGTGTTGCGTTTAATCAGCCTCAATACCGTGTAGATAAGGACTTGGATGTTATACAAGAAGATTAAAAACAATATTCATCACAAAAATTTGGCTACTCATAAATCCTATGAATAGTTTAAATGAAATTCATTGGTGATTTCATAGATTTTATATAACCATCTATATCTTTGTGAGGAGTTCCAATGTTCTCCGACAATATGTCTTAAGTTCCTCAGTATTAATGGGAACTTCTAAATAATTCGGATTTGAATGATGATATATTTTGGAATAATCGTTTATATCACATAATGTTTCAAGATTATCTTTTTGTCTATAAAAGATACTGTGTTCATCTGCATGTTTAATAAATTCTATAATATCACCCAACCATTTAGTGTCATCAATATAGGTGAAATATTTTATTCTGAATAACCCCTCAATACATGGCCTTATACATCTCACAACATCACGTTTATCATATTCACCAGTCTCACCATATTTTATAAATGTGTCAAGGACTAGTAAATCTTTAAAGATTCCTGTTAGCGTTTCTTTTTTAACATCTTGTTCAATGAATATACTTGTCTCACCATTGAAAACGATTTTCAGATTTAGTGCATCGGGGACTCTTAGAGTAAAATCCTTAATAAAATTCAAATCATGGCTCAAAAGAATGAATTGATTCGCTTTTCTTGCAAAATTTGATAACAAATTGATAGTAACATTGCGTCGGTTGTAGTCTAAACTTGATAAAGGATCATCAAATACTACTAAGTAATCTTCAATATTAGGTTTCAAAGCTAATCTAGCCAAGAAAAAAGAAAGAGCTAATGCATTCTTTTCACCTTCACTGAGAGTATGTCTTAAAGATACAGAATCAGACTCAGAACGAACATCATAATTAGATATCCTTAGGAAATATACGAATTTGCTTCCTTTTTTGTTTAATTTCGTGAGTTCAAGATTGGTGCTGAAATATCTTAGGTATTCATTAATTTTTTGTAAATATATTTTACCAAAATCCTCAGCGACAATGGATAGCTGTTTTTCTAAGCGTGTAATTTCGGCATTAATTAGAGAACTTTGATTTAGTGCTTTCTGTACAAGACATTCCAATTTATATTTGTCCGCTTCATCTGCAGTTTTGATTTTTAAACGCAAATTTCTTCTTCTTTGTGTCAACTTTTTTCGTTCAGTCCGAAGATTCTTAATATTGTTGAAAAGTTTTATGGCTTCATCTCCAATGACTACTTCAAAAAGTGTACCGGGATTCTCATAATTACCAAGAGTAATTAGATACACATTAGATTCTACAAAAAGAAAATCAAAGACTTCAATATTGTTAATATGAATATTCCAATGGTTTGAAGCATATTTTATAGTTTTTTTATGGTCATCTATTATTTGTATCGATATGGGGGCACTACTACCTAAACTCTTCCGTTTTTGAATATATTCATCATCTTCTTCAGATATGGATTTTAATATTTGAGTGAACGTTGTTTTCCCGCTCCCATTCTCTGCATATATTGTGGAAACCTTTTTGAATATACCATTCCACTTATCAGAGCCAGAATTATAATTGGAAAACTTTCCAACATTCTTTATATGTACTATTTTGTGAAACATATTTCAAACGACATTAAAAATATTTCTTAATATTTTATTGGATATTATCCATAGACAACGCTATATTTTGAATATTTATAATCCGATGGTCGTATATTTCTGAAAACGACTGGTCGGCTTATCGGGAATCGTCATTTGGATGCGGGTGCCGAGAATAGGGTTTAGATAACGCTCTCTGAATTTGCGCTTGTCTTGGAAGCCACAGTAAGCAGTTATTTCTGCTAAAGTGCGAGGCTCTTTACAGAACTCTATGATTTTTTCTTCAATAGTTCGACTGTCCTGACTTGTGCCTTGACTTGTGCCCGACTTGTGCCCTGCCGACAAGTCAGCCTCTGTTGTAGCAGAAACCTTTACTCGGAAAGCCGTGATTGTGTTTACATCAAACTCTGCTGATGGATTGCCGTTATCCTTAAGCATTTCTTGAACACGGGTCACACCTCTGTTGAATTTGTTGACATATTTGCCGACTTTCATAGCTTCCGCCACAAGAGGATTGCGGTAGTCATTAACCGATGGGAAATTTTCGGGTCGGGCTTCGCCATATAAGCCTCCGGCATTCATTATCTCAATATAGTCATCGAATTGGTAAAGTCGGATAGGCATATTCGACTGGTAATCCCTGTGCATACAGGCGTTCATTACCAATTCGCGGATAGCTCCTTCGGGATAATTCCACACAGTCCTCTCCCTGAACAAAGATTCAGGCACAGGGCGTTGCGTGATTATGGCATCTTTCACAAAGGATTCCAATGCTGGCAACATCCTATATAACGGGCCTTCAAACTGCCGTTCATTGAGGATTTCACCTCCTTTGTCTTTGCCGGCAAATCTGACAAACTGTACATAATCGCCCATTAGAAAATATTTCGGATTCGTGCCAAACAAGATAATTCCGGCATAGGTGGGGCAATCATTGTCGCGGTCGAACAAATGAATTGATGCAAGCTGCTCCTTTATGTCGCGTGCATCATCTGCAATAGTCTCAGCATCAAATATCTTAGGAAGATAAGAAGATTGGATGTAATCGACATCCAAATCTTCTATTTTAGCATTAAGACATGGGGTGGCATCGAAAGTCGCCATAAAAGAGCAACGGCGTTCAGCAAGGATGCGTTCTTCTGCTTCAGTCGCAATGTCACGGCGCGGTCCAATACGGATAAATGCCCTACCACGATAACGCACAGGAGGCAAATCCGAGGGGCGAACCTCGGCGACCAATAAGTCGCCTTCAGGGTAGCTAAATCGGTCGACTGACATTGTTGGCAAAGGAAGAATATTACCGTCTGAACGTATGCCTGAAATCTTCTTCAATAGTGCATCATCGACTTTCATTCCGGCAAGGCTGCCATCATCGTTTGCCCCGATAATCAGATAGCCATTCTTGCGCGAACCGGGCATATCATTGGAAAACGCGCAAATGGCCTCACAGAACTTGTCCATGTTGCCTGTGCTTGTCGTGCGTTCCACACGATATGATTCCGTAGACTTAAGCAAGTCCAATATTTCGTTGTGAGCTATCATACATGCAAAATTACTAAAATAATTTCAAATGAGCGCGGTATATAGCGGATAATTGTTAACTTTGCACAAGAATGGATAAGTCCATTTACGACATTTTGAAATAAGAAGCGGTATGCTCTCTTGTAATTGGAAACGTAGGAACTTTTCAGGATACAAAGATGGCATAGCGGTTCTCACGCATACGGCGTGGGCTGCTATCTCTACATCTGTATCCAAGGTTTCCTACGACCTCCAATTAAGACGTGGCATAGACAGTCCGCGCTTCTGCATTTATAAACCGCTCCATCGGGCTGTGGAGTAAAAAAGAAAATGACAATGGAAATGAAATTCTGTCAGAGCTGCGGTATGCCGCTAACAAATGAAATCCTCGGTACGAATGCCGATGGCACACCAAATGAGGATTATTGTATCTATTGCTACAAGGATGGCAAGTTCACGCAGGATATGACAATGGAGCAGATGATTGACTACTGCGCCCAGTTCACCGACGAGATAAACAAGCAGTCGGGTCAAAACTTGACAAAGGAACAGGCAAAGGAAATGATGCGTCAGTTCTTCCCGCATCTGAAACGTTGGAAAAAGTAAAAGACGATTATGAGCAACGAAATTCTATATGTACTATTGCCGGATTATGCGGCGCATGAGGCTGTGTATCTTTCGCAGGCTGTCGCTTCCGATGAGTTTGCCATGAAAGAGAATCCGAAGTATGTCAATAAGGTGGTCGCTCCGACATTGGAGCCGGTGAAATCCATCGGTGGCTTTCGCACACTGCCGGATTATTCGTTTGACACTATGCCCGATGATTATGCCGCGCTGGTGTTGATTGGCGGTTTCGGGTGGAATACGCCTGTCGCTGAACAAGTCGCGCCGATTGTAAAAAGAGCTGTGGAGAAAGGAAAGATTGTCGGTGCTATCTGCAACGCGGCTTCGTTCATGGCAAAGCATGGTTTCCTCAATGCAGTAAGACACACCGGCAACGGTTTGAATCAACTGAAAAGTTGGGGTGGAGAGAACTACACTAACCCCGACGGATACATACACGCGCAAGCCATAAGCGATGGTAGCATCGTGACTGCAAATGGTTCTGCAACGCTTGAATTTGCCAAAGAACTGCTTATGTTGCTCGAAAACGATACACCGGAACGAATCGAAATGTATTACCAGTTTAACAAGCAGGGGTTCTGCAATCTATTTCCCTAATAAAGATATGTTTATCGCAATACTTACATACAAAAAGCCGTTGAGCGAGGTTGACCGATTCCTTGTCGCTCACCGTGAATATCTCGCCAAGCACTATGCCGCCGGAGATTTCATCGCATCCGGTCCACAGACACCGCGCATTGGCGGCGTGATAATGATGAAAGCTGATAACCGTGAGACACTTAATGCTATCATCGTCGAAGATCCATTCCACATCAACGGCATTGCAGATTATCAGATAGTGGAGTTTACCCCGACTATGTTTGCCAACGATTCGTTAAAATCAATTTTGGAATGATTGAAATACGAAGTCTCAAAAATATTTCATTTGAGCAAATATACAAGGCTTTTGAATCTGCGTTTTCGGATTACGAAATCAGCGTGGATAGGGCTGAATTGAAGTCGATGCTGAAACGGAGAGGGTTTAATTCCGCTCTTTCATTCGGCGCATTTTCTGGTGACAACATCGTGGCTTTCACCTTTAACGGTATTGGCAAATATAATGGCTGTCTTACTGCATACGACACGGGAACAGGCACAGTAAAAGAATTCAGAGGGCAAGGACTTGCGAAAAGAATATTTACACATTCGATGCCATTCCTGAAAAATGTAGGTGTAGAGAATTATTTGCTTGAGGTGCTGCAACACAATAAAAGTGCGTTAAAAATATATGAAAGTCTCGGTTTTGAGATTTTACGGGAGTTTAATTCCTTTACTCAGAAAAAGCGGTTGGTTGTCAATTGCATATCCAATAAGCCTATCGTCTGCTCTACCGTCACGATGCAGCCCGAAAATCTTTTGTCAGCCCAGTCATTCTGTGATTTTACCCCGTCATGGCAGAATGATATTGAATCTATTAAGAGAGCCGGGGATGATCTGGTGACATTGGGTACTATGGTTAACTCTGTTTTGGCAGGATACTGCGTTTTCTCTCCGAATTCCGGCGACATTGCCCAGATAGCTGTTGCACCGACTTTCCGCAGAAAAGGTATCGCATCTTCCTTGCTAAAACAAATGCTTGAAATGGCTGAGTGTGACATGGTGAAAGTTATCAATGCAGAATCGCCAACACCCTCTTTGGAGGCGTTTCTTGATAGCGTAGGTATCTCCCTTTCAGGCAAACAGTTTGAGATGCGTTTGAAACTACAGGGAGTCACAAATTATAATTAAAACAAATGGAACCGAAAGAAATCTTGAAAAAATGGATTGACTGCTTCAACACAGCGGATGTGGCGGGGCTTGCTGCATTGTATGCGGATGAAGCTGTGAATCATCAGGTCGCCAACGCTCCTATGGTAGGGAAAGATGCCATCACCAGGATGTTCGCCAACGAGTTTGCGACAGCCAAGATGGTTTGCATCGTTGAAAATATTTTTGAAGATGGAGAATGGGCAATCATGGAATGGAAAGACCCATTGGGGTTGCGTGGTTGCGGATTCTTCCATATCCAGAATGACCTTATTGTATATCAGAGAGGTTATTGGGACAAACTTAGTTTTTTGAAACAGCATAACCTTCCAATCGAATAGACAATCATGCCCTACATATCAGTTGAGAGCGGAGCGTTGACCTCCGAACAAAAGAAAGAACTTATCGAGCGACTGACAGCAACAGCCTCCGAGATAACCAATATCCCGGCGCAATTTTTCACCGTAACCATCAAGGAGTTGCCGGATGAAAACTTTGGCATAGGCGGCAAATCTATCGACGAAATCAAACGCAATTATGTTGGAAAGGAACATTAGAAATGGCATTTGACTATAAAAAAGAGTATAAATCTTTATATATGCCTAAATCCACACCGGCAGTCGTTGATGTGCCTGTCATGAAATTCATCGCTGTAAATGGTGCAGGCAACCCCAATGACCCTGACGGCGAATATCAGAAGGCTCTTGGCATGCTATATCCGGTGGCTTATGCCATAAAGATGAGTTATAAGACCGATTACCATATTGACGGGTTCTTTGAATATGTTGTGCCGCCGCTTGAAGGCTTGTGGTGGACAGACAATGCCATAGGTGATTTTACCCACAAATCCGCCTTCAAATGGACAGCAATGATACGTGTCCCTGATTTTGTTGACAACAATGATGTTGAATGGGCGAAAGCAGAGGTGCTGAAAAAGAAAAGACTTGACTGTTCCGCCCTTTTCCTCATGACTTTTGAGGAAGGTCTATGCGTACAGAGTATGCACATCGGGGCGTATGATACCGAGCCTGCAACACTTGCCGCGATTGACCGATTTATAAAGGCAGGTGGTTATATCAAGGATATTAATCCCTCCCGTCGTCATCACGAGATATATCTTTCCGATCCGAGGAAAACCAGTCCCGATAAGATGAAGACGGTTCTAAGAATCCCCATTGCAAAGCACGAATGAATCTACAGCTACGACCATACAAATCAGCTGATGCCAATATAATCACTACTTGGCTTAAAAGCGAATATCTTATGCGCCAATGGTGCGCTGACCGATATGAGCGTTATCCCGTCACTCCCGATGATATGAACTCTTATCATCAGCAATACATTGACGGATATAACTCTGTTGCTCTGACTATGGTTGACAGTGAAGAGATTGTCGGGTATATTACTCTACGCACTCCGGCAGATGATTCTTCTGAACAACGCTTGGGATTTGTTATTGTTGATGATTCAAAACGAGGCCGAGGATTAGGGAAAGCCCTTGTCTGTATGGCGGTTGATTATGCTTTCTGCCAACTTGGAGCCACAAAAATTTCATTGGGCGTATTTGAAAACAATCCGGCAGCTATCCGTTGCTATGAATCGATTGGATTTCACCGTGTTATCAGGCAAGAAACTGAGAGTTACAGATGTCTTGGTGAAACTTGGAATTGTATTGAAATGGAATACCAGAATAATATTACAATACGCACAATTGAATCCGACGAGGCAATGCTCTTGACCGAATTCCTTTATGAAGCCATATATCAGCCGGAAGGAAGTCAGAAAGTGCCTCGCACAGTATTGCAACAACCCATGATATGGGCATATGTAAAAGATTTCGGCAAATTACCGGATGATATATGTCTTGTGTCTGTTGTTGACGGTCTGATTGTCGGGGCGGCATGGTCGAGGCTCGGCTGTTCATACGGCAAGATTGATGACTCAACGCCTGAATTGGCAATCTCAGTTTACCCCGAATACCGAGGTAAAGGCATTGGCACACGGCTTCTTTATTCCTTATTGGATATATTGTGTAAAAATGGATATGCGAAAGTCTCATTGTCGTTCGATAAATCCAATTATGCCGTAGGCATGTATCTTAAAGCCGGTTTTGAGATATTGGAAGAAAGAGAACATGATTGTCTAATGGTTAAACGTTGGAAAAATGAGTGAAATTCGACATATTCCATACAATAGTACTTATCTAAACAAGCAGATGGCACTCGCGGTCTATCTTCCTGATGAATATAAATATGGCGGTAAATTTCCGGTATTATATTTTCTGCATGGGAGAAATGGATATGAGTCCTTTATCGAGCAGTTAGGTTTGGCACAATTAGCAGATACTCTTATTGCCACATCAAAGATAGAACCGATGATTATCGTTTGTCCTCGGATGGATAATAGCCGTGGACTGAATTCTGCCATGATCGCACATCAGGAAAAGATAGATGGCAATATGATAGATGTCGGAAGATATGAGGATTATTTTATCCAAGAGATTGTTCCTTTCGTTGATGACAGTTTCAACACAATCCCCTCTCGAAAGGGAAGATATATAGGCGGTGCCTCCGCCGGAGGATTTGCGGCAATCCATCATGGACTGAAATACCCTGAACTATTTTCAAAAGTTGGAGGACACATGCCGGCAGTGGAACTTGACCTTGATCCTTCCGATTTGCCTTATTACGGGAGCAAGGAGAAATTTCATCAGAATAATCCTTTGGAATTCGATGACTTCAATGAACACCACAATACCCAATCATGGTATCTTGATGCTGGAGATAAGGATGAAGGAGGTTTTGACAAATCGGTAGAAATTCTTAATGGATTATTACTGAATCGGGGCATAAAAACGGAATGCCATATTTCAAATGGTCATCATAATTTAGAATACATATCTGAAAATCTTGAAAAATATCTGATGTTCTACAATGGAAAGCAATAAAATATATCCCCGAACAGGCGACACTCAGACCGTCTATCTCAAATCAGTCATAACGCGCCCGAATATCGAGGTGGGAGATTTCACCATTTACAATGATTTTGTGAATGACCCTCGTGACTTTGAGAAGGATAACGTGCTGTATCATTATCCGATAAACCATGACCGTCTGATTATAGGCAAATTCTGCTCGATAGCCTGCGGAGTAAAGTTTATTTTCAACTGCGCCAATCATACGCTGAAATCACTATCCACATATACGTTTCCGCTATTCTTTGAGGAATGGGATTTGCCGAAATCAGAAGTCGCTACGGCATGGGATAACAAAGGCGATATTGTAATCGGCAATGATGTGTGGATTGGATATGACGCTGTTATCATGGCAGGAGTGACGATTGGCGACGGTGCGATAATCGCAACACGGGCCGTTGTCACAAAAGATGTGGAACCGTATTCAATAGTCGGCGGCATCCCGGCTAAAGAGATACGCAAACGATTCTCATCGGATATTGTAGCCCGCTTGCAAAAACTTCAGTGGTGGAACTGGGATATAGACAAAATCCGTAATTACATCAGTGCTATTAAAGCCGGGGATATAGATTCATTAGAAAATCATTTTACATAAAAAAGCCTCCCCGAAACGAGCAGGCTGAAAGAGGATATCTGTCACAATTTATTAATCTATGTTTGAATTTTGTATGTTGTAAATTAAACCATACCCATGACTGGAACTAGAACACTCTTATCAATGTCCTCTTAAAATCTCAAAAATAAGTAGTAATTTTGCGTCATCTTTCCTATAAATTTATTTATGGCTAAATTTATCATCTATACATACCAATTTGCACCATTGCAAAATGTTACTTCGCCCTCTCTGTTTGAGAATACAGAGAATGTTTTGCCCGTGCAGGAACGCATGGAAAAGAAACAAATAATATTTCAACAGGTGTTTAGCCTCCCTCCGGAAAAAATATTCTCCAAGGGCTTGAAGAAGTATGATGCCCGAATCCTCTTCGATCAGGATGATATTGTGGTATTACGTTTGGCAAACTCAAAAAAAATGGTTTTGGAAGAATCATTCCAAATCAAAGAGCATCAATATGACCCTAGCTGTATTGTGATAATTGATAACCGCAAAGACTTACAGCAGATAGCAATAGAGGAAGACCACAAGGCTTTCTCAGATACAAATGTGGTAAAGTCTATATTAGAATCTTCCTTTAGAAAGTTCTTAAAGCCTTATGGCCTAACAATCACAATTCAAAGGGAATATCAGAAATCCGAGTTTTGGAGAATCGTAAGATCGCATCAAGATAAAATTACAATGGTGCGGTTTCATTTCGCATATCCAAACCTTCCGAGATTGCGAGAGAGTGTGAAAGAGGTATTCTCCGAGGCGAATAAATTGACAAACAGCAAACATTCGTCTTTTGAGCTTAAAGCTGCAGATGGAGAATCATTGGAGCTTGACAGTACAAACAACACTTTGAGCGCAATCGTAGAATGCTCGGCTGAAAGCGGAGAAGTGATAGACATAAAAGCCCGCGGTTTTAAAAGTTTCATTAAGACCGGCACTACAGTCAGAAGTTTCGAGTGTGATGATTTGGAAGCACATCTATCTTCGGATCTCATAAACTCTGCTCTTGACAAGATTGTATCGTTATTCAAACGTTAAGGGAATTATGAAGAATGTACTCCGATATATGTTGTACCTCGTCCTTTCGTTTGGATTTGGCTATGCATCCTTTATGTGTGGGCCAGATAACGACTATTTAGGAAAATTGAGTTTGACCTTACTGCCATTGTTGACAACCATTCTTGTGTTATACACTACCTTATCCAATCTTGTTTTGGGGCAAATGCAGAAGTATCAAGAAAAACATAGGACAAATCTAACGCCAATCTTGAGAGCCTTGAGGCGTAATGTTTATGCAGAGTTCTCAATATTGGCATTTGTCCTACTCTTCTTTATAGGCAAGGGCTTATTTCTTACTCACTGTAATAATGAAATAATTAGAGAATTATTAAATATTTCAACCAATGCTATAGTATTTTTTGCTTTGTTCTACTTTTTATATGTGATTTATGATTCAACAATGTCTTTCTATGATGTCGTTGAAGAAAACGACAAGTATCAAAATAACAACCCTAACAATTAAAACATAGTCTTATAATAATAATATTGCCACCAATGAGGCTCTTGAGTCTCTCGGTGGCATTGAGGTTACAGTCCGTGTGATATTCCCATGCGTTGGGATTGGCCATTATTCATTTTGAACATTGACATCGCTTCCTGATTTGTCAGTGTGGGGTGTGAGCGACGGAATCGTTTGAACGCCTCTTTGTCAAAGCCGCTCAATCCATGGTAGAAAGCCTCGTATTCGGGATGTGCTCCCGGAACGAAGGGCATTCCACCTCCCGAAAGGATATCAAGATTATGCCTTGATACATCTGGTTGCTTGGTCTGCGGATTGAACCTGATGTAAGCGTCTCCGACATGGATTGTGTAACCTTTGACATACAGTTGTTGCTGTTCATGGGTTATCTTCATATCACCGAATACAGTCGGGGCTATCGGTGAACCGTCAAGATGAATCCACTGGTTATTCGGGTCGGGAGTGGTTGCCATGTATTGCCGAGTTGCCGCCTCCTTGCGATTTCTGAACTCTCTGAATAGTTGGTGTCTGAGTAAAACGTTTGCCGATTTTTGAGGCGACGAAAGAATGACGACCTTTCTTGTAGATGATGCTTTTCAACTTCTTGTCATCATCCTCTCCCTCGAAGATACCGTATGCATCTATTCCGCGTTGGGCAAGAGCATTGCGAAATAGTTTCCATTCGTTGATGGATTTGTCATTCAACACCTCTGTGGCAGCTTGGATTATCTCCACACGGCTCCGCTCGGAACCTCTCAATTTTGCCGCGTCAAGATTCAGGCTGTCATTCCCCATTGTAAGGTGATGACGCTTGGTTATGTCAGCGCAAACCGCACGATTTCGGTTGAAGTTGGTTACAGGTTTGATTATTTTGCCTTTGTAATCGACACGGCTGAACATGATGTGACAATGCGGATGCTCCTTGTCGGTATGCCTTACGATAACAAAGGGAGTATCAGCAATGCCCATTTTATCCATATACTCACGGGCAATTTCAAGCATGAATTCATCGGTCATCCGGGGTGCATCCTCAGGTGAGAAGCCGAGAGATATGTGTCCACACGGATTTTTGATTTTGTTACGTGTCAGGGTCGGTCGCTTGATGTCGGAAGCCGCCATTTTGCGCCAGCCCTCGGTGCCGATTTCAAGCCTCGCACCGTCGCTGTCGAGGATGCTCCATACTCTTTTGTCAAGGGGTAATTTGTCCTGCTTGACACGGGTAAGATAATCCAAACAGCCTCCAAAAGAATTGCCGTGACTGATTTTCCCAATCATAATTTAGCCTTTGTTTTCGTTGAATAGGCTTATCACGGCATCCATTTTACGGATTAAAACCAATGCTTCCTTAGCCACACTCCAACATCTACCGGCGTTGCAGGCTTTGGCAATCTGGTTGAGGTTGTTCCGCTCACGGATAAGTTCATTGAGAATCCGCATCTGCTCCGGGGTCACACGCTCCACGATCTCGGTGTTGAGGATACAGTCACGCCCGAATGTCGAGAAGTTCCGATACCCGGCCTTGCGCTGCCGGGCATGGGCGATATTGAGGTCATTTACAGAGAACTTTATCGCTTTCACAATCTTACGGGTATCATACAACTTGGTCTTGTTGTATCCGTCAAGAGGTCTGTAATTTATCTCTTTCTTCATAGTCAGATAGTCATTTGGTGATTATAGTGATTGAAGTCGGAATGGAGGGGGAGGTTTCGAGGCACAAAAATGGCTCAGGTATTACCTTAGCCTAAACTCGCTCCCCCTCCATTCCATTACGGTGTTTGCCGCTTTGTGGCGGCAAGTTTCCGCTGCGATTAAGGGCTTTGCGCACTTGACTTCCAATGCGGAATTACAGCTATTGAAAGTGATTATTCCGGCATCGGCCATGACTTAATTTCATCCGCCATATCCTCGAATACGGCACGGAGGATATTGTTGATGACGTATGTCGGGCAGGACTTATAGTTGCCGGACTTGGCGCAGATGACATGAGCCATTTTCAGAATGTCGGGAGCGATGGTTATTGGGGAGCCGCCTTTGGTGTCAACCTTGCGTGTATATGTTCCGCAGAATTCATCACGAGAGGCACGGCGCATCCTGCCGCTGATTCTTGATGCCTTTGGTGATTTTGATGATTGTTCCTCGGCTGTGGTCACATTATCGGCTTCGCTCATTATAGTCGTTGCAATGGTTGTATCCGTTTTAGCCATTGTAGTGGATTCAACGGTTTGAGCCGATTCAATGGCTTTATCGATTGTTGTGATTACAGTCGGTTCATCCGCTGCAATGATTTTTTCACCGCTGTTGATGGTATCTGTCAGCTTTTTGTCCGACCCGGATTTCGCTTTCTTATGCGATGGTGGAGCGGTGATTGGTTGGGTCATGGCCGCATTGTAGAGCTCCTCGAATCGGTCATGTCCGGTGTCGTATGCTTCAAGAAACTTATCGGGGTCAAAGGTGCTTTCTGTTTTGCGAGATTTGTTAGTGGTATTTGTTTTTCTTGTTGCCATGAGATTATAGTTTTGGGGTTGATGATTATCAGCCGCCTTGCGTTTTGCCGGGCGACTAAAAGAATGTGTTGATTCTGATGTTTCGATGAAAAGAAGAATAATTCAGCTTGAATCAGTGCTTTATCCTATCATCACTGTTTCATCAAAGAATTTGGCAGCGAGAAAAAAGAAAAATCGGGGTGATTCGTTTTTTTCTCGTTGCCTTTCATCATATCTTTATAGGCGATGAAAAAACAATGAGATAAAACGGTGCTGACAATCAACATCATATTCTTCTTTTCATCGTTTCATCAAAATAATCAGAGTAAATCAGAGTGTTTCTTCGGCTCAGTCTTTATTGCGTGATTCGATAATGGCGTTCACCTCACTCTGTCGGTAGCGTGTGCTGCCATTGACCTTGACTAGGGTGAGTTGCCTTTTTGGGTGAGATTCCAGACGGAGGTTTCCTTAATGCCGAGTTTGGCGCATACCTCCTTCTTGGTGAGCAGGCGGTCTTCCTCGGCTTTCATGAAAAGCGGAAGAAGGCGGTCGCGGGTGGCGTCAATCGTGTCCACCACAAGCTGGTGGAGGTCAGCGAGTGACACCGAGATGTTGATGCACGGGGCATCGGGAGAGTTTTGGGTTGATTGAAGTAAACTATACAGGTTCATCGAAATCTGAATTAAAGTTCTCATCGCCGAAACATCACGCTGCCAGACCTCCGGCGACAGTTACGAGGCATGGCAACGGTCCTTTTTGGACATAAGGGTTGCTAACAGCTTCTTTCGTTGAAGCCGACAAGCATTGCTGCTGACCCGGTCAGGGTCGGCAAATGGGCGCAGTTCTCCCTATACGCCATTGCCGTGAATCGGGCAATAGCGATGGCTTTCCGCCTGCAAGGGGCGGTTACTTGCGCCGGGTGTAGCCCCGCAATCACGCGGAACACACCTCCTGATGTTCAAAGGATTTATACCGTGTGCCGTGCCGCTCTTCCTATTTCTTATTATGTCAACGGATTAGGCTTGCTGTCATGATTCGCCATAGACCTTACGCCCACCACTAATCCAATTAAAAGCGTGGCTATGGCTTGTCAAAACAGCCTCCTGTCGCGTTGCTTATGCGCGCACAAGTCTCGGTATGTCAATGTTTCACAGCCCGTTCTCTTTCTATCTTTTATCCGCTTAGCATCGCTTCCTTAGGGCGTGTTGTTTGCGGAATGGCTTGTATAGTTGCCAATTTCAGGCTGTCTCGGATGATCTATCCGGTCTTTGTAAGTATGTCTGTAACACTGTCCGGCATCGCTCCGTCAAAAATCATCGTTCCAAGTCCGGTCTATATAAGCTGAACGTGTCTGACTGTTCGCCCTGCCTTCGAGCGTTACTTAAAGTTACGAAAATTTTTTCATAACTCCAAATCTGCGGCCCCCCCAAATGTTTTTTCTTTTCGGAGCCGTCACGACATGGAAGCCGTGGGATAACGACGGACACACCGAAAAAGTGCATTTGTGAGCCTGACGATTGTTTATCGGCACCGCTTCCTTGCGGTGCTTTTAGATTAGACAAAGCCCGTTCCGGGCATGGCAAGCTGTCGCAGGGGGATACCACCTCACAGGCAGACGGGATAAACCTGCCTATCGGTCGCCTGAAACGCCACCATGATTTACCCAACAAAAGAACTGCCCAAAGAGTTTAATGGCATCACACTTTTAACAAATCGCTATGTGGTAAAATTTTTGTTGCCAAATGACGATGTTAAAAAACTATAATATTGGAATGCGGAGTGAATGGGTATGAATGAATATGAAAATTTGGGGTTGGCGCATCCGTTCAGTTGTGCAAATGTTGTGCGAAATAGACAAAATAAAATCGCAACCAGCTGCCAATAAGCTGATTGCGATTTAATTGCGTTGCCTTGGAAGGATTCGAACCCTCACAGGCGGAACCAGAATCCGACGTGCTACCATTACACCACAAGGCAATCGGTGTGTTTGTTTTACGGGTGCAAAGTTACAGACATTTTTTGAATCTGCAAACGTTTTTCGGATTTTTTTGTGTTTGCAATGCTGTTTTTTTGTTTTAAAGTTGCATTATCCGCATTTCGAGGCGCCACAGGAGGTGCATATCAGGCATCCTTCCTGATAGACAAGGGTCTCCTGACCGCAAGATGGACAACGCTGGCCGGATGCCTGGGTACCGTTGGGCAGGTATTTCTTCAAAGCGCGTTCCACTCCCATCTTCCACGTATTGATCGACTGTGAGTCGAGTTCGAGACCGCCTACAAGCTTCAGCACCTGATCGATGGGCATCCCGTAGCGGAGAACGCCGGAGATGAGCTTGGCGTAGTTCCAATACTCGGGATTGAATTTGTCGGACAGACCTTCGATGGTAGTCTTATAGCCGCGTTTGTTGATGAACTGGAAATCGTAGCGCTTGTTCCCGTCGGGGTCAATGGCCTTGATTATTTTTCCATGCGACACAGATTTTGGGCAGAATATACCATCTTCGTCATCTGCCAGACCTGTGAATATCTCGTATGGCTTACCTTCCATCAGACCGACGAAAGCAATCCACTTTTCCTTATTGTTCTGGAAGCGCACGACGTCGGCCTCAAGCTCTATGGGACGCTTTATGACATGATGCGGAGGAAAGCCGGACGGTGCGGGCGATGCCGTGGCATTCTTCTTTGTCTTTTCCTCAAGTGCGACAAGTACACCCGACCGGCATCCGTCGCGATATACCGTGCATCCTTTGCAGCCCGATTTCCAGGCTTCAAGATACAGGGCGTTGACCACGTCCTCGGTGACATCCGACGGCAGATTGATTGTGACAGATATCGAGTGATCGACCCATTTCTGAATGCGTCCCTGCATGTGTACTTTCTCGAGCCAGTCGATGTCGTTGGCGGTGGCACCGGCATATGGCGATCGCGATACTATCTCGTCAAGTTCCTGCTGAGTGTATGTGTCTTTGGCTTCGATACCTGCGGTTTTCATCCAATCGATGAACTTTGGATGATATACCACATATTCCTCGAATGCGTCGCCTGTATCATCCACATAATCGATACGCACATCGGGATCGCCGGGATTCACTTTGCGGCGACGCTTGTACACGGGCATGAATACCGGCTCGATGCCGGATGTGGTACGCGTCATCAGCGACGTGGTGCCGGTGGGCGCGATGGTGAGGCAGGCTATGTTGCGGCGGCCATAGCGCTGCATGTCTGCATACATGGCCGGATCGGCCTGCGCAAGGCGCTGCATGAAGGGGTTGTTCTTCTCGCGGGATGCATCGAAGATAGCGAAGGCGCCGCGTGTACGTGCCATGTCGACCGACGAACGGTATGCGGAAAGCGCGAGCTCGCGGTGTACCGACTCGGAGAACCGGGTTGCCTCGGGTGTGCCGTATTTATATCCGAGAGCTGCCAGCATATCGCCTTCGGCAGTGGTGCCTACGCCCGTACGACGGCCGCGTGCGGTCTTTTCCTTTATCTTGAGCCATAGGTTGCGCTCTGTCGATTTGACCTCTTCTGTCTCCGGGTCGGCGTCTATCTTTTCGAGGATGGTGTCGATCTTTTCCATCTCGAGGTCGATGATATCGTCCATCATGCGCTGAGCCTTGCATATGTGGCTGCGGAAAAGGTCGAAGTCAAACTCGGCTTCCGGGGTGAATGGATTGCGTACGTAGCTGTACAGATTCACGGCAAGCAGGCGGCAAGAATCATACGGGCAAAGAGGAATCTCGCCGCAAGGGTTGGTAGATATGGTGCGGAAACCGAGGTCGGCATAGCAGTCGGGCAACGACTCGCGGGTTATAGTATCCCAGAAGAGTACACCGGGCTCGGCCGATTTCCAGGCATTATGTATGATCTTCTTCCAAAGCGATGCCGCATCGATTTCTTTCACAATCGACGGCTGATCTGTATCAACCGGAAATTGCTGCCGATATGGCGAACCGGACTCGGCTGCGCGCATGAAATCGTCGTCGATGCGCACCGACACGTTGGCACCGGTCACCTTACCCTCTGTCATCTTGGCGTCTATGAAAGCTTCCGAATCGGGATGCTTGATGGATACTGTCATCATCAGCGCGCCGCGACGTCCATCTTGCGCCACTTCGCGGGTAGAGTTGGAGTAACGCTCCATGAAGGGCACAAGACCGGTGGAGGTGAGCGCCGAATTTTTTACAGGCGTCCCTTTGGGTCTGATATGCGAAAGGTCGTGCCCTACCCCGCCACGACGTTTCATGAGTTGCACCTGCTCTTCGTCGATACGGATGACACCGCCATACGAGTCGGGAGTGCCGTCGAGGCCAATCACAAAACAGTTGGACAGCGAGCCTACCTGAAATGTGTTGCCGATACCGGTCATGGGGCTACCCTGCGGAACTATGTATCTGAAATCTTTCATCAGATTGAATACTTCTTCGTGCGACATCGGTTCCGGATATTTGTTCTCGATACGCACTATCTCCGAGGCTATGCGGTGATGCATATCGTCGGGTGTGAGTTCGTAAAGGTTGCCGAACGAGTCCTTGAGGGCATATTTGTTGGCCCATACACGAGCAGCGAGTTCATCGCCGCCAAAGTACTTTTTTGTAGCTTCGAAGGCCTCTTCGAAGGTGTAGGTTTTGGGTTCCACGGGGAATTAAGGCTTTATAGCGTTTGAATGAATGAATTGGCTTATGGACAGTATATAAAAAATCCAACGGCAAAATTACATTAAATTCCGAAGATCGCCAATATCTTAAAGTCAAAAAAGCCGTTGATGTTGATAAGTTTACCAATCACAATAAATCCGCTGTTGATTATCAACAACTTGTGCATTCAGTGATCTTTTAAAGTTTGCCAAAATGAAAAATTATACTATCTTTGCGGTGTAATATTTATGACACATGAAAAAATCGGATTTTTTTCTTGACCGACATACAGTTCGTAGTTATTCACCTGCCGAAATAGACGATGAATCGCTTGCCGCCATGATAGAGGCGGCCTCTCACGCGCCCAATACCGGAAACATGCAATGGTATAGTGTGGTGGTGACCAAAGATGCCTCACAGAAACGACTTCTCGCACCGGCGCACTTCAATCAGCCTACAGTGGAAAGTGCTGCGGCAGTGCTCACATTCTGCATCGACCTGAACCGGTTTGAAAAATGGTGCCGCATCAGCGGTGCTGAACCGGGGTTTGAGAATTTCCAGTCGTTTGTTGCCGGGATAATCGACACGAGCCTTTTTGCGCAGCAGTTCTGCACCATCGCCGAGATGAACGGATTAGGCACCTGCTATCTCGGCACAACCACTTACAACGCTCCGCAGATCGCCGAGGCTCTCAGGCTGCCGCACCGTGTAGTACCCGTAACTACCGTTACCGTGGGCATCCCTGCCGATGATGCACATACAGGCGGCACCTGGCGTCTCCCTGTCGGAGCTGTCATGCATCGCGAATTCTATGCCGAGCCAGCCGATGAAAAAATCAAGGAATGGTATGCGCCAATCGAACGAGAATCCCAGCATTTTGTCGACGAGAACAATAAAACGAGCCTTGCACAGGTATTCACAGATGTACGCTATCCCCGGGCATCAGCCGAGTACTTTTCAAAAATATACAGCGACATGCTGAAAGAAAACGGATTCTGATGTGGACAAACGACACCGATACCCGGCAGATATGGTTCTGGCTTGTAGCAGCCATATCCATAACAAGTTTCTTTATCTTCCTGCACACACCCTTCAATGGCGACGACTGGGCATATAAAATGACTTTCGAGGGGCCGGCCGCCAAATTCGACAGTTGGCTGTCATATCCACGGTGGTGCGGCTCTCACTGGCTCACTACCAACGGACGTATCGGCAACTATCTGGCACCTCCGCTTATGGCTTTGCCGTCTTTCTTGCGCGCATTGCTGTGTGCGGGTGCCATATGGCTGATGTATTGGGCATCCATAAAAGTATCGGGTGCACGCAAGGGCTTCCTTCCGGTGCTGCTTGCCACCGCATTCGCGTTCGGGCTGCCATGGTGGGACTCGATGTTTATATTCGACTGCCAGCTGAATTATATATGGACATCGGCGTTGGTAATGTCGGCGTTTATTGTTATCCTCAACGATTCAGCAAAAAGACCGGTTTCTATAATTTCAGCATTCCTGTTATGCGGGGCGGCAGGTATAAGCCATGAGGCGGCATCGGCCCCTCTGGCAGCCTCCATTATAATCTGGTGCCTGATGACCCGCAAAAAACCGTCCAAGTCTCAGCTGATCCTTTTTGTTGCATTTGCCATCGGCACAGCATTGGTAACGTTAGCGCCCGGTATCATTTTAAGAAGCTCCGAGCAACATACACCCGACGATCCATTGCCGTGGCTGCTGCTGAAATCCGACCCGATAGTGATGCTGTTATGGCTCACGATCGCCGTCCTTTCTCTATTCGGAAACGGACGCAGGACTGTCGGACAATTCATACACTCCATTCCGGGGCTTTTTGCAATAGCCGCATTGCTCAGCATGTGCATCAGCGCATACTCGGGGATTGTAGGGCGCACCGGATGGTTTGCCGAGATATATGCATTTGTCGCCATCATCGGATGGCTGCACAGGTATGGTTCACCACGATGGACTTCCGGCTCGCTGATACTGTCGACACTCATAGTGGCACAGACCATAGGATGCGCCGTACTGCAATACCGGCTGCATAAAGAATCGGTTGAGTTTGAGAGCAAATATCTTGAATCGGAAGACGGGCTGGTATTCATGGACTGTACCCGCGACAACGAAATACCTTGGTGGACTCTCGGACGGCTGCGCGGCATCCCGGATGCCGACGATGGCTTCATACTGTTCGCATACGCCCGCTACCACGGACGCCTCGGGCAATGGCCTGTCGTAATACCAACGGAAGCCCGAAAATATCTTCCGCTCCGAGCCGGCAGCGAATATATTCTCACAAACGGTGACATACTCACTGCAAAACCACAGAATACCCGCACGGCCGCATCCTATTCCTTCTTCGACAAGCCGCTTCTGATAACTGAAATCGACGGCCGTACCATGACGGTACAACAGGTACCCGGCGGTTGGTATCTGTCGCCGCTGATCACCGATCCGGGCGACCGTTACGATATCGAATTATGATACAACTATGAGCGAATTTCTCCAAAGCATTCATTGTCTGGGCCTCGTGCTCGGCATATGCACCTTCTTGATAATAGGGATTTTTCACCCTATCGTAATCAAATGCGAATATTATTTCGGCGTTAAGTGCTGGTGGTGGTTTGCCGTACTCGGTGTCGCGATGTGTGTCGTGTCCTACTGCATCAGCGACCCGTTATGGTCAACACTGGCCGGAGTCGTGGGCTTCTCGAGTTTCTGGACGATACGGGAAATATTCGACCAAAGGGAAAGAGTGCGCAAGGGGTGGTTTCCGGCCAACCCCAAACGCGAGGGAAAAGAATAAAAGAGGCCGAATGGCTTAGACGCCACTCTCTCAGGCTTTATTCTGCTTCAGTTGCTCGGTATACTTGTCCACGCGGGCGAGCTGCGCCGGTATATCGATAGACTGCGGACATGCCGAAAGGCACGACCCGCATGCTATGCATCGGTCGGCCTGTCGCATACGCTCCACCGAGCGGTCGTAGCTCACAAGATATGCGCGACGGGCGCGTGCATAATCCGGATCCCGGCGGTCGTGAGGCATATTGTCGTCGGCAATGCACTTATTGAAGTGCGCAAAGTTGCCGGGGATATCCACACCGTAGGGACACGGCATACAGTATGCGCAGGCCGTGCATGGAATCTCGCCGTTCTCGACAATGGCAGCGGCACTTGTCATCAAGAACAGATGTTCATCCTCATCGATATCCTGAAGTGGCGAATAAGTGGCGATATTATCTTTCACATGCTCCATATATGTCATGCCGCTGAGCACTGTCAGCACACCGGGCATGGCGGCGAAGCGGAAAGCCCACGACGCCACCGACTCGTCGGAACGACGCTCTTTCATTTTTGTGAATACAGTTGCCGGCACATTGGCAAGGCGGCCGCCAAGCAGCGGCTCCATGATCACAGCCGGTATCTGCCGCCTCACAAGCTCATTATAGAGCCATTCGGCGGTGATACCGTTGTCCTCGGCCGGATGCTCCCAGTTGATATAGTTGAGCTGTATCTGCACAAAATCCCAATGTATATCTCCACGATCGTGCATCTCAAGCAGTTCGTTGAAGCAGGCTATGTCGCCGTGGAACGAGAAGCCGAGATTGCGTATCACTCCCTTGGCTCGCTGCTCCTTCATAAAGTCGATCATACCGTTGTCGAAGTACCGCCGGTGCATGTTTTCAAGGCCGCCGTTGCCGACACTGTGCAGTAGATAATAATCTATGTAATCGGTCTTGAAAAGTTCCAGCGAGCGACGAAACATCGCCTCGGAAGCCTCGGCCGACTGAGACTCGGGAGCGAAGTTGGACAGCTTCGTGGCGATATAATACGAATCGCGCGGATGACGGCTGAGCGCTATGCCCATGGCCTCTTCAGACTTGCCCTTGCAATACATGGGCGATGAATCGAAATAATTGACACCATGCTCAAGTGCGTAATCCACCTGTTCGTTGACCGCTTCTTGATCAATAACACCGCTATCGGCATCGACAACCGGCAGACGCATGCATCCGTATCCCAACACGCTCACGCTGTCGCCGGTATTGGGATTCGTGCGTTTTGTCATATCGCCGGGCTGCTTGTGCGCGGGTTCATTAGATTCCGTCGCCGGCTTTGTGCATCCGGCAATAGCAATGGCTCCGGCGGCCAAGGATGATATGCGGATAAAGCTCCGCCGGCTTATGTTATTGTCTTTCATAGCTGTATCAGATAACATGATGACGTTCCACACCTTCGACATGAATGGCGGCACGGTCGGCCCTGTTAGAAGCGACTGTACCCACCGGGCAGTGATACTCGCACGCGCCACAGCCTATACACAACGAATCGTTGACCACAGGACGCAGATTTCCGTCTGCGCCGGCAATCATCTCTATGGCGCCCGCAGGGCATCCGGCCGCACAACGGCCGCATTTTTGGCCATAAGCAGATATACATATCTTATAATCCACCTCGGCCGTGCCTATTTTTGTGGAACTCTTTGTCTCGACATCAATGGGCAGTATCGCTCCCGCAGGGCAGATATCCGAGCAATTCGTGCACTCGGGGCGGCAATATCCTTTCGAGAAGTCCATCACAGGCTGCATGAATGTAGCCAGATCGGTCGACGGACTCAACACATCGTTGGGACAGTTGGATATACACAACTGGCAGGCCGTGCAGTGCGATGCGAGCCATATGTTGCCCTTGGCACCGGGTGGCACAAGCGGCGTGCGGCGGTCGGGACGGCGCTTGTCTTTAAGCGGAGCAAAGCCGCCGTCACCGTCCTTGCCGATAGCCGAAGCAACTGCCGACCCGGCCACTATGGCGCCACCGACAAGCATGGCACGCCGGCGCAGATCGATTTCTCCGTCCGGCTTTGTACCTTCCGCATCAACGGCAGTCGGATGCGAATATGTGATAGCTCCGGTAGAACAGTGTGTTAGACAGTCCATGCACGCAACGCAACGGGTGTAGTCGATGCGATGTTTTTTGGGATCGATGCACGATGCCTTGCAGTGCCGCGCGCACGAACCACACGAAGTGCACTTGTCAAGCGCGATGTTGGGCTTCAGCCACGAATAACGGCTTATATAGCCGAGAACCGTGCCGACAGGGCATATCTCATTACAGTAATCACGCCCTGAAGTCCAGGCATAAAGAGTGATGACCACAAATGTCACGACGGCGACCGACAACAACGGCACACTCACTGTCATAGGCACCACATGCGCGAAAGCATAACTGCCGTTGGCGGCGGCCACATCGGCAATGGCGTTGTTGACCTCGACTCCGAGCGGACGCAGCAGCCATGTGGCCATGCGGCCATAGGCGCTGTACGGCTCGACAAACGATGCCGTCCACGTGCATACGGCGGCCACCGTCCCGACCGCAAGCAGCAATATGAACACTGCCAGAATGGCGACACGCAGCATGGTACGTGCCCGGGAATAACGGAACTTGCCCAGGCGCCGCTTCTTTTTTGACGAGAACATGATGCTCAGTCGGTTTATCACATCCTGATATATGCCAAGCGGACACACGAGCGAACAGTATACGCGCCCCAACACAAGTGTAACTGCCACAAGCGCGGCGACGACGAGCAGGTTAAGACCGAGTATTGCCGGCACAAGCTGGATTTTTGCCATCCAGCCCCAATGCTCCATGGCAAAACCTGTGACATCGGCAAAAAGAGCCGTTACAGCCAGCAGACTCAGAATGGCAAGAGTTATTCTTATGATCCTCAGCATAGTATATGGTTTATCGCATTTTATTGAGTGAGACGAGCAGTTCATTGAGTTTGTCGCGCACACCACGCAGACGCTCTAAGGCTTTGTGGCGTTTCGATACGCCCGACATATTTGACCGCAGCTGTTCTTCGGCCGCTTCGAGTTTGAGGCCTTTTTCTTTTACAAGAAAATGTATCATGCGTAGTTTCTCGATATCGTCGGGCGAGTAGAATCGTGTGCCCCCCTGGTTGCGGCGCGGGTTTATAACTGTGAATTTCGTCTCCCAGAAACGAAGGGTCGAGGCCGGTATCTCCAGCATCTCGGCAACTTCTTTTATTTTATAGAATTTCTTTTCAAGTTTGTCCATATGCTCACAGTTGTATAAAGGCTCAGTCCATCACATGCCCGGCATTCTCAGCCTGGATGATCATCTCGTCGTACTGCTCGGGGGTAAGATCCATAAAGTAGTAGTTAACAGGATTCTGCGGTGCGCCTCGATATCTCACTTCATAATGCAGATGCGGACCTGTAGACTTACCGGTATTGCCGACTTTTCCTATGAGGTCGCCGCGCTTCACACTTTGTCCCTCCTTCACGAGAATCTGCGACAGATGGGCATAGCGTGTGAGGTAGCTGAAGCCGTGGTCTATATCGATCGAATTGCCATAACCGCTCTCCCATCCGGCCGACTTCACTGTGCCGGCACCTGTCGCATAGACCGGAGTGCCGATAGCCGATGAGAAATCCATCCCTTCGTGAAATTTCGATGTACCGTAGATGGGATCATGACGGTATCCGTATCCCGAAGCCATAGTCTTCAGGTATTTGGACGAGATGGGCTGTATGGCCGGGATATTGTTGATCCGTTCCTTCATTCCGGCAGCTTGCTCGCGCAAAAAATCGTAAGACTTGATTTGGTTGTATACCATATTGTCAAGGCGGTCGAGCTTCTCCGACACCGTATGCACAAGTTCATTATCGGCAAGCGAATCAAGGCTCTCATAATTGCGCTGACGTTCAAGACCGGCATATCGGGCGGCATCCGACAGCGGTTCGGCCTGCATCATCACACGATAGAAATTATTGTCGCGCTGCTGTAGATTCAGCATCACGGCAAGAGCTTCGTCCGACCGACGGTCGAGCATCTCGATTGTCTGCTCCATGCGCTCGTTCTTCATCTTCATCAGCTTCTCGCGCGGAAATTCCATCACATTGTAGAGTACAAAAAACAGAATCACACCGGTGCACATTCCGGCTATAAACTGTCTTGCCACACCCCAGAAACGAGCCCCGCGCGACGGATACACACGGTCGTAGCTTTCAGTAACCGGATTATATCGGTAAAATGTCTTTTTCTGGCTCATAGAAATGTGATAATCATTGCAAATTTAGCGTTTTTATCGTAATTTTGCATGACTTTTTAGATTTTTTAGGACTCCAAATATATTCTTTATTTCTTTAAAATGCTTACCGCAAAGGAAATACGCAAGTCTTTCAAAGACTTTTTCGAAAGCAAACAACACCACATAGTACCATCGGCACCTATGGTGATCAAGGATGATCCCACCCTTATGTTCACCAATGCCGGTATGAATCAGTTCAAGGATATTATATTGGGCAACAAGGCCGCAAAATACAAGCGCGTGGCCGACTCGCAGAAATGTCTGCGAGTGAGCGGCAAGCACAACGACCTCGAGGAGGTAGGCCACGACACATACCACCACACCATGTTCGAGATGCTCGGCAACTGGTCGTTCGGAGACTATTTCAAGGCCGAGGCCATCGACTGGGCATGGGAATACCTCGTAGACGTGCTTCACCTCGACCCTGAACGTCTCTACGCCACCGTATTCGAAGGCTCTGCAACCGAAGGTCTCGACCGCGACAACGAAGCGGCTGCCATATGGGAGAAGCATCTGCCCGCATCGCACATCATCAACGGCAACAAGCACGACAACTTCTGGGAGATGGGCGACACAGGCCCATGCGGCCCATGCTCCGAAATCCATATAGACCTGCGCCCGCAGACCGAACGCGACGCCGTCCCGGGAGCCGAGATGGTGAACAAGGATCATCCGCAGGTCATCGAAATATGGAACCTCGTGTTCATGCAGTTCAACCGCAAGGCAGACGGTTCACTCGAACCGCTGCCCGCCCGTGTCATTGACACCGGCATGGGATTTGAACGCCTGTGCATGGCACTTCAGGGCAAGACATCCAACTATGATACCGACGTATTCACACCGCTTATCGGCAAAATAGCCGATCTGTCAGGCAAAAAATACGGCGAAGATCACAGCGTGGACGTAGCCATGCGCGTAATCGCCGACCACGTGCGCACCATAGCATTCTCCATCGCCGACAACCAGCTGCCGTCCAACGCCAAGGCCGGCTATGTGATACGCCGCATCCTGCGCCGTGCCGTGCGCTATGCATACACATTCCTCAACCGCAAACAGGCCTTCATGTATCTGCTCGTCGACACTCTCATCGAGAACATGGGCGAAGCATATCCCGAACTTGTATCGCAGCGCGAACTTATAATGCGCGTGATCAAAGAAGAGGAAGACGCCTTCCTGCGTACCCTTGAGAACGGCATCCGAATGCTCGATGACGCCATACGCGAGGCCAAAGCCAAAAACCTTTCCCGGATTTCAGGCAAACAGGCCTTCACACTATACGACACCTACGGCTTTCCTCTCGACCTCACAGAACTTATCCTGCGCGAGAACGGGATGACTCTCGATCAGGCCGGATTCGACACCGAGATGCAGGCGCAGAAGCAGCGTGCACGCAACGCCGCCGCCGTGGAGGCCACCGACTGGCAGATTGTCAACGAAGGCGAGCAACGTTTTGTTGGCTACGACGCACTCAGTGTCGACACCGACATACTGCGCTACCGCAAGGTGAAACAGAAAAACAAGGAATTCTATCAGATAGTACTTGCCGAAACTCCGTTCTATGCCGAGATGGGCGGACAGGTAGGTGACCGCGGCAAGCTGATCGATACTGCATCGGGCGAGGAAATCGAGATCTATGACACCAAGCGCGAGAACGGTATGGGGGTGCATCTCACCACAAAACTACCCGCCGACGTCACATCCACATTCCGCGCCGAGGTAGATGCCGACACACGCCGCGCCATATCGGCCAACCACTCGGCCACCCATCTGATACATCAGGCTCTGCGCGAAGTGCTCGGCACACATGTGGAGCAGAAAGGCTCGCTGGTAACACCACACTCGCTGCGCTTTGACTTCTCGCACTTCCAAAAAGTGACACCCGAAGAGATTGAAAAAGTCGAACGCCTCGCCAACAAACGAGTGCGTGAGGCCATCGCCCGCGACGAGCATCGCGACGTACCCATAGCCAAGGCCCGCGAAATGGGCGCCATGGCTCTCTTCGGCGAAAAATACGGCGACGAAGTGCGCGTGATACGCTACGGCGATTCGGTGGAGCTGTGTGGCGGCACACATGTAGGTAATACCGGCAACATCGGTATGATAAAGATTATCTCCGAGAGCTCGATCGCGGCCGGCATACGACGCATCGAAGCCATCACCGGTGAAGCTGTCGAGGATGCCATCGGCGAGATGCAGAACACACTGCACACCGTAGGCGAGATGTTCAACAACAATCCCGACATCGTAGGAGCTCTTAAAAAGGCTCTCGACGAGAATGCCGCACTGCGCAAGCAAGCCGAAGAAGCATTCAACGAGCGAGTAAACAGCCTGGCCAACGAGGTACTCGAAAAAGCTACGATAACAGAAGGTATAAAGATAGCCGTGATCAAAGGCCCGCGTATCCCCGATGTAGTGAAGACCGTCGCTTTCAGCGTTCGTGCGAAATCGCCGGAATCCACAGCCTTCATCGGCGCCACATTCGACATGGCAGGCAAGCCGCTGCTCACCGTAATGCTCACCGACGACCTTGTCAAAGGCGGACTGAACGCATCTGCCATCGTACGCGAGGCTGCAAAGTCCATAAAAGGCGGCGGCGGCGGCCAGCCGGGCTTCGCACAAGCCGGTGGCAAAGACAAAGACGGCCTTGAACAGGCTTTCCAGTCGATTTACGACCATATCGCCAAGTAACAAACAATACCGATACCAATGAAACGACTCTCACTGGCACTTGTCGCCCTGCTCGCCACGCTGTTTTCAGCCGTGGCGGCGAAGGTCGACACCATCCAAGTGCCGACACAATATCTGGAAACCCCCGAGGATATAACCGTAATAATCCCCGACGCAGCCGCCCAAGGCAAGAAATTTCCCACCGTATACCTGCTCAACGGCTACGGAGGCGACCACCACGCATGGATGCGCGTGCGTCCCGACCTGCCCGACCTTGCCGACCGTTACGGCATGGTGATCGTTATGCCCGACGGCAGAGACAGCTGGTACTGGGACTCGCCCGTAAACCCGAAGATGCAGATGGAGAGCTTCTTTGTAAAGGAACTCGTGCCATACATAGATAGCCGATACCCCACCCTGCAGGCTCCGGAATACCGCGCGATATCGGGTCTGAGCATGGGCGGACAAGGCTCGATGTATCTGGCCATCCGTCACAACGACATATGGGGCAACGCAGGCTCCACCAGCGGTGGCCTCGACATACGTCCGTTCCCGGAGCGTTGGAAGATGAAGGAAAGCCTCGGCAGCATAGAGCAGAATCCGCAGGCATGGGAGGAGCACAGCCCCATAAACCTTGTAAAGGACATAAAGCCCGGTACTCTCAACATCATATTCGACTGCGGCTCCGATGACTTCTTTGCAAGTGTGAACCGAAACTTCCACGAGGAACTGCTGAAAAACAAGATCCCCCACGATTACACCTCACGCCCCGGCGGCCATTCAGGCGCCTATTGGAGCAACGCGGTAATCTACCACCTGCTATACTTCAACGAAGCATTCAAGAAAGCGGCCCGCAAATGATATTAAAATCGCTCCTGCTCACCAATTTCAAGAACATTGCCTCGGCAACATTGGATTTTTCACCGAAGATCAACTGTTTCCTTGGCAATAACGGCATGGGCAAGAGCAACCTGCTCGACGCGATCTATTTCCTGAGCTTTACCAAGAGTTTTGCACGGCTACCCGATGCCATGCTGATACGCCGCGGCGAAGAATTCGCCATAATCAACGGCCGGTATCTGCGCAACGGCACCGACGAGGAGATTAATGCAGGACTGCGTGCCGGCGCGCGCAAATCGTTCAAACGGAGCGGCAAGGAATACAAACGCATAAGCTCGCACATCGGGCTGTTTCCATGCGTGATGGTGGCACCCGCCGACCAGACACTTGTTACAGGCAATGCAGAGGAGCGCCGCCGCTTCATCGATATGATAATATCGCAGGCCGACATGCCATACCTCGAGGCTCTGATGCGCTACAATCAGGCTTTGGAGCAACGCAACCGCATGCTGCGCGACGGATACGACGACCCTCTGCTGTACGAATCCGTCGAGACTGTCATGGACAGCACCGCCGACCTGATACGAAGCCGACGCCGCGAAAACATCGGCCTCATCTCCGAAATCTTCAACCACTATTACAACGAGATAGCCGGCGAAGGAGAGACAGCATCGCTGCAATATGTGATGTCGGGCGACAAATACGGATCGCTGATGCAAGCCTTCGGACAGACCCGCAGCCGCGATGCCGCCCTCAAATACACCTCCACAGGCCCCCACCGCGACGACATAGCGTTGACCCTCGATTCCATGCCGGCAAGACAGACAGCTTCGCAGGGACAGACAAAGACATTCACGATAGCCCTGCGTCTGGCTCAGTTTGAATTCCTGCGCCGCGCCACAGCCCGCACACCGCTGCTGCTGCTCGACGACATATTCGACAAGCTCGACACCGCCCGCGTGGAGCGCATCATGAACATTGTGGGCCGTGAAGACTTCGGGCAGATTTTCATAACCGACACCAACCGCAAGCACCTCGACGAGATAATGGCTCTCGCCGGCCCGGACTACCGCCTGTGGACGGTCGACCAAGGAGCATTCACACCGGTATGAAACGCACAGAAGCGATGGCCGTCGGCGACATTCTCAAAGCCATGATGGACAGTGAAGGCGACACAGCCGAATTCGACCGTCAGAAAGCTTCATATCTGTGGAGTGAGATCGTGGGCGAATACATCAACCGCCACACCGTGCGCAGATATGTAGCAGACGACACCTTGCACGTGTTCATATCATCCGGCCCGCTCAAAAGCGAACTTGGATTCATGATACCGTCCATAATCGAGCAGCTCAACAACGCATTGGGAAAACGCATAATCAAAAAAATTCAAATCCACTGAGACAAACATAGCCATGTCCGACAAATCACGAATACCCGCCCCATCCCATCCATTCCGCCACCGCCTGCCCGTACAGCTGCGCTTCAACGACGTAGACATGTTCGGTCATGTCAACAACACGGTATATCTGCAATTTTTCGACCTCGGTAAGCTGCGTTACTTCGAGGAAGTACTCGGAGCCGATTTCGACAAATCAGGGCTTGCCGTAGTAGTGGTGAACATCAACTGCGACTTTTTCGAGCCGTCATTCCTGAAAGAAGGACTCGAGGTGATGACACAGACAGTCCACATAGGCGATAAGTCCATAACTCTCGAGCAGCGTGTCGTCACGCGCGACACAGGCGCGGTGAAATGCCTGTGCCGCACCGTAATGGCCGGATTCGACCCCAAGACGTTACAGTCCGCCCCGATCCCCGACCGTCACCGCTCAGCCATCGAAGCATACGAAAAGCCTCTGTCATAATCAAGAAAACCATCTGTCATGAAAATCCTTTTCGACCTCGAGTGCACCCAGCCGTCATTCTCCGGCAAGCGCCACGGAGCAGGTATCTTTGGAGAGATAGTATTACGCAAGCTGTGCGAACGACAAGCACCGCTCGTTGCCTTTTACGACTCCGCAAAGTGGCTCAATCCCGAGATTGAAAAGATTATAAATGACACACCCGGCGCCTCGCTTATCGACTGTAAAGACCGCGATCTCCAATCAATCTTCGATGAATCGGGAGCCGACCGACTGTTCAGCGCGCTGCCCATGGGCGAGATACTGTCTGTGAAAACGCCCCGCACCATAGGCGTGATACACGGCTTGCGCACCCTTGAGATAAAGCCCGACCGATTCTTCTCGCGCTATCCGCACACATTCTACCAATGGATACGGCATATGGCCGAGCGGCTTATCCACGGTAAGATAAAAAGCAAACGCACCGGCGACTACATGGCTCAGCTCCGGCACGACATGGTTGTGGTATCCAACCACACAGCCGCTGCACTGCGGGTATGGCTGCCCGACAGCGCAGGCCTCAATGTGCGCGTATTTTATAGCCCGAACACCGTATCCGACGCTCCGCTCGTGCCCGATGCCGTAGACGACCGCAAGTATATACTCATGGTGAGCGGCAACCGTTGGGAGAAAAATGTGCTCCGTGCCGTAATGGCTCTCGAGAAACTGTTCGATAAAGGAATGCTGCCCGATGTATATGTCAACATCACCGGATTGAGCAAGCTCAACGACTTAAAATACAAGTTCCGGCATCCCGAACGCTTCACCGCCCGCGGCTATGTGAGCGACGAGGATCTCGGACGCCTCTATCGCGACGCGTTCATGTTCATATATCCCTCAATCAACGAAGGCTTCGGCTATCCTCCACTCGAAGCGATGTCCAAAAGCGTGCCTGTGGCGGCCTCGGCGGTATGCTCCATACCCGAGGTGTGCGGCGACGCAGTATTGTATTTCAACCCCTACGACATCGAGGAGATAGCAAACCGCGTGGTACAGCTTGCCGACCCGGTGATGCACCGCAACATGGCTGAGCGAGGCCACAAGCGCTACGAATTTATCCGCCGGCAACAGGACAAAGATCTCGAATCCCTCGCCGACTACATATGCAGGTGATTACCTATTGCTGCGCCCATCGACTCACGGGTATAATGCTCGAGATATGATTTACGGGCATTATCTCCAAGGCGAGCTATCTCTTGTTTGTTTTCAAGAGCCGAACTGATAATCTCCGCCGCCTTATGCGCGTCTTTGTTAACACATATTCCGTTTACGCCGTCACTTATGTACATCTCTGCAAGCGTCGATGGCTCTGTGATGATCACAGGTACTTTCATCATCATTGAATTTAGCAACACCGTGTCGCCAGAGCAAATATTGCCGGAAGCTATCGGCACAATCGATGCTAAGGCATGGGAAAAATAAGAGAACGATCGGTCGCCCGTAACATTTTTGATATGAACGACATTATCTGGTAGAGCCGACGTTGGTTTCCACGTATCGCTAAGCACCAGCAATTTATAGCCGCTCAAACGCTCGTCGCGCCATACTTCAGCCAAAAAATCAAAATCGCGATTGCTGCGTCCTATCGACAGCACATATTCGTAATCTACAGGGTTCTCTAATGAGTGCCACTCTTCGTAACGGTCGGGAGTTCCAAATTGAGTAACGATGAATCTATCAATCGGTATATTGAATTCTGTCGCCATCTCGCGCGCATATTCCTTACTTAGGACGTGGTACGCATCGATATGCTTCGATTTCATTATATAATTGAAATATTTACGATATATCTTTCCTACAATACCATTTTTCTGCTTATACGTAAAATTGCAGACAATCACGCGATTCCTTTTTTTTACCGAAAAAAGTCGACAATAAAAGGCGAAATTCAAAGCATAGAACTGCTGCCACCCGACAATCATGTCATAACGCTTTCGCTTGATAAAATATCGCAATGGATAAGTGAAGTATGACATGCATGTTTTTATTTTCTTTATCTTTGTTCCGGCACTTTTATCGCGCGTATTGCTGGCTATTCCGAATTCCATACCCGACGATTTCTGCAGTCCGACAGCGAACGCTGAAATCTCAGTATGCTCACAATCTGCAAGAATTATATTGTTTCTCATATCACATTCTGTATTCGCCCGAAATGATTCTGTCGAGCCATTGTTGATTGTCAAGATACCAACGCACTGTTTTTTCAATGCCCTCCTCGAATTGCAGCGAGGGTTCCCATCCAAGCTCATGCTGCAGCTTGCGCGAATCTATGGCGTAGCGCAGATCGTGCCCCTTGCGGTCGGTCACATATGTGATGAGCGGCAGGCTGTACCCCTCGGGATTGCCGAGCAGACGGTCTACCGTGGCTATAAGCACTTTTATCAGGTCGATATTCTTCCATTCGTTGAAGCCACCTATATTGTATGTTTCGCCCGGCTTGCCGCTGTGGTATATAAGGTCGATCGCACGGGCATGATCCTCGACATACAGCCAGTCGCGCACATTCTCGCCCTTACCGTATACCGGCAACGGCTTGCCCTTGCGGATGTTCTCGATAAACAGCGGTATCAACTTCTCGGGGAACTGATTCGGGCCGTAATTGTTCGAGCAGTTGGTCACCAGTGTGGGCATGCAGTAAGTGTCGTGATAGGCACGTACGAAATGGTCGCTCGATGCCTTGGCGGCCGAGTACGGCGAGTGCGGATTGTATCGGGTCGTTTCTAAAAAGAACTCCGAGCCGTAGGCATGATGATGCCGCGACGAAGCCGCGGTGGTGAACGGCGATTCGATGCCATCCGGATCGGTAAGCTCGAGAGCGCCGTATACCTCGTCGGTGGAGATGTGATAGAATAGCTTGCCGTCATAACCTGTCGGTAGCGATTCCCAATACTCACGGGCAGCCTCAAGCAGCGACAGCGTACCCATCACATTGGTCTGCGCGAATGCAAAAGGATCGGTAATCGAGCGGTCGACATGGCTCTCGGCGGCAAGATGGATTATGCCGTCGGCCTCATATCGGCGTACTATACGCCGCATGGCTTCAAAATCCACGATATCGGCTTTCTCGAACACATAGTTGGCCGCATTTTCCACGTCGCGCAGATTGTCGGGATTGCCCGCATAGGTTAGTTTGTCTACATTGACAATCCGGTATTCGGGATACTTCTTCACAAGCAGACGCACTACATGACTTCCGATAAAGCCGGCACCGCCGGTTACTATTATATTGCGCTTATAATTCATAATCGAAAGGAGATTCAAAATCTTTTAACAATGGATGACGGCCATCGTTCTCGCTGAGAATCGCCTCGGCGGCATCAACACGCCAGTCGATACCGAGCGATGTATCACGGATGGATATACCGCCTTCGGCCTGCGGCGCATAATAATTGTCGCATTTGTACTGGAACACGGCTATATCGCTGAGCACGGCAAAACCATGGGCAAATCCCCGCGGTATGAACAGCATATGCCTGTTATCCTCGCTCAGTTCCACAGCCACATGACGGCCATAAGTCGGAGAGCCGACTCTGAGATCCACAGCCACATCGAGCACCGCACCGCAGGTGCAACGCACGAGCTTGGACTGAGCGAACGGAGGCCGCTGAAAGTGCAGGCCACGCATCACGCCGCGCGTAGAGCGGCTTTCGTTGTCCTGTACAAAGTTTATATCCCGGCCCACTGCCTCGTCAAACTCACGCTTGGAGTAACTTTCAAAAAAGTAACCCCGCGAATCCGTGAACACCCGGGGCTTCAATATGAGCACACCGTCTATGTCTGTCTTTATTATTTCCATCTCAATCAAGATTCTTAAATCCTGTTCGGCTCACTTCTTCCGCCACTTTTATCAGATAACGGCCATATTGGTTCTTCAGCATCGGCTCGGCGAGTTCGCGCAGCCTTTGCTCACTGATCCAACCCTGCCGGAAAGCTATCCCTTCAAGGCAGGCTATCTTGAGCCCTTGCCGCTTCTCGAGCACTTCCACGTATATCGATGCCTCGGCAAGCGAATCGTGCGTGCCGGTGTCGAGCCATGCGAAGCCACGCGGCAGTGTCTGCACACTCAGCTCACCATCGGCAAGAAAGGCCTGATTCACCGATGTTATCTCGAGCTCGCCGCGATCCGACGGCTTTATCGAAGCGGCCACATCAACCACCTTGTTGGGGTAGAAATACAGCCCCGTGACGGCATAGTTGGACTTAGGATGCATGGGCTTTTCCTCTATGGATATGCAACGGCCGCTGTCGTCAAACTCTGCCACACCATAGCGTTCGGGATCATCCACCCAATAGCCGAATACGGTGGCGCGATTGTGAGTCGAGGCATCGTCAACCGCCTTGGTGAGCATCTTGGAGAATCCGGCGCCATGGAATATGTTGTCGCCGAGCACGAGGCACACCGCATCGTCGCCGACAAATTCGCGACCGATGATAAACGCCTGTGCAAGGCCGTCGGGCGAAGGCTGTTCGGCATATTCGAGGCGCAGGCCGTAGTCGCTGCCGTCGCCGAGCAGACGCCGGAAACCGGGAAGATCTGTCGGAGTGGATATGACAAGTATATCGCGTATGCCGGCAAGCATAAGAGTCGACAACGGATAATACACCATCGGCTTGTCGTATATAGGGAGCAACTGCTTGCTCACACCCTTGGTTATAGGATACAGCCGCGTGCCGCTTCCACCGGCAAGAACAATTCCTTTCATCTGATTCTATTTTTTGCAAAGGTACACAGAAATATCTTACATATTGAAAAGTGATGCGAAAAAAAATGCAGGTCTGTCGCATTTGAAACGACAGACCTGCATCTATAAGATATGGCTATATTTTACATCATGCCGCCCATGCCCATGCCGCCGGCGGGCATTGCGGGCGTGGGATTCTCTTCTTTCTTCTCGGCGATGACGCACTCGGTGGTGAGGAACATGCCTGCGATAGAAGCAGCGTTCTCGAGAGCCACACGAGTAACCTTGGCAGGGTCGATCACACCTGCGGCGAGCAGATTCTCATATGAATCGGTGCGGGCATTGTAGCCGAAGTCGGCGTTACCTTCGCGCACCTTCTGTACCACTACAGCACCTTCCACGCCTGCGTTCTTGGCGATCTGGCGCAGAGGCTCCTCGATTGCGCGGCGCACGATGTCGATACCGGTGGTCTCGTCCTCGTTGTCGCCCTTAAGGCCTTCGAGCTTGGCAAGGCTGCGGATGTAAGCCACACCGCCGCCGGGCACGATGCCTTCGGCGATAGCCGCACGTGTGGCGCTGAGAGCGTCGTCCACACGGTCTTTCTTCTCTTTCATCTCAACTTCAGAGGGAGCACCCACATGAAGCACTGCCACACCGCCTGCGAGCTTGGCAAGGCGTTCCTGTAGCTTCTCGCGGTCGTAGTCGCTGGTGGTCTGCTCGATCTGAGCCTTGATCTGGGCCACACGCTGGGCGATGGCCTCCTTGGAGCCGGCGCCGTTGACGATGGTGGTATTCTCCTTGGTCACGCTCACGCTGCCGGCAGTACCGAGATCCTGCATGGTGGCTGTGGCGAGAGTCATGCCCTTGTCGGCCGAGATAACATTGCCGCCGGTGAGGATGGCGATATCCTCGAGCATCTCCTTGCGACGGTCACCGAATCCGGGAGCCTTGACGGCGCAGATCTTGAGCGAGCCGCGCAGACGGTTGAGCACAAGAGCTGCGAGTGCGTCCTGATCGACGTCTTCGGCAATTATCAGCAGGCCGCGGCCGCTTTGGGCAGTCTGTTCGAGAATGGGGAGGATATCCTTGAGGTTGGAGATCTTCTTGTCGTGAAGCAGGATGAAAGGATTCTCCATCGAGCAGAGCATCTTGTCGCCGTCGGTCACGAAATAGGGCGAGATATAGCCACGGTCAAACTGCATGCCTTCCACCACTTCGATTGTGGTTTCGGTGCCCTTGGCCTCATCGACCGTGATGACGCCTTCTTTCTTCACCTTCTCCATGGCTTCGGCGATGAGACGGCCTATGGTGTCATCGTTATTGGCCGATACACGGGCCACGTCTTCGATTTTCTTGAAGTCGTCGCCAACTTCCTCGCTCATCTCCTTGATGGCTGCAACTACGGCGGCAACAGCCTTGTCGATACCGCGCTTGAGATCCATAGGATTGGCGCCGGCAGTGACATTCTTGAGACCTACGTTGATAATCGACTGGGCAAGCACAGTTGCGGTTGTTGTACCGTCGCCTGCGTCATCGCCGGTCTTGGAAGCAACCTCCTTCACGAGCTGCGCGCCCATATTCTGGAACGGATCCTCGAGTTCCACCTCACGTGCAACGGTCACACCGTCCTTGGTGATGTGAGGAGCGCCGAACTTCTTGTCGATGATCACATTGCGACCCTTGGGGCCGAGGGTTACCTTCACAGCGTCGGCGAGGGCGTCGACGCCTTTCTTAAGCTCTTCGCGAGCCGAGGTAGTGAATTTTATTTCTTTAGCCATTGTTGTGTTTCTTGAATTTTAAAGTCGGAGGATAAATCATTCTACTACAGCGAGTACTTCGCTCTGGCGCATTATGAGCACCTTGTCGCCGTCGAGATCGAGTTCTGTGCCGGCATATTTGCCATAGAGCACATTGTCGCCTTCCTTTAGCACCATTTCTTCGTCCTTGGTGCCGTTGCCCACTGCGAGCACTGTGCCGCGGAGAGGCTTCTCCTTGGCTGAATCGGGGATATAGATGCCAGAAGCCGTCACTTCTTCGGCTGCGGTGGGTTGGATGATTACCCTGTCGGCAAGTGGTTTGAGTTTCATGTCTTATATGTTTAGTTAAGTTTTAGTTCTTGTTTTCGCATACTTATACAGCACAATCCGTGCCACAGCGCACGATGTGCCATTTTGTCAACCGTTATGACAGAAATATAACGATGACACGACTTCTTTGTTAACCCGCCATGGTTAAAAAACTTCAAATTCTGCCAAAAGGTACATGTGTGGATGTTTATTTCTTGCATGCTTTAAACTTTTGATGTAACTTGCGCTCTAAACACATATACCATAACTACGTTTTGACTATGAACCGTATTCTGATCTTACTACTTGCCGTGATTACAGGCTTCACATATGCAAAAGCCGATTTCGACAAGCCCGACTTCGCCTACCCGGCCACGGTAATCACCGATGCAGACTCGGTGCTGCATCATGCCACGGGCACAGAGCGCATAAAGGCCGTGATGCAGATAGTGGAGGCAAAAAGCCTTGTATCGCCCGACTCACTTATGGCCATGCCGGCGTTCATAGACCGGATGGCGGCCGGTGAAAGAAATACCGACCTGCGCGGCCTGCTGTTGCTCTACGAGGCCGACGTGCTGAACAGATATTATGATAATGTGCGATTCAAGGTCGACCGCCTTGATGCTCCCGCCACGCCGCTGTCGGCCGATATCTCGGAGTGGACAGGCAAGCAGTTGCGCACACGTGTAGCCGAATTGTGCGACAGCGCCATAACGATATTGGGATCATATATGGGCAGGAAACTCGAGGGATATGCCGACATCATCAGCTGCCCGAAAGAGTCAAAACCGTTCTTCCCCACTCTCGGCGATTTTGTATACGCCCAGACCGCCGCACTATGCGGACATAGCGGCGTATCCTACCGCGACACTGCCATGGAAGCCTGCCTGCCCGGCACTCCATCGTGGGCATGGTGGCTGTGTAACAGCGATATATCCTCAAAAGACATACTCGATTACTATTATAAATATCCTGACGGTATCACCGGCGGATACCTGCTGCTGAGGGCTTTCACAACGCCCGATGCCACTCTATACCGATATAATGACAAAAAGAATGCTCCCGAGGCCGTCAAGGTAATACAGAAATATCTGAATGCCAATCCCGGCGGCATGCTCGACGAATATCTCACATCGCTCATTGCGAAATACACGGTTCCATGGCTCGATTACAATTTTCCCGCACAAGCCGTACCGGGCAAACCGATCGAAGTGGTACTGAAACACGGATATACAGGCCGTATAACAATAGAAGCATATAAGATTGACAACCTGTGGGCCTCGCCAAATGCCCGCACGGCTTCAAAAGTAAAATCTTCGAGCATCGACTGCAACAGATCTTCGGCATATGCCGAAGATACAGTCCGTCTCGATCTTCCGACAGGCAATTATGAACTGCGGGCCTATGCCGACGGCACACCCCGCAACACCTCGCGATATTATACCTGCAATCTCACTGTGACCCCATGGCTGCCTCTCGTCGCATCGCAGGATGGAAAAGCCAACCGCAACCTTACGGCTCTCGTGGATTTCACCTCTGGTGTGCCGGCTGCCGGTGTAAAGACTGCATTTGTGGCATCCGGAAAACTGCAGGCTACTGCAAGCGGCACCACCGGCGCGGACGGATTTGTGGAATTCAATCTTCCCGCCGGAGGCAATTACCGCCGTTATTATTCGAAGTATACCGACGCCAAAGGTAATTCGGTATACTTCAACAATCTCAGAGCCAACGGACGCGCCGGTCGGCAATCGGAATTCACCACCGGGGCTATATTCATCGACCGCCCCGCATATCATCCCGGCGATACTGTGCGATGGAGCTTTGTGGCAGTCGTGAAGGATCCCGAAAAACATACGTCACGATTGGCCTCGGAACGCAGATTCTCCGTTCGATTCCTCGACGCCAACTATCAGAACTTCGATACCGTCAAGGTCGTGACCGACCGTTTCGGTCGTGCATCCGGCGCCACCGCCATGCCTGCCGACCGGCTTACAGGCCGATATTTCATACAGATTCTCGACAACGACAACACCTTCGCATCCACATCTCTTATGGTAAGCGACTTCCGTCCGCCTGTATTCCAAATCGACAGCATCGGCGTGAAGCGCGAGGGCAATGTGTTCAACATCACAGGCCGGGCAATGACATACTCGGGGGTAGCGGTCGACGCGGCAAAAATCGACATCGATATACAGAGCCGCCCCATCTATCTGCGCGGATTCGATGACTTCGAGGCAGTGGATCAAAGCTATACCGTCACAACAGGTCTCAACGGATTCTTTTCACTGGACATTCCTGCCGATACGCTGCCCCACGGAATGTATATCTGCAACATCACCGCAACAGATGTCGCGGCCAACACCGCAACAGCAAGCGCCACATTCCGCAGCGGCAAGCCATACGCCATATTCTCCACTATAAACGATGAAACGGCTTTCAATACCGACAGCATTGTCGAAGCAGCCGTATATGCGTATGGAAACGGGGATTCCCGTGCCACCCTGAACGCCGTCTGGAAACTTACAGACAACAATAAACGAGAGCATTCCGGTACCTGTACCATCACACCCCGGGGCACTGCATTCGATTGGCACGATATCCCTGCCGGCTCATATTCTCTCGACATATTCACCGCCGACAACGCTATGGCCGACACATGTAGCATCGACAGAATATGCCTCTACTCAGTGGATAAAAACAGTGTGCCTGCCGACGTCATGCTCCTGCTGCCTGAAAACAGTTTCAGATATGACGGCTCATCGCCCATAAGCATTACCGTAGGCCACGGTTCGAACGGTTACATATATGCCATGGGCTTCTATCCCGACGGCACACCCGTAAAGATCGCACGCGACATCAAAGCCGGCTTCGGCAAGATCGAGATTCCGATACACAACGGCGAAGCGCCGAATATCAGTATATTCGCAATTAAAGACGGCAAGGTAAAATCAGAGGAAATAGATTTCATCAAATATAATCCGACCGAAAAACTTACCCTCAAAGGCGAAAGCTGGCGCGACAATATTGTGCCCGGCACGCCCGAACGATGGACATTGCGGCTCAGCGACGGCAACGGCACGCCCGTCTCAGGCACCATGGTGGCCACGATGTACAATCATGCCCTCGATGCCCTCACCTCTTTCAACTGGCCCAACGGTCTGGCAACATTGCTTCGCGCGCCGCAGGCATCCAATTATGTATCGTTCGACATTGAATCGGCATACAACAACTACCGTCATCTGCAAGGCAACTTCGATTTCAAGATACTCTCGATAGTCCGCCCGCAATTCATTTACAGCGGTTCGGCAATATACGACATGGGAGGTATAAAATACCGCAAGCTTATGGCACGCTCGGCAAACAGTGCCGGAGTCGAGATGATGGACTACGCCGCTCCCGTACTTGAGGAATCTGTGGTAACCGCCTATGGCTCGTCTGCCAAACCGATGCTCACAGGAAGCACACCCGGTATCGCGAACAGCAGAATGGCGAAAGCCGAGGCTGTGGAAGAAGCGGAAGAGAGCGCAGACGAGGATATAGCAGAAGGCGCCGCTCTGGAAGAGGACAAATTCGACTTCCGTGCAGCTGAGACATTGCAGGCGTTCTGGAAACCGGAGGTAAACATCAACGAGGATGGTATCGCTACCATCAGTTTTGACGTACCGAACGCCATCGGAGCATGGACTTTCAAGGCCGCCGCATGGACTCACGATTGCCGCGCCACCGACATGGCCGCAACACTCACAGCCTCCAAGCCGATGATGGTGCAGCCCAACCTGCCACGCTTCCTGCGACAAGGCGACGAGGCTCAGGTGCTTGCCACACTATATAATAATACCGACTCGACACTTGTGGTAAATACTGTAATTGAGATATTCGATCCCGTCGAAAATTCGGTGATATCCACATCGGCGGCCGTAGATACAATATCCGCCGGCGCACAGACTGTCGTACAGGTGACAATCAATGGGATATACGACATGTCGCTGATAGGATATCGCGTGCGTTCAACCGCCAACGGCTTCACCGACGGCGAGCAGTCGCTGATTCCCATACTCGAGGCATCGACTGTCGCCATAGATTCGCAGATATTCTATCTTACCGACTCGGATAAGGAATTCACCACCGAGATTCCGGCCGCAACAGACAACAAGGGGACTGTCGCACTGCAATACTGTCAGAATCCCGTGTGGGATGTCATAAAGACCCTTCCGGGGCTGTATGACAGCAAACCTACAAGCTCCACCGCAGCCGCCGCATCGGCCTACGCCGCATTCACCTCACGCGGACTGTATAAGGCATTCCCCGAGATACGTAAAGCTCTCGACCTGTGGCAAAGCACGCCCGAGGACTCGGATCTTATGAGCAAGCTGTATAAAAATGAGGATATCAAACTGGCCGCACTTGCACGCACACCATTTGTAGGAGCGGCAAATGCCAACACCGAGCAGATGGAACGCCTTGCTCTCACCTTCGATCCGAAAGTAATCGAACGCACCGCAAATACCGCCATATCGCGCCTCGAAGCATTGCAAAACGCCGACGGCGGTTTTGCCTGGGGCGATTGGACACGCTATTCTTCGGAATGGGCAACTTCGAGCGTACTTTCCTCGCTCGGGCGACTCAACCGCCTCGGCTATTATCCCGCCGACAACAGCCGTCTCGACCGCATCATCGACAAAGCCTTCACATATATCGAATCGAGAATCACCGGCGAGGAATCCGCATCGAGCTATGCTTATCTCTACAGCCTGTATCCTGGAAGAAAAGCCGGCAGCATCAAGGTTCAGAAGCTGATCGACCGTGCCGTGCAGCAGGCCGTGGCCGGATGGAAAAAATACTCGACATCCGAAAAAGTCCGCGCCGCATTAATGCTCCACAATCTCGGCAACAGCGCCGTAGCATCCGAGATAATGCGCTCGGTGGCACAGTTTGCCGTAGCCGACGGCAAGCAGGGCATATCGTTCCCATCCGTCTCCTACGTGGATGCCTATGCATCAATTCTCGAAGCATTCGCCACAATCGATCCACAGTCCGACCTTATCGACGGCATGAAGCAGTGGCTTATACTTCGTACACAGGTCACATCCGACATGGGCAGCTGGGATCCTCTCCCCCTCGCCGCAGCATTTATCGCCACAGGCAGCCGATGGACTTCATTGCCCGATACATGCACTGCCAATGTGACAGTAGACGGCACAGCCCTCGACATAACCAAGGTGGAAGCGCTCACGGGCAGCTACTCCCTGCGTCTGCCCTCGGCACGTGAGACCCGCACTGTCACATTCACACGCCCCGCCGGAGCGCCTGTATCATACGGCTCGGTAGTGTCAATATCGGCGCAGCCGCTCGACAAGGTTAAGGCAGCCTCGAGCCGCTACCTGTCGATTGACAAGCGCTATCTTGTACAGCGCGACGGCAAGTGGGTGGAGACCGAGTCATTCGGTCTCGGCGACCGCGTACAGGTGCAGCTTATAATAAAAGCCGACCGCGACATGCAGTATATCACTGTACGCGATGACCGCCCGGCGTCATTCCAACCCGTCGAACAGATGCCCGGATGGGTATACAGCGGCAACCTCGGCGCATATCGCGAGAATTCCGACACACGCACCAATCTGTTTGTCGACTATCTGCCCAAAGGCACATACTACCTCACATACGAAATGACAGCGGCGCTCGCAGGCACATTCGCCTCGGGCACCGCCACAATCCAGAGCCAATACGCTCCCGAATTCACAGCCCGCTCATCGGCGAGCCGCATTTCGGTGAACAAATAATTCTACCAATCCAAGGTAACGCCTACCGACGTTACCGGTATCGTAAAGGGAGGATGCAGTTTCAATACTGTTATCCTCCCTCCTTCTATGGTGGGCCAACGGGCAAGCAGAGCATCGCGTATACGCCATGCTGCCGCCTCAAGCAAACCGCACGGAACGGTCATGACACGGCTCACGATATCTGTCGCCTCGGCATAATTGACGGTAAGTGCCACATCATCATGCACGGCTGCCTCGGCGAAGTCATAGTCGAGCCGCAACGACACCTCAAATTTATTGCCAACCACGCGCTCCTGAGTGAGCACGCCGTGGTTGGTAAATATTTTCAGTCCGTTTATTTCGATCGAAGTTTTCATTTGCGGGATTTTTTCGACAGGCGGCGCGAGCCTTTGGCCTTCGACTTCTGTTTCTGCTTGGCCTGGCGGGCAGCCTGCGGCGTGGATCCGAGGCTTGCGAGAGTACGCGGCGGGTTCTTCTCGTCGACTATCACAAAATCGAGCTGCTTGCGGTCGAGATTACACCGGGCCACCTGCACTTTTATCTGATCGCCAAGACGATAGCGGTTGTTGTGGCGGCGCCCAACGAGACAATAGTTCTTCTCGTCGAAGTCATAATAGTCGTCGGCAAGATCGCGCACGGGTACCAGTCCCTCGCACTTGTTGTCGTCAAGTTCCACATACAACCCCCATTCGGTCACGCCCGATATCATGCCGGTATATACTTCGCCGAGATGGTCGTTCATATATTCCACCTGCTTGTACTTTATGGATGCACGTTCGGCATTGGCGGCAAGCTGTTCCTGATCGGAGGAGTGCTTGCACTGCTCTTCAAGCTTGTCGAGCGACACGCTGCGGCCGCCTTTGAGATAGCGCTCGAGCAGGCGGTGAACCATCATGTCGGGATATCGGCGGATAGGCGATGTAAAATGGGTGTAATAGTCGAATCCGAGACCGTAATGGCCTATATTGGTAGTGGTATAGATAGCCTTGGCCATAGAGCGTATGGCAAGTGTCGACAGAAAGTTTTCCTCGCCTTTGCCCTTGACATCGACAAGCATTTTGTTGATTGACTTGTTGACATCGCGCGGAGTGCCGGTAGTGCGCAGCTTATAGCCGAAAGTCTTGGAAAGCGCGGCGAGATCCTGAAGCTTGCCGGGGTCGGGCATATCATGCACACGGTATACAAATGCCTTGGGCTTTTTCTTGCCGGCGGCCTTACCTACAAAAGTGGCCACAGTACGGTTGGCAAGCAGCATGAATTCCTCTATAAGCTTGTTGGCGTCTTTCGACTCCTTGAAATATACACCGGTGGGATGGCCGTTCTCGTCGATGTCAAACCGCACTTCCATACGGTCGAAGTCCACCGAACCGTTCTCATAACGTTCCTTGCGCAGTATCTTAGCCAACCGGTCGAGGGTCAGGATCTCTTCGGCATAGTCGCCTTTGCCCGTCTCGATTATATCCTGTGCCTCCTCGTACGTGAACCGGCGGTTGGATCGTGTCACTGTGCGGCATATCTTGGTGCCGAGCACCTTGCCACGGCTGTCCATCTCGAATATTGTCGAGAAAGTGAGCTTGTCCTCATCGGGCCGCAACGAGCATATACCGTTTGACAGGTGCTCGGGCAGCATCGGCACAACGCGGTCGACAAGATACACCGACGTGGCGCGATCCTCGGCCTCGCGATCTATTATCGTGTCGGGACGCACGTAGTGTGTCACATCGGCGATATGGACACCTATCTCATAATTGCCGTTCGGCAGGGTACGTATCGACAGCGCGTCATCAAAGTCCTTCGCATCCTTGGGATCGATGGTAAAGGTGGTGACATCGCGCATGTCAAGGCGCCGGGCCGCCTCCTCATCGGTTATACCCGCGTCTATGCGGGCAGCCGCCTTCTCCACGGCGGCAGGATATTTGTAAGGCAAGCCGAATTCGGCCAATATCGCATGTATCTCGGCATTGTTTTCGCCGGCCTTGCCGAGGATATCCACAACCTCGCCGCGCGGGCTGGTGGCATCATCGCGCCAATCGGTGATTCGCACCACAGCCTTGTCGCCGGTAGTGCCGCCTTTAAGCTTGGAACCGGGGATTATTATATCGGTGGCCAGATACTTGGAATCGGGGGTGAGAGTGGCAAAATGCTTTTCCACTCGCAGTACACCTATAAAAGTCTGATCCTTCTTCTCAATTATTTCGGTAACGATAGCCTCCGGCTCGCGGCCTTTCACACGGGCTGCGATAGTCACCTGCACACGGTCGCCGTTGAGGGCGTGCATAGAGTTGCGTTCGGCAACGAATATAGGTTGTTCGTCTCCATCGGTTATGACCGAGTTCTTGCCGTTGCGCAGACGAACAAATGTACCCGTTGCAGTAACATTGTGTTCCGGAGTCTTGTACTTTCCAGGAGCCACCTCTATAAGGTCTCCGTCAAATGCAAGCTCGGCCAGATAAAGAGCCACCGCTCGGTGGTGCGTCGGATTCTGTATGCCGATAGCGGCGGATACCTGCTTGTAGTTGAATGTCCTGGAGGCCGGAGTTGCTATATATAGGTCGACAGCCTTGCGTATAGCAAGCGTGTCGGCTGTTGATTTCTTGGTCTTTGCCATATATGTGCTTATGTTTTTCTAAAAACGCTGTACAAAGATAGTTAATTTGCATTTATAAACCTAACAAGTATGTCGAAAAATATGTTTTACGGCACCCTTGGTATATTCATGGCAAAAATATTGCAGAAAAATTTCTTTTATAAAAATAAATGGCCTAAATTTGCAGCAGAACATAAACAACGAGAAACTACCCTCAAAAACCTGATAATTTATGACACGTAAGCTCAAAATCCGCGACCTCACACTTCGCGACGGCCAGCAGTCGCTGTTCGCAACACGTCTGCCTCAGGCCGAAATCGACAAGCTCCTCCCCTACTACGAAAACGCAGGCTTCTATATAATGGAAGTATGGGGCGGTGCCGTGCCCGACTCTGTAATGCGTTACCTCGACGAGTCGCCCTGGAACCGTCTCCGCTCGGTATCCAAGGCTATGAAAGGTAAATCCCTGCTTTCAGCTCTGTCGCGCGGCCGCAACCTCTTTGGCTACGTGCCCTACCCCGACTATGTTCTGCGTGGCTTCTATGAAGAAGCTATCAAGAACGGACTCAACGTGATGCGTATCTTCGACGCCCTCAACGACATCGACAATGTGAAGGAATCCATAAAGATGATCAACGAGCTCGGCGGTATAGCCGACGGCGCAGTATGCTATACGGTCGATCCCAAAGCCCTGGAAGCTCCCAAACCCGGATTCTTCGCCCGCCTGTTCGGTAAGAAAGCGGAAGAGCCCGAGATGATCTTCACCGACGAATACTTTGTAGAGAAAGCAAAGGAAATGGAACGCCTCGGCGCCAAGATCATCACACTAAAAGACATGGCCGGACTGGTAAGCCCCTCGCGCGCCGCATCCATCATATCCAAGCTCAAAGCCAATGTCAAGGTGCCCGTCGACTTCCACACCCACTGCACCCCCGGCTACGGCCTCGCATCGTCGATCATGGCCATCCTCAACGGTGTTGACATCCTCGACACCAACATATGGTGGTTTGGCGGCGGCTCGGCAGCTCCCGCCATCGAGCTCGTATACGTATTCGCTCAGAAACTCGGCGTAGAACTCGAATGCAACATGGAAGCAGTAGGCGAGATCCGCGACCACCTGCTCGAAGCCCGCAAGGTACTTGCTCCGTTCGACCTCAACAAGGACAAGATGCCGCGTCCTTTCAATCCGCTAAAGGACAAGCTGCCCGCCGAGGTTGAGGCTCAGGTCGACCGCGCTATCGCCGCCGCCAAGGCCGGCAACGAGGAGGAACTTCTCGACGCATGCCACAAGGTTGAGGAATACTTCGGCTTCCCCAAGCCCAACGAGCTCGTGAAGCATGCCGAAGTTCCCGGCGGCATGTACTCCAACATGGTGGCTCAGCTCAAAGCCCTGCACGCCGAGGATCTTCTCAACGACGCAATGGCTCTAATACCCATGGTACGCCGCGACGCAGGCCTCGTGCCCCTCGTTACCCCCACCTCACAGATCGTAGGCGCACAGGCTGTCAACGTTGCACTCGACCGCAAGAAAGGCAAGCCCGACTATTCCAACTGCTCCAACCAGTTCATCTCGCTCGTCAAAGGCGAATACGGCCACACACCGGTAGCTATCAACCCCGACTTCCGCGCCAAGATCACAGGCAGCCCCGTCGAAAAGCCTTATGACGTAAGCACATATAAAGCACCTGAAAACCCCGTGATCGAGGAACTCGGAGTGAAACTCGCATCAAACGGCGAGGAAGAACTGCTGCTCGCACTTCTGCCCACTGTGGCCAACGGATTCCTGAAACGCCGCCGCCAGGAAGAGGCTGCCGCAAAAGCTCCCGCCAAGGAGGAAGTCAAAGAGGAGAAGGCCACAAGCGCAGCTGCCGCACCCGTCACCGGTCCCACACTCAAGGCTCCCATGGGCGGCCGCGTGGTTGAAATAAAGGTGAAGCCCGGACAGGAAGTGAAGAAGGGCGATGTGCTCATGGTATACGAGGCAATGAAGATGGAGAACGACATCAACGCCGAAGCCGCAGGTACCGTAAAACGGATCTTCGTGGCACCCGATCAGGTAGTCGGCACAGACGACCTCCTCATCGAATTCGAATAATCCACAACATACCCAAACAATAAGAATAACGGGGCGCCAAACGGCGCCCCGTTATTCTTATTGGGACATTGATTGTGAATCAAAGCCTGATGCGCCGGCCATTCACAATATATATACCGGAAGGAAGCTCGCCCAAACGCGAACGCTCAACATGATCTAACAGCAAAATGCCCTGCATATTGTAGACCGTAACAGTGGTATCCTCCTCATCACCAATAACTTCATCACCAATACCGGCCGAAGGAGCATCATCAACGATATCGGCCACAAGATTCCATGGATAAGCCGCTTCATACAACTGTTTCAAGCCGGAAGGCACATGAAGTGTCACTTTTGATGTGCTTGTGGCCAGGAAGTCGGGCTGATCCTTCCATCCGAATATCTGGTCGCACACCAATGGCGAATCCCAATGCACATAAATATCCTTCAAGCCGTTGACGTATAATCCGAGATCCTCAATCGATTGCACGGATGCAGGTATATCGATCTTCCTGACCGATGCGCCGCCAAAAGCATACCATTTTATCTCTTTCAGACCTTCGGGCAATATAATGTCTGAGTTAAACTGCGTATTTACAAACGAATTAGATCCTATTGTTGCCAGTTTTGATGCATTGGCAAACCGTAAATTCTCAAATTCAACATATGTAAACGCCATTTCCTCTATCGACTCTACATTCTCGCCGATAAGAAGATCCAGCTGCCCGGGATGCGATTCGAGAGCCTGCCGGCCAATGCTTGTAACAGGATATTTCTCACCGTTATATTCAACAAATGCCGGAATCTCAAATATATTGAGCCCATATGACCCTGATGTCGTAAGAAATGATGTCAGCGATGCAGTTCCGTGATCCTCGGATACTGTATATACAAGATTGCCGACATACACCTTGCCGGCCGGTGCTATATTTGAATATAACCGCACACCGCCCTTGATATCGAGACGCACTAAATCCTGAGCTCCGTCTGCAAAATAAAATTCGCACCACTCATATGAATTTTCATCCCGGTACACAGGGAATATATCATATACTCCATCTTCCAGATCACCGGCATCATTCATACTCATATTCATATCTACCACACTGCCACATATCGACACAGATTGCTGCGGGTATACAATCTGTTGCGTCGATGCATTCCTGTATGCCAGACCTATCGAACAATTCAGATCAGGGGCGCATGTGTATAGCGTGCAGTTCAATGAAAAACTGCTGCCATTCCATACAAAACCGCGCTTCGACGCTCCGGTATGCACCGCCATACCGCCTTTGTCGGGCTGCACGCCATATTGAATGCTTGTCTCCAGATCGTCGGGCGAGAAAGCATCCACATCAAAAAATCCATTACCGTCACCACCCCATCCATAATTGAAGTGGAACATACCGTTCGCATCATAACCGTCGCATATATAAAAATGCATACCGGAAGAAAAGAAAACCGGACGCCCCTGCGCTATTTCACCGCGTATCACATCTTTGTAGACTGCATCTTTCACATCGCGCTTCCATAGCCCACGCACACTTCTGTCATATCCGAAATGTTCTACAAGCGCGACAAGCGCATCGCCGCCTCCGCTTTGCTCAGGGCCATACTGCATGTCGACCGAATAGCCGGCATCGCGCATAAGGGTAGCGACAGCCGATTCACCGGCAGTAGGCGCATCGCCGCTTGGAATCATGTTGTAGACAGGCGACATAAGATCCCAGTCATAAATCGATTTGCTGAAATCCACACTCAGCGTCCTGTCGTTCCACCGGTATGAATTCTCACCCGTGCCACGTTCAGGGTATTTATAGTAGCGCATCACCTGTGCCATACCGGTAGCGACACATCCGGTGGGACAATGACAGCCGTCGATCTCGGGTGTAAGAATATTAAACGGATAATTCTGTGCCCATGCTATGTCGCCAAGGAGAGGCGCAACTTCAGACGGACGATCTGCCAAAGCTTTTTCACGGCGATCTTTCTTCAGACCCGACACCGGCTTCTTATAGTTATCCAGCAATGCCACCAGTGTCGGACTGACAGTCTGCCGCGAAAGCTGTCCCACAATATTATAACCGATAACAGGATTATCATCGTCGACAACAGACACTATCACAAAACCGCCACCCGACATGTTGAATGCCATACAATCGGGATTACTACTCAAATCTATGCCGGTTGCCATGGCATTCCTCCCGCTCACGCTTTTGAAAAAATCGCATGCGATGGAGGCCGCATGGCTGTTCGGAGCCGGCGAGGCCGACATGGTAAACGACGATGCCGCAAAAAATAAAATGATATTACTGATTTTCATGGTATTATTATACAAACAAAAAGGATTTTCATGCTTCCAGGCATTAGAATGGAAGCATGAAAATCCGAAATATAAATTATCACTCCATAAGCTTGCGATAGCGGCGGCGGGGAGGTTCCTTGCCTCCGTTCTGGGTGCGCTTGAAGTCCTCGTACTCGGAATATGTGCCTTCGTAGAACACCACATTGCCGTCGCCTTCAAACGACAGGATATGTGTGCATATGCGGTCGAGGAACCAACGGTCGTGACTCACCACCACGGCGCAGCCGGCAAAGTCGTCGAGACCTTCCTCAAGAGCGCGCAGTGTATTCACGTCTATATCGTTGGTCGGTTCGTCGAGCAGTATCACATTGCCTTCTTCCTTGAGAGCCATTGCGAGGTGCAGGCGGTTACGCTCGCCACCCGATAGCACGGCGATTTTCTTTTCTTGATCAGCGCCGGTGAAATTGAATTTCGACAGATATGCGCGAGCGTTTACATCGCGACCGCCCATGCGGAACGACTCCACGCCCTGCGATATCACCTCATACACGCTCTTTTCTGGCAGCAGATCGTGGTGACGCTGATCCACATAGGCCACCTTCACGGTCTCGCCTACTTCGAATGTGCCTGCATCGGGAGTCTCCTGCCCCATGATAAGGCGGAACAGTGTGGTCTTGCCCGCGCCGTTGGGGCCGATTACACCCACTATGCCGTTGGGCGGCAGCGAGAACGACAGGTCGTTGAACAATGTCTTCTTTCCGAAAGACTTGGCCAGATTGTGCACCTCTATCACCTTGTTGCCCAGTCGTGGGCCGTTGGGGATAAATATCTCGAGGCGTTCCTCCTTCTGCTTCTGGTCCTCGTTGAGCAGCGCGTCATAGGATTTAAGACGGGCCTTGCCTTTGGCCTGACGTGCCTTTGGAGCCATGCGCACCCATTCAAGCTCGCGTTCGAGAGTCTTGCGGCGCTTCGAGGCCTGTTTCTCCTCCTGAGCCATACGCTTGGTCTTCTGTTCGAGCCACGAAGAATAGTTTCCCTTCCAGGGTATACCCTCGCCACGGTCGAGCTCGAGAATCCAGCCCGCCACATGATCAAGGAAGTAGCGGTCGTGCGTGATAGCGATCACCGTGCCGGGATATTGGCGCAGATGCTGTTCGAGCCAATCGATCGACTCGGCATCGAGGTGGTTGGTAGGCTCATCAAGCAGCAGGATGTCGGGCTGCTGGAGCAGCAGGCGGCACAAAGCCACACGGCGACGCTCACCACCCGAAAGCGTATCGACCTTCTGATCATCGGGCGGACATTGCAATGCGTCCATAGCACGCTCGAGCTTCGAGTCGATATTCCATGCGTCGGCAGCGTCGAGCTTGTCCTGAAGCTCGGCCTGACGGGCTATGAGAGCCTCCATCTTGTCTGGATCCTCAAGCACATCCGGGTCGCCGAATGCCTCGTTCACCTTGTCGAACTCAGCCAGGAGATCCATTATGGGCTGCACACCTTCGCGCACCACCTCTATCACGGTCTTGTCCGGATCGAGTTTCGGCTCCTGCTCGAGATAGCCTACCGAATATCCGGGGGAGAACACCACTTCGCCCTGATAGTCCTTGTCGACACCGGCGATGATCTTGAGCAGGGATGATTTACCCGAGCCGTTAAGACCGATAATTCCGATCTTGGCGCCGTAGAAAAATGATAGATATATGTCCTTGAGAACTGTTTTTTGCGGAGGGTAGGTCTTGGATACGCCTACCATCGAGAAAATTATCTTTTTATCGTCTGCCATCTTTATTTAAGAGGGTTTTAATAATAGGTGGATTATTTGCGGCGGGGCGCATAGCGTACAGGATAGTCGCAACGTATCTTGCCCGCCACGATATTGTTGAGTTTGGCGCGTATGAGCTGCTTGCGTATGGGAGATATGCGATCGATGTACACCTTGCCCTCTAGGTGATCGTATTCGTGCTGAAGGATGCGCGCGAAGAAGCCTTCAAACTCCTCCTCATGCTCCTTGAAATCCTCGTCGAGCCAACGCAGACGCACATGTTCCACACGCTTCACGTTCTCCGACAGGCCGGGCAGGCTCAGGCAACCTTCGCCTCGTGTCACTTCCTCGCCGTCGAGTACCTCAAGGCGAGGGTTGATAAGAGTGAGTTTCTTTCCGGCCAGCTCCGGAAACGACTCCTCAAGCGGAGAGGCATCGATCACGATTATACGGTCGTTGCGACCGATCTGCGGGGCGGCGAGCCCCACACCGTCGGATGCATACATCGTCTCGTACATATTGCCGACAAGCTCCCTCAGGCCCTCGTATTCGGGCGTAATATCCTCCGACACATTGCGGAGTACGGGATGTCCGTACAGATAAACAGGTAGTTTCATTTATTCATTTCATATTTTGGCGGCTCTGCAGATAATCGTTCAGGATTATTGTAGCCGAGATTTCATCTACTATCGCCTTGTCGCGGCGGGCTGTCTTCCTCATGCCGCCATCTATCATGGCCCGATGAGCCAACACCGAGGTGAATCGCTCGTCGTAAAACACTATCGGCAGCGGAGCCACCTCTTTGCGCAGGCGATTTATAACAGGGGTGAGATACCGCATGGAATCAGACGGCTCGCCCTTCATAGTCACAGGCTGTCCCACAACTATAAGATCGACCTGCTCGCGCGATATATAATCTTTCACAAAATCAATCAGCGAAGCGGTCGGTACCGTAGCCAATCCGTTGGCGACGATGCGCAGAGGGTCGGTCGCGGCTATACCACAACGCTTACGTCCGAAGTCTATCGATAAGAGTCTTCCCATTGTGAGTACAAAGTTACGGAGAATTCGGCGATTAGCGAAATGCCGGAGGATTAAAACAAAAAAATTATCCGTCATCACGACGAATAATCTTCTTACCTTAAATCTAATACCATGAAAAACTGATGCAAAGTTATACATTTTATGTTATACAACATAATTTCCGGCAAGAAAAAATTTCATTTTAACACTTTTTAAGCTTCAGCAATAGTGCCGGAGATTACATCGCACACCACAATAAACTGAAATTACGAAAGTTGTATAGCTACACCGTGGCGCAGCCATACAACTGAACAAGCATATATTCTCCGGTAAAAAAGTAATATAAATTCTGAAGAGGCTCCAAGGCGATCAGTTTACCTTGTTCTGAGGCTTACCTGCCACAAAAGCCGTAAGATTGGCGGCGGAGATATCGAGCAACCGCCTCCGGGCAGCCGTCGACTGCCATGCGATATGCGGTGTGATATAGCAGTTAGGGGCGGAAAGCAGCGGATTATCAGCCGCCGGCGGTTCTTGTCCCAACACATCAAGCCCGGCCGCGCCCACCTGCCCTGAAGCGAGAGCGGCGGCAAGTGCCGGTTCATCTACCAACGGCCCGCGGGCAGTATTGATGAAAACAACCCCTCGACGCATGCGCGCAAAGGTATCTGCATTGAAAATGCCATGGTTGTCCTGCGTGAGAGGCGAATTTACCGATATCACATCGCTAATACCCAGAAACTCCTCAAATGTCACCTTGGATACATAATTCGGAAGGTTGCCTGCGGCCTGCGACGTGGGCGACACCACCTTCATGCCGAATGCCGCCGCTATGGCCGCCACACGCCTGCCGATATTTCCGAGACCGTATATGCCCATGGTAAGACCGGCAAGCTCTGTTATCGGGCCCAACGTAAAGCTGAAATCGGCACACGACGACCACCTTCCTCCACGGACCTCAGGCGAATACTCGCCCACCCTGCCTGTGATCTCAAGCAACAGCGAGAATACGGTCTGAGCTACCGAGTCGGTGGAATATGCAGGCACATTGCACACGACGATACCCGCACGCGACGCAGCCGCCACATCCACATTATTATAGCCCGTGGCAAGCACACCAATGAAGCGGAGTGCCGGTAGCGTTGATATTGTAGCCGCATCGAGCACCACTTTGTTGGTGAACACCACTTCTGCTCCGGCACACCGGGCAAGTATTTCAGATGGAGCCGTACGCGGATACACCTCAAGCTCGCCGAGAGCGGCAAGCTTATCCCAGCTCAGATCGCCGGGGTTGGCCACATGGCCGTCGAGAACTACTATCTTCATGTCGAAAAATCTTTTTCACAAAGATACGAATAAGCCGAGAGCAAAACAAAATTCAGAGCCTATTTAAGATTATATATAAAATTTTAGGGCGATCTTCACAGACCACCCTAAAATTTAAACATACTGTGTACTTAATGTTAGATTAATATGTCTATTCCAGATCTTTGATTAAATTTCCACTATGATATGTGTGTTAGTATTTTCTATGAAAAAGCATAGGTTGTCGTTTCATTTCCATTGCAAAGTTAAGATATATTTTTTAACTGCACAACAGCCCTACTTTTGGCTTACCGAGCGGACTTTCGCATGTTTTTAGCATTTTTATATCATTATAGACTTCTTTTTTATAAAAACACCACAAGTTCGGTTAATAATTGAAGTCTTTACGCATTATTGATTACGATTTTACATAATGGTTAATATTTGTTAAATATATTTCTTTTAATTACACTATGTTATATAACATAGTAATTGAGCGTATTATTATGCATTTATGTACTTCATAATGTTAACATCGTTAAGCGTATCAATATCGATGTTCGTTGCAAATCACACTGATATAGCAACTTCGCATGTTTTCGCTTACAATTTTACAGCCGACGCCCATACGGAGAACCGTAAGGGCGTCTGAAACCTTGTATTGATGCGGAATCTACTTGCTATATAAAATGTAAGAGGTCTTGGGATCTACGCGTCCCTCGAGCATACCCTTCCTTACCTTGAACTCCTTGTCATATACACTGTCGGTATAAATTCCGTCGGGCAATGATGTATCTATCCTCACCTTTTGCGCCTCGTCGGACATGTTTATAAGAGCGGCGCCGGCGTTGCCGCGGCATATTTCCACCACATTTCCGTTGTCGGTATTGTAAAGACTCTCGGCGAGTCCGCTCATGGCATTGCGGAATTTGTTGGCGGCCACTACCTCGGGATGCATGAATTCGTCGTTGCCGCGGGCACCGATACGGTTGTTGCCCCAGTAATTGTCGCGGGTACTTCCGGCAGGACGGCTGAAAAACAGCGGGCGACCGTGTTGACGCGAAGTAAGGAACACCCAACCCATGCGCATCTGCTCGTCGGTCATATCGGCCGATTCGTGTGCATTGCAGTATGTGTCGTGACTCTCGACCCAGGTCACAAGGCGGTCGGGCGTGAGCGAATGGCTCCAATCGGTAAGCAGCGCATCGTTCACCTTGCCGGCACGCAAAGCCTCACGAAGCGAATGCCCGTAGGAGCTGGCCGTCATATCCATATACTCACCATATTCTTTTTCGGGCACATTGCGGTCTTGTAACACTTCACCGTATATATACAGACTGTCGGGCATAAGAAGTGTGAGGCCTTTCACACCCTTGCGACCTGTCGCAACGTCCCAGAAATCATTCTGGCGCGCCTTGGGGTCAAGCGGATCGGACGGCACACCGATATGCTTGGCTGTATCATATCTGAAGCCGCGGGCTCCGAGATTTATCAGATCATTTACATACTGCAGGTAGTAGTATTGGAAGTCGGGATTCTCCGTATTCACGTCGGGAAGGCCGCCCATCTCGCCGGTGGTGCACTGCATGCGATCATTATAGTCGGTGATAGGTTTGAAACCGTTGGCATGATAAAGATTCTCATGACCGCCTACCGCATTGTCGAGATTGGGCAACACAGCCTTATGGTCGATAGCGGTATGATTGGGCAGCACATCCACTATCACCTTCACGCCATATACGCGGGCGCTGTCGCACATGTTGCGGAAGTCATCGCGGCTGCCGAGCATATAGTTGCCTATCTGCCAGTCAGTAGGCTGATAATAATAGTACCATTTGCCTTTCACGGAATCGCCCGGCTCGCTGAACAGGGCCATACCGCCGCCCTCACCCACGTAACAGGCCTGCACTGGCGACGTCTGCACATATGTGTATCCGGCAGCGGCGATATTCTTCATATTGGCGGCGATAGTGTCGAGACTCCATGACCATGCGTGCAGGATGGTCTCATCCTCGGTAGGCGCTTGCGCATGCATTGGCGACGCCACGGCACCGCAGATACATGCGATAGATATAAATCGTGTAAATTTCATGATAGGTTATGATGTAAGTATGAATAATCTATGCAAAAATAGCAAAAAAAACGCAAATATCAAAACATCGGCACATAAAAGTGCCTGTTTCACCGGCATACATTCTCTCCGAGCCATTCTGCAATGGCCTCAAGTGCCTCGGCCGAGACATCACCGCTGATTTTGGCATATTCCTGCGGCAGTCCTGTCTTGGCCGGCTGAAACAGATGGTTCAGGCCGTCAATAAGCCTTGTTTCGGCCATTGGATTGAGCGCGGCTATGGTCTCAAGATTTCCGGGCACAACCTGTACATCCTTCGATCCGTTGATAGCCAGCCATGGCACAGACACCGCTTTTATGTCCGCCTCAGGATCATAACGCAAAAACTCGCGGTACCATGGCGACAGCATGCCGTCTATCTGCATTCCGAGCTGCGCCTGCACCTGCGGAAGCTTTGCCTGCTCGCCGAGCGATTCGGCAAAAGCCGACAGCATCATCACCTTTGCCGAAAACACAGGGGCATCCGATGCGGCCGCCGATACCAATGTGCGTTGCAACCGCTCACCGGGCCACGAACCCACTGCGGCCATGGCTATCGCACGGCTCTGAGACATGATCAACGAATCGCCGCGCCATGCCGGTGCGGCAAGCGTGATTATGAACCGGCACAACGGATCTGACACGGCGCGGTAGGCTATCTGTCCGCCCTCGGAGTGTCCCAGCAATCCCACAGGTACATCGGGATACTGTCCGGCAAGCCAATGCAGTGATGCCTCCGTATCGCGGATATTGCTTGTGGTCGTCACACCGTCGGGTGTGCCGGTAGACTCCCCTGTTCCGCGGTCGTCGGTGCGCAGCACGGCATAGCCTTGTCCGCTCAGATACTCGGCGATGGTCTTGAAAGGTTTATGGCCGAATACCGTCTCGTCTCTGTCCTGAGCACCGCTTCCGGTAACCATCACTATCGCAGCACAAGGCTTGCCATCTTCCGGCACAGTGAGCGTACCGGCAAGACACACACTGTCGGCATCATTATATACCGTCACATCACGCGAGGTGAAAGCCTCGGCCGACAACGCGACGGCAAAAGCGAGCAACAAGGCGATAACTTTATATGCGTTCATTTTCAGATTGGGAATTTCTGCAAATTTAACAAAAATGACTAACTTTGCAAAACGATTTCAACGGTAAATTATGTGGGTAATCTTAGCCATTATATCGGCATTGTGCCTCGGGTTTTATGATGTTACCAAGAAACTGTCGCTACAAGGCAACAACGTATTGGGCGTACTGTTTCTCAATACTCTTTTCTGCTCGCTGCTGATGTCGCCGGTCATTGTATCCGGAGCGCTCCATGGCGAGTGGGGGCTTGGGAACTCGTGGCTCGGCCACGTCAAGATCATTATCAAAGCTGTGATCGTGCTCTCGTCATGGCTTATGGGATATTTCAGCATCAAGTATCTGCCGCTCACAATAGCGGGGCCGATCAACGCATCAAGACCTGTGATGGTGCTTGCCGGCGCACTTATGATATTCGGCGAGCGGCTCAACCTGCTGCAATGGGCGGGAGTGGCACTGGGCTTCTTCTCCCTGTTTTTTATCAGCCGCATCGGCCGCAGCGAAGGTTTTGCCGCCGGCAAAGCCCGCTGGCTGTGGCTCAGCATAGGTGCCGCATTCATGGGGGCGGTAAGCGCACTGTACGACAAATATCTGATGGTGAGCTTCAAGCCTTCCGAAGTGCAGGCATGGTATACATTCTATCAGTTCATCATCATGGGTGGCACCATAATCATCATTGCCCGATACGGGCATGGCAACAACGGACGCCTGCAATGGCGATGGCCGATACTGCTCATATCGGTATTTCTCACCATTGCCGACATAGCATACTTCTACGCACTTTCACAGCCGGGAGCGATGATAGCCATAGTGTCGATGATACGCCGCGGCAGCGTCGTGGTATCATTCATATATGGCATGACCGTACTGCATGAAAAAAATATCAGGCGCAAGACAATCGACCTCTGTATACTCCTCACAGGCCTGACACTGCTTGTGGCAGGCTCACTGTAGATAACTTTTTTTGATTGATTATTGTTTTATTATTAATTTTGATTCCCTATAACATTATACCAATAACAGACAAGTCATGAATATAAAGAACACCATTCCGGCTATCGCAGCCATTGCGATAGCTATTTCGTTCCAGGCCTGCTCGGAAAACGATAAAAATACTGCCCCACAGAATAACAGCATATCTTTCACCACCCTGAACGGATCTGCCCTATATCGTCTCGAAAATACCGCACAGGTATTCATGACAGACAACGACGTAGCCTATCAGGACTCGGCATCGCTGCTTATACCAGCCGAGATATACGGCCATAAACTCGACGGGCTCAAAGACTCCATCATGAAGGCGGCCTTTGATACTGTATCCACCGACATAAATGTAGCGATGGATGCTTTTTTCAGAAATGCCGTGGCTGAGACAGGATACCAATATTCGCCAAACGACTCGATCCAACGTTCGGATCGAGAAGGCATGACTCTCGTAACAGGAGATGTATTCAATCTTTCCACACGACTGCTCACCTATCGGGTAAGCAACTATTCATATTCACCGGGGGCTGCCCACGGCATCACGATTACAAATTATATAACTTTTGATCTCAGGAACGGACAGATCATCGAACTCGACGATATCTTCACCGCCGATGGACTGGCCGGTCTGCCGGCTCTGATCAAGGCCCGCGCCACCGAACTCGCCCCCGCCATCGGCCCTACAAATATCGAATCTCTTCCGGCCCGGGGCAACTTCTATATAACTCTCGACGGCTCTATAGTATTTGTCTATCAGCCATACGAGGTGGCCAGTTACGCACAAGGTGCTATCGCCATACCATTCTACCCATACCAACTGTCTGAAATGATGACCGCCGAAGGGCTTGCATTATTTGATCTCAACTCATAGAAAACTTCACATATAGATAAAGATGATCGCGGCGCCGCTCGTTCAGGAGCAGCGCCGCGATCATCTGTTACCGCAACCGGTATCAGTCCATGTTCGAACGGTCTTTCGCCGGATTGCGATAATAAAGCTTGCCTTCCACATATTCCTGAGTGGCGATAAGTGTGGATTTTGGCAGCTTCTCGTAATAACGGGAGATCTCAATCTGCTCGCGATTCTCGCTCACCTCCTCGAGAGTGTCGTTGAGCGAGGCAAATTCCTGAAGCTTCTTTTCAAGGTCGTGACGCATCTCGGCGGCAATCTGGTTGGAACGCTTGCCGATTATACATACCGTTTCATAGATATTGCCGGTGGGTTCGGCAAGATCCACAAGGTCGCGGGTAACGGTGTTGATGGGTGCGTTGGATTTCTTATAGTCCATAGCTTATTTAGAGGGTGTTAATCTTTAACGTATTTTCTTGCAATCTGATATATATTCTCGGCTTCCTGGCGGTTGGGGCTGTCGGGGTAATTGTTGACAAACGAGTAGTATTCGTCGATTACCTCGCGGAATCGCTCCTGCTTACGTTCGTCGATGCTCTGATCGGCCTCTTGAAAACGGGCTTTCAGTATCAGCATTTCCAGATCTTCCTTATATTTTGAATAAGGATAATCGCGCACGGCGTTGCGGGCCACTATCACACAGCTCTCGTAATTGTTGCCCATATAGTTGCCGAGATTGTAATATAGCTGTGCATTCTGAAGCTGCTTGAGCGTGAGTTTGTCCTGAAGCTCGAAAATGGCATTCTGCGCCTGAGCAACTTTATCCGACCTCGGGAAATATTCCAGAAATGCCTGAAGCTCCTCTATACCCTTGATAGTGGTGGTCTGGTCGAGCTGAGGATCCGGCGAATCGAGATAATAGCCGTAGCCGCAATAAAAGCGGGCCGGCTCCACGAATTTACCCTTCGGATATCGTTGGTAATATGTCTTGAAGTAAGCGCCCGAGCTATAATAATCCTGATTCTCATAGTCGCTCAGAGCCAAGAGATACAACGATTCCTCAGCCTTGTCAGTACCTTTGAACACGTTGCAGCAGTCCTTGAACAGGGTACTGGCCTGCACATAACGCTTGTTTTCAAATGCCTGCTTGGCAAACTCAAACTTATAATTGTAATCCGTACTCTTCAACGCGCGCTGATACTCACCGCACGAGCACATAACAGCTGCAAGAAGAGAGAATATGATAAATTTGCGCATAACTTTCATTTCAAGATGCAAAGTTACGTTTTTTAGTTAGCATGACAAGCATTGCCCGCCAATGTTTACAAAATTTAACGCTGATTTCACTCATTCAGATCAATATATGGTATTGACGTGGCGGCGAGCTCGCGTCGACGACCGGGCGACAGGTCATAGCCGAGCACGAGCGTATCCGGATGTATCAGCCTCGCTATGTCATCAGGGCTTAGACGGCATCGGCCGCCCACGATGGCATAGTCAGGCGACTCGGCAAGGCTGTCGGGGATACCTGAGTTCACAAGCATCGCCATATGTATATCGCCGGCATAAAACATGTCGGCACGACGGGCATACGGGCCTAAAGAAAATTCGCCCGCCGTCACCACAAGAGTATCAACTCCGCAGGCGGCAAGATAATGTTCGAGCATACGTTCTATATCGGCCTGTGCATTGCCGGTATGGCGTTCATGGCATGTGAGCGTAGCCACAGCCTTGCAGCCGTGACGTGCCACGATGGCGGTATTGCCGCGTATGGGCAGCAGAAATGCCTCGCTGCCAGGGATTTTCTCGCCGGCCCACAATCCCGAAGTACAAAATAAAAGTATTGCCGCGGCACATGCGACCACAGCATATCGCCGACGTACATGCAGGGCAAAACCTGCGGCTGCGATAGCAGCCAAAAGCAGCACCGACTGAACCGGCGTAAGATAGATGCCCGATACAACAGCCTCTGCGACAGAAGTCATCGCCACTACAGCCCCATTGAGACAGTCAGTTACATGATTGAGACAAATACACAAAATATAGCTGCCGATACCGGCCCGGAGACATAAAAGCAGCAGTATTCCGCCAAACATCAGCATAGGCAGCATTATGGCAACCAACACATTCGACAGCAGAAAAAGCAACGGCAGCCGATGGAATACAGCAAGCGTCACCGGCATAGTGCCGATAAGAGCCGCGCACGCCACAGCAAGCGGCGCCACGAGTGTATGCAGTCGGTGGCGCCGCGGATCCACCGGATTGAACTTGTCGGCAAAAACCAATATACCGAGCACTGCACACACCGACAGCTGAAAGCCGGCCGAAAACAAACTGTACGGCCTGAGCGCCAATATTATCAGAATGGCTGAGCACAGCGTATTATAATGACTCACTCCCCGATTCAACATTATGCCGAATGTGTATATGCTCAGCATCAGCACAGCGCGAAACACAGAATCGGGCATACCTGTCATAAATGCATAGATCCATACGGCAAGAAGTCCGGCCGCAAGACGCCATCTCCGCAGCTGCGGCCATGCCCGCAACGGAAACAACATCAATGATACAATAACTACAACGACCCCCACATGAAAACCGCTTAGAGCCAATGCATGCGCGATACCCGTAGCCTTATAACCCTCCTTTATGCCGGTACCGATATCGTCGGTATAGCCGGTGATGAGCGCGGCGAGCAGTCCGTATGCTTCGTCCGAGAGATTCGACCGCGCGAGCGCCGCCACTATAGCATCGCGCCTCGCGGCCATATACGCCCGGAATCCGCCACGATACCCGCACACATGGATCTCACCGTCAACATATGCCGTAGCCACAACACCGTCGGCAAGATAGCGTGATGAGTAATCGGGGGCATGGCGATAATTACCTGATGGCTCGGGCGGCTCAAGACTGGCTGTGAAGCGTATCACATCGCCGACACGCGGAGGCATCCAGTCCGGCACAGAAGCTATCTGTACGCCGAATGCGCCGCACGGCTGCCCGGCCACACTGTCGATATCCGCCACAACCGTTGTTGCTCCGGGCGTATTGCGCACCGTACGCACTGTGGCCGCATATTGCAGCTCTCGCCCGTCGAGCACCGCGGCCGGAGCTTCGACCGGCTGATTCAGATATGCGACGCTCCATCCCCCCGACAATGCATAGAGCACCGACATAAGTGCATACTGCCGCCGGGCAGTCATCGCCACACCTGCTGCCGCAGCAACCGCGGCAAGCCACCAGCCACAGCCGGCATACCATAAAAGAATACCTGCCGCCCAACCCGCGAGAGCTGGAACGGCAGGCACCCTGTTCAATTTTTCAATCATGCCACATCAACGGTGTGGAGCACCACAAACAGGCTCGACACACTGATGATCACCCACAGCAATACCGCGAGCAGCAACGGCCTCACGCCCACACTCTTCATCATCTTGATGGTGAGCGAAGCACCGATCATGAACAGTGTCACCACCATGCCGCGGCGGGCAATCCATACCATCACGTCGACAAACGACTGCGGAAGCGACACATATGTGTTTATCACCATAGCCAATACAAACAGGAAGATAAACCAAGGTATCGACACCTTGCCTGTCTTATCGCGGAAGATAAACATAGTGGCAAAGGCCAACGGTATGATCCACAACGCACGGGTAAGTTTTATAAGAGTGGCTGTCTGCAACGCCTGCTCGCCGAATGTCTCGCCGGCACCTACCACCGACGACGTGTCGTGGATGGCTATGGCCGCCCAGGTACCGAATTGGGTCTGAGTCATATCAAACATATGCCCGAGAGGAGGAAATATGAACAGCGCGATAGAATTGAGAATGAATATCACGCCGAGCGACACTGCCATCTCATCGGTATCCGCTTTCAGCACAGGCCCTACCGCAGCGATTGCGCTGCCGCCGCATATGGCTGTGCCCGACGATATCAGATAGGCTGTCTTGCGATTGATGTGCATCCAGTATCCGAACATCACTCCCATAGCCATCACACCGATAACCGATACAACGGTGAAAAGCATCCCGTCCGCACCCGACTTGATAGACTCCTGAAGATTCATATTGAAGCCGAGACATACCACTGCAACCTGCAACAGATACTTCGAGCACTTCTTGTTGAACTTTGGATAAGGATTCTCAAATACAAAGGCGTACACAAGGCCGCACAGCAGCGCGACAGGAGCCGATATCACCAACCCCGGCATTCCGAAAGTCGAAAATGGAATAAGGATCAGGACAATAAGCCCGATGTATACAATTTTTGAGAGCAGATTCATTTCTTGTTTTATTACTTACGTATAATATTTTAATTTGATTATTTTTTCCATATGTTCCACGACACGAATGCCTGAAGGAGCAACATCTCGAGGCCGTTCTTGACCGATGCGCCGGCCTCGGCCGACTTCTTCATGAACAGCGTCGTATCGGGATTGTAAAGAAGATCATAACAGATATGCTCGGCCGACAGTCCTTCGTAAGGTATCTGCGGACACTCGTCCACATGCGGATACATCCCCACCGGGGTGGTATTAACGATTATCTTGTACTCTCCTATTATATCCGGTGTGAGCTCACTGTACGTGAACACTCCCGGCGCAGCCGTACGCGATACCTTTTTCACCCCTATGCCGTTGTTTTCAAGAGCATGCGCCACGGCTTTGGATGCACCTCCTGTGCCGAGCACCAGAGCACGGGTATGCACACCGGCCACGAGCATGGGGCGCAGCGAATCCCAGAAGCCCACGCTGTCGCTGTTATACCCTTTGAGAGAGCGCGATCCGTCGGGCTGCCTGAACACCTTCACCACATTCACGGCCCCGATGGCACGAGCCTCGGGATCAACAGCATCGAGATACTCGAATATCTTCTCCTTGTAGGGTATCGTGATATTGAATCCGGCAAGATTCGGATTACGCTCAAGCACCTGGGCGAGCATATCGATACTGCTTATCTCGAAGTTGACATACCGTGCATCGATTTTCTCCGACTCGAATTTCCGGTTGAAGAAATTTTGTGAGAAAGAATGTCCCAAAGGATAGCCTATGAGTCCGTAGAGCCGCTTGAAATCACTGTAATTGGCCATGGTGTTGTTATTGATGCGCAAAGGTAATAATTTTTATTTACAAACAAGTGCCCGTACACACAAAATCAGCCCGGCAGACAATCTGCCGGGCTGATTTTGAACTTGTTTAAAAATTCTTTTTACTTCTTAGTGCAAAATTTATTCCTTGGGGTTAAGAACCACGGTTGTGACATTGCCGAGCGCGCGTATCTCGTTCCAGAAATTCTGGAGGTCGGCGATGGTCACCGAGTTCACAACATCGGCCTCTCCGTTGAATACATCCACACCGTTGAGGTTGAATCCTGCCATCGCGGAGATCCACTGATTGTTCTCCTCAAGCTGCTGCTTGGCGGTCTTCACCATATATTCCTTCACGGGCGCGAGTTCGGCCTCGGTCACGTTCTTGCCCATCTCGTCGATGATAACGTCGATGGCTTTGCTTACTTCATTGCGCATCTCGGGCTTCATCGGGAAGGCGATCTCAAGCTCGAAGTTGTTCTCGCCCATGCGGCTGAGCGAACCGGAGGCACCGATCGAATAGGTGGCGCCCATTTCCTCGCGTACCTTGTCGAGGAGACGCTTGCTCATGATCTGGCCGACCATCGAGCTCATCACACGATTCTTGACGGTGTAAGGCACCTTGCCCGAGATGATGTAATAGGCCCACGTCTGCGGTGTGGCCATTTCCATCACCTCTTCCACAGCCTGCTTGCCGAGTGCTACCTCATAGCCGGGCTTGGAGGCATAGCTCACATTCGACTTGCCGGTGGGCAGAGTGGCGATATACTGCTCGAGCAGGGGCTTGAATGTTGCCATGTCGATGTTGCCCACAAAGTAGAAGGTGAAGTCGTTGGCGCAGTCGAGCATGTCTTTTACAATAGAAGTTGTGGCTGCATGGTCGGCGGCTTTGACATGTGCGGTCGATACCATCTGCTTGCCTGCGGCGGCGTAGGTCTTCGAGAGAGCGAGCTTGCCGAAGTAATAGTCGGGGGTCGACTCCTGATTGGCCAGCACACCTGCGATCATGTTCTGGCGGGCGGCGAATTCATCGGGAGTGAAGTTGAACTCGGTGAATGTGGCGTAGATAAGCTCCATAAGAGTGGGCAGGTCGGCCTTGGTGGTGTTGCCCGACAGCATGCGGAAATACGAGTCGAGGTTCACATTGAGGTTCACCTGCTTGCCTTGCAGATACTTCTGGATATCGGAATTGCTGTAAGCGCCCAGGCCGCGGCTGTCGAGAGCATACGGCATAAAGATTACCGAAGATGCCTGCTCGTCGCCAACTACCGAGAGGCCGCCCTTGGCCGAAGCCATGAACAGAATCTCGTTCTCCTTGAATGTGGTAGGCTTCACTATCACTTTCAGGCCGTTGCTGAGGGTGAATTCGGTTGCATCCCACTGCGCGTTGTGTGTCTCGCCGGTGATTTTGCCGGGAGCGGGCAGGTTGGGGATGAGCGGATCTGTGCGCATCTCGTCGCGATAGGGCTCGATGGTTTCCTTGTCCACTGCGGCAAGGCTTGCGGCAACTTCAGCCTCGGTGGGCACGTGAAAGCCTTCGGCGTCGGGAAGCATCATCAGCACCACGCGGTTGTTCTCGGTGATAAGCTGGGGCAGCAGCTGGTTGATGGCTTGCAGGGGTACCTGCTGTGTCATCATATCCATGATCTGCTTCTCGAGCTCGATGCCGGGAATAGGCTCGCCATCCACAAACGAATTGACATATTCCTTGGAATAAGATTCGGTGCGGGTGTTGTTGCGTTCGTTGTACAGACGGTCGTACTGCGAACGGATTTCAGCATTGGCGCGTTCAAACTCTCCGGGGGTGAAACCGCCGTCGCGGGCACGCAGCACCTCACGGTACACGGCGTCAAGTGCCGGCAGTATCTGGCCGTCTTTGCCTATGACTTGCAGCGTGAGTGCTTCCTTGGTCTTTGCCAGGAAGAAGTCGCCGAAATAAGCGCTGCCTTGGGCAAACGGAGCGTCAACTTTTTTCGACAGGTCGCTCAGGCGCACGTTAAGCATCTGCTCCACCACATCAGTCATATACTTCACGGCATAGTAGGCGGGAGTGTTGCGGGCTTCGGCCGGACACATCACGTCGGTCTTGAAGAACATCAGGGCTATGGGGGCTGTCATCTCCTTGTCCTTGCCGATGGCATATATGGTGCCCTCGTTGTCGGCAACGGGCTCATACACACGTTCCTTGGCATTCTCGGGCATCTTGATGGGCGAGAACATCTCCTTGATCTTACCCTCGATATAATCGGGGTCGATGTCGCCGACCACTATCACAGCCTGCTGGTCGGGGCGATACCATGTATGATAGTAGTCTATGATAGCCTGCGGGGGGAAGTTATCCACGACCTCCATTGTGCCGATAGGCAGGCGGTAGCCGTATTTGCTGCCGGGATACACCTTCGGGAGCTGTTCCTCCATGATACGCATCTGACCCTGCATCGAGCGGCGCCATTCCTCGTGGATCACACCGCGCTCGGCATCGATTTCCTTGGGATCGAGAGTGAGGTCGCAGGCCCAGTCGTGCAGAATCAACAGACACGAGTCCTGCACGCTCTTGCGGTCGACGGGCACAGCCGATATATTATAGATGGTGGCATCGACACCGGTCATCGCATTGAGGTTGTAACCGAATTTCACACCTATCGACTCCAGCCAGTTGATGATACCCTTGTCGGGGAAGTTGGTAGTGCCGTTGAAGCACATGTGTTCCAGAAAGTGGGCGAGACCGCGCTGATTGTCCTCCTCGAGTATCGAGCCTACCTTCTGCGCTATGTAGAAGTCGGCCTGACCTTTGGGAGTCTCGTTGTGGCGGATGTAATAGGTGAGGCCGTTGGGCAGATGACCTACGCGCACCGCCGAGTCGACGGGCAGTTCCTGCATCTGGGCCGACGCACCTGTGGCGGCAAAGAGCCCCATCAGCAGGGCGATACCGCTTTTTAACAGTCTATTCATAAACTTTTGTGATTGATGAATTATATGTTTGTGATTGATTTTCTTATATATCACTTGCATTTGACGCCAAAGTTACGCAAAAATGACGCCGCATATGGTTAAAGGATGTTAAATAAAATTCTCACAGCATGCTTTTTGCCTATCTCGCACAATTTTATTACCTTTGCGAATAAAACAAACACTATGTTGAAACCAATCATAACCCTAATGGCAATATCCGCCACCGGCGCTGCCGCACACGCGCAGTCATCATATCCCGCCGCCCCGCAGGACGGCACCGTATACGAGGTTTTCGGCATGAAGGTCGACGACCGTTTCCGCCCGCTTGAGAACGATACTGCGGCGGCGACCCTTGAATGGGTCAAGGCTGAGAACACCCTCACCGAGAGCTATCTCTCCCGGATACCGTTCCGCAATGATATACGCCGCCGCATAACGGCGCTCAACGACTATGCCAAGACAGGTATGCCCTCGCTTGAGAACGACGGCCTCTACTATTGGGCGCACAACGACGGCCTGCGCAACCAGTCGGTGATATACCGCGGCAAGACTCCATATGCAGCCGATGCCGAGGTGTTCCTCGACCCCAACAGCCTCAGCGACGACGGCACCGTGGCACTCACCGGCCTGTTCCAGAGCCACGACGGGCGCTTCACCGCCTACACCATCTCGCGCAGCGGATCCGACTGGACCGAGATTTATGTAATGGATACCGCCACACGGCGCCTGTTGCCCGACCATATCGAGTGGGCCAAGTTCACCGGCGCGGCATGGGACGGCGACGGATTCTATTACAGCGCCTACCCCACCCCCGAGGCCGGAAAGGAATTCTCCAATGCCAACGAATACCACACCGTCTACTACCATCGCCTCGGCACACCGCAAAGCGAAGACAGAGTTGTGTACGAAAACCGTAAGGAGCCGTTGCATTTCCACTCGGCAAAAGTTACCGACGACGGACGTTTCCTCATCATCGAGGGTGGTGGACAAGGATTCGGCAACTCCCTTTACTTCAAAGATCTCCGCGATCCGGACAGCAAATGGGTCACCGTCGAGGAGTCGCAGGATTACATACTCAATGTCATCGACTCCACACACGACGGCAAGCTGCTCGTGTACACATCTGCCGACGCTCCCCGCTACCGTTTCGTGGCCATCGACACAAAGGATCCTGCACGTTCGCAGTGGGTCGACATCCTTCCTGAAGACCCCGAGGCCGTGCTCACCGACGTAAATCTGCTCGTAAACAACCGCGTCATAGCCACATACGACCGCGATGCAGCCAACCATGCATATCTATACGACCCCGACGGAAAGTTTGTCGAGGAGATAAAGCTGCCCACCTACGGCTCGGTAAGCTTCTCATCGTCGCGCAAGAGCCCCGAGGTGTTCTACAACTTCTCATCGTTCACATATCCATCCACGATATTCTCCTACGACAGCCAGCGCCACATCAGCGCCCCTATCCACGCTACGGAACTCAAGGATTTCGATCCTGCCGCCTATGTCACCGAACAGGTGTTCTACACATCCAAGGACGGCACAAAGGTACCTATGTTCATCACATATAAGAAAGGTCTGAAAAAAGACGGCACCAACCCCGTATATCTCTATGGCTACGGAGGCTTCAACATCACACTCAACCCCGGATTCTCTCCCTCGCGGCTGTTCTGGCTTGAGAACGGCGGCATATACGCCCAGGCCAACCTCCGCGGAGGCGCCGAATACGGCGACGCATGGCACGAAGCCGGCACAAAGATGAAAAAACAGAATGTGTTCGACGACTTCATCTCGGCTGGAGAATTCATGATCAACGAAGGCTGGACAAAGCCCGAACTGCTCACCATCGAGGGCGGATCCAACGGTGGCCTGCTCGTCGGCGCCTGCGTCAATCAGCGGCCCGATCTGTTCCGCGTCGCTATCCCGCGCGTGGGAGTCATGGACATGATGCGTTACCATCTGTTCACAATCGGATGGAACTGGGCAAGCGACTACGGCACAGCCGACGATTCAGCCGACATGGCACGCTATCTGCTCGGATACTCTCCCCTGCACACCATCCGCAACAACGGCACTCCCTACCCGTCGATCCTCGTCACCACAGCCGACCACGATGACCGCGTCGTGCCCGCACACTCATTCAAATACGCTGCCGCGCTCCAGGCAGCCGACACCGGCAGCAATCCAAAGCTTATACGCATCGATTCAAAGGCGGGTCACGGCGCCGGCAAGCCAATCGCCAAGGTGATCGACGAATGGACCGACATATATTCGTTCATCCTTCACAACCTCGGCCGCCAACCGCAGAAATGAAGTTGACCGCCATAACACGGCTCCTTATACCGGCCGCCGCGGCCGTCATCTGCGGCGGCTGCTTCACCGGCATAGAGAGTACCCCGCGCATCACCGGCAACGACGTGCGCCGCCTCGGGGCTCTCGTATCGCCGGAGCAGGAGCTCACCGCCACAGTTGTGCCCGAAGCTCCCTCGGCGTGGACACCCGGCAAGCGCTGGCTCGTGGCCGACAGCCGCATCGCCATGATATTCACTCCGTCGTCTGTCGGTACCGATCTCTCCAAAGGAGACGAGATAATACTTGCCGGAACACGTAACGTCGCCACTTTCTCGGGCAAAGACGGCATAGAGATAAGCTTCACCGGCCCGGAAGGACAAGCTTTATACTACCGGCCCGACATCGCCGCCGCCGACTGGGACGAAAACCCTTCGCTCGCCATACCGTTCACCGTAGAGCTGTCGGCCGTCGCCATCGCCGACTCTCTCATGCGCGGACACACATATTATATCACCACTCCGCTGTGGTACGACGCCGACGGCAAATCGACCGAAGGCCTGCGCCATGTGCCTGTCACGGTCGACAGCGTCATACCCGGCACCGAGCGCTACCCGCTCTGCGTGGCTTTCACACCGCCGAACGAACTCGGCAACGCCCCACGCTACATTCTCATGACCTACGGCACCGCCTCATGGGCCACACGCAACTTCGACCGACTCTTCGCCTTCGATGATCCCCGCAAAGCATATCCGCGCATCACCGACAAGACATGGCAGAACATAATCCGCTCGCGAATCGAAGAAGGCATGACCCGCGACGAATGCCGCCTCGCTCTCGGTGCGCCGGTATCGATCGACCGCGGAGCCACGCGGGGATTCCAGATGGAGCGGTGGAGCTACGACAACGGCGTATACCTCCTGTTTGAAGACGGCATATTGATTCGTTTCCGCAAATGAAACTGCTCTTCCTCGGCACCGGCACATCGACAGGCGTACCCGTCATCGGATGCACCTGTCCCACCTGCACCTCGCCCGATCCCTGCGACACGCGCCTGCGTGCGTCCGCGCTCATAAAATACGACGATGGTATCAATGTACTCATCGACTGCGGCCCCGACTTCCGGCAGCAAATACTCCGCGCCGGCTCTCCTCCCCTCGAGGCGCTTGTCATCACACACAGCCACTACGACCATGTAGGCGGTATCGACGATCTGCGCCCATACTGCAAGGACTCACGGCACTTTCCCACATACTGCAAGGCCGACGTAGCCGCCGACCTCCGCAGCCGCAATCCCTGGTCATTTGCCCGTAAGCTGTATCCCGGCGTGCCTACATTCGCCATACACACCATCGGGCCGATGCAGCCTTTCGACATCGCCGGCCATACGCTCATACCGCTGCCCGTCATGCACGCCGCATTGCCCATAGTCGGCTTCATGACCGAAGGCCTCGCATACATCACCGACTGCAAGACTATGCCGACCAAGACAATGGCCGCCATAACCGGTATAGACACACTCGTCATCAACGCCCTGCGGCACGAAGAGCACCTCTCGCACCTCAATCTCTCCCGGACGCTCGACATCATAGATAAAATCCGGCCACGGATCGCCTACCTCACCCACATGAGCCACGACATCGGCCCCGAGGCAACAGTCCGGCTGCCCCATAATGTCCGGTTCGCACACGACGGCCTGGAAATAGAGATCAAAGAACAACCATAAGCATACCGCCATGAAACCATCCGACTTCATCCATCCCGAGGATGCAGCGGCTCTCCGCCAGATGGAGAGCATCCCGGGCTTCCCCACCTTCGTCAAGAAATTCTACGCCCTCGGCTTCGAGAAACTGCAATACGGCATCAATATGGCCTCGGCCATCAGGCTGTCGGAGAATCAGATGCCCGAGCTTTACCGTCACCTGCCGCCTATATGCGCCAAACTCGGCATACCCGAGCCGGAATTCTACCTGTCGATGGATCCCTACCCCAACGCATGGACTTTCGGCGACACCCGTATCTACATCACCGTCACATCAGCCCTTGTCGACATGATGACCGACGAAGAGCTCGACGCCGTAATTGCACACGAATGCGGCCACATACTCTGCCGTCACGTGCTGTACCACTCCGTAGCCGAATACATCCTCAGCGGAGTCGACTCCCTCGGCGTACTCGGCGCCCTCACAATTCCCATCAAATACGCCATCCTCTACTGGCAGCGCAAGAGCGAGCTCTCATGCGACCGCGCAGGCGCCATCGTCACATCGCCGCAAACTGTGGCACAAGTCATGGCACGTCTCGCCGGAGGCCCACGCAGCCTCACACAGAACATCGACATGCAGCAATGGGCATCGCAGGCCGACCAATACGACAGGATATGCAAAGACGGACTGTGGAACAAGACTCTCCAGACAGCGGCCATAATGGAAGCCAGCCATCCATTCGCAGCCGTACGCGTACGCGAGATACTCAACTGGGCCAAGACCCCGCAATATCAGAACATCATCAACGGCATCAACAACCGCCTGCCCGCCCCCGGACACTGCCCCGCCTGCGGCAAACCAGTCGACCCCGCATGGAAATTCTGTCTCCACTGCGGCGCCAAACTTAAATAACAGCACCCCGGTCTTAACATCAGTCCTATGACCTTAAAGACATTAATATCCTTAAAGTCCTTAACGACCTTAATAACCCTATAACCCTTCCATATATGAAAACATTGTTTGACGAAAACGGCATGCTCAATGTCGAGCAGATCGTTGCCGAAAGCACATCGTTCAAGACAATCATGGCCGACGGAATAGTCACCGACGACGAACTCAAAGAACAATCCGACCGCGCAATCGCAGCACTGCGCCATGTGCAGGAAATATGCAGCCCCGACCAACAGACCGCAGTCCTCGACGCAATCACCGAGCTCAGCGTATTGTTTGCCACATATCATATCAACCAACTTCAAGACTTACGCAGATAATGGGAACTTTCAGCACTAAAAAGACACTCGCCGCACGGCCCGAACTTATCCCCGCCATGGCCGATCGCATATGCGCCGACTTTCAGACCGATGGATTCGATGTGAAACGTGAAGAACTTATCAGCGGCGGAGTCGATATCTCTATCGCCAAAGGCGGCACATTCAAAGCCATTCTCGGCCTTAAGTCGGCTCTCAAGGTATCACTCATTCCGACCACCGACGGCGTGGCATTCGACGCCGGCGTAGGCATATTCGGCCAGCAGGCCATACCAACCGTCATCAGCTACTTCTTCCTCTGGCCCGTACTCGTCACACAGATATGGGGCATGGTACAGCAATCCAAACTCGACGACCGCGCCCTCGCATCCGCTCAGGCCGTCATTAACGAAAGCAACGCACGACCCGGCGCATTCACCGGCAACGCATTCAGCGCCAACGCATACACTCCCGGCGCCGCCTCATTCTGCACACAGTGCGGCAGCCCAGTACCTCCCGCATCGCGCTTCTGCCCCGCCTGCGGGTCAAAACTCATTTAATCCACGCCATATTACATTTTTCAGTTATCTTTGTACCATACACAGTTACCTTAAAATCTATGCCTACCCACAACAACTTTTTTGCACGGCGAAACCTCGCCATAGACATGCTGAGGGCACTCACAATGTTCACTATGATTTTTGTGAACGACCTCGGCACAGTGCATGATGTGCCGCACTGGATGCTCCATGCCGTATCGGGCGAGGACTTCGCCGGATTGTCCGACTTCGTGTTTCCTTGTTTCCTGTTCGCCATGGGTATGTCGATACCCTACGCCATCGAGAGCCGTTACACTCGCGGCATGTCGGGCGAGTCGACACTGGCGCATATTCTCAAACGCACTTTCGCACTGCTCATAATGGGCGTATGCACCGTCAATGCCGGCGGCCTCGAACCCGGACTGCCCTACACATCCGGAAGCTATTACCTGCTTATGGTGGCCGGCTTCATACTGATATGGAACAAATATCCCTCCTACCCCCGCCGCAAACATCTGTTCACAGGCCTGCAGGTGCTCGGATGGGCAATACTGCTTTTCCTGATGCTCACATGCCGTCATACCAACGGCACCGTATTCCGTTCAAGCTGGTGGGGCATACTCGGTCTTATCGGCTGGGCATATCTCTTCTGCGCCACGACATACCTGCTGCTGCGGCACAACTTCGGCGCGCTGATGGGTGTATTCATCGGCCTGGCGACCCTGTGTGTGCTCAACACTCCGCTGCGCGAGGAGTTAGGCGGACGTCCGATCCTTGATTTCCCTGAAGGAAACTTCTACGGCCAGATGCTCGGCATAGTGCATCTCGGCAACGGATGTCTCGCTTCTCTCACCATGGGCGGCGTCATGCTGTCTGTAATATCATCCCGGCTCACCGACATCAGCGAAAACCGCCGTTTCATATTCGGCATCGGCTCGGCCTGCGCGCTGCTTGCCGCAGGGCTTATATTGCACCGTTTCTATATCGTGTCGAAACTCGGCGAGACTCCTTGCTGGGTGTTTTATACTTTTGCCATTTCAGTGGCTCTGTATTTCACCTTCAGTTGGCTCAACAGCCGCGGACTCACGGGTTGGTTCGCCATAATACGTCCGGCCGGCACGGCCACGCTTACGGCATATGTACTTCCTTATATAGTATACGGCATGTCATATCTCACCGGATGGCATATGCCCGATTGGCTCACTCATGGCATATGGGGACTGGCCAACTGCCTGTGTTTCTCGCTTATCATAATATTCATTACAGGTCTGCTCGAACGCATACACATAAAACTCAAGATATGAAAAAACTATTGCTGCTCGTTATTACAGCCATCGCAGCCACATCGCTGATATGCTGCAAGAAAAAAGTGCAAGACCCCGAGCCACAGCGGCCCATGTTCTGGACATGGCTCGACTATCGCGAAAGCATGAACTTCGACTCGGTATGCGCACTTATGGACAGTGCCGGCATTGACGGTCTGATGCTCAACGCGCCCACGCCCGACGATTACCGACGTCTCATCCCCATAGCCAACAGGCACGGCATCACCGTGTATGCATGGCTGTGGACTCTCAACCTCGAGCACGACCGCAAACAGATAATGGCCGAGCATCCCGAGTGGCTGAGCGTGAACCGCGACGGCTACAGCCTCGTCGACTCAATGGCATATGTACCGCATTACACTTTCCTGTGCCCGGCCTTGCCCGAAGTGCGCGAATATCTCAAGGAACGGGTACGCTCCTTTGCCGAGGTGGAAGGTCTCGAAGGCATCGCCATCGACTTCAACCGCTTTGTCGACGTGTTGCTGCCGACGACCCGCTGGCCGCGCTTCGGCATAGAACAAGACCGCGAATACCCGCAATGGGACTACGGCTACCACCCCGCGATGATCGAGAAGTTCAAGACACTGCATGGCTACGACCCCCGCAAGCAGGAAGATCCGGCACAGGACACACTGTGGCGCCAATTCCGCTGCGACCAGGTCACCGAGGTGGCCAACGAGCTCGCCGAAGTGGTGCGCAGCTGCGGCAAAGTGATGGGTGCGTCGCCATTTCCAACCTCAAAAGTAGGCTCGCGGATGGTACGCCAGGATTGGAAAAACTGGGATCTCGATATCGTATTTCCTATGGTCTACCACAACTTCTACACCTGCGACCCGAGTTTCATAGCCGACTGCACCCTCGAAAACGAGCGCGACCTGCGCGGCAGCAATACACAGCTCTACTGTGGCATGATGTCGTTCGACACCACAGCACTGTTTGAATGCATGGACTCGGCATTCGCCAACGGAGCCAAAGGCATAGCTCTATTCACCGTTCAGGGCCTGCGCACCCCCTCGATACGCAGTCGCTTCAAAGCATATGCCGACAGCATGCGATGCTTGCGCGCCGAAGGCAAGCTCGCCGCACTGCCCGGACGGACTGCCGCAGCCGACCCCGACCCGTTCAGCCATCCCGGCGTGATTGCCCGGGTAGAGAAATCGATGCAGAAGCTGTTGCTGCCCGACAAATCACCGAAAGACACTCTGCTGCCCGAAATCAAGCCCGGCGATTACCGACTCACCGAGCGCAACAACGACCTGCAGCGCTATATCGTCACCGACTCACTGTCGGGCCGCGAGTTCAACGTAAGTTTCTACACATTCGGCGACGTGCTGTTCGGATGGCGTGTATCGCCGGTCAATGAGCCCGACCGCGTGATATGTCAGTAACCGGTCACTCCATACGCGACATGCGCCTGCTCACGGCAGGCGCATTGCTTATAGCCACGATGTCGGCTGCCGCAGGCCTTTCAGTACGCCGAGTATCCGCTCCTGCCCATGCCTCGGCTATAACCGCAGTTCTCGACAGTGCCGGCATACCGTTCGACTCGGCGGCATTCTCACGCTGGGCAGAGCCATCTTTTACTCCGCGAGTACGCTTCCGTATGGCACATACAGGCGATGCCATATTGCTGCAATACATCGTACGAGAGACAGGCACTGCCGCACACGTTACGGAAGATAACGGCCGTGTATTCCGCGACGCATGCGTGGAATTTTTTGTGTCGCCCGGAGCCGATGACACATACTACAACTTCGAACTGAACTGCATAGGCTCGCTGCTGCTGCAGGGAGGCCGCATCAATACCCGGCGGCAACTCGCCTCGGCCGATGTCGAGAAACTTGTAGAGCGACATACATCGTTAGGAAACACCCCTTTCGATTCCCGCAACGACACCGTGGAATGGGAGGCGGCATTGATCATTTCCAAAGGAGCCATGTTTCTCGACACCATATCGAGTTTCGACGGCATGACAATGTCCGCCAATTTCTACAAATGCGGAGGCTCAGAGCCAAATTATATGATGTGGCGTCCGATTGAAACAAGCCGGCCACAGTTCCACCGGCCCGAATATTTCGACACACTATATTTCGAGTAGATTCGCATACATACTACAAACGCCCCGGAATAATTCCGGGGCGTTTGTCATTTATATATCTTTTATTTTTTCTTCACACGGAAGATCGTACCTTCGATCATCGATATATAGATATCGCCCGTTGTCGGATCCACATCGATGCCGTTGACCTCGCTCGAGCCGAGAGGCAGCGACCACAGCACCTTCTGTGCGGCCGGATCCACAGCAGTGAGAATACCGCGGCGCGAGCCGGCATATACCACCCCGTCCTTCTCAAGCACGATACAAGGCGCATGCTCATAGCCGAGACCCATATCCACTGTCCACAGTTCCTTGAACTCGGGCGATGTGGCGTCGACAGCCACCAGCTCGCCGTCCATGGTCTTGCTATACACACGCGAGCCGTCCTCGCTGCGACCCATTGCCTCGCGGTAGCGGTGCGAGTTGTCGCGCCACAAAGTGCGGCCCGTGGCTCGGTCGATGGCTGTCATATAGCGGTCGGGTGCGACGGTGTAGACACGCTCGGGGGTGATCACTGGTACCACATCGCCCGGGCCGAGCATATTGTTGGACTTGCCGTTGTTCCAAGCCCAACGCAACTTGCCGTTTCGGAGGTCGAGGCAACGAAGATTGGTATCCCAGGCGCCGAACACAAGGTCGTTGCCATCATACGAAGGCGAAGCCTGACAATAATTGAAGATAGAATCGTATGTCCATTTAAGCTTGCCCGACGACGGGTCGCGCATCTCAAGGCGCTTGTAACCGCCCTGCACCCAGCCGCGGGGAGTGATCAGGCCGTCGGCCACATACGGGCCTTCGCGCGAGGGCAGCACCCGGCTCTTCTTGCCGTCCTTGTCCACTACGTATATGCCTGTGGCGGCGGGGAAGGCGATTTTGCCGTTTTTAAGCACCACGGGGCGCGAGAATACCGATGCACCGGTGGAGATCTCCCACCGTTGGCCTTTGCCGTTTTTGTCGACCGCTTTCACATAACCGAGCGAGTTGCCGAAGTATACGTTATCGGCATCTACGGCAAGGCGGGTGAATACCGACGCGGTGTCTGTCCATACCTTCTCAACCTCGAAACCATCTGGTGAAGTCCATTCCGCGATCTTAAATACCGGCTTCTTATAGTCGGTACGGGCAGGGGCGGCGAAGACGGCCCTGCGGGGTTTGCCGAGTTCCTTGTCATATATGTGAATCCATTCCGGCGATACCTCCACTATCGAATAGCCGTAATTGCCGTTGTGCAGATCAAGGGCGCGCACCATGCAGCACTGCAGCGTACCTTCCTGATCGGCGGCAGTGTAAGGTATAAAGCGGTGATAGTGGCCGTTGATGTGGGCGATCACCGGAAAGTCGTTTAGAGCGTCCATATATTGCGGCAGATTGTCGAGATCGTCCTTGAGCGGATAGTGGTTGACCGACAGCACACGCTTGCCGGGAGCAAGACGTTTTTTCAATGTATCGCGCAGCCATGCCAGATCCTCCGTCTTTATATGGCCGTCGCCCATCTTCATGAAAGGGCCGCTGCTTATACCTATTATGATAAGGGAATCCACCTCGGTGACAAACCGGTCGTTACCCCACAGATCAAATATGGTCTTGGTGGCCGACTGGCTCCATGTGCTCTCGTGGTTGCCTGGAAGAACAAACAGCGGATGGCTTATCGAGTCAAGAATCGATTTGATATTTGTAAGTTCGGCATCCGAACCCTCATTGCCTAGATCACCGGCGAGTATTACGACATCAAAATCTCCGGCATTGATCTCGCGCACAGCCTCACGCAACTTAGGCTCGGAGGCATTGCCCGGTGTGATATGGGTATCGGATAATACTGCGATTTTCTGAGCCTGCAGCCCTATGGCGGCAGATACGAGGAGAAGCCCCGTGAACAGTAGCTTTTTCAGTTTCATGGTCTTGCGATAATTGTTTGTGCAAAGGTACGCTTTTTTCTTTTTTAAAAAAAATTTAAAAAATTATTTCACCTCACGCAAACCAAACAATAACATGTATTGTTCTTAAGATAAACGATTAAAAACATCTAAATCTTTAAAAACTTACAGATATGAAAAAAATCGCATTATTCTTAGCCGTTGCTATCTGTGGCGTTTCAGCATCAGCCCAAAACTTAGCAAAGAATGAAGCCAAACAGCTTCAGGCTTTCCTTGCACAGCCCGCTCAGGAGGCCGCAACCAACGCAGAGGCTCTTAAAGTTACCGACACCCGCAATCTGGCCTCTATTGAAGGCATCACCGTGGAGAACGGACACGTCACCGCTATCGATTTCAAGGGCAAAAAGCTTGCCGGCACTCTCGACCTTACCGGTTTCTCGGCTCTCAAGAAAGTCGATGTATCGCGCAACCGTCTCACCGGTCTTACCCTCGACAAGGATGCCGCCCTCACCGAAGTGAATGCTTCGCGCAACCGTCTCACCCAGTTCTCGATGGACGGATGTACCCAGATCGTCAAGCTCCAGCTCAACAACAACCGTCTGCCCGAGGTCGACATTACCGACGCTCCTTTCATCAAGGATCTCAATCTGGCCTCTAACTACATGGTAGAGCTCAACGTAAGCAACTCCTCCACTCTCGAGACCCTGAACGTACAGTCCAACCACCTCGAGCTACTCTCGGTAGAAAACTGCACAGCCCTCAAGAATCTCTACTGCGGCTACAACAAGCTCGCCAACATCACTCTTGCCGGCCTCACAAGCCTCAAGAACCTCAATGTCGATGACAACCAGATAGCAAGCATGGTGGTATCCAACCTCCCCAGCCTCGCAACCTTTGTCTGCACCGACAACAACATGAAGACTCTTGCAGTACGCCAGTGCAACGCAATGCTCGACCTCGTATGCTCCTATAACGATCTTACCGACCTCAGTGTAGAGACCACTCCCAACCTCCAGTATGTAGACTGCTCGTACAACGACCTCACCCAGCTCAATCTCAGCAATCTCACCTTCCTGCAGCGCGTAATCTGCAACAACAACCAGCTGAGCATGCTTGATGTATCGTTCGACACAAACCTCACCTACATCAACTGCCGCTACAACCAGATCGTAGACCTCCGCACCCAGGCTTGCCCCAACCTCCACATGGTAGCCTGCCAGTGGAACTACTGATAAGAATCTGTAAACTCAACAAGCCTCCTGCATCTCTATCCCTCTTTCACTTCTATAATCCCTCCGGCCCTGGCCGGGGGGATTTTCGGCTTTGGCCACTTTTCCCCGATACTTTACAGTCAGGGCAACCGCATCAAAATTATCTTAAATTTAAATAATTGATTTTGGGGAATGG